>NZ_JAHKPR010000029.1:128093-228151 GCF_018860585.1 Colwellia sp. E2M01
ATTGAGTAATAACTGGTTAACAGACTTGGTATTAGCACTAAAAAAGCCAGAACGTTTATAGCTCTGGCTTTCTATAATGGCTATGTATTTCCGTATTAATCTACTTTAATACGGGTAATATCAGCACCTAAACTTTGTAACTTACCTTCAATACATAAGTAACCTCGGTCGATATGATAGATTCTATCAACCTGTGTTGGTGATTTAGCCACTAACCCCGCAATAACAAGGCTTGCTGAAGCGCGTAAGTCTGTTGCCATAACTTGTGCTCCATTAAGGCTGTCAACCCCCTTAACGATTGCGGTATTACCTTCTAACGCGATATCTGCTCCCATACGTTGTAATTCAGGAACATGCATAAAGCGATTTTCAAAAATAGTTTCAATAACGGTTGCAGTACCTTCAGCTAACACATTCATTGTCATAAACTGTGCTTGCATATCAGTAGGGAAAGCTGGATGTGGTGCTGTTCTAATATTTACAGCTTGTGCAGGACCTGTCATTTCTAACTCAATCCAATCATCACCTGTAGTGATTAAAGCGCCCGCTTCTTTTAACTTAGCTAACACAGCCTCTAGTGCAGTAGGATCAGTATTTAAACATTTAATATGACCTTGAGTTACAGCTGCAGCAACTAAGAAAGTACCTGTTTCAATGCGATCTGGCATAACTGAATATGCTTTACCATTTAACTCGCTAACACCTTCAATCGTTAGCGTGTTAGTGCCTGCACCGGTAATTTTAGCCCCCATGCTAATTAAGCATTCAGCAAGGTCAACAATCTCAGGCTCACGCGCCGCATTTTCAATGATTGTGATCCCATCAGCTAATGCTGCAGCCATCATTAAGTTTTCAGTACCCGTAACGCTAACCATATCCATTAAGATAGTAGCGCCGGTTAAACGACCTTCTTTCTTAGCAATGATATAACCGTCTTCTACCGTGATATCCGCGCCCATTGCTTTTAAACCTTCGATATGAAGGTTAACGGGTCGAGCACCGATAGCACAGCCACCTGGTAAAGAGACTTCAGCGTGTCCCATACGAGCCAATAATGGGCCAAGTACTAAAATTGATGCACGCATTGTTTTAACTAAATCATACGGAGCACGACAAACATCAATACTGCTAGCATCGATCATCAATTGATTTTCACTAAGCCATTCTGTCTTAGCGCCAAGCTGACCTAATAATTTAACTGTTGTTAAAATATCATTAAGTTTCGGCACATTACTAAAAACAATTGGTGTTTTTGATAATAGCGCTGACATTAATATAGGAAGAGCAGCGTTTTTTGCTCCGGAGATCACGACGTCGCCGCGAAGTGGATTACCACCAATAACTTTAAATGCGTCCAAAATAACCACTACTTACTTAAAAGGTTTAAAATATCGAGTCAGTATACACAAAAATGCCTAGCAGTAAAAAGCTAGGCATAAAAAATACAATTTAGTTACAATTTTTTATCAAAAAATTAAGCTAATATATAAATTAACTATTAAATAATTTATCGCGTTGCCACTGTGTTTTATTAAATGTTTTTACCGTGATTGCATGAATGGTACCGTCTTTAATGACATCAGCTAAAGGCTTTAGTACCACTTGTTGGCGTTTAACACGACTTAAGTCATCAAACATATCACTTACCGCATTAATTCGACATTGCGAACCATCAAACTTTACATGTATTTCGTCAAGCGCTAATGCTTCACTTACTAATTTACTTACTAACTGCTCTACGTCACCAATTTCCAAGGGAGACTCCTTTATTTTTATTACTGTTTAGTACTATTTGCGTACTGATTGTGAAGTTAATCACTTATGATCGGTAATAACCCATCAACACCACTTAAGGTAATGAGTTTAGTTAATTTTTCAGGCACATTACTAAAACTTAATTGACAGGCATGATGCTCTGCTTGCTCTAATAAATAGAATAACCAAGCTAAGCCTGCTGTATCTGCTTTACTTACTTGGCTTAAATCAATTTTGACTGCACTATGGGCAAACCAGTTTACATACTCATTAACGTTGAACTCTGCAACACTGAAGCGACTCAACTCACCATCAATAGTAAGTATACCGTGATTTAATACTATGTTAGCTTTGCTCACAATTTAACCTTACTCGGTAATTTCAAATGATGTATCTACATTGTTATTATCGTCATTCTTAAAAACAATATCACGAGTACTTTTATTTTTTAAAAGCTCTGTCACATAAGGCAAGCCTTTTTGTCTAATGATACTGCCTAACTCAGCTTGTTTTGAGTCGAGTAAACTAATCCCTTCGGCAACCATATCAAATGCTTGCCACTGCTCTGTTTTTTTATCTAAACGCACTTTAAAAGCAACATCAATATTATCGCTACCAGGCATAATAATACGAGTGTTAACCGCAATAATTCTTCTATCATCAAATGATTTTTCAGGTTCAAATTGAAGCTCTTGATTATCATATAGAGTAAAAACTTGCGCGTAAGAAGTAATCAGGTATTCATAAAAAACTGGAACAAAGTCCCTGCGTTCTTCATCTGTTGTTTGGCTTAAATATTTACCAATAACTTTGAATGCCGAATATTTATAATTAACATACGGCATCAACTCTTCACGAACGATGTCTTTTAATACATTAGGGTTAGCTTTAATAGTATCTTTCTCTCTAGCAAAGCGAGCAAAGGTTTGTTCTGCTGCTCCTTTTATCATGCTATATGGGTTTGTTTGGTCAACGGCTGTTGGTGCAGCTATTTTGGTTGTTTTTTCAGAAGAGTCTTGCACTGCATTGTTAGCCATAACCATATGGCTCGAGCTAAAATAAACAGCTAAGCTAACTATTACCTTAATAAATACATTACGTTTATTTATAATCATTACTTTATTACTCATCCTTACCTTGGCTAAATAAAAACTGTCCAATTAATTCTTCTAAAACTAATGCAGATTTAGTGTCTTCAATAAAGTCACCTGGCACTAGAGTATCAACCGATTCATCAACAAAGCCTGGTTGTATACCTAAATATTGTTCACCTAATAATCCAGCCGTTAAAATGGCGACTGACGTTGCTTCTGAAAATTGATTATATTTAATATCAATATCCAGTGTGACTTTAGGAGTGTAATCATCTGTACCTAATGATATTTCACTTACTCTGCCAACAACAACACCACCTACTTTAATAGGAGAGCGCACTTTTAAACCACCAATATTATCGAACTTAGCATATAGTTGATAAGTTTCTCCGCTACCGCCAGCGCCACTATCGGCAACATTAAATGATAAGGCCAATAAAGCTGCGATACCTAATGCAACAAAAAAACCTACCGCTAATTCTACTTTTTTAGACACCATGTCTTTCACCAACGCCTTGTATTAAAATAATAAAACAACAAAAATAAATTACACTTTAGTTAACAAACATTAACGCTGTTAAGATAAAATCTAAGAATAAAACCAATAACGATGATTGCACTACAGTTGAAGTTGTTGCTCGACTAATGCCTTCTGATGTAGGCTCACAATCATAGCCTTTATAAACGGCTATCCACATTACCACAAATGCAAAAACAATACTTTTAATCACGCCATTGAGTATATCTTTATTGAAGTCAACTTGGTCTTTCATCACTGACCAAAAAGTACCACTGTCAACACCGAGCCAATCAACACCGACAACATGTGCGCCCAATATACCAACCATAGAAAAAATAGCCGCTAACAAAGGTAAGCTAATAAAACCAGCCCAAAAACGCGGAGCAACTATTCGTCTTAATGGATCAATTGCCATCATTTCTAAACTTGATAGTTGCTCTGTAGCTTTCATTAAACCTATTTCAGCGGTTAATGCGGAACCCGCGCGGCCGGCAAATAATAAAGCTGCAACCACAGGTCCTAGTTCGCGTAGTAATGATAATGCCACCATAGGTCCTAAACTTGCTTCAGCGCCGTAACCGACAAGAATAGTATATCCTTGTAAAGCTAGTACCATGCCAATAAAGGTTCCTGAAACCATTATGATTAGTAATGATAAAACACCTACACTGTATAATTGCTGTAGTAAAAGTGGTGTACCTTTACGTACATTAGGCACATGCAATAAAGCCGATATCAATAAAATAACAGCACGACCTAGACCACTTATTAACGCGATAGTTTCTTTACCTAAAAAACGTAATTGCTTCACTATTTATTACCTAGAAAAATATAATTGTGGGACTGGTCACTCTGTATGTTTGCCTTGTTAACATACGCCATTTAACGTAAGCCCTCGGTAACAGTCTTAATAAGTTCACCACGATAATCAGGTGCTTCATAATGAAATGGAACGGCACCATCAGCTTCCCCTTTCACAAATTGCTGAACTAGAGGTGATGAATCTAAGCGTATTTGCTCTGGCGTACCGTGACCAATAATTTTCTTTTCGGCGACAATATAAATATAATCAGCAATGCTCATTACTTCAGGTACGTCATGAGATACGACCACAGAAGTTAGCCCTAAAGCATCACTTAGTGATCGAATTAAGCGGACAATTACGCCCATTGAAATAGGATCTTGCCCCGCAAAAGGCTCGTCATATAAAATCAGTTCAGGGTCTAACGCAATTGCTCTTGCTAATGCTACTCTACGTGCCATCCCGCCAGAAAGTTCACTAGGCTGTAAATCTTTTGCGCCACGTAAACCTACTGCTTCAAGTTTCATTAATACTATTTTTTCAATGATTGCTTCAGATAATTGCGTATGTTCTCTAATAGGAAAGGCGATATTGTCAAACACGCTCATTTCAGTAAATAAGGCGCCACTTTGAAACAGCATACTCATTTGCTTACGTGTTTCATATAAGTCATTGCGTGACAACGCTGGAATATTTTTACCTTTAAAAAGTATAGTGCCGCTTTCAGGCTTAATTTGGCCACCAATTAACCGTAACAAGGTCGTTTTACCAATGCCACTTGGCCCCATAATAGCGGTAACTTTACCTTTAGGGATAGACAAACTGATGTCGTCATAAATGACTCGCTCACCTCGTTTAAAAGTAAGATTTTCAATTTCAACCAATTTTGTGTCTGGCATAGCGCTTGTCATCATTTAACGTCACTGTTTTTTATGAGTTAATGCATTGCAAGAAGTCTTCTTTAAATAACAACCGAGTTTATAACCTAAGTTATGTTCTAAGTTACGACCTAAACCTGCAATAATAATTATCGTAAAGAGAAAGTGATTTTACCTGACCCATAAAAATTGTTCATTAGAAATAAACAGATTAAGTCCTAATAAATGTAAGAATCAATGAACAAAACCTAAGAAAAGCTTGGTTTTAGTGTAAAAGTAAGCCAAATACGAATTTTTTTGGTTTTGTTAGTATTATTTACTTCTCTTTTGCTTCACAACCAGTAACAATTTACCCTTAAACCAATTTTATCTGAGTTAGGAGTAACTTAGTGAACTTGGTACACTACGGAGTGATTAATGCTAGAACAAATATTTATACTACTTATTGCCCTTGTCGCTTTAGTATGGAGCGCAGATAAATTCGTTTTTGGAGCTTCATCTTTAGCTCGAAACTTAGGTATTTCCCCGATGATTATCGGTTTAACCATTGTTGCTATGGGCTCTTCAGCTCCTGAAATGATGGTCGCTGCAACAGCTTCATTACAAGGTAATCCAGATACCGCTATCGGTAACGCTATAGGCTCTAACATTACTAATATAGCTTTAGTGCTTGGTATTACGGCCTTACTTCAACCCTTAACGGTTTCATCACAAACGATAAAACGTGAAATACCCTTAATTATAGCGGTAACGGTGCTAGGCTACTGGTTATTAATTGATAATAACTTTAGCTTTATTGAGGGTGTTATATTAATAGTTGGTTTTGCTATTTATATCATCACATTACTTGTTATTACGTTAAAGAAAACTAAAGGAAAACCGAGTGATGATCCGTTAATCCTTGAAGCAGAAAGTGAGGTTGCCGAAGCTGTGAACATGAAGCTATCATTACTTTGGTTAACCGTTGGTATGATTGTATTACCACTAAGCGCAAGCTTTTTGGTAGATTCCTCAGTGTTTATTGCTAAAGCATTTGGCATTAGTGATTTAGTTATAGGCCTTACGATTATAGCAATTGGCACTAGCTTACCTGAGCTAGCGGCTAGCATTATGAGTATAATTAAAAAAGAAGACGACTTAGCTTTAGGTAATATTATAGGCTCAAATATATTTAATATTTTAGCGGTATTACCACTAGCGGGGCTTATTGTGCCGGGGAATATTGACCCCTTAGCAGCAAGTAGAGACGCACCTTACATGTTAGGTGTTACCTTTTTGTTACTTCTTTTATGTTTTAGTCGCAAAGCAGGTGCGTTTAGAATAACCCGTGCCAAAGGTGGATTATTACTGTTAAGCTTTATCGCTTATCAAGTATTACTTTTCAGCCAATTATCACAATAAAACTAATATAAATTAATGACTATGCAAAATTTTAAAGCTTTAGCAAAAACAGTTATTGAAATTGAACAACAAGCGATAAGCGAATTAATACAATTTGTTGATGACAGTTTTGAGCTTGCTTGTCAGTTTATGTATAACTGCAAAGGCCGTGTCATTGTTATTGGTATGGGAAAGTCTGGCCATATTGGTGGCAAAATAGCAGCCACGCTAGCAAGTACTGGCACACCATCATTTTTTGTTCATCCTGGCGAAGCAAGTCACGGTGATCTTGGCATGATCACCGCCAACGATGTCGTATTAACTATTTCTTATTCTGGTGAAACCCACGAAGTACTTGCAATAACACCTGTTATTAAACGTATTGGCGCAAAATTAATCGCCATGACGGGCAATAGCAATTCAACATTAGCCAAGTTAGCTGACACCCATATTTGCATTAAAGTTTCGGCAGAAGCCTGCCCATTAGGTTTAGCGCCAACATCAAGTACCACCGCAACCTTGGTAATGGGTGACGCATTGGCCGTAGCGTTATTAAATGCCCGCGGCTTTACCGCTGATGATTTCGCCTTATCTCACCCTGGTGGTAGTTTAGGTAAACGTTTATTATTACGCCTTAGTGATATAATGCACAAAGATGAACGTGTACCAACAGTATCTGAGCACGCTTTTATTAAAGATGCTTTAGTTGAAATGTCATTAAAAGGTTTAGGTATGACCGCTATTATCAACGATGAGCAACAGCTTGTCGGTTTATTTACCGATGGTGATTTACGTCGAGTATTAGATAGTCGTATAGACATTCATAGTGATAGTATCAGCACTGTAATGACGCATAACCCTCGTGTCGCACAAGGTGATATGCTAGCTGCTCAAGCATTAAAAATAATGGAAGATAAAAAAATTAACGGTTTGATTATAGTTGATGATAACAATAAACCGGTTGGTGCAATGAATATGCATGATTTGTTAAGTTCTGGAGTCCTTTAATGAATACCCTATACGGTAATGTAGAAAATAGTATTTTAGAAAAAGCCAAACAAATAAAGTTACTTGTTTGCGATGTTGACGGGGTATTTTCTGACGGCAGAATATATTTAGGTAACGACGGCGAAGAATTAAAAGCCTTTCACACTAAAGATGGCTTTGGGATTAAAGCTTTAGGTGCTAGCGGCGTAGCCGTTGCTATTATTACAGGTAGAAATTCAGCTATTGTCGCTAATCGTATGAGTGCTTTAAATGTAGAACACATAATCCAAGGTCAAGAAGACAAATTACCGGCACTAACTGAACTCACTAAACAATTAACAATAAATATTAGTGAAGTTGCCTATATTGGCGATGACGTACCAGATTTAGCTTGTATACAAGCGGTAGGTTTAGGTATTTGTGTCGCTGATGGCCATCCAGCAGTATTAAATGGTGCAGATCACATAACTTATACCAATGGTGGTTTTGGTGCTGTGCGAGAAGTATGTGATTTAATAATGCAAAGCCAAGGTACGTTAGCTTATGCTAAAGGCGCTAGTGTATGAATCGATTAAATAGCATTACGCTATTTGTTTTACTACTTAGTGCGCTAGTTTATGGTGTTATTGAGTGGCGCAGCTCCAGTGTTGATAATGACAGTTTAATTGTTGATGAACAACGACCTAACTTTATTGCCGAAAAGTTAGAAAGTAAAATTTATAATGACATAGGTGATTTAACACATACTATTGATGCGGAAAGAATGGAGCATTATGCCGATTTAGAAGTCAGTTATTTTGAACGACCAAATTACATATTATATCCGCAGCAAAACGCCACACCATGGACTGTGAGTGCAAAAGAAGCCACGCTTTATAAAGATAATCGTGTTGAACTTAAAACTCAGGTGCATATAGCCGCAACTGACATTAATAGTTTAATTAAAGAAATTCATTGTAAAGCTATCGCTTTAGACTTAAAAACAAATATCATTAGTTCTGATCAAGCGGTTGTAGTTGTTGGAAAAGACTTTACCATGTATGGATCAGGACTAATTATCGATTTAAACACCAAACAAATGACTCTTACTCAGCATGAACGCACTATTTATAAGAAATATGATGAAAGTTAAATTAAACAAGTACTTAAACCTCAGTTTGCAAACAACCAGTAAAGTACTCGTTGTTACTTGTAGCCTTTTATTATTACCTACAACGCACGCTGCTAAAAATGATTTAAATGAAGAAATAACCATTAAATCCCAGCGTCAATCTGCGGATCTTAAAAATAAAATAGCTAGCTACTTAGACAAGGTGAGTATTCGTCAAGGCTCTATTTCAATATCTGCTGACCTTGTAAAAGTGTTTAGTAGTGTTGATAAAACCACTAATGAGAAATCAGATACTTATTTAGCTAAAGGTAAACCGGCTGTTTTTCAACAAGAATTAGAAGATGGCAATATCATTATTTTACAAGCCGATGAAATAACCTACACCCCAGACTCTAACATCATTACTGTTTCAGGAAATGCACTGGTAAAGCAAGCGGGTAGTGAAGTAAGCGGTGAGTTAATCACATTCAATACATTAAGTGAAAAACTCGAAGCGAAAAGCGCTGAAAATCAATCTATTACCACCGTATTACAGCCTACTATTTTGAAAAAACAACAAGAGGCACATGAAAAACCTAAAGTAGAGTCAGCCACAGAAGTTACAACACAGGAAACATCTGAAGTAGTAACTGATAACAAAGGCGAAAACAATGGCAACTAACACTAAAACTACAGGGTCAGACGTTGTAGAAAAAGCAGCGCCAATAAGTACGCTCATTGCCGACGGCTTATCTAAATCGTATAAAAGCAGACAAGTAGTAAAAAATGTCAGCTTAGAAGTTAACGCTGGACAAATCGTTGGGCTTTTAGGTCCTAATGGTGCAGGTAAAACCACTTCTTTTTATATGATTGTAGGCTTAGTTCCTAATGACGATGGCGCAATAGTACTTGATGGCAAAGACTTAACACTATCACCTATGCATGAAAGAGCACGCAGTGGTATTGGGTACTTACCGCAAGAAGCCTCTATTTTCAGAAAGCTCACTGTTACTGACAATATCATGGCGATATTACAAACACGTAAAGAATTAAATGAAGTACAACGCGCAGAAAAGCTTGAACATCTACTTGAAGAGTTTCATATTTGTCATATTAAAGACAATACCGGTATGAGTTTGTCAGGTGGAGAACGTCGCCGCGTTGAGATTGCTAGAGCATTAGCCGCTGATCCAAAGTTTATTTTATTGGATGAGCCTTTTGCAGGTGTTGACCCTATTTCCGTTGGCGACATCAAAAAAATCATCATACAATTAAAGAAAAGAGGGATCGGGGTATTAATCACCGATCATAATGTTAGAGAAACACTGGACGTTTGTGAACACGCTTACATAGTAAGCCACGGTGAAATTATTGCACAAGGCGATGCAAATCAAATTCTTGCTAATCAAAAAGTAAGAGATGTATACCTTGGTGAACAATTCACGCTATAGTTACTAAAACTATACTGACTTAAAGTAATTACCTTAGTAATATTTATTAGATAGACAGGAAAAAATAGAACCTAGATGCGCCCAACTCTTCAACTCCGTATTGGACAACACTTAACAATGACGCCACAGTTGCAACAAGCGATCAAGCTTTTGCAGCTATCAACGTTAGAGTTACAACAAGAAATTCAAGAAGTATTAGAGAGTAACCCACTACTTGAAGTCGACGAAAGAGCCCAAAATGAGAATACGGCTGAAAAAAATAACCTCGAAGACGCTTTTTCTGCCAATACCAGTGACTCATCGGAGCAAAATAAAAACGATGGTAGTGAAGATCAATCAGCCAATATTGATGAAATATCGACCACTGAAGCCATGGAAAAGAGCGACATTCCAGAAGAGCTAAACATTGATACTACATGGGAAGAAAGCTACAGCGCTGGCGTGTCAAATACTGGTGCAGTAAGTAGCCCTGCAGACGATTACACTTATCAAGGTGAAACTACAGAATCCATTCAAGGCCATTTATTATGGCAAATGGAATTAACGCCTTTTTCAGATACTGACAAAACTATCGCTATCGCGATTATTGAAGCCGTTGATGACGCCGGCTATTTAACAGTATCTCCAGAAGAAATTTTAGAGAGTGTTGGCACTGAGGACTTAGAGCTTGATGAAGTCGAAGCAGTATTAAAACGAATAAACATGTTTGACCCAATTGGTGTCGCAGCTCGCTCAATTCCTGATTGTTTACTGATTCAATTAAATCAATTTAATGCAGACACGCCTTACCTTGCCGAAAGTAAGTTAATCATCAAAGACTATATCGATTTACTTGGCAATAGAGATTATCGCCAATTAATGCGTAAAACCAAGTTAAAAGAAGATCAACTGCGCGAGGTTATGCGTTTAATTCAAAGCCTGAATCCTCGTCCGGGTGATGTTATTGCCAAAAGTGATGACCAATATGTTATTCCTGATGTGACTGTTGAGAAAAAAAATGGTCGTTGGGTGGTTGAGTTAAACTCAGACACCGCACCAAAGTTATCAATCAACAAACAATATGCCGCTATGTCAAAAACCATGAAGTCGTCTACTGACGACGGTCAATTTATTCGCGCAAATTTACAAGAAGCGAAATGGTTTATTAAAAGTTTAGAGTCTCGTAATGACACCTTACTTAAAGTTTCTAATTGTATTGTACAGCGTCAACAAGGATTTTTAGAGCACGGTGCCGAAGCAATGCGTCCTATGGTATTAAACGACATAGCAGAAGCAGTAGACATGCACGAATCAACCATATCGCGTGTAACTACCCAAAAATATATGCATACTCCACGTGGTATTTTTGAATTAAAATACTTCTTCTCAAGCCATGTGAGTACAGAAAACGGCGGAGAATGCTCATCTACTGCCATACGCTCCTTAATTAAAAAGCTTATCTTAGCGGAAACACCTGCTAAACCGTTAAGTGATAGTAAAATGGCAGAGTTATTAGCCGAGCAGGGAATTAACGTCGCACGTCGTACTATAGCTAAATATCGAGAATCATTAGCTATACCGCCGTCAAATCAACGTAAAAGTTTATTATAAAAGGATTATGCTAATGAATATCAATCTTTCTGGACATCATGTTGAAGTAACTAATTCCTTACGGGAATATGTAGACTCAAAGTTTTCTAAGTTAGAAAGGCACTTTGATCACATCAATAATGTACACGTAGTACTTACCGTAGAAAAGCTTGACCAAAAAGCAGAAGCAACAGTACATATGAACGGTAGCGAAGTGTTTGCTTCCGGTGTTAATACTGATATGTACGCTTCAATCGATACCTTAGTTGATAAACTCGATAGGCAAATCCTTAAGTATAAAGGCAAAGTTGCACACCATTAAACTGAGCTTGTTAAATCGATAAAGCGCTTTAAAAGCAATTAAAGCAACTTAAAGTAGGCGCGCAAGACTAAATGAATTAGACTAGCGCGCGCCTAAAAACTATTACTCGCCTAAATACCATTATGCAATTATCTGAAATATTAACGAGCAACTGTACTAGTTGTGATGTCGACGTAACCAGTAAAAAACGTATCTTAGAAAAAATTTGTCAACTCGCTGCCGTACACGTGCCAGATATTGATGAAGATGAGTTATTAACTAGCCTACTCGAACGAGAAAAAATGGGTAGTACAGGCATAGGTAATGGGATTGCTATCCCTCATGGGCGCTTACCTAATACCAGCAAAGCCGTTGCGGTATTAATCACCACTGAAACAGCTATTAACTTTGACGCAATAGACAATAGAGATGTCGACATTTTTATTGCCCTCTTTGTACCTGAGAACAGTTGCCAAGAGCATTTAGATACATTGCAGAATATTGCCAAGCTATTTAGTGACAAGAAAATAATTAAACAGGTTCGTAAGTGTATTGATGATCAATCACTCTATAAGCTCATCCAACAAACTAGCTAACAGTTTAAACAAACTAAGCTACACTTAACCTAGAGTTAAAATAGTGGCAAATAAAATCAACGCCACAACCTATTCTTTGCTGTTAGGTAAACATTAGAGAATAAGGCATTCGGAAATATTACATGAAACTAATTATTGTCAGCGGTCGTTCAGGATCAGGTAAATCAGTAGCGTTACGCGTATTAGAAGATCTTGGTTATTATTGTGTTGATAATATTCCAATTAACCTACTACCTGCACTTACACACACAGTAATTAATGATTATGAAAACGTCGCGGTAAGCTTAGATGTACGTAACTTACCGAAAGACTCGCAAGACATACCTGAAATAATTGCCTACTTACCCAAAGCTGTAGACGTTAACACGCTATTTTTAGATGCTGATGATAAAGACTTAATTCGCCGTTTTAGTGAAACGCGTCGCTTGCATCCACTTATTCGTGAAAATATGGCGTTAGATCAGGCAATTGCATTAGAAAAAAAATTACTAGAGCCTATTTCAACTACTGCTGACTTATATATTAATACTACACAGCTTACTCCACACCAATTAGCCGATCTGGTGCGAGAGCGTATTCTCGGTAAAAAAACCGGCTCTATGGTGTTGGTGTTTGAATCTTTCGGTTTTAAACATGGCATTCCGGTTGACGCTGATTACGTATTTGACGCCAGGTTCTTACCTAATCCTTTTTGGGAAAATTCACTAAAAGGTAAAACAGGGACAGATCAAGAAGTGCAAGACTTTTTAGGAAGCCAAGCCATAGTGACCAAATTTATATGGCAAATAAATAGTTTTATGGTGACTTGGTTACCTCATTTAGAACGAAATAACCGCAGCTACGTTACCATAGCCATAGGTTGTACTGGTGGCAAACATAGATCTGTTTATATCGCCGAAATGTTAGCTAAGAATTTCCGTAAAGAACGTAAAGATATCCAGACACATCATAGAGATATTAATGTAAAATCAACCTAGTAATCGACAAGGCGAGCGAACAAATGACGGTACTATCTCGACAAGTAACTATATGCAACAAACTCGGTTTACATGCCCGAGCAGCAACTAAATTAGCACAGCTTAGCCAAAAATTCTCGGCAAAAATCACTGTCGAACTAGACGGTAAAAAAGCTGATGCAGGCAGCATAATGACCTTAATGTTACTCGCTGGTGGCCAAGGAAAAGTAGTAAATATTACTGCTGAAGGTGAAGATGCACAAATGGCATTAACAGAAATATGCAAGCTTATTTCAGACAAGTTTGACGAAGCGGAATAACTCCCTTAGTTACTTCGCTACCATTAATCACAAGTTTTTTGCTTCATTAACGTGCATCTCTCAGATAAAAAAGCTGATAGTTTACCTAAGTTACGATAAACTTATAACAATTACATTACATTTGTTAAACACTGTCACAAACACGTCAAAACAAATGTAATAAAATGCACAATTGGTTAATCAGCTACTCTCCAAAGAAAGCTGTTTTCTTTTTCATCATAAAATATCCCCGCATAGCGTTGCTATAAATAGTTAGCTATGAAAGGGAATTTAAGGAAGCAGAATCGTTATGCCTGAAGTATCAGAACAAGAATACAATCAAACCAGACTACAACAAATTCATGAAGCCCTTGGTAGTGGTATGTTCGTCTATGTACGAAAATTACTGCAACACATGCCCGCTTATGACTTAGCTCTCATTTTAGAGTCATCAACCTCTAAAAGTCGTCCTGTACTTTGGCAGCTTATCGACCCTGAATTCCATGGTGATGTTCTCGAAGAGCTCAATGAAGAAGTACGTAAAGGTATTCTTAAAAGTATGCGACCTGAAAAGCTCGCTGCCGTTGCCGAAGGCATGGACGTTGATGATTTAGCTGAAGTATTACGTACCCTACCAGACAGTATTTACAACGAAGTACTAAACTCGATGGACGAGCAAGATCGTAGTCGCGTCGAAACAGCATTATCTTATGAAGAAGATACCGCTGGCGGTATCATGAATACCGATACCATTACATTACGCCCTGACGTAACGGTAGATGTAGTATTAAGATACTTACGTTTAAAAGGTAATTTACCTGACTCCACCGACTCCTTCTATGTTGTAAATCGTCAAAATAAGTTTAGAGGGGCGGTGTCTATTGCAGCATTAGTTACCGCTAAAGCAGACGTTATAGTTTCTAGCTTGATCAATGAGGAAATAGAAGCGGTACAAGCACAGATGAGTGAGCAAGATGTTGCACAATTATTTGAACGTCACGACTGGTTTTCTGCACCAGTTATAGATGAAGAAGGCCACTTACTTGGTCGTATCACTATTGATGATGTGATTGATATTATTCGTGAAGACGCTGAACACTCGATGATGAGTATGGCGGGTTTAGATGGCGAAGCCGATACTTTTGCACCAGTGATTGAAAGCACTAAACAACGTTCAGTATGGTTAGGCGTTAATCTTATTACCGCGATACTTGCTGTTGCCGTGACCAGTATGTTTGAAGGAGTATTTCAACAGCTTGCTATATTAGCGGTGTTAAATTCACTTGTACCAAGCATGGGTGGCGTAGCCGGTAATCAAACTTTAACCCTTGTTATTCGTGGTATGGCGTTAGGACATGTCGGTGAGAGTAATGCTCGTTCGTTATTAAGTAAAGAAGTTGCCGTTGGCTTTTTAAATGGGGTTATTTGGGCTACATTAATTGGTACTGTGGTGGCTGTTTGGAAACAAGACTTAATGTTAGGTGGGGTTATCGCCTTTGCCATGTTAATGAATATGGTCGCTGCTGGTCTTGCGGGAGTATGTATTCCCTTGATACTTAAGCGCCTTAAAATAGACCCTGCTCTCGCTGGTAGTGTTATTTTAACAACCGTTACCGATGTGGTAGGTATATTTGCCTTCTTAGGTACCGCAACGTTATTGCTAACTTAAGGTTAAGACTAGAAAATAGGTACTAGATACTAGGTACTAGATACTAGGCACTAGAGACTAGGCACTAGGGCCTAGTCTCTGAATATTCAAAGCACCTAATGCCCTGCTATTTGCATTTCATCAATCAATATAGAGCCTGTACGAATACTACCGCGTAAATCTGTATCACTACCGACAGCAACAATACCTTTAAACATTTGCGCTAAATTACCTGCAATAGTTATCTCACTGACAGGATATGCTATTTCACCGTTTTCAACCCAAAAACCTGCAGCACCGCGCGAGTAATCGCCATTCACTACGTTAACGCCTTGACCCATTAACTCTGTCACTAATAAGCCAGTACCTAAGGCTTTTAACATCGCATCAAAACTGCCATCATGACCTTGCGCATCAACTAACCAGTTGTGAATTCCTCCCGCGTGCCCAGTACTGGTAAGTCCTAATTTACGTGCTGAGTAACTAGTAAGTAGATAACTTTGTAATGCTCCTTGAGTAATAATATCTCGATCTTGGGTTAATACCCCCTCATTATCAAATGCACTACTAGCTAAAGCTTTGGCAATATGTGGGCGTTCACTAATATTTAAGAAGTTAGGAAAAACATCTTTACCAATCGCATCTAATAAGAAAGATGATTTACGATATAAGTTGCCGCCACTAATTGCTGAGATAAAATGTCCCCAAATAGTGTTGGCAATATCAGCTCTAAATAAAACCGGCACTTTACCCGTAGCAAGTGTCTGCGGCTTTAAACGAGCAAGCACTTCTTGGGCTGCTTGTTTACCAACACTTTCAGCACTTTCCAATAAAGCAAAATCACGGTTTACGGTATAAGCATAATCACGCTCCATGTCGTCGCCATCATTTGCGATCATCACGCAACTTAAACTATGACGTGTACTTGGATAACCAACTAATTGGCCATGACTGTTTCCGTATACCTTAAAGCCCGAGAAAGTATCAAGACTAGCGCCATCAGACTGCCCTGCACGTGCATCAACCGACAATGCACTTTCTTCACAGCTTTTCGCTAATTCAATTGCTTCTTGTGTGCTTATTTCATGCGGGTGATACAAATCTAAGTCAACAGGGTTCATGGCTAATAATGCTTTATCAGCTAAACCTGAGCAGTCATCTACCGAGGTATATTTAGCAATATTAACCGCTGCAGTAACCGCTTTAGTTAACGCTTGCTCCGATAAATCAGCGGTTGAGGCGCTGCCCTTTCGGCCCTCACGATAGACTGTAATACCTAAGCCACCATCGTTGGTAAATTCAACATTTTCAACTTCGCCCATGCGTGTGCTAACACTTAACCCTTGCTGGCGACTCATCGCGACTTCAGCGCCATCTACGCCAAGTGATTTAGCTAATTCAAGAACTTTGGCAACACGTTCTTTAACTTCGCTAAGTTGATTAGTTATAGGATCATGCGATTTAGAGGCTTGGGTCATATTGTTTTCTACTTCCTGGTTATAAGGGTAATAAGGTTAGTGCGTCTTTGGGGAAAATAGTGCTAAGGCTATTGAGGCGTGAACTGTGAGTTTCGCTTCACTTAGAATAAATATTTTCGCTTAGGATAAATCGGCAACTTAGAATATTTTAATTTTAGTGATATAATAAATGTAATTATTATTTATTTTAACATGCTATTAGACATTATTATGCCCCAGTCAGCCAACGATATCGACGAATCTTTAGAAGAAGAGTTAAAAAGTAAAACAGAAATAAAGCGTGAAATGCATCAATTACAAGATTTTGCGCAAAGTATTATTGAAATGTCGAAGCATCAACGTAGTCGCTTACCATTAACGGATGACTTAAAAGATGCCATGGTTGTTGCTGATAAAATCAAAAATAAGCATGAAGCGTTACGTCGTCACATTCGTCATACAGCTAAAATATTATTAGAAACTGATCTTGAGCCAATTCATCATGCGATTGAAGTAATGGCCAATAAGCATCAGCAAGAAACGGCTAAATTTGTACGTCTTGAAGCGATAAGAGATGAATTAATCGAACAAGGCAATGATGCTGTTGAAGCGTTAATTGTTGAGTTTCCGAATATTGAACGTCAAAAAATCAAGCAGTTAATTCGCCATGCCGCGAAAGAAGTCAAAGCTGAAAAACTTGGTAAGCATTATAAAAACTTATTCACTTACTTGAAAGAAAACGCCTAAAATAAAGTGAGCAACTGCTAAGTTAATAACTAAACGATAAAAAAGCTTAACAAACTCTGTTAAAAGAGCGTACTCGTTAAGCTTTTTTGATCAAATAGTTTTAATTAAAACTCAATTTTTACTGTGTTCCACCAACTGTCATACCATCAACTTTTAAAGTAGGTTGGCCAACACCAACAGGGATGCTTTGTCCGTCTTTACCACAAACACCAACACCACCATCAAGTTTTAAATCATTACCAACCATACTAATGCGCTTCATCGCTTCAGGGCCGTTACCAATTAACGTCGCGCCTTTTACTGGAGTGGTAATTTCACCGTCTTCAATTAAGTAAGCTTCCGAGCTAGTAAATACAAATTTACCTGAGGTGATATCCACTTGCCCGCCAGCAAAGTTAGGTGCATAAATACCTTTTTTAACCGACTTAATTATATCTTCTGGGCTAGACTCTCCCGCTAGCATGTATGTATTGGTCATACGTGGCATAGGTAAATGCGCATACGATTCACGTCGGCCATTACCTGTAGGCTTTACACCCATTAAGCCAGCATTATGCTTATCTTGCATATAGCCTTTTAAAATACCATTTTCAATAAGTACATTGTATTGCCCTGGTGTACCTTCATCGTCAATTGAAATTGAACCACGACGGTTAGGTAAAGTACCATCATCAACAATGGTACAAAGCTCTGAGGCAACTTTTTGCCCTACTTTACCCGAAAATGCTGACGAGCCTTTGCGGTTAAAGTCACCTTCTAAGCCATGACCTACGGCTTCGTGTAATAAAACACCTGGCCAACCTGCCCCTAAAACTACCGGGAATGTACCTGCAGGTGCTTCAATGGCAACAATGTTAACTAATGCCTGACGTACAGCCTCTTCAGCATAAGCTAGGTAACGTGGCTTGTTATCCCCTTCTGCTATCTCAAAAAAGTAACTGTAATCGGTACGTGCTCCACCGCCGGCACTAGCGCGTTCACGTTTACCATTTTCTTCCACTAATACCGAGCAATTAAGTCTAACTAATGGACGAATATCTGTACCATAAGTACCGTCGCTAGCACTAACGAGCACGGTTTCGTATACACCTGACAAACTTGCAATAACTTGAGTAACGCGGCTATCAACTTGGCGAGCATGGGCTTCAACTTGATGCAGCAAATCAATTTTCTGCTCTTGCGTTAAGCTGCCAAGTGGCTCAACCGATTGATATACTTGAATAGGTGATTGACGACTAAATGCTTTAACCGTTGCGCCAGTGCCGCTATCAGCAATACCTTTTGCTGCATCTGCAGCCTGTTGAATAGCCGCTGGAGTTATATCATCAGAATAAGCAAAACCTGTTTTTTCACCTGAGATAGCTCTAACACCAACACCACGTTCAATATTGTACGACCCTTCTTTAACAATACCATCTTCTAAAACCCAGGTTTCATGTTGGCTGGCTTGAAAATATAAATCCGCATAATCAACTTGTCTGCTCATCATACTTTTTAAGGTTTTTGCTAAAATGTCATCATCTATTTGACTGTCACTTAATAAAGATTTTTCAACACTATTCATTTGCTCTGCGCTCTACTTATCGTTTTGTTCTGTTCTTTAATTTGAATAAAATGACTATCATTTATTCAGCGATGTATTACTAGCTAAGGTAGTTATAAAGGGGCTTTTTAACGGTATAGATTGCCGTATACGTGTTATTTCTTGTGGTTGATAATCAACACTAATATAACCTACACCTGTTTCTATAGTTTGTTCTATTTCGCCCCAAGGATTAATGATCATTGAATGCCCCCAAGTTTCACGGCCATTTTCATGAACACCTTCTTGCCCTGCAGCTATTATATATACTTGATTTTCAATCGCTCTGGCTTGTAATAGTGTTTGCCAGTGCGCCTTACCTGTTACCTTAGTAAATGCACTGGGCACGGTTATAATAGCCGCGCCAGCTTCAGTTAATTGTTGAAATAAACTCGGAAAACGTAAATCAAAACAAACCGATAAACCAATAGCAGCTAACGGAGTTTCTATTACTTTTATTTCTTTACCTGCTTGAGTATATCGTGATTCGCAATAGCTTTTAGTATTATCACTTACGGTAACATCAAAGAGGTGTATTTTATCGTATTGCCCGATTAATTTACCATCAGGAGTAAATATACAGCTGCTGTTAGTAAACTGTTGTCCTGATGCAGATAAAATAGGTATGGTACCAGCAACTAAATACACCTGAAAACGTTGCGCCAATTCAGCCAGTGCGAGACAAAGCTTATTGTCTTTGCTTCCTTCTTGACTACTTGTGCTTTTTGCTAGGGCGAGTTGATCACTGTCTTTTCCACCAAAATACAAACAACATTCAGGTAACACGACTAAATGATCAACAGTATCATGGTTTATATCATTATTTTTACACTGAGTAATTTTTTCTAAAATATCAGCAATACTGGCTAGGTTAGTCGTAACATTTGTCGCTGACGATAACTGTATTGCGCTTAGCCTGAGCTTAGACTGAGGTATAACGGTAGCGTTACTCAATGTCATTTTCCCCACTTGTTATATTTTCTGGTGTAGTTTCAGCTGATGTTTCCAGTGCTGGCTTGTTATTCTCAGGCGTACTTATCATCAATAATTCTTTAGATAACGGGTTAGGTAGATTAGTTTGTTGACTATCAGCAATAGGCAGCGCGGTGTCTACACTAATGCTCTTACTTTTTCGATCGACCTCTTTAAAGTCGGGATCCTCAATAGAGCCTGTAAGTTTAAAGTTAAATTCTGAGACAACCTGTGATTTGATCACTTGATCTATGGCCACGCCAGCAAGAAATGTTACAGGGTTTAATGTCGCTATCCAAGCAAGTACCGGCAAACTAGAGGTTAAATTAGGTTTGTATGACATATCATAGTCAAGTTCACCTGTTACCAAATTGGTATGTCCCGTCATAAACAAGTTACCCGCGGTACCGTTCATTTCGGTATCATTGGTTTTAAGTAAGCCTTGCTCTAGTTGATAGTGACCCTGAATATTACTATAGAACATACCATCACTGAAAATATCACGAAAATCGAGCGTTAATTTTCGTACTAATGATTGCAAACTCAGTACGGAAAACAGTCTAGCTTTATCGCTCACTTCTGCCAAATAACCATCATCAAGTCGACCATGTACAGTGCCATCTAAATGATTGACTGAAAAGTCATGTAAACCACCTGGCCAATTAAGATCTAAATCAACTGTAGCACCACTGTCTTTTATAATAGATGCATAACCCATCGCTTTGAGTTCACTTTCTACATCATCAACGTCTAAGCGCCCTGTTAATGTCGTTGTTGACTCATCTTTATTATGCCGCCAACGACCATTAAGGTTTAACTTAGTTTTATTGCGTGATGCCGTAAAATTATTAAATTCAATAGTATCTTCGTTAGCTCGCTTAACAGTAAAGTCAACTACACCTAAGTTAAGTGAGCCGATACTGCAGCTATCACAATGAAACTTTATCGGGGGCATATTGGCAAAAATACTATCGTTTTCCTCTTTATCTATTAAAGAAGACTCTAATGGCTGAGGCCCCATAAGCTCAATTGATAATAATGGTGATGTGGTTGTATCAACGTTTAAGTTAGGGTTAATATTTTGTTCGTTTTCGACCACTTTTTCATGTTGCGGTAATTTCAAAAATTCAGCATTAATATCGACCCCTTGCGCTAACCAATCTGGGTATATTTTTATTTGACTTCGTGTCTCTGTAGAATCAAGTAATAATAACTGCCACTCTGGCTTTTCTAACAAATTAAAGGTTACATGATTAAGCGCCTGTCCAAGAATGTTCAATTGCCCTACTGTGCCGCGAATACGGGTTGGCTTAGCTAAAAGAGGTTGCGTGTTGGCTTGCTCATTATCTATTGTTTTTGGCTCGTGGCTATCAAGAATGTCACTAATTAATATTTGCCATTGTGCAAAATCAACGTAGTCTAATTTGGTGGTTATATGAAAACCATCGTTCGGCAATACCATGTTACCTTTACCTAACATCAAATTAGCTCGCGTAAAAGTAACATTTTCATGATTAAGTAAGCCAGAAAAGTGCATTTCATCACCATAGTTTAAAACTATTTTTGACTCCTTATCTTCACCATGAATATTGACATTTAATGTGTTCTTTTGTGTTGAATTTTGCGCGTATGGCATTGGTAGCAATAGTTGAGTATTGGTTAACTCTGAACTAAATTTAGCATCGTATGAAAAGCCACCATCATGATGTTGATGCAAAGATAGTTCGCCCTGCCAAGGCAGTTCTCCTTGTGTATAGCTACGCAAAGAATCAGGAACATACGGCAACCATTGAGACTCTTGCCATAATGCTTGTAGCTTAATAGCCGTGTGGTAATAACTGTCTCGATCATTACCTGTGATATCTAATGTAACAGGCAAGCCTTGCCATATTAACTGCATATTTTTAGTATCTATCACATCGTTTGCGAAGTTTAATTGACCTTGTACGTCACTAAAATTTAGCTGCGGCGCTTGTAAGGCAACTTTATTATTATCAAAATTGATACTGCCAGTTGCAACACCAAGTTCACTATCATCTAACGGTAGATTCAATGAAAAGTCACCGCTGACTTTACCTTGAATATTTATATAATCTAAGGCACTACCGACACTATTCTGTAATGGACTTTGGTTCATCAAACGACTAATATTACTGCTGTCAGTCGATTTTATATCTGCATCGACAAGAAGGACTGCCTCACCTGATAAATCAGCAATACCTGCTGTTACTCCAGTTACGTCTAAACCTGCTAATAAACCATCTCGTCCGGTAATTAACATAGAGTTATTGGTGAAATTTAAGTTGGCAACAAAGTCATTAATTGAGGGCCAATTCTCAACAAACTTAAATTCAGCATCACTAAGCTCTGCATCCACTACAAAAATGCCACTGCCATCAGTAAATGGAAAACGACTAATAGGACCGTTAATAAGTACTTGAGCATTTTCGACTCGACCAGAAACAACCGCCGAATTTAAGTATTCAACTAAGTTATCACTCATGATCGGCAAAGGTAAATACCGCCCAACAAGCCCCGCATTGCCATTACTAACGTTAACAAGTAACGCTAAATTAACTTCATCATTTGTCGGTGCCTCAACATTAACTTGCGCTGATAAATTGATCTCTTTTGATAAGAAGTCTAATTGCTCAACATTTAGTATCCAACCACTATTATCAAAGGCAACATTAAATTCACCGGTAAGCTTGTCATAAGGAAATGCTTGCACAAAAAGTTCATCAAAATCGAGACTTCCCTGCTCTGCAGAAAAGTCTATCGCTAAATAATTATCAACGAAGCTAAGTTGACCCGTGGCATTTTTTAAACCGGGAATACCATGGCTGTAACGACTATTTAATGCTGAAAAATTTGCTACCGCTTGCACCCCGGATTTATCGTTGCGGATATATATATCTTCTACTTTACCGTTTAGACTCATATCGGAGAGTAATTTACGGGTCCCTTCATTAGCAACAATTAATGGCGTAAGTTCAGCTATCATGCTCAAATCAACGTCAGATAAATGTAATGAAAAATCATTCGTATTTTTCGCTAACATCACCGTAAAATTTTGTGCTGCTTGTTCGTTCAACTGAAGCGTTAACGGGGTGCTGTATAAATTAAAGCTGCGTTCATGTTTATCTTTTACTAATAACACTTGCCCTTTTTCTAAGGTAAGTCGTTGCTTATCACCATGATAAGACCACGCCATATAGCTATCTGAAAAGTTTACCTTTAAACGTTTTATCTGACTTTTTTTAACTTCAAGCCAAGCAGAGAAGTTAATATCACTTTTTGTTTTATCGTCCTCAAGCACTAAAACATTGTCTAGCCAAGGTGTGATATCAATATGATTCGCTTGCAAGTATGCGTCGCCAGTAAGCCCTGTTATTTTTTTACCACGTAGGTCTAGTTTTAAGGTGAGGTTATTAGAGCTTAATTCATTAAGCACCACGCTACCTTGTGCTTGATGGCGAGAACCATTATTAACCCAGCGTAATGTATTCAACCGAATACTGCGTGTTATTGTTTCATTGCGAACCGTTACATGACTATTCAGAATAGAAAATCTTTTTATTTTATTTAGAAAAACATCACTAATAAAATCAATATCATTCATTTCATCACTATTATCGTTCGCTATTTCATCAGCATCTGCTGCTAACCATAGCTGTTCATTAACATCGATATCTGCGCCAGAGATAAATAAATTTTTGGAAATAAGATCTTGTTGAGAAATGCTTTGCCAAAAGTCGACTTGTAATTCAAGTTGCTTGATAAATACCGAGGTATTGTCTGTCTCAATGATTTGTACATTGCCAAGCACAAGACTTGGGCCAAAATCTTGCCAAGTCATGCTTAAGTCACCAATAACTATATTGCTATTGGCTTGTTCATTGAGATAATTTTGTAGAGGGAGCTGATAATGGTGAACAAAAGGGAGTAATAGACGAAAGGCACTAATGGCTACTGCTAACAGTACCAATAAAATGGCTACTGTTTTATAAAGGTAATTTAACCAACGGTTCGAAGTGCCGACAATATTCATTAAAGCTGAAGTTATCCTATCTTATGCATAGCAGTATATTTACCTTTACGAAATAGATGAGTAAACATCAACTTACATCATCACAACGTCAAATTGCTCCTGATTATACATGGGTTCGGCTTGTACTTTAATTAACTTACCAATAAAAACTTCAACTTCTGCTAAATTATGGCGCTCATCTTCTTGTAAGAAGTCGGTAACGGCAGTAGAAGCATAAACAATGAACTTATCCGCGTCGTGAGCACGATTAACACGCACAATTTCTCTGAGTATTTCAAAACAAACAGTTTCAACTGTTTTTAAGTGACCTCGCCCTGAACACAGCGGACATTCTCCACATAGAATATGCTCTAAGCTTTCACGAGTACGTTGCCGTGTCATTTCAACCAAGCCTAGAGCAGAAAAACCATGTAGGCTATATTTCACTTTGTCTTTGCTCATCGCCATATCAAGACTATTTAACACGCGACGTTTATGATCGTCATTATGCATATCAATAAAGTCTACAATGATGATACCCCCTAAGTTTCTTAGCCTTAGCTGTCTTGCAATAACTTGTGTGGCTTCGATATTAGTACTAAATATTGTGTCTTCGAGGTTTCTATGACCAACAAATGCACCAGTATTTATATCAATAGTAGTCATTGCTTCTGTTTGGTCAATAATTAAATAACCACCTGATTTAAGTTCTATTTTGCGGTGCAAGGCACGTTGAATTTCTTGCTCTGCTGAGAACAGATCAAAAATAGGTCTTTCACCTGGGTAGTATTCTAATGACGGCGTTAATTCAGGAATAAACTCTTCGGTAAATGCAACAAGCTCTTGAAAGGCTAGTTTAGAGTCAACACGGATCCGTTCAATGTTGATACCAACAAAATCACGTAACACACGAAATGATAAAGATAAATCTTGATATAAAGGCAGTTTGGTTTGTTTACGTTGTTTACGGGTAATTACTTTTTGCCATACACGACGTAAAAACTCCGCATCATGCTGCAGCTCTATTTCACCTGCGCCTTCACCGGCAGTACGCACAATAAAGCCTTGTTGATCATCGCAATACGGATTCACAATATTTTTTAAACGCTCACGTTCTTTTTCATCTTCAATACGTAATGAAATTCCAGCATGTTGCGCATTAGGCATTAATACCAAATAACGAGACGCAACGGTAATGTCTGTAGTTAACCGTGCACCTTTAGTACCTAACGGGTCTTTCACCACCTGCACCATAATGTACTGGCCTTCATGCACTAAAGAACGAATATCAGGTACTTGTTCAGAGTCTTCCTTTAAAATCAGCTTACTTTTAATATCTGAAGCATGAAGAAATGCGGCTTTATCTAACTTAATATCAACAAAAGCAGCTTGCATACCAGGTAATACTCGGATTATTTTGCCTAAATAAATATTACCAACAATACCGCGTTTAGCTTCTCGCTGAATGTGTACTTCTTGTAACGAACCATTTTCAACTAATGCAACGCGCGTTTCGCTTGGGGTAACGTTAATTAATAATTCAGCGCTCATAATTAGTCCTTTCTTCACTTAATTTTTAAATTATTTTTTACACTTGATAGCGCCAACAAAGCCCGCTTCAGTTAATAAATTGTTAGTTTCGTATAATGGCAATCCAACAACAGCTGAATAACTACCGTTAATGTTTTTAACAAACTGCCCAGCAATACCTTGAATACCATAACTGCCAGCTTTGTCTTGCGGCTCACCTGTTAACCAATAGGCTGCAATTTCGTCTTTACTGAGTGTTTTAAATGTCACATCGGTTAACACAACCTTGCCTTGTACGTGATTTTTTCCCACTAAAGCAATAGCAGTTAATACTTGATGTTGATTGTTAGACAACAAAGATAGCGTTTTAATACAATCTTTTTCATCGGTGGGTTTACCTAATATGATGCCATCAAACACCACACTGGTGTCAGAGCCTAATACAAAGCTACATTCTTGCTCATTAGCTGGCAAGTGATTAAATATATGTTGAGCTTTCTGTTTAGCTAAACGTAAAACATATTCATGTGCAGTTTCTGAATCTATAACGGTTTCATCAATATCACTGATTTGTATTGAAAACTCAAAACCAAGTTGTGCAAGTAGAGCGCTACGCCTAGGTGACTGGGAAGCTAATATTAATTTTTTCTGAGGGTTATTTGAACTTGCTGTTACGTTAATCATAAATCTTATATTCTGCAGTTATAGCTAGAGCTTAGGAAAGTTTATAGAACAGCCATTAATGTTTTATTACGCTTTAATACCGTACTTGATGTTTTTTAACTCATCATTAAACGAACTACTTAATTTTAAAGTGTCTACGCACTCGGCGCAGTAATAAAAACAACCAAGGCCAAAGTATAATTGAGGTAATAACAGGATATAAATAATTGGGTAAGAATACCGCATCAGTTAAGAAACGCTGCAACCAAAATACGACTAGGTGATATTGCGCTGATAAAACGCCAATAATAAGTGCTTGTTGTGAAACAGAAAAATTTCTAATTTTTTGAAAATTAACGACTACAATATAAATAGATAACGCCATGGCACATGCGTGCACACCTAACACCGACCCAAGTAATACATCAAGGATAAAGCCCATTACCCAAGCGGTAACAATGTTAACTTTATTAGGCAAAGCTAAACACCAGTACACTAAAATAATTAACACCCAATCAGGACGAAAAACATCAACCCCTAGTGGCATAGGCATAATACTAGCAATTAATGCGATTAATAAAGTCAGTAAAATAATGATGCCGTTATTACTAAACATTAGTTTACACCTGCTGCAATATGTTTTTTAGCTTTCTCTTTTTTAAGATTCTTTTCTTTAACGTTTTCTTTAGTATTACCTTTCTGAGACTTATTATTTTTACCTATAGAAGAGTCCTGAACAGTTTTTTCTTTAGAAAGTAATAGGATATATCGTAATCTGTCTATTTGGGCGATAGGTTGGCTATAAATCACTGCAAATTCTCGAGACTCATCGGCACGTACAAACACAACCTTAGAGACAGGGTAGCCTTCCGGGTATTTTCCGCCTAAGCCGGAAGTGACTAACAAATCACCTTCTTTAACGTCTGCACTGTGAGGAACAAAATTATGAATTAATCTATCTATTTGACCACTGCCTGAAGCAACTAATCTTAAACCATTACGTTGCACTCGTACGGGAATAGCATGTGAAATATCAGTCATTAAAATAACACGAGAGCTACTCGCGCCAGCATGTAGTATTTGACCAACAATACCTTTTTCATCAAGTACTGGTTGACCTTCAAACACACCATCATTCGCGCCACGATTGATAACAACTTGATGTGAATAAGGGTCACTATCAACGGCTAATATTTCAGCAAACATTTTTTTACTTTCACCGCTAACAGGTGAGGCTAACAAGGAGCGAAGTCGTTCATTTTCTTGGCGAAGTATGCTGAGCTGCATTGATTGCTCATGAAAGAAAAGCTCGTTAACACGATACTCTTGGTTTTCTTCCATCAGCTGTTGACGAGTTACCAGGTTTTCAGAAGCCCAGTTCATCACTTGTTTAGGGGCGTTGGCCATATATTGCAAAGGACTAACTAGGGACTGTAAGTAACCACGGGCGGTTTCAAAACTACCCATTTTGTGGTCGAAAAAAATCAAAGCGGCAGAGCAGATTAGCAACAGAATAAGTCGATGCCCTGGAGATGTGCCTTGATTAAATATTGGGTTCATAAAATGTTACAAGGTAGAAGTACTAGATTATAAGGCTTCAAGTCGGTTATTTTTTCATACGTAATAAAGCAACATGCAAATAATTTATTACTATTTATCCATCAATATTTTATTCAAAGTCATTTGGTTCAAGTACAAGGCGATAGCACGGAGTTGACGTTAGTCAATGAGTACTTTCAACGCGGTAATTGAACCAAATGGCAAAGAA
This sequence comes from Colwellia sp. E2M01, assembly GCF_018860585.1. GTDB lineage: Bacteria > Pseudomonadota > Gammaproteobacteria > Enterobacterales > Alteromonadaceae > Colwellia. Next base: position 156,169 of record NZ_JAHKPR010000029.1, read on the forward strand.
GAAACATTGATTTATTCGTAAGAGAACAAATCGCCACCATGCATGTCGATCATTTCAAGGGCTTTACCGCCGCCACGAGCAACACAGGTTAATGGATCATCAGCAACCACAACAGGAATACCTGTTTCTTCCATTAATAAACGGTCTAGGTCTTTTAATAAAGCACCACCACCCGTTAATACCATGCCTCGCTCAGAAATATCAGCAGCTAACTCTGGTGGAGATTGCTCTAACGCCACCATAATTGCACTAACAATACCTGTTAATGGCTCTTGTAGTGCTTCTAAGATTTCGTTGCTGTTTAACGTAAAGCTGCGCGGTACACCTTCTGCTAGGTTACGACCACGAACTTCAATTTCGATTAACTCTTCACCTGGGTAAGCAGAGCCAATTTCATGTTTAATACGTTCTGCTGTTGCTTCACCAATTAAACTACCAAAGTTACGACGTACATAATTAATAATTGCTTCGTCAAACTTGTCACCACCAATACGTACTGATGATGAGTAAACCACACCATTAAGTGAAATAATACCAACTTCTGTGGTACCACCACCTATATCAACCACCATTGAACCTGTTGCTTCTGATACTGGCATACCAGCACCAATTGCTGCTGCCATAGGCTCATCAATTAAATAAACTTCTCTTGCGCCAGCACCTAATGCTGATTCACGAATTGCACGACGCTCAACTTGAGTAGAACCACAAGGCACACAAACTAACACGCGTGGACTTGGACGTAAAAAGTTATTGCTATGCACTTGTTTAATAAAGTGTTGTAGCATTTTTTCAGTAACAAAAAAGTTAGCGATTACGCCGTCTTTCATTGGACGAATAGCTTCTATGTTACCCGGCGTTCTACCTAACATAGCTTTTGCAGCGATACCAACAGCAGCAACACTTTTAGAGCCACCAGCACGATCTTGACGAATAGCAACTACAGAAGGCTCGTTTAATACAATACCTTGGTCTTTTACGTAAATAAGTGTATTGGCTGTACCTAAATCAATAGAAAGATCGTTAGAAAACATGCCGCGTATTTTTTTAAACATAGCTCAAAATGTCCTGTAATGTACTAATAAAGCAAACGCTGATTGTGTGCGAAAATTCGTGCGAGAATGCGTGCGAATAACAGATCGGATAATGATACCTTAGTCTAACGCTAATGTGTTGCTTTTTTTAAGATAAAACGTAAAGAAAAAGTAACGAGTTATTATAAATAACGACTATTAACGCGATACTTCTCTTTGATAGATAATTCGGTCATTACCGCGGTATAGTCCAAAAGTTGCTATAGCGTGTGGATTATCATTGAATAAACCGTCTACATCAGTATATGAGCATTGTAAGTTATCTTCATCTACAGCCCATTTATATTGCAACCATGGAAAAATACTGTAACTAACACAAACTTGGCCAGTATTGCTTTCATTTAAATCAACGGTTGGCGCGGTTAATATAATATCGCGTGTTTCACCATGCAACTCTTCGTCAGCAAATGTACCTGACACTGCACTCTTTATTGGTGTTTTTTCAGGATCTAAACTGATATTAGTGAGGCTAATATTACTAGAGTTATAAATTGTGCAAGTATCTTCTTCATTCAGGATATATCCATCAGCGGTATAATAAGTAACTGACAACGTTTGCGGTAAATCTGAGGTATCAGGGCCATAGCTGTTTTCAAGCTGAGCGCGCCCAAAGCGTATTAACTTGCCACTAGGTTGCAGTGTAAGAATTAGGTTATTACCCGTATCGCCATCATAATCTTTAGTTTCAACAAGATCGCCATCAATAATGGAAACCATAGATAAATCTATATCAGAGGTAAATTCAGCAATCTCACTATTTCCTTCATGCCAATAAAAAAAGTTGTCATCGTCATTGTAGCTATAGGTTATAACGCCATTTTCACCAACTAAGGTTGCTTCATCAATATTTGCAGTTAAGCGTACTAAGTTAGTTGCATCTTTGCCCATTTGACTATTATCGGCAACGGGCGCCAATATTTGCGTACTTGGGGCGGTATGACTTGCAGCCATTAAACGCTCAAAGTTAGTTAATGATAATTTGATAAAATCTTCAGTATAATTCTGCGTTAGCTGATCATTTGAGTTTCTTGCTTCAAGAACAATTTTTGGTGCAATTAAATAACCTAATGCCCCCGTTGCTGAACTGTCCGTCAACCTTTGTCCACTATAGACAAAAGGCAAATCTGTTGTATTAGCTGTATCACAGCTGCCATTTAAAATACCATCTACAACATTTTTCACGGCAAAATGATCTGGAATAAATCGGCCAACGTAAGGCTCTTCGCCGCTAATATCACTACCGCCTAAATATTTACTATCTTGTAAATTAGCACTAAAACTAACTATACCGACTTCGCTATAAGTCATGGATTTATTATTAGCACTGCCGTTAGTCGCAACCCCATTGGTAAAGTTGGTAAATTCAGTATTTGTTAATGTACCGTCGGTACCTGGGTTCGGTAAATATATGCTACCTGAAATAACGACAGTATCGGCAACACTTTCATTTCCAAAGTTTGGTGTCACATTGTTATTAGATAAATCCGCATTAGTATCAGGCACCCCATCGCCATTGGAGTCATCATCAACATGCCATGCTACTGCGCTAACACTTGTGGTGAACTCTTCCCCCGCTTTTTTAAAGACGCTATCACTAGCACTTTGCGCTTCAGGGTTGTCAGCTACGTCGATAAAAAATCCTAAAGGGCGTACCGTTATTGGATTAGAGCTACCCGTAACATATTCTCCAGAAGAGTTACCATTATCATCAGGCAATTCATAACGCGCATGAAGTTGCGTCGTACCAGCGTCTGGATAAGTAAAAACAAACTCTGCCTTATTTTGCGTAGCATTACCAAAATCTAGTGCTACTGAACTAAAAGGTAAGTTATCAAAAGTAATATTATTTGCCGCAGTACCAATATCAACCCCGGAAATGTTTACTTTTTCAGATCCTGTACTCGGATTTTGATAACTACCCGCCATTTCAATAGACTGGCCTGTTACCAAAAGTGGCGCACAAGCACCAGAATCATCAGTTTTAACAGCCTCTACTTGCAAGGTGCTTGCGTTAAAACCTGTATTTGAGGGTTTTCCTGAAAGCTGTAATGGTAAAGTGGAATCACCTGTATCAGTAACAAATCGAAAACCGGCATCAGCAAAGGTAACCGTACAAGGAATTGCTTCTCCATCACTACATTCATAGTATTTATCTATACTTAAAGAAACTTGTTCAGCAACCGTATGGCGATAACTAAAATCACTTTCACCACCGACCACGGTAATCATTTTGTTTGATATTCCTTCAGAGCTACTAGTTACAAGTAACTGCACATCAACATTATTACTATACAGCAGATCACAATCAGCATTACTACAGGCCTTAATCGATATTGTGTCTGGCTCACATGTTAAACCTTGACCATTTAAAGTATCTATCTCAAAGTGATCTATTAAAACTGGACATGAATTTGTGTAGTCTTTAAATGCTCCTCCTAATACCAAACCACCGCCTATTTCTGTGGTATGAGCATTTTCTTCATCATTATCAGCATCCTCGACTATCACTAAACCAACACTAGAGGTTGATATGGCACATTGTTTCAGCCAGCCACCGTCAGGACCGTCATGACTATTTTTACTAGCAATCACTAACGGGGTGTCATCATAAGATTGATTAAAATTAACTATTTGACAGTCATTATCGTCATCGGTACCTTGAATATTATCGTTAGTGAGAAATGATTCAAAAGTAATATCGGTTGTAAGCTGTCCACTAGCACCGGCAGTAATAGCAATATAGCCTATCGTTTCATTAGTATTTACCGTTCCTGTTGTGGTTTCCCCTCTATCTAAAGCAATATTAAATTGAGTATTGGTAACACTACTAACGGTGGTCGCCATAAAAGGCTCTGAAATTGGAAAGGGGCCCGCTGGATGGTTATTCGTCTCATTAGACATGGTTTGAATCGCGGTAATTATTGCCGGTGATTGTGAGAAGTTTAAATCAGCTGTATTGACCGTTTCCCAAGAACTACCGTTAATAAATTTGCTTTGAAAACTTTGCGTATTAACACTCCCTACGCGCATAACAGCGCCACCATCAAGGTTGTAATCCCCTTCAACAATAGCTAAAAAGTCAACTGTTTGAGCAACATTACCCGTAGGAGGTGAACTATTTGCTTGTTCGCGTGATTCAACCTGAGCAATATCAAACCCTTCAGTTGTTACATTTTTAATTCTTAAGGTTAAACGATCTTCATCATTAGCAGTGGTTGGTAAACTAAATACTTGAGGAACGCTAGAGAAAGGAGTATCAAAACACACATGCGTAAATTCAGGGTTACTAATGGTATTATTTAAGGTCACTCGGCCAGTAACCGCTTCAACTAATGTTGGACAAACTCTAGCGCTACCGTCATAACCTCGGCCTGAGTTTTGATTATCATAAATATCTGCAACTTGTGATGAGCTTATCACTTCATCAAAAATCAGTAATTCATCAATTAAGCCTTCAAGCGCTTGAGATGAAACAAAGTCACCTCCTATACTATCTTGTTCTTGTCCAAGAATGAGACTCTGTATACTTAAAGCTGATGACGATTGTGTAACACAACCTTGTAATACCTTATCTACAAATATACAACTTTGATTGCCTTCTCTAGTCCACACTAAATGATGCCACTCGCCATCAGCAATTGAAGGTGTCCTAATATCACCTTGATAAGAATTCTTTAAATGGGGTCTAAAATTAGTATCATTGATAAACCACATTAGTAAATCATTAGCACTAGCGCCAGCACCAGAGAGGAAGCTTTGGTTTGAAGTTTTACTACTTTTAGACCATAAAGAAATACTAAAGTTGGTTTTCCCAGTTAAAACCGATTCATCAAGAATAGCGTAATCATCGATGCCTGTTGCACTTAAATCTATTGCATTACACACCTTACCTTCGGTAGGTTGACTATCTATTGCTTGACCATCTGCCCCCGTAATTGAGTCTATAATTTCACCAGGGGCGCCCGTATACACTAATTCATCAAAACGATAATCCGTAATCGGCATTATAAACGATGGTGTTCCACAAAAATCACCAAAATCAGGAATATCATCCTCAAACTCTATGACTTGCTCTGTATTCGATGGGGTCAGATTTTTAGCGCTGATAGCACCTTTAACATATGATTGATAAGAAATGGTGACATTTTCTTTGCTATATATGAACCCTGAAAAGTTCACTTCGTTACCAACAACAATATTATCTGCTGAGTAAAGTAACAATTGGGTTGCGCTACCATTTTCATTCAAACCTGATTGATATCCTAAAGTAACGATACCCTGAACAAAGATGCGTACAACGCCAGAGCCGTTAATGATTATATTTCTTTGCGAGTTATTAACAAAATTTCCTGTAAAGTAATAATCACCTTCGGTTAGTGTTAAAACTGAGTGATAATTTAATAATAAATCGCCATAGTTTCCTGGCGCTATAGTTTGGCTTTCATTTACAATAAGTGTAATATCACCATCTTCACCAGTTCCAAAATCATTAATATTTACAACTTCAGCTATAGAACCTAGTTTAGTACAAGGTCCATCTTCACAACTATTCCAATTATCACCTGAAGCATCGATAATATCTTGATTAGTTGCTAAAATATTATCGGGACTATTCTTAAGTTGACCATGGTAATTAAAAGTAATAAGCCCTTCATCATCATTATTTTGTATTCCATCTGGAAAAACAACTGGACACTCTACAGCCCTTACACTTTGAGAAAATAGAATAAGGAGTAGATAATAAAACAGTGCACGAATTGTCATCTACAAACTCCTCGCTTCTATTTGAATCGTTCTGCTGCTTTTTACAATCACTTTACTGTCAGAATTCATAGCGCCAGTACCACACTTCCCAGTACTGGTTAGCCGGTAATACTCAACATCATTCTCGCTATCAGAATAGTAATTGTCACACGTTGTTGTCGCTTCACAATCATATAAGCCTGGAATATCTGTATTTTCATCTTGAAAGTCATAAGTAATAATATTGCTAGCATTACAAACGCCAACGGTATTGTTAAGCGGAAAAAGTTGTTGTAACTCTGCTTGCATTGCAGAGTTTGCGGCCATATAAGCGCGCGTACCTAAAACTTCTTGTGATACAGTTTCACTGCTGGTTGAAATCATGCGCATTAGCGCACTACCAAGTAAAGTTAAAATAATGATAACGAATAAAGCTAAGACAATAGAACTCCCTCGCTGTGCATCAGTGCGAGTTAGGTTGCTGTGGAATCTATTTTTAAGCGATTGTTGGTTATGCATATTGCCAGTTAAAACTACTATTTATTAGGACTAACATTGATATAAAGGTAACGCTAAGCAGATGTTTATGCAATATAAGCATGATCTCTGATAAAGTGTTAACTCATAAAATTACAGTTAAAAATTTGCAATACATGCTACTTAAGGAACATTGTTAATATGTACTTCGTGATCAAACACGTAACTCTCATCATCTTGTGTAAACTTAAGATGTATTTGCACAACCGCATTACGCCTTAACGTTGCAGGTTGGTAATTAAAAGGTAAATGACCATTAAAGTTTGTCGTTAAATACCCCGCCATAAGCGTGCTAGAAGAAACAGGCGGAGCAATCTGGTTACCACTAGCAATGTTTTCTTGGTAACGAGAAATAAAACCTGATGTTACACAATAGCTCACCTGGTCATTAATAATATAAAGCCGTTTAGTGGGTGAATCTTCAATAAAGTTAATCGCCTGGTTAAGGATTATTTCAGAAAGATCTACAGCAGTACCAAATACTATATTGTCGGTAACACTTTCAACTTGAAAAGTTTTACCGAGTGCAGCTGTAGAGTCTGCATAAATATCGTCAGTACTTAATGGGTAAACTGTCGCCAGTGCATTACAGTTAGAAACAGTGTCACATTGAAAAGAATCGCCTTCATTATTATTGAAAGGAATTATAGATAAACTGTTGCTAGCTGGCTCTGGCATTACAGGAATATCGGTATAAACAGTACTAGCGATAATGGGAGTAAATTGAAGACACTGTCCTTGTCCTGCATTAAAGTTTTTAACACGAATACTATTTGGTAACGCATTACGTAATTCACGACTTAAACGTTCGATCACAAAACGTGCATTACCAACCAGTTCATCTCGGGCCGTAGCATTGATATAAGTTTGCGTAGATAGGCTGATAAAACCACTTATGCCTACCGCCATTATGCCTAAAATCATAATAACTAGAATCATTTCTAGCAAAGTAAAACCTTGCGTAATTTTTCGCTTCTTTCGGCTAAACTTGACGGCTAAAAAAATCATTAAAAATTAGCCTTATGGCTGGTAAACTCAATTTCGGTGCCTAAAGGGGTTGTTACTGTTACAGTAATACGCTTCGCCAACCTGTTAGCTAAACCAAGATCCTCACCTGCATAAATCACCTTGACAGATATTTTGAACTGATCGTAACCGCCATCAATATCGTCACCCGTTGAGTTTTTTTTATCGCTATAATTGTGAAAGTCGTCTACATCATCGAATAAATTACGATTATCTTCACCAGTCTCTGGCCCAAGTGTTGTAGTACAAGCCGCAGTCCCTGCTTCATCGCATCGAACACGTCCACCAGACATATCTGAATTATCATCAAAAGCACGGCTCGTTATATCGTTCATTAAACTTTGTGCAAGCTCTGAGGCTTTAATTTGTAATACATTATCTGCACTTTTCTCATCTGCTGGAGCGATAAGAGTACTCACGATAGCCAATGATATCGTTAATATAACAATACCTATAATCAACTCAATTAGGGTAAATCCTTGCTGTTTTTTAACTAAACTAGTGAATTGACGGGCTTGTTTATTATGGAAGATCGAATGCATGAATATAGCCCTCCTTTTCAATAGTAATTTTTAGTGATGTACTTGTTGGGTGCGCCACATTGATTACACAACCATTTAAGCAGTCTTTAGTAGGTCGCCCCATCCAATCAAAACCTACCGCTTGAGGATTACTTTGACCATCAATATTAAAGGTAATTTGATAGCGACTATCAACTAAATAGCCTGTTGCATCAGGCTCCCAGTTTTCAATCGTTCCTGGAAATATCATCACATCGCAATCAGTTCTATCAGGAATGCCATAACGAGGATAATCATTATCAAATACTATTTGATGGCAATAATCATCTGCTTGGGAAGTTTGTTGCATCGCCCGTTGCTGCGTTAAACGCAATGCTGCAATTAATTGTGCTCTATGTGTATGTGCTTCGTAACCATCAGTACTATCAAATTTTGGCGCTACCGATACGGCAAGAATTGAAATCAAAAGGATGACAGCAATCAATTCTATTAAAGTAAAGCCTTGGTTTTGCATATTGGTGCTCGATGATAAGTAAATTTTTCTGACGTGACCCCAAATCAATTCTCTGCTGTAGTAAGTACTAACCATACCAACAAAAAATAGCATTATTATCTTACAACACTTTAACCATAGATTGTATACTCAAGTATTGCATTGACTATCATGAGCTTATTTTGATTTTATTACCTTATTTTAAATTTTTTCTCGTACTTTATTTCCTCGTTGGTATGCATGTCATTTTAGATACACCTGGCGGTGTTGGCTTATATTATTCTTATAATGTTATTGCTTGGATAATAACGTCAATATTAATTGCCCTTGGTTTATGGCAAATAACCTTAAATAAAAAAATTTACTACAGTAACATGCTACTTTGGTTAACCTTAGGCTGTATTTGCTTAGTTATTCCTATTTTTTATAATTTTCAATTTACTGACCATGCTATTCCTAGAGTACTCGCCTTAATCGGTGGCTTGCTCTTTTTGTTTTCTCTCTATCAATTTCAACTATCCAAACCTAATATTTTACAAATACTTGGCATAATATTAATTGCTATTATATTGGAAGCCAGCTTTGGTTTAGTACAGTTTTTTATATTTGAAGCCGGAGATTGGGGTGGTTATAGAATAGGTTCTAGTCGCCCACATGGCGTATTCTTACAACCCAATGTGATGGCAAGCTTTATGGCGACAGGTCTAGCTATAGCTTTGTTCTTCTCAAGTAAAACAACACTTTTAACAAAATACAAACCACTTAAGTACTTTGTATTTTTTAGCCTGTTCAGCACTACTTTTTTATTAGTGGTATTACAATCTAGAACCGGCTTTGTTGGTGCATTATTGGCATTAATATGTACAACACCATATATTTTTCAAAAAAGTAAAAGACAATTAGTTACGAACTTATGCGTTATAGGCTTAGCAATAAGTGCGGCATTAATTTGTATTGAAAAATCTTCTACTCCTGTTCGCTCTACCGAAGTCTATCAAAATACAGGGGTTCGTTATGACGTCTATCTGGTTAGCCTTAATATGATTAAAGAGGAGCCACTATTAGGCTACGGCTACGGTGGGTTTGAACGAAGCTTTATTGACCACTTCAACCAATATGCTCAACAGCATCCAGAAGTTGGCGATACGTTGGTGAATTTTTCTCATCCCCATAACGAGGTGTTTTTTTGGGTCGTTGAAGGAGGCGGAGTTGCTTTATTAGCTTTTTTGCTTTTTACTGTCGGTTTTGTATTAACTTGGATTAAAATTCCTCTAAACAAAGGTTTGTTATTATTAGCTTTACCCTTACCTTTATTGGTACATTGCCAATTTGAGTTTCCTTTTTATAGCTCTGTTTCGCATTGGTTAGTATTTTTAATATTACTGTGGGTCATTGATCAATATACTATAAATACTAAAAACAAAATAAATATTATTCCTTGTCAAAAAACGTTTTTAATACGCTTTTTGGCTTTATTGATACCTGCTATTTTTGTCCCTTTTATGGTAACTGCACAACACACTGCATATATTTTAGTAGAATACGAAAAAAACTTAACAGACCCTGTAGCGCTTAAACGTTTGAATAATATTGTTAACCCTATAGCTTGGCAAAATCGGTTAGATGCTGCGGTATATGCTCATATACTTATTTCAGGTTTACATGAAAGAGATAACGAAAAACTAACTAGTTACCTTGATTGGGTTATTGATCGTATACAATATAAACCAAGACCAATTTTGTATAGAAAAGCGTTATTAGTGGCGAATATACTCGATAAAGAAGAACTTTTTGACCGACTACTTAACGAAGCTCAACGTACTTATCCACAAGAGAAAACAAGATGGTTAATAGATTTAGAGAAGCATGAAGTACAAGTTAAACAAAATAATACGACAACTAAATAAACAATCAGACATAAAAAAGCCGAGGTTTACTCGGCTTAATAATTTTTAGTTTATATCTATGCAATTAACAATCAGAAACAACACTTTCAATTTCAGGTTTATCACCTGACTCTGCTGCATTGCTATAAGTAACCTGACACTCAACTTTATTCGAGGCATCTGAATGCTGAAAAGAAATACTACCATCAGTCCCATCATCATCGAGGAGGAAATCTGCACCTTCACTTACTGAAGCAGAAATATCCGTTAACTTTTGAATATCTGCAGCTATTGGGTATCCATTAACAAAAGTAACAGTATCGCTGCCAAAAGACATACTCCCACCTGCACTAACACCTTTAACAAGACGTTTCGCATAAGCCATATCTGCCGCAGATTTTAAAGAACCTTCAACTGCTTGCACAACTGACGCTTTTGCATCACCGCTCAAATCAATAAACTTAGGTGCTGCAGTAACAGCTAAAATACCTAGAATAACGATTACTACTACCAATTCAATTAAGGTAAAACCCTTTTGATTTACTTTAACATTCATACTATTTTTCATGTTTTATCCTCAATTTATAAACGAAAATATTCGCGTTTTAATGGCTGATTTAGACTTACTTAATAGTGAAATTAAACTATTAGATTTATATTAATAATTATAAACCAAAAAATCCAATTTCACTTTAAAATTTATTGTTAATTATCATTGATATAAATAATTACTGAGCTATTAGCTGGTTGATAGCTAAAGCTATTACCAACACTAGTTAATGTCGCTGTTGTTAAGGCAACATATTCGCCAGTGTCGTCACGTGCTAGTGTTTCTTTTAAATGATAATGACATAACGTATTAGCGCCACCACCTGAAACACTCGCTAAATACCTAAAACTATCATCACTATTAATATTATCCACATCGTCTGTTATTGCTGGTGGTTGCTGTAACAAGCTATTCCACACATCAATACATGATGCTGCCGTCATTTCTTTAGTGCCATTTATACCCGGTGTGGCACTCAGCCCAACAATGTAACCTGGGCTGATTGCTGGTGTAGTTGAACGGTCTTCACTGGTTAGGTATACAACAGTGCCGTCGTAATTAACAAAGTTTTCGCCACTGGAGTCTTTTGGGCGAGCCTCGGCTTCCCACTGTGAACGTGCTAATGATACACCTGTTGCGAATCCACCGGCCATACCTTCAATATTAGCTTGCTTAGCTTGCTCAGTTAAGTCGACAAATTTAGGAATAGCTGTTGTAGCTAAAAAACCTAAAATAACGACAACGATAACCAATTCTATTAATGTAAAACCTGTATTTTTGTTCATACTAAATACTGACTCATTATAACTATTGTTGTGTACCATTGGGGTGACCTTATTAAATAAACTAGATAGTTAGGTATTGATGTACTTCGCATTAATACATTTATTTAGTTCAACTGCTTTGTATTATCTACCACGAATCTAGATTTACTAGACCAGCATAACAACATTATGATTTAGAGATCTCTAAAAAACAATGTTATCTACCCATCACACCTCTACCGCTGATGAAATGAATACTCAGTATTAGATCAACTTGATAAGTAATGGTTAGTTGCTTAATTTTATTTTCCCTGTATCACTACGATAGTCAAAAGATTGTCCATTAGCAATACTGTAACGGCATAAACGGCCGTTTTTAATCACTTTATTTTGAATTTCAATCGCAACAACTGTTGATTTGACCACCTTTAATGGTACTGCTAGGGTTTGCTGCCAAATATCATGACAAGCTAGCCTGTGGTTTTTACTATCAATCCAGCCAAACTTATTTACTTTAATGTACTGTTTTTCACTACTGCTAAGTTGACTCAGCACAACAGTTTCGGGCTGTCTATCCATCAGCCATTGCCCATGAACAACGTTAACTTTACTCATAAAGCTTTGTGCTAACCCGGTAAAAGCTGTATCAGTTATTTTTTCTTGTTGACTAAAAAAAACATCTAATAATAATTTCATCATTATCATAACAACAACAATCACCACTAAAAGCTCAACCATAGAGCCTTGTTTTTTTTCAGAATGATTTAGTGGTTTATTCATTCTACTTATCTACCCTTGCATGGCCGAAGCCATATCCCACATCGGGGTGAAAATCCCTAATGCTAACACCAACACCATTACTGCCACTACTACCAGAAGTAGAGGTTCAATGCGGGCGGTAAGAGTGCTTAAGTCATAATCAACTTCACGCTCATAATAATCACCTACTTCGGCAAGTAACTCGTCTACACGACCTGTTTCTTCACCAACAGCAACCATTTGCAAAACTAAAGGAGTGAATAAACCGCTTGCTACAGAAGATCGCAATAAACTTTCACCGCCTTCAATCCCTTGACGCATTGCCGCTATTTTACCTTGCATGTAACTATTATCTACAGCATCTGCTACCAAGGTTAATCCTGTGGTCATGGGGACTCCAGCCTTTAACACAATGGCAAAGCTGTGCGAAAATCTCGCCAAAATAGAGCGTTCAATAATGCTACCGACAATTGGAATGTTGATTTTACGTTTATCCCATTGCAGTCTACCCTGTTTAGTTTTTAAGGACTTATTAATCATATAAAAGATCAAAATAACGCCCGTTAGCATATACGGCCAATAATTTAAAAATAGATTAGAGCTGGCAATAATAAAGCGAGTAGCAAGAGGTAAATCAGCCCCTAAGCGAGAAAACATGTCTGCAAAGGTTGGAATAACAAAAATATTAAGAATAACTATCGCCGCAGTTATCGCAATTAAAACCATACTTGGGTAACGTAAAGCCGCTTTAATACGTTTTCGAGTATCTAGTTCACGTTCAAGATAACTCGTTAGCTTTAAGAATGCTTGATCTAATTGCCCTGTATTTTCACCAACATGTATCAATGAAACAAATAGATTATCAAAAATTTTGGGATGGCTATTTAACGCGGATGAAAAGGCGTAACCACCTTCAAGTTGTCTGCCTATATCTGATAGTGCTTTTTTTAATGTTATTGAATTAGCAGATTCAACCATGCCATTAATTGCTCTTAATATTGGCACCCCTGAGCGCATTAAAGCGTACATTTGTCGACAGAAAATAATTAACTCTTCTAGTGACACTCGGCCATTATTAAACAACTCTAAAACATCAATATTTGCACTAGTTTTATCACCTTGCTTTACTGCAGTAACAGCAATAGGAGTTATACCTTTTTTAAAAACCTTTTCAGCAGCCAAATCGACATTGGCAGCTTCAAGACTACCTTTTACTTGACTGCCATTGGCATTTCGCCCTGTATAATTAAATAAAGCCATAAATTCTCTATACTTTTACCAAATGTAACGTATCTATATAATGGAAGAATAACCGCTCAAAACTTAGCTGATATCAATAGTCTCTACGAGGCGTAATACTTCTTCTACCGAGGTAATACCTTCAGCTGCGTAATTAAAAGCGGCATTCGCCAAAGGTGTAAAAGTAGGGTTCTTTTTAGCTAATGCTGAAAACGCCTCACTATCATTACGCTTTAAAGCAGCCATCATTTCAGCATTCATTTCAAGTATTTCAAATACACCTATTCGGCCTTTATAACCGGTATATTGGCATGATTGACAACCCTTACCGTGCATAAATTTAATATTCTTTGCCTGTTCACCAGCTAAGTTAGTTAACCAAAATAACTCTTGTTCATCAGCATGATATTCAATAGCACAAACATCACACACTCTACGAACAAGTCGTTGAGCAATTACAGCGCGTAATGCACTACCCACTAAGAAACCGGCTGCGCCCATATCGATTAACCGTAAGGCACTGGTTATAGCATCATTGGTGTGTAATGTTGATAAAACTAAATGACCTGTTATGGCGCCACGCAGACCTATTTCGACTGTTTCTTGATCTCGCATCTCACCGACCATCATAATATCGGGATCTTGACGAAGTGCGGTACGTAAAACCCGAGAAAAACTTAAATCTATCTTGGTATTTATTTGTACTTGGTTTATACGAGGTAAACGATATTCAACAGGATCTTCTACCGTGATTATTTTTTTACTGGGTTCGTTTAATTCGCTTAATGCTGCATATAAGGTAGTCGTTTTACCACTCCCCGTTGGTCCGGTAACCAAAATCATACCGTGTGGACGATGAATTTGCAGTCGTATACGTTCAGCAATATCGGCCGGCATACCCGTTTGATCTAATGATAATAAGCCAGCCGATTGATCTAATAAACGCATAACCACCGACTCACCAAATTGCACTGGCATAGTCGACATACGTACATCAATACTATGCCCGGCAATATCTAGGTGAAAACGGCCATCTTGAGGAATACGCTTTTCAGAGATATCAAGTCCCGCCATTAATTTAAGGCGTAACACCATAGCCGAAGCTATTTTATTTTCTTTAAGTACTTTCTCTTGTAAAACACCATCAATACGTTGTCGAATTCGTAGTTGTTGTTCTTCAGGTTCAATATGAATATCCGATGCTCGCATTTGTACGGCATCTTCAAATACAGACTGAAGCAACTTACCAACAGTTGCATCACCACCTTCATCTAAAAAATTAGTTTCTAAATTAAAACTAGAGGATTCTTCGTATTCCTCTTCCAGTTGACTCGCAAAAGACTCAATTTCAGCGGTACGTCGGTACAAACCATCAAAAGCATCAAAAATCTGTGACTCCATAACCACAGCCAGTTCAATACGTTTAGGAGAAAGCATGCGCTCTAATTGATCTAAGCCACTTAAATCAGCAGGGTCACTCATTCCTAAGAGTACTGACGCGCCTCTATCTTCAATAATTAAAGCTCTTAAACGTCGAGCATGAACTTCAGGTAATAAGGTTGCTACATTGGGGGATATTTTATGCTGTGAAATATCTAAAAAGGGCACGTCTAACTGCTGCGCTAAAAACTGCAATAGTTGTCGTTCAGTTAAAGAGTTTAATTCTATTAACGTATCACCTAACTTACGGCCTGTTTCTTTTTGAGCGGATAACGCTTGCATTAGTTGTTCTTTGGTGATGATATTTTCATGGACCAATAAATCACCTAAGCGCATCTTTAATTTGTGAGCTGCCATAATATTTCCTACTGTCCTATTGCTAGTATGCGCTGTTTAACAAAATCTTCTGAAGAAACAGATAAATCATTTTTAGCTAAAGCATTATTATAAGATTCATTTGCTAATCTAAACTGACTATTTTTGTCATATAAAACAGCAATAGCTAAATGCCATCGACCTTTTTCCGGCTGCATTGAAATGAGTGTTTTATAAGCCATTATAGCTATTTGATTTTGCTGCGCCTGTTGTGCTGTATTTGCTAACATTATTTGGTATTGCTCATTTTTTAACTGAGCTAACGGTTTTAAGGTATTTAAAGCCGCGGTAACTTGTTGCTGTTGTAAGTGAATACGGGCTTTCATTTCTCGTAGACTACTATCCTTTGCATCTAAAGCTATACCCTGCGACAGTAAATTAGTTGCGTTTTGGTATGCTTGTCTGCCAAACCATAACGCTGCTAGTTTTTTGCGTGTTTGGCTATCAGTAGGCTTTAAAATAATTACGTCTTCTAACAACTTTTCAGCTTTATCTACTTGTTTTGCCTCGAGTGCCTTTTCAGCTAAAACTAATTTTTTTGCAACTAATTCATCTGCCGATAAGTTACGGCGTGATACTGACATTTTATTCGCTGCAGGTTTATTAACAACAGGTGTAACGTCATGGCTGCGACTTCCTTCTTCATCTGAATGGCTGTGACTATGTTGACGTTCATTGGCTTTTTTAGACGCTGTTACTGGCTTAGCCGCAACAGTTTTTTTGTTTTCTTCTTGTGCAACTTTAGTTTGTATAGGTGTAGCTTCTGATTTCGTTGTTGCTTCAGTTACTAGTACTTGATTGACTGCTTTTTGCGGAGTTATAGGCTTATCTTGATTTGACGATATAGACGTTTTAAGTGCTTTTAACTGCGATGGTTTTTCCATATTACTTTGAGAGTTATTAATAGCCAATGCGCTAGAAGCGTTTTTTTGCACACTCTCTGATTGGGCATTCGCTTGTTGGATATGCTTTTTTTCAGCCTTTAAGGTGTTGTTTTCAGCTATAAGTTGCCAAATATAAAAACCAAGCAAACATAAAAACAATACTCCAAAACCGGTAATTAACGCCACATTGGTAGTTGAAAGCCCCATACGACTATTATTTTGTAGAGCATTATGCTTATTCGATTCAGAATCTCGCTTATCTAAATCTTTTAACATTTGATTGATAACACTCATAGTTCATTTACCGAGGAAAAATAGAAAAAAAAGCCACCCAATATTATTAAAGATGAAATGGCGACATACAAAGCAAGGAACATTTTTTTATTTGAGTTTTGTTCAATACTCTCGGTATCCTCTACTGCTGCTTGTAAAATTTTAGCTGTCATATTGTAATGACCTTGCCCATAAGCAACCATAAGCATTTTATGACACAGAATATTAACTAACCGCGGCACACCTTGACTAACTCGCGCTATTTTATTACATAACTGATCAGAAAAAAGCTCAGCCCCCTTATAACCTGCAACTTGCAATCTATGATGGATATATTGCTGCACTTCATTTGAGTTCATGGCTCTTAATTTATAAGAAAATGTTATCCGCTGTTTTAATTGTCTAAACTCTGTTGTACTTAATCGCTCATCAAGTTCGGGTTGTGCAAATAAAACAACTTGCAGTAATTTGCGGGTTTCTGTTTCTAAATTAGTGAAAAGTCTTAACGCTTCTAAACTGTCTTCTGGCAATGCTTGTGCTTCATCGAGTATTAACACCACCGAGTGGCCTTGACTATGTAACTCTAATAACCGTGTTTGGATACGTTGTGTTAGTAACTGCACAGACATACGTTGTGCTTGTTTAATACCTAATTCAACCGCAACTGCGCGTCTTAATTCATCAGGATTTAAATAAGGATTAGGAATATATGCTGTAACAAAGTGCTCTGGGATTTCATTAAGTAACTTACGACATAGTAATGTCTTACCGGTACCTACTTCTCCCACCACTTTAATAAAGCCCTCACCTGTTTTCAGGGCAGTTGACAATACAGCTAGTGCTTCGTCGTGCATGGCCATAGGCAAGTAAAAGCTGGTATTAGGCGTTAACGTAAATGGTAGTTCTGTTAAACCAAAATGATATAAGTACATAGCTCTTTCACAGCATCAGCTAGTTAAGTTAAACATCATTGAAGGTAACTTATAGTTCTGTATTAACATCATTGTGTGCTACACCTGTACTTGTATTTTGCTCAGCATTTATTTTCGCCTGTTGGCACACATCATTGCTTTGTGCATATTCAGCATTTGCGCATTGCTCTTGACACTCTGCGGTCAATTCACCGTTATCTGATAGCTCACATTCTTCTACTTCTTCAGGAAACCACTTTGTTAAAATACTACGTGCGTCTTTTAATTGATGCTTCCAAGTGTCTTGCCCTACCACAACAGGTTTAAGCATGATAACTAACTCACGCTTTTGTGAT
This sequence comes from Colwellia sp. E2M01, assembly GCF_018860585.1. GTDB lineage: Bacteria > Pseudomonadota > Gammaproteobacteria > Enterobacterales > Alteromonadaceae > Colwellia. The sequence continues at coordinate 174,020 of NZ_JAHKPR010000029.1, forward strand.
TGAGTTGACTTACTTTTAAACAGCTCCCCAAGAAAAGGAATGTCGCCTAAAATTGGCGTTTTAGATTCAAGATCTATGTTGTAAGTTTCAATTAAACCACCAATAACAGCAACTTCGCCTGACATGGCACGAATAATAGTATCAGATTCTCGAACACGGCTTTGAGCCAATGGTAATACAAGCTCTTCATCGCCTATTTGAATAACTTTATTTTGCTCTTCTGTTACAGTTACAGAAGGATGCACATGAAGGATAACACCACCGTCTTTACTTATTTGTGGGGTAACATCAAGCGCAATACCTGAGAAAAAAGGCGTCAATTCGATATCAGGTGTTGCATAAGTACCATCACCACCACTGCTTGTAAAAACAGTACTCGAAACATCTGTAACAAAGTATTCGTCTTCACCAACTTTAATAACCGCTTTTTGATTATTAGTTGCCGTTATACGCGGGCTTGATAGTACTTGTACATTACCTTGAGTTTCTAATAACTCGATAACTCCCGAAAAGTCACTACCACTAGTTTGTTTACTAAAACCAATAGTATTAACACCGCCAATTGCACTGGAGATTACGCTACCAACAACATTGCCTGTTGTAGAATAAACTATTTCTGCACTACCTATGTTATCTAATACTTGGTTCCATTTTATGCCTTGTTGAAAGTCATCATTAAGTGTCACTTCCATGATTTTCGCTTCAATGATTACTTGACGGTGCAAATGACTTTCAGTGTCAGTTAAAAACTTTTTAACTGCGTTTATTTCTTGAGGTAATGCACGAACGGTTACTAAGCCAGCTTGCGGTGAAACAATAATTGAACGCCCATCCCCAGTACCAATAAAAGAATTTAGTGATTCTTTTAGTTCAACCCAAAAGTCAGACTCGTTTTGGGTATATAAATTAACGCCGTTTTGATTGCTTGAATCACCAGTATTACTATTATTACTATTATTACTATTATTATTACCGTAATTATTGCTATTACGGTTGTTGCTACCATTATTACTGTTATTGTTTTCGCTTGATGAAACCCCACCCGAGTTAATTGTCGTTCTCGACGAGCCAAAACGTTTAAGGAATAAGTAATTTAGCGCAATAGTTTCAGAGCGGATACCTGGCGGGAACACCTGAACCACATTACCTTTTTTAGTTATTTCATAACCATAAACATCTTCAACCACAGTTAAGGCTTCAGTTAAAGTAACGTCACTCAAGCTTAATGATATTTGCCCCGTTACGTTAGGGTGGATAACAACGTTATAACGAGAGCCTCTAACAATAGCCTGAAAAAAATCTTTTGCTTCAACTTCTGTCGCTGAAATTTCTAAACGTTTCTCAGCTAACATGCCTTGTTTAGCTAGATCCATATCATTGAACATCATTTCTTGTTGAACAGAATTAGGTACTTGCGTTAACGGTTTAGGTTGTTTTAATTGGTCATTTGATTTGATCGCATAATCTATATCTTCTTTCATCCAAACAGGATCATCTGGTGACGATTGACAGCCAACTAAAATAAACACTAATGTTGCCAGTGTAATTTTTGATTTAACGTTTTTCATAGGGAAACTTATTTTTATCATTAGTTAGCTACCGTGTTTTCTACAACGTGACTTGTAAAACCTTTACTTTTAAAAACATTTATCTTTAAACGTTCAGACTTGCTACGTAAGACTACACTATGATTATTAATTGCGGTGATGCGGTATTCACCAACATAGTCAAACATTTTATAAATTTTGCCATTTATTACCGCGGTATGAATACCATCGCCGTGAATAATTGACGTGAGTGTTAAACCATCTTTAACGTTTAAAGAATTATTCGTACTTGTCGCACTAACACCAAACGGTTTAGTGGGATCAAGGTTTTGAGCCGAGGCAACAGTTGAAGTAAGTATAACTATAACACTTAAAATAACAGTGACTTTGGAATTTAAATGAGCTTTATACACCAATAAACTCCTTATTTAATCCTAAACTATAAATTATTATTTCAACTTCATTTACAGGGTATTCCTTTACTTGAAGCTGAAAATCTTGCCAAAAAAACTTCCACGAGAGTTGCTCAAGTTGCATGAGGTAATTTCGTAATTGAAAATATTCACCTGATAATTTTAACTTAATGCCATGTTTATATAAGTTTAAGCCCAGCTGTTCAGGTGGCAGCGAGTAGTTATTAACATTTACATCCGCATCAGCTGAAACAGCCGATAAATTTAAGAGCGGTTGAGCTCCTATCAATTCAAAAGAAAGTAATGATACGCCTGGCTCTAATTGTAAAAGTTTTATTAATGCTTCACGCATTTCAACAGGGCTAATAAGGTCAGTGGTTAATAGCACTAATTGCCCATCAAGCTGAGCCAGCTTACTTTCTAATTGTGCTATTTGTTTAAGTACATCAGTATCAGGATCAAGTTTCAACGCTGTTTGATATTGCTCAATAGAGTAATCAAGTGTTTGAATGCTCGATTGCATACTCTTACTTTGCTTATCTAAGTTAACAGTTTTGGCACTTTTCTCATCAATAAAAAGATATGAAATAATAAAAAATATTGCCACTACCCCAGTAAGTAATAATAAAAGCTGTTCACGGCTAGTTAATTGATGAAATTTGTCATTATAGTTTTGCCATTGTTGCTTCATTATTTCTTACCTTCTTTTTCCGCTGAACTAACAACAAACTCGGTAAGATTGTTTTCACTTTGATTCAGTTTGAAATTCAAAAACTCTTTACCTGATAATAAACTTGATTGTTTAAATCCTGCCAACCACGCAGGTACGGCTTGTGGATTTAAAGCCAACCCAGAAAAAGTCATGGCTTTTGAATTAATGCTAATTTTTTGTAATCGAATATCTTTATGGTGCATCTTGGATAAGTTATTCATAATCATAACAAAACCACCAGCAAAGGTTTCGTTTGAATCAGTAAGTTTGTTTAATAACGCGTCTTTATGCTGCATAACCAACTTTAAAGTACTGAGTTTTTGTTTTAATTCTGGCGTTACCTGTCTATTTGCCAAGCGCGTTTCTAGCTGACTTCCTTGACGTTGTTTTTGCTGTAGATCTTTTTTCAAAACATTATATTTTATGGTCGCTTCTTTATAATTCAGATCGGTCACAATTGTCCAAATCGCCATAAGCAATAACAACCCTAACCAACAAGCTACCACTTTACCTAGTGTCAAAAGTGGCTTTTCTGGAAAAAGATCTGCTTGTAGTAAGTTTATATTCTTTTTAATTACCAAAGTGCTCTCCTACCACAATATTTTCTTCAGTATAAGCAGAAGCATGGTCAATACTTGCCCCAATAGCAGCGGCATATTCCCTATGTTGATGGTATGGCCGAGGCAATTCTAACAAGCTCACTGGTGCCAAAGTATTTGCAGCTAGCTTTTCGATAAAGAAATCCTCGAGTTTCATCGGTAATAACACTTTAATAGCGTGTATCGGGGCTTGCTTTAATTGTCGTTCAAAATAATCAGTTGAACGCTGGATCTCTAAACTCAGATCGTCAACAACAGAGGCGGTAAGCTCCGCTTCTGTTTTAACTGCTATTTGAGCATAACCACGTAAACGACGTTGAAAGAAAATTTGATTATCTTTCACAATAATTAACACTATTTCTTCATTAGGCTGCTGGCAGACTAATAAAGTGGCGTCATGCTGTGCAGGTAACAAATTAGCAAAAGCAAATTCTTGCGTGGTTATATTGCTAACTTTTACTTGCCCTTGCTCTGTAATTATGGCTAATTTTTTTATTTCATCTAAAGGGGCACACACAACGTTAATCTTTTCTTTGCCACCTGACAGGATCGGCGCATCATAATAATCAAGCAGCATATTATCAGCCGCGATACTGACTAAATCTTTAATTTGCCATTTTAAAGCACTATTTATTTCAGTCTCGGATAGTGCTGGCTTATCAATTTGTACTATTTGAGATTGGGCTTCACTCAACACTAAAGTGGCATTTCCATCAAGCTCATGATTGTTATGAAACGCTTGAATATTTTTAACAAAGTGAGTGAAGTTGGCTTTTTCATGTTTAAAAATAACTTTAGCTGAGTTTTTATTCTCAGTGTCGCTATTTTGTACCTGAGCGGGAATAGAACACATAGAAATACCTTGCTGCTGAAAAGCAATACCTATGCGTTGTTTTGAATTGTTTTTTGAAAAAAATTGACTTATTTTTGTTAAAAGTGACATTAACACTCAAACTCCTTCAAAGTGCGAGTTTCGAAACATTTGAGAAAACCACGTGCAAGCCGTATTTTATAATTAATGGTAATTACCTTCTAAATGAATGCAACGATATGTATATTGGTAATACCCCATCGTACTCTATTTAACTTCAATATACCCTTTGTTATGCTCGCAGAGCAAGGAATACTAATAACTATTAGTTAAGTTTATTAGTCGTTTAAGTGCAAATTTTTATTATTTGAATGACAAAAATATAAGCATATTTAACAATATCGCTAAGGTTTTATTAAAACCCTAAGTATTTTACTTATCCTTCGTTTAATAAGGTTAGTATCAATATGGTATATAATCTTTTTAGTTTCTTTAGTAACCTATTTTAGTTTTCAATTTATGCCTAAACCTTTATCAAAATTAGAAAAATTAACACATCCGCTATTTGATAAATATAGAGTTAATGTTTCAATAAAGCGAGACGATCAGTTACATCAGGTAATTTCGGGTAATAAATGGCGAAAATTGAAATATAATTTAAGGCAAGCAACACAAGATAGCTTTCAAGGCGCGTTAACTTTTGGCGGAAGTTACTCTAACCATATTCATGCTTTTGCCTATGCCTGTAAGCAAAAAAACATTCCCTGTATTGGCATCATTCGCGGCGAGTCACATTATGCTGATAACTTTACATTAAGTTGGGCGCGTCATTGGGGCATGCAGTGCCATTTTGTCGATCGTAAAACTTACCGTAGACGGTTTGATAGTGACTATCTTGAAGAGTTACAGCAGTTATACCCGAACTATTTTATTATTCCTGAAGGTGGTAGTAATTCATTAGCTGTAGCAGGTGTAGCAGAAGTACTCACCGAACTTAATCAACAGACTGAATTTGATACTTTACTTACTCCCGTAGGTAGTGGCGGAACGTTAGCTGGCTTAATAGCTGGTGATAATATCCCTAAAAATAATCAACATAAAATAGTAGGTATAGCAGTATTAAAGCAAGGGGAATATTTACTTAATGAAATAAAAGCGTTAATTCAATCTCACACTTTTGACCAAACACATACTTCGATTCATAAACAGCATAATAACTGGCAATTATTAACAGAGTTTCATCGTGGCGGTTACGGTAAGTTTAGCGATAACGATGCTCAACGGATTATCGCTTTTAATCAAGAAACAGGGATAACGTTTGAACCCGTTTATTCGGGAAAGATGATTTTGGCCTTGCTCGACTTATTAGAGCAAGGCTACTTTAAACCGGGTGAACGTATTGTATTATTGCACACTGGAGGGTTACAAGGTCTTGGTGGTTTGCTTGAGCAAGGTAGGTTAAACCCTGAAGATTGGCCAACGCCTATTTCGATTATTACACCTTAACGTTAAATTAATACCAATTTGATTAAATTGGTATAACATAGTTTTAGCTTCTGCGTATTGGGTAAATATAAATAAAGCAGCGGTTTAAGCCGCCCTAAGTTAATTAAAATCTAAGGCGATACTGCCCTTGAGCGTCTGGGCGCCCTAAAAATGTTAACGCTTGTTTTAAGTTAGCAGGAAACTTAGGTCCTGGTTTAACAAAACCTTGTCCTGTCGCTTTTTGCGTTGCTAAATTTAATCGAGTATCTAAAGTTACCCCTAAATCATTATCTGGTAAAATTTTAGCAAGTAGATCGCCATCTTCGCAGCTAATATCTGCTTTAAGTGAGCCTACTTTAATATCGTAGTTTAAGGCATTAACACTTGCACGAATCCAGCTTACCTGTCCTTGTGCATATTCACACGTTAACTTGTTTGATGTATTTAAAGTCAATTCGGTTAATGCTATTTCAACATTACCTTGAGCGCTAGCAGGGATCGGTAACGGTAAATTTTGAGCAATATCATTGGCATTAAGAAATAACTCCACATCATTAAGCGACAATTCACTTGATGATACTGTTAATGTTAGCTTTCCTTCCGGTCCATTTAACATAGCATCACCAAAAGAGACATCTATCGATGGAGCGAAAAACAACAACGACCAAAAACTAAGCTCGGTGTTAATCTTCTCTATTTCATTATTATTGACAAATACTTTATTAATTTCACCTTGCCAGATGGTGCCTGAAGCAATACCTACACTTACATTTTTAGGAAGATTTATATTATTCAACAAAACAGCTAACGGTATTGTTGCCACTAAAAACACGAAATAACTGCCAAAAAATATTGCCGTAAAAGCAAACCACTTCTTCATTTAATCTCTCTATATTTTTATCTGTTACTAAGTAACTTATACGCTTCAAAAACTACTATTAAAGCGACAATTAAACCCTATACGGTTTATTAATAATCAGCTAGTTTTATACTATTTAGCAAGGTGTAAACGCCTTACCTTAACTTCGCCAGCATTATCACCTTGCGTTAAATCAATCGCGTGAACTTGCAAACCTTCGTTGTTAGCTAAGTGTTCAAGCCAAAACAATAATTGCGTAAAAGGCGTATTGTCGATCCATACTTGTAAATCATCCCCTTGCGGCTGCATACGGGTAATTGTTAATTTATAAGCTTTTGCACTTTTACTTGCCACACTTGATAAGCTGCCGCTGAGCTGCGCTTTATTACTGTGACGCTTTGCTTCTTGATATAAAGCGGTATTTTCTTCTACCCAAGTAAGCATTTCTTGGTTGCGATCTAATTTTTCCTGCGCTTCTACTAAGCTATTATTTAACGGCTGCCAAATAGCGTTATATAAAATAAAAACAATACAGGCGAACGCCATAACAGCAACCATACGTTGCTCACGAGTATTTAAATGTTGCCACCATGCTTTCATTATGATGTTTCCTTATTCTGCTCATTACTCGACTTCTCACTTCCCTGATTAGTCAAAGAAGTAATGAGTTGAGCGTCTAAATGAGTGTTTTGATCGTTAATGGCAGCTGTTTTTTTACCGTTATTAGTAATACTAAATGAGCCTGACACTAAGTCACCTTGATTACTTTGCGAACCTTTTTTAACCTCCAGACCGGTTGCCGACAAGGCAACACTAAATTTTTCAAAGGTTTGGTAGTCTTTCGCTGTTGCTTGCAGACGAAGCTCTTGGCGCTTACCATCAAACTTTAACGATTCTGGTTTTAATCCAGGTACTTTTGCAAAAGCAGGCTGTATTTTAGCCAACATCGCTAAAAAGCCCTCTTTATCACCAACGCCGCCCATTAAAGCTAATTCACGATTTAATTGGGATTTTATTGTTGAAATGCGTACACGCTTTGTTTTAGGAAAAGTGGCTTTATATTGTGCAATAATACTTTCTTGCACACTTTCCTGTGCCGTATTTAATTGCCATAATCGTGCGCTTTTATGACCTAGGTTTAATAATAAAGCGAAAACAGCAACGCCTGCGACCCATAACCATTGACTTCTAGCATGACTTCTAACTTCTTTGCGTTTATATTTGCCTTGCAATAAGTTAAAACGATTTAGGTTTTTGCCATAGTTTTTCGCCATTAACATTAGCGGTAACTCTTCAGGCATTTGCACCATATCGAATTTATCACTGTAAACTAAGTGTGAATAAGACTCGATATGAATACTTACTTGTTGTGTTACGTTTTCATCACCTTCATCCGTTTCGTCAATATTTTCTATTTGCTTTGAAAACCCTTCGCATTGTAATTTCCACGTACTAGCATCTAAGGTAAAACCTTGCCATAAATGTTGACGAACAATAACTTGTTCTTGCTCTGCAGAGCCTAAGGTAATCGCACTCCAACCATTTTCGGTATAAGGTATTGCTAAAACATCTGGTAACATAAACGACGTTTCAATATCGGCATCTTCTAACCACGATAGCCATCTTTCGATTTGTCGATGTGAAACAATTGCCGCGAAGCAATTATTATCTTGAATATCACGTGGTAAATCTGCATAAGCGAAAAACAATCGGTCTACATCTTCTGCTACACTATCTTCTAACATATATGGTGCAGCTAAACGTACAGCGCGATTTGACTTTGCAGGTATTTTTAAAGACTTTAACAATACATCACAGCCAGGCACCAATACTTTTACTTGGCGCTGCTCTGCTTTGCTCGTAAGCTCGGTGAGTTGTGCCGCACCTTGTAGGTCGCCACATGCAATTATTTCTTGCTCATCGCCACTAGTCTCATCAATAATCAACCAATGAATGGTATCGTTAGCTTGACTTCCTAGACGGATAAATAAAGTTTCTGTCACTAGTTACGTCCTATAGTACGACTAATTATTTGAATTTCTTGGTTCTTTGTTACTTGCATAATAGAGTTCATGTCAAAGTAACTATTATTAAAACGTGCATTAGCTTTTAATTTAAAGTAGTCACTATCAACCACAAATACCTCTTTTTGCCAATCTTCTACTTTACCATCACTTAATTCAGGTAAGCTAAAGAAATCATTTAAGTCTTCATAACCCGAGCTTTCTCGTGCATTTAATACTGATTGTGCATCTTCTATACTTATATCAAATATCGCTTGTATTAATTCGGGTTGCTCGGCGCTTAACGTATTAATATTTATTAAATTTTGGCTGTTATTCGGTAGTACACAAACATAAGGTTCTAACACTAAGATAATCTCTGGCGTAAAGTGTTCAACTAACCTTAACTCATTAAGGCTGCCTAAATAATTATTGGCAGCCAGATAAGGGTACTCGCGTGAAGCGTAATCATTATCTTCTGCTCCGCCGCTACCTGTTATCCTGTCATTATCATCAAGCCAATCTGTTAATGCTTGTACCATAGCTTCGGCTTCAAAGTTACTAACATCTTCAATATTCAAATTAAGAATAAGTGCCTCTAAAATTGTTGCGGCAGGTAAATCTGTATTTTGACCGACTGTATTAGTTGAGTCATTTTGATTTTTTGTTTTAGCACTTGGATGTAACGCATTAAGATTTAAACAAGCTTGTAAGTCACTTAACTCCCCACCAATATCACCAAAGTCAACGGGGTAACTATTTGCACCTATTGCCCAGTTTTGTTCTAAATGAGTTATTGATGGCTCATCTTTAAACGCATCAATCAACACACGTTTGGCAAAAGCTTCAGCCCCCAGAGCATACCAATAAGCTTGCTGGTTAAAGCTTATATTTGTGCCTCGTTGCATCTGCATTTGTAATCTTGCTGTCATTTGCGCGGCAATGATTGAGGCTAATGCAACAATTAACATCACAGTAATTAATGCAACACCTTGTTGTTTCATACAACAACTAATGCTTTTATTTGAAAACAATCTAACCATCATTAATTATTCTGCGTGCTAGTTGTTGTAGCAGGATCATCTGCAACTAAAAACTGACGGCGAATTACCCCATAACTTTCAGTATCTAATTCAATAGCAATAGCCTGTGGTAGGGTTGCACCATCCCATTTTTTTTCCCATCTTTGGCCATCGTGGTATTCAAAAACAACACTAATAACATCACTAATTAATGGTCTTATTCTAGGCTCTTGTCCGACAACAGCATCAACAAAGTTGTAATGTAATCGTTCAAGTGTACCGTCTACTAATCGATAAGCCACACTTTGCATATCTCCGCGAGGTAAAAGTAACCCCGGATTTGTCCAACCATTGCGTACAAAAGCAATAGATTGTTCATCTTTTATAAAACTATCGTCGGAAGTGTGTATAAACGTATCCGTTGCCGCTTCACCATTAAGACGCATTGTTCGTTTAGCGATTTGAGTAAAATCACGTTCAATTAATAAAAAGGCGCGTTGTAATTCATTTTGTTTTTCGCTACGTATTTTAGAGTTTTCATCTCCACGCAGTACAGTATCAAAAATGGTAAAGCTTGCTAAACTAACGACTGAAAAAATAGCGATAGCAATTAATACCTCAAGCAGTGTAAAACCTTGTTGAGCAAACTGTTTCATTGAGCTAATTTTACGACAAGTGGCATAACTCATGGCTTAGCCTTCGACAAATAAGTCATTAAACTAGCAGTAATTAATTCATCTTCTTTATTTTTCCGTACTTCTATCACGACTGATTGTAAATCGCTACTCGCTGTTTTAATAACTTTTTGTTGCCAGTACCATGTTCTGCCTGCTAATTCGACCTCACCTTTTTTATTGTTTTTAGGTGGCCAAGAGCTATTCAAGCTAGCTTCAACAAGTTGATTAGAAGCAACCCAATTAGCAAACATTTTATCTTCTAGCAAACTAATATGGCGGTAGTTATTATCGGCAACACCAAGTAATGCAACGCCAGCAACAGCAAAAACAGCCATTGCTAACATGACTTCAATTAAGGTAAAGCCTTGTTTTTTAATTGGAGAATTGGTTGATTTGTTGTTGTGCAGTAGCGTATTACATTTAATCATTGAGGACAGGCCCTTCAATAGTTAAGGGCGTGCTATAAATCCCCGTAACTCGGTATGCTATGTCTTCAGCATCTTGATCATAAGCTAGTTCTTCTGTGATGCGAAAAGTCACGCTAAAAGGAGTAAGTTCTCCACCAGAAAGTATATAAACTTGTGGTATTATTTTTTCTTCTTGTTCTTCTTTAGATAATAAAGTGAAGTCTTCTTCATCTTTTTCTTTAAAGGTATCACTATTAAAAAGTAATGGCTCTTCAATGGGTAGGTCGTCTAACTCTATGCTTATTTCAACTTCTTCTGGCAAGGTTACATTAGCATCCCAGTCTTGATCGGGTATTTCAGTCCAACTAGTGCCGTCATAACCTAAAAATTCATAACTTGTTTTTTTAACAACTAAACCTAACTCAATATTATTGAGCATGCCGTACTCAGCAACTACTTCAAAAATAGCCGCAAAGCGAGCACTTTCATGCTTCAACGTATCTGCAGGCTTATTGCCTGCAAAATTAAATTGCACCAAACTTGCCATCAAACCAATAAGCACCACCACGACCATTACCTCAATTAAGGTAAAGCCTTGATTTTTTCTCACTATTGAGTTGATAGACTTAACGTTCATATTAATTTGTAATGGGTAACTTTAAGCTGTAATGCTCAATTTAAAGGAAAATGCACGGAGTTGACGTTAGTCAATGAGTACAATTGACGCCTAAATTGTGCTTTACAGCAACAAGGTAGCCTTTACCTATTGAAAATCGCCAAGATTCCAATTACCAATATCATCTTCTGTACCGGCTTCGCCATCAGGACCTACTGAAAAAACATCCATTTTGCCTTGCTCACCTGGATTTAATAAAACGTAGTCATTACCCCACGGATCTTTAGGTAAACGTTTAATATAACCGTCATCAGGAAAACGACGTGGCTCTGGCTCTACATCAGACATTTCAACAAGCGCATCTAAGCCTTGCTCTGTTGTTGGGTAGTCGTAATTATCCATTTTATAAAGACTTAAAGACGTTTCTAATGCGGTAACATCAGATACCGCTTTTTGCATATTAGCGCGCTCCTGACTACCCATTAAGTTAGGTACTACCATACTGGCTAAAATACCTAAAATAACAATAACGACCATCACTTCTAGTAAAGTGAAACCTTGTGCTTTTTTCATGTTCATAGTGCTTTCCTAACGTCTGATAAAATCATATTTCAACAAAAATCATTAATACTTTGTTGATCTTTTTAACTAGCGGCTGCTATTCACCGTTTATTTAGCCACCGACAAGGCTATTTAATTGTAAAATCGGTTGTAATATTGCCATAACAATAAAGAGTACCACACCCGCCATAACCACCATAAGTGCTGGCTCAAATGCTTTTAATGAGATACTCACTAAAGCATCAAACTCTCTATCTTGGTTATCTGCAGCGCGGCCTAACATGTGCTCTAATTGACCACTTTTTTCGCCACTTGCTACCATGTGTAACATCATCGGCGGAAACAGTTTAGTTTGCTCTAAGGCGACCCGTAAACTGGCGCCTTCTCGCACTTTGTCCGTTGACGATTTAACTTCTTGTTTGATAAATAAGTTATCTAATACTTCACCTGAAATACGCATACTTTCTAATAAAGGTACGGCACTGGCGGTCAAAATACTTAAGGTTCGGGCAAAACGTGCGGTATTAATACCTTTAGCCACTTTACCTATGCCTGGCACGCGTAATAAATTTTTATGAAAGGCCATTTCATATTTTGGCTTTTTCAACAATTGCGAAATAATAAACATTATCGCTGCAACCACTAAGACTAACCCTAAGCCATAATCGCGAAGAAAATCACTGCTCGCAATAAGAAATTGGGTTGTACCCGGCAGATTCTCACCCATGTGTTCAAATTGACCAACAATTTTAGGCACAACTGCAGTTAGCAAAATCGCAATTACCCCTGTTGCAACCACAGTCATAATAATTGGATAAACCAACGCTTGAATAAGCTGCGAACGCATTTGTTGACGTTGTTCGGTATAGTCTGCCAAACGGTTTAATACTTTATCAAGGTGTCCCGACTTTTCACCTGCAGCGACCATAGAGCGATACAAGCGGTTAAATATTTTTGGATATTCAGCCATACTTTCAGAAAGACCATAACCTTCTGTAACTTTAGTGCGAACCCCCATGATCATACTTTTGATACGGTTTTTTTCACATTGTTCACCCACTGCCATTAATGACTCTTCTAATGGCAAACCAGACTCAACTAAAGTAGCTAACTGACGGGTAATAAGGGCTAATTCAGAGGCGGAAACTTTACCGCCATCATTTTTATTGAAACTAGCAGCAAAACCTTTTTTACCATTAGTAGATTTACTCTTAGCTAAAGTAGAGGAAACCTCAATAGGCATAAGGCCTTGATCACGTAATATACCACGCACTTGGCGTGCAGTATCGCCGTCGATAACGCCTTTTTTAGTTTTACCGCGGCTATCAACCGCTTGATATTCAAAAGATGCCATATTTACTTATTTTCACTATTCATTAGACAAAATGTTATTAACATAACTATCATGCGCTAAACATACAGGTAACACTTGTTGTAAATTAATCTTCACGAGTAACACGTAATACTTCTTCTAATGTGGTTTTACCCAACATTACTTTATCAAAACCATCTCGGCGGATACTGGCATAGTTTTTTCGTACATGTTTTTCTATTGCCTGCTCACCTTGACCATTGTGGATAAGTTCACGTACTTTTTCATCGACAGGTAATAACTCATGAATACCAACTCGTCCACGGTAACCTTTAAAGCTACATTCCTTACATCCTACAGCACGATAAATCACTTGCTCATTATCTTCAGGTAAGTCTAACAATTGCCTTTCTTCGGCATCAGGTAAGTGACTTTCTCGACACGTTGGACAAAGTGTTCGTACTAAACGTTGCGCTAACACCCCCAATAAACTCGAGGATAATAAAAAAGGCTCCACACCCATATCTTCCATACGAGTTATTGCACCTGCAGCGGTGTTGGTATGTAAAGTAGATAATACCAAATGCCCTGTTAAACTTGCTTGTACCGCAATTTGTGCTGTTTCTAAATCTCGAATTTCACCAATCATTACCACATCAGGATCCTGACGTAATATGGCGCGTAAACCACGAGCAAAAGTCATATCTACTTTACTATTTACTTGCGTTTGGCCGATACCTTCAATGGCATATTCAATCGGGTCTTCTACCGTTAATATGTTACGTTCTTTAGCATCAATTTGCGATAAACCTGCATAAAGCGTGGTACTTTTACCCGAGCCTGTAGGACCAGTAACTAAAATAATGCCGTGTGGCTTTTCGATTAAGCTTGAGAAATCGACTCGCGTAGTATCTGTCATACCTAATTCTTTTAAGTCTAGGCGCGCAGCATTTTTATCTAATAAACGTAATACTACACGTTCACCATGACCCGTTGGCATAGTAGATACACGCACATCAACCGCTCGACCACCAATACGTAATGAAATACGACCATCTTGTGGAATACGTTTTTCAGCAATATCGAGTTTAGCCATAACCTTAATACGTGAAACCAATAGCGACGCTAACTTTCGATTAGGTTTAAGCACTTCGCGTAGAACACCATCAACACGGAAGCGGATTTGTAAGGTATTTTCAAACGTTTCAATATGAATATCTGACGCTCTTTCTTTAATACCTTCACTGAGCATGGCGTTAATTAATTTAATAATTGGCGCATCGTCTTCATTTTCAAGTAAATCTTCACTTTCAATGAATTCATCAGCAAGTGAGTATAGATCAACTTCATTACCTATATCTTCCATCATCTGCTGTGCTTCAGAAGAGTCTCGTTGATAGGTATGAGTTAATAACAATTCAAAAGCTGTCGGCTCTAAATATTCAACTCTAAAAGGCGCCCTGAGAATACGGCGCACTTCTAAAATAGTGTCAAAATGAATTGATGTTAAACAATGCAATATATAACCGCCAGTGTCTTCATCAACCGTAATAAGTACGCTATAACGTTTCGCAAAAGCAAAGGTTAGCAACCAAGTGCTACTTGCTTGTTCTTCCTCTTCAGTATCAACACTCGCCACTTCAATTTTATCAAGAGCATCTAAATCAACATCATCAAGTGATGTAATATCGTCAAGGGAGGTTATTTCTTCAAGTGCTGTTACTTCAACTTCTTTTGACATTAGTTCTTGTCTTCTATTGGTGTTGCATCTGTTGCGGCAGGTACATCAATACCTTTTTCGCCTAAGTTCTTTTGATATTCATCAAACGATGGAGGTAAGGTTAAGTGATCATGCCATTCAGGTAAAATAGGCATATTCTCGTCACTCATTAAACGTAAACCTTCTTCCTGTCTGCGGATTTGATCTGCACGAATATAGTTATATTTAGTTTCACTAATTTCTTTCATCAATGCTGAATCACGTACAATCGTTGCACGTAAAAATACCATTAAGTTACGTTTACGGGTGCTGTTAGTAGTTGATTGAAATAAGTAACCAAGAATTGGAATATCGCCAAGTAATGGTACTTTTTGTACACTCTCTTGTACGTCTTCATCAATTAAGCCACCAAGTACAACAGTATCGCCGCTATCAGCCATTACTGTGGTTTTTATTTCTCTTTTATTAATTGAAATATCAACACCTGTTGTACCACTTACTGAGGACACTTCTTGTTCAATAATTAATTGAACCGCATCACCTTCGTTAACTTGTGGAGTAACACGCAGTTTAATACCTACTTCTTGACGGTCTACAGTTTGAAATGGATTAGTATTGTTACTACCCGTTGCTGAGCCGGTAATAATTGGTACTTCTTGACCAACAATAAAATAAGCTTCTTCGTTATCTAAAGTGGTGATACTTGGTGTTGCAAGAATGTTCGAGTTAGTATCAGAGCTTACGGCATTGACAATTGCGCCCCAGTCATTTTTGGCAATACCAAACATCATGCCGCTAACATTGCCAAGTACTTGTGCAAGAATGCTGTAATCACCATTGGTTGATGGATTAACTGTTGTACCATTTTCAGTTGTAACAGTAGTGCCCGGAACACTCTCAGCCGCTATTGCACCCGCAGCTACCGATGAAATACTTGCAGGGCCATTAGTAAACTGGGTAAAACCACCTGCTTCGTTGTACCACTGCACGCCTAGGCTAACACCGTCAGTTTCAAATACTTCAACAATAATCGCTTCAACTAATACCTGTGCACGGCGTACATCTAATTGGCGAATTACCGCTTCAAGTGAACGCAACATGTCTGGCTCGGCAGTAATAACGATAGCATTGGTTGATTCATGCGCATCAATACTGATATCACCTTTAGAGCTATTACGTGACTTTGATTTAGAGCCACTAGCATCTGTTGATATTGTCTCGCTAACACCTTGTAAAACTTTAACTAGGTCTTCAGCTTTAGAGTATTTAAGGTAGTAAACACGGGTATTACCATTACTTTCTAATTCACTATCTAAACGTTTTACTAAGCGTGCTATACGCTCACGTGCTTTTATTTCACCGCTAACAATAACGCTATTAGAGCGATCATCAGCCACTATAGTCGGGATTAAAAAAGTTGGTTGTCCTGCTTTACCACCAGAAGGCTTATTCATAGCCTCAATAATACGTACCATTTCACCTGCTGAAGCGTATTGAAGTTTAATTATTTCTACATCTTGGTCACCCGCTCTATCGACACGTTCAATGATTTTCACTAAGCGATTTACTGTAGACGCAGTACCAGTAAGCATAATAACGTTAGCAGGATCGTAGTTAACAACATTACCACCACCGGCTTGATCTGAAAGCTGACGTAAAAGAGGTACTAACTCACGAACCGTAACATTTTTTACCTCGACAACACGGGTAACCATTTCATCACCGATGATATTACTGTTATTGCCGACTACTGGAATAGCTGCCGTTTTAGCATCTTTATTACGAATAATCTTAATAATATTATTTTCGGTTTCTACAGCAGCGTAGCCGTATACTTCAAGTACATTCAGGAAAAACTGGTAATATTGATCTTCCGTTAAAAGGTCATAACTACGGACGTTGATTTTCCCTCGTACATTGGGATCAACAATCATGGTTTTTTGTAAGTTTTTACCAACAATATTAACAAATTCGGTAATTTCAGTGCCTTTAAAGTTAGGAGAATATTCTGCGGCACTCGCTTGTGCAACAAAGCACAAACAGTTAATAGCTAGTGCTGTAGTTACAGTTAATAAAAACTTTTTCATCATTATCGGTATCTCTGCTTTATTATTTTATTAGAAAGCTTAGTTAGTATGCTTAGTGAATGAATATTACTTAAAAAATATTACCAAATAAGTGTCACTACATATCTTTCTATATAACTTCATAACTTATTGTTACGTTAATTAATTAGTTAGCTTTTTATAAGCTAATCAGTATTTCTGTTAAACTGCCTTGACGGTCAACCAGTAATGAAATATTACTGGCTTTTTTCATTTCAATCATCGCTTGCATTGCCTGTGTCGTATCAATTAAATCATAACCATTCATTTGCACTGCAACATCCCCTGATTGCAGTCCTGCGAGTTTAAAAAACTCTGGTTTTTTACCTGGACGTAACGAATAACCAACGATGTTACCATCTTTTCGCTTCGGAGAAATACGTAAGTAATCACCTATTTTTGCGGGATCTTCTGAAAAATCACTCCGTAAATCTTTTACTGAACGACGAAATTCTGCATTATTTCGTTGATCAACAACACCCAAATTACCTTTTGCTTTAGTTTTGTTAGCTGCCGCCTTGCTAGTTATTTCTAATGCAGGTTGATTGTAATCAAATCCATCGAGCATTAGGGTTTCTAACTTTCCTGACTGTTTAATCAGCACTCTATCCATCAGTACTTGCTCAAGGCTAACACGTGTTCCAACAATAATATCTCCTATACCGTAAGTTTCTTGCTTACCTTTATATTCAATAATTGCTGCCGCTGTCGCTTTATTATCACTGGCGACTAAACCTGATAACACTAAATTTAGTTTTGTTTCTGGTACGTCTGATGCGGCCATAGCTTCAGATACAGATTCTGCCGCGTTTTCATTATACAAGCCAAAAAGATTCAGAGATTGTATCTTATTGACATCGATTAATTTTTTAGTTTTTTTTGAGCTTAAATTTTTGCCATTGCCTGTTGATGAAGCAACTGCAGTCGACTGATTTTTTGGCACAACAGACCATGTTATTTTTGCTATAACAAACGAAATATAGACCAATAATATTACCGTCATTACTTGTGCAACACGTTTATGGCCAAGTTGAGAAGATAAGGCGGTTAAATCTGTCATGTTAGAGGGAAGTTGCATACTTTCTTATATCATTGTTATTTATGAATTTACCTATCGCAAGTAGCGACAATTTAATAGTATTTTTTCTATAGTGCAACTAGTGATGATACTTGACCAAAGCCTTAGCAACAAGTGTTACACCTAGATTTTAAAGCATTTAAGTGAATTAAATGTTAACAAATATGTAATCCGTAAAGACTACACTTGTTATATTAAATTTCAGACCAATATTTATTACCAAAGTTCTTTTAACTTAAAGGTTAATATGTCAACAACCCAAACGACTAAAAGCACCTCAACACGACTAGATAAATGGTTATGGGCAGCAAGGTTTTATCGTACTCGAGCCATTGCGAAACAAATGATTGATGGTGGAAAAGTATTTTATAATGGACAGCGCACTAAGTCGGGAAAAGCCGTCGCTATTGGTGATATAATAAAAATACGACAAGGTTTTGAAGAAAAAGAAATTACCGTCATTGCATTAGCGGAGAAGCGTAGCGACGCTACTTTTGCGCAAACCTTATACCAAGAAAGTAAGCAAAGCATTGAAACACGAGAGAAAAATTCCCTTGCCCGTAAGCAAGGTATTTTATTAAGTCCTGCTAGCGATACTAAACCAGATAAAAAACAACGTAGAAAGCTACGTGAATTTAAAGAAAGGATCTAACCATTATGAGCCAATTTAACGTATTAAATCGTTACTTATTTACTGATGCCCATGCCCGTGGTGAGCTAGTACAACTCAGCAGTAGCTTTAACAGTATTATTAAAAATCATAATTACCCTGTAGCTGTTGAAAAGCTATTAGGTGAACTACTCAGTGCTACTTGCTTATTAACCGCCACACTAAAGTTTGAAGGTGATATTACCGTACAATTACAAGGTGATGGTCCTGTTGGCTACATGTCAGTTAGCGGCAATAATAATCAGCAAATGCGCGGCATTGCTAAAATGAAAGAAGAAACATCGGCGGACTCATTACAAACACTAATTGGTAAAGGCACTATGATCATTACCATTCGCCCAACCGTAGGGGAAGCTTATCAAGGTGTGGTTGCTTTAGATAAAGATAACCTTGCTGATTGTTTAGCACAT
Source organism: Colwellia sp. E2M01 (assembly GCF_018860585.1). Taxonomy (GTDB): domain Bacteria; phylum Pseudomonadota; class Gammaproteobacteria; order Enterobacterales; family Alteromonadaceae; genus Colwellia. The sequence goes on from NZ_JAHKPR010000029.1 coordinate 193,027, forward strand.
TATTTTGAAGTTTCTGAGCAAATTCCAACAAAAATTTGGTTGTTTAGTGATACGGAAAAGCAACTAACGGGTGGCGCGTTAGTACAGTTACTTCCTGATGGTGATGGCAGTGTTGAAAACAAGCAAAAGCAGATAAGTGATTTTGAACACCTTTGTCAACTTACCAACACCATTAAGGCTGAAGAGTTATTTTCATTAGAAGCTGAGGCTTTGTTATATCGATTATATCACCAAGAAGCAGTGAATATTTTTGAGCCTCAGGCAGTAAGTTATGTTTGTGGCTGCTCTGCTGATAAATGCTTATCTGCTATATCTCAAATTGAGCCGAGTGAAATTAAAGCTATTTTAGCAGAACAAGGTAAAATTTCGATGACTTGTGATTATTGTGTAACGACTTACGACTTTGATGAGTTGAGCTTACAAAACTTTATTTCTGACGTTAGACATTAGGGGCTGTTGATTTTTAGAGATGACTTTTACAGCACTTGTTTGGACTTCTTTGGATTTCTTTGGATTAAGAGTAAACATGCGATAACGCCGTATAAATTTCAAACAAGTGCTGCCTTTAGTTGAAGTTTATATAACGTTAAACCTGCTCATGTAAGCAGTTACATGAGCAGGCTACACCTTGTAGTTAACACCTATAAAAAGACCAATCAAACGGCTGTAAAAACAACCGCGAAAGGTCAACACGTTCTGATAAAGTATCAGCTTATAAATAGGTTGTTATGCTGCTGAGTGATATAACGCATTAAAAATATTAACAAAACTAGAATCTTTATTAATATTAATAGGCACTCTTAATTGCCTAGCGATGTCACTGGCCGAGATAATACCGCGAATCATATGACTATTTTGGTCAACCACAATACAATGTTGTTGCCCTCTTTTTTGCAGCGTTTCAACCACATCATTGATGCTAGATTTTTGTAATTCGTCATAAGAAAAAGCCTTTAACTCATTTCTTGTTTGCATAAAATCAACAACGCATAATTCCGCTCTTGGAATGCCATTGGCTTCGCGTTTAATTATTCCCTGTAGGTTTAGATCATCTAAACTCACCACGCCTAAGAAGTGAGATTTATCGACAATAATAATAAGCCTAACATGAGAATTTATCATTAATTTTTCTGCTTCTACCGCAGAAGTTGAGGCATCCAAAACTATCGGTTGTACTGCTTCAAAATCAGTAAAAATAGTAAGGGCTGGAGAGTTTAAATCAACACAACTATCTTTTGGACATGCTAATTCATCTATTGATTCAAGATCACATAAAGCTAAATTTTTCATAATTAACTACCTAAATTTTATTTCCTAACGAAACGACATATACCGCTTCAATAAATAATTAAAAAGAAGCTAAGCTATCAATAAGTTAGGTATTTTTTCTGTTATATAAAATGAAATGATTAATAATAATATTTCATGGGTGACGATATAAAATTAAGAAGTAATTTGAGGTGGAGCCCTGATTGACCCTACAGCGTAAGTATTTTTTAAGTTAGGTAATTCATAACCCTTTAAAAAAAATATGTTTTGAAATGAGTAATGGTAATTTATGTTGTTAACAAAGAAGTGTTCTGCATCTATATCTGTAGTTTGACTATTCTGCTCAACATCAACTATATAAGCTTTACTTTCGCTTATTGTATTATTCTCAAACGCAACTGCGTTTACTGAATAATTCAATAAACTAAAAGCAACAATTATACTAAGCAAATATTGATACATAGAACTTACTTTATAAAATAAAACACAACTACTTATAACGCTAATCACATTATTGCGCAATCATTCTTGCCGTTGTTTTGTAATAAGATGTATCCATGATTTATATCAAATCTACGTAACCACTTAGATCATATTAACCTAGCTTTATACTTTCGTTTTAGGCATTACTCACTTAAGATAACTTTATAAGCGATATGAAAGTTTTTGAATGACCACTCATTATTATTTTAAGAGAGGATTTCTATGACAACGCAAAGTAACACAATTAACTTATCACAATACGGCATATCTAATCCTAACCAAATAATTTATAACCCATCATATGAGTTACTGTTTAGCGAAGAAACTAAACCAGAACTAAAAGGCTGTGATAAAGGAGTAGTCACAGAGCTTGGTGCGATAAATGTTAATACTGGCATATTTACTGGCCGCTCTCCTAAAGATAAATATATTGTTCGTGATGCGATAACACGCGATACAGTGTGGTGGTCAGATCAAGGAAAAAATGACAACCACCCAATGTCTCCTGAAACCTGGCAACATTTAAAAGGTTTAGTGACTAGCCAGCTTTCAAATCAACCCTTGTTTGTGGTTGATAGCTTTTGTGGCGCAGATGAAGCAACACGCTTAAAGGTACGCTTTATCACACAAGTCGCTTGGCAAGCCCACTTTGTGAAAAATATGTTTATTCGCCCGAGCGATGATGAGCTAAAGAACTTTGAACCTGATTTTGTAGTTATGAACGGCGCCAAAACAGTTAATGATAAATGGCAAGAACAAGGCTTAAACTCTGAAAATTTTGTCGCGTTTAATTTAACTGAAAAAATTCAATTAATTGGTGGTACTTGGTACGGCGGCGAAATGAAGAAAGGTTTATTCTCAATGATGAACTACTACCTGCCACTACAAGGAATTGCTTCTATGCATTGCAGTGCAAACGTAGGAAGCGATGGTGAAACCGCTATATTTTTTGGTTTATCTGGAACCGGTAAAACCACCTTATCAACTGATCCGCATCGCCAACTCATCGGTGATGATGAACATGGATGGGACAATAAAGGTGTATTTAACTTTGAAGGCGGCTGTTACGCCAAAACTATCAATTTAAACAAAGAAAATGAACCTGATATTTACCAAGCGATTCGACGCGATGCTTTACTCGAGAATGTTACTGTAGATAGTCATGGTAAAATAGATTTTGATGATAATTCAAAAACAGAAAATACACGTGTGTCTTATCCTATTTATCATATAGATAACATAGTTAAACCTATTTCAAGAGCTGGCCATGCCAAAAAAGTTATATTTTTAACTGCTGATGCTTTTGGCGTATTACCGCCTGTTGCTAAGTTAACGCCTCAACAAACCGAGTATTATTTTTTATCAGGCTTTACCGCTAAATTAGCGGGTACAGAACGCGGTGTTACTGAACCAACACCAACATTTTCTAGCTGCTTTGGAGCGGCTTTTTTAAGCTTGCATCCAACACAATATGCTAAGGTTTTACAACAACGTATGATTGCTTCTGGAGCAGAAGCTTACTTGGTAAATACTGGTTGGAATGGTACGGGAAAACGTATTTCGATTAAAACAACACGCGCTATTATTGATGCTATATTAGATGGTTCGATTGATCATTCTTTAACCCAAAGCATTCCTATATTTAATTTAGTCGTGCCTTTGTCACTTGCAGGTGTTGAAGATGCTATTCTTGACCCTAGAAATACTTACAGTAACGAAGCTATTTGGCATACAAAAGCTAGTGATTTAGCGACGCTTTTCATCCAAAATTTTGAAAAGTTTACTGATACTGAAAATGGCATAAAATTAGTAAGCGCAGGACCAAAAATATAACTTGTTAAAAATAACATTGAGCTGCCATTAACGAGTAATAACGTTAAGTCGTTATTTACTCGTTAATGGTAAGTATATCTTAGCTTGTAAGCCGCCCGATGGTTTATTTAGTAAGCTAACATAACCGCCATGAGCTTCAACAATACGCTTTATAATGGCAAGTCCTAAACCACTACCTTCGGCGCCTCGAGCAGTATCACCTTGCGTGAAAGGTTGAAATAAACGCTCAATATCACTTACAGGAATCCCATCACCGTTATCACTCACCATAATAAAAGCAAAATTATCTTCCGTACCTGTAAATACGTCAATTTCTCCTTCGGTATAGCGAATAGCATTTTGTATTAAATTAGCAAGCGCCCGTTTAACCGCGACATATCGTAAAGGGATTTTAGGGCATTCACCACGATGAATGTGGATCACCCGATCATTTGGAGTCTCTACATTAACAACATCCTCAACCAGTTCGTTTAAGTCGCCCAACTCAGCCTGATCTTTAGAATCATGTCGAATGTAATCAATAAATTGATCAATGATATTATTCATATCGTCAATATCAATCTCTATGCCTTCTTTAAGAAAAGCATCTTGCTCATTCATCATTTCACTGGCTAAACGAATTCTTGTTAACGGTGTACGCAAATCGTGAGAAATACCCGCCATAAGTAAGTTACGATCTTCTTCAAGCTGTTTTATACCTTTCGACATTTGATTGAAGGCTTGAGTAACTGCCATCACTTCTGAGGTACCACACTCTATTAATGGATCAGGAAAGTTTCCTCGTCCAACATTTTTTGCGGCAATTTCTAACGACTTTAACGGTCGGTTGAGTTGTCTTACAAAAAGCCAGCCCCCCAAAACACTTAATAAGCCAATAACTACCATAAAAAAGATAAGTGGCGATATACTGCTTTTTTCCATGCCATTAATAGGAATTTTCACCCAAAGGTGTGGAGCTTGTGGGGCACGGATCCAAAAAAGATAAGCATCTCCATCAGAAATTCTAACTTCTGTAGGCCCACCAAGTAACAAGGACATTTGTTCAGAACGATAAGGATAAACAATAGCATTAGCTAAGCCAGCACTCATCGCATCACTTTCTCGATAAACCCCAATATCTGTTTCGTTATGAAAGGCTTTTGCCATTTTAGGGCTCAGCCTAGCATCATCAATATCAATAAAAACAACCCGTACCTGCTTAGCTAACAATTGATTTATTTGTTGTTGGTGCGGTTCAAAAACATAGATGGCGAAAGAGATATAAGACACAATTTGATTAATAAACAGCAAAAAACAGATTAATAAAACCGTTTGTCCAAAAGCACTACGAGGTAACATTTTCATATATACCAAGTTAAAGAGAAATTAAGCACTAGTTACGCTTGAGCTCCATCTGGTACAAAAACATAACCTAAACCCCAAACTGTTTGTAAATATCTAGGTTTAGTTGGATCATCTTCTAGCATTCGACGAAGCCTTGAAACCTGCACATCAATACTACGCTCAAGTGCAGAATAGTCACGACCACGAGCAAGGTTCATTAATTTATCGCGTGATAATGGCTCTCTTGGATGAGTCACTAAGGCTTTAAGTACCGCAAACTCACCACTGGTTAGAGGCATACTAACCTCACCTTTTTGCATTTCTCTTGTGGCTAAATTTAACTGATAGCCACCAAAGCTAATGGTGTTTTCTTCTAAAGCAGGCGCTCCTGGCGCTTCTTGAGTTTTACGACGTAATACCGCATTAACACGGGCAAGTAACTCTCTTGGATTAAAAGGTTTTGGCATGTAATCATCGGCGCCAAGCTCTAAACCAATAATTCGGTCAACCTCGTCACCTTTTGCCGTTAACATAACAATAGGAATGTTATTCGAGTTTTGACGTAAACGACGACAAATAGATAAGCCATCTTCACCTGGCAACATCAAATCAAGGACAATAAGGTGAAAGTTTTCACGTTCTAATAAACGATCCATTTGCTCTGAGTTGGCCGCAGTTCTTACCGTAAAACCTTGCTCAACAAGGTAACGTTCAAGTAGAGAGCGTAAACGCATATCATCATCTACTACTAATATTTTAGGTGTTTCTTGATTCATATTTTTGGTCATTAGCTCTATTGGCATTAAGTTCTTATACTGATATTGAGCTGATAGTTAGGTTTTTCAATGCAACTAGCTCACTCTCAGTTAATCAATTTAACTCACTATAGCGATATTATGCGTAATGAGTAAGTGACAAAAAGTAAATGCAGCCTAGCATTTGTTACAATTTATGTAGCTAGAAGGTGTTTATTAGGGGTATAGCGCTTTATTTGAGCTCCTTGCTTGGAGGCTCTTGCTTCGCTGCTATTGCAAATAATGAATAGCTTGCTCAGTCACACATTGAGTAAAACTTTTTTTGCGCTCTTCTTGAGAAAGTGCAGAAACAGCTTGTGTTACTAACCTCATTTTTTCATCCCTATCTGCCGGTGGTAAATGGGCAAGTTGGCCATGAAAACAACCAAACAAACCAAAGTTTAAGGCGATATCCGACTGCATTGTGTCATCACCTAAGCAGTTACTTAGTTTTTCCGCCAAGGTATCTCTATCCATTTCAGTAATTAGAAAATCTAAGGCATAAGTAGCGTTATCACTTTTTCGGGCGTTATTACATGCAAAAAACATATCGGCTACAGCAACAATAGGAATTAATGCTTGATGTTGCTCGCTAAAACGCTGCTTTAACCAGTCGTTATGTATTTTATTATTTGCAGCACTTGCTTCTTGCTCAGAGCTTACTGCACTATCTGAGTTCACAGAAAAAAACCAAGCATAACTCGGTTGAACATGAAAAACGTTCAAAATAAAAAGTAACTTCAATAGGCTTTTCATAGGGTTAATTTTCATAAAAGATATCTCAGGAGTAGATTAAAAATTACATTTTAACGGGTAATTAGATAGAACATTAAAAGTATTATCTATTGTGCAATATGACGAATATGATGTACATAGCCAATAAAAAAGCCTATTTCAGTTAACTGAAATAGGCTTTAACAACGTCTACATGATTAGCGCTTTGCTAATTCAAAGTACTGAGCATAAATTATGCACTTGGTGCTTGATGAATATGCACATCACGTTGTGGGAATGGAATGCTAATACCTTCTTTATCAAACTCAGCTTTCACTTTTTCCATCATCTCAAAGTAAATTCCCCAGTAATCTGCAGAGTTTGACCAAGGACGTACAAATAAGTTGATTGAACTATCGCCGTGCTCACCAACCCAAATATCAATAGGTTGATCTTTAAGGACACGCTCATCGGCTTCAAGTAAAGTACGGATAATTGATTTAGCTTTAGTAATGTCATCGTCATAACCAATACCAAACACCATATCAACACGACGTGTACCGTTAACATTAATGTTAGTTACACAGCCATTTGATAATAAAGCGTTAGGGATAATAATACGTTGGTTATCAAAAGTTTTTAAGATGGTATTAAAAATTTGAATCTCTTCTACACTACCAACAAAACCTTGTGCTTTAATCGCATCACCATTTTTAAATGGACGGAATAATAAGATTAATACACCACCAGCAAAGTTAGCTAAGCTACCTTGTAAGGCTAAACCGACAGCTAAACCAGCAGCACCTAAGATAGCAATGAATGATGCAGTTTGAATGCCGATCATAGATGCAAAAATGATTATTTGAATTGCTTTTAATAAAGTACCTAAAATACTTAGTAAAAATTGATGTAATGTAACTTCAACTTTCTTTTTCGTTAGACCTAAGCCCACTAAACCAAGTATTTTTTTGATAATAAAATTACCAATAAAATAGACAATAATGGCTAATAAAAGCTGACCACCAAAAGGAATTGCTTTTTCAACAAGCTCCTGTGCGTAATTTACAACCGTTTCTGCATTAATTTCCATGAAGTATATCCTCGTTATGGCTACCCAAAAGTTAATTTTTTAACAAATAAACTCGCTTTAACAAGTGTAACTTTTTTGTAAAATGGTGTAAATTATATTCCGTTTTATTTCTAACCTTTTATAAACATTAATATACACATTGAACCCGTATAATTAATAACATTTTAATTATTAGATCCAACCTAGGAATATATCCCCCATGACAGGCCTGCTCAATTTTATTACACATAAGTTTTTTAGAGTATTATTCGCTTTATACGTAGGCTTGTTTATGCTCATTTGGTTAGTATCGTCGCCGTTAGCCAAACACTTTATTACTCCTATACTGGCAGAACAACAATTACAGTTGTCAGACGACGCGAGTATTCGCTTCAATCCTTTTTTGATGAGAGTAACATTAGCTGATATCAATTTATCAACGATACAAAAACCAGACGAAGTCCTTTTTAGTTTAGAAGAGCTACAATTACAAGTCGCTTTATGGCAACTAGCCTTTGATAAAATAGTGATTAGTAAATTTATATTAAACCAAGGTAATGTGAAATTTACCCAACACGACAATCATCTAGTTCTTGCTGGTATAACACTACCGAATGCCGAAGATAGCACCGCCAATGATGAAGATATTAACGAAACATCTCCTGAAACCGACATTGAGCCAGCAGCAGAATTTCCATACCAATTTGTCATGTCTGATTTAATCATCAGTGATTTCTCCATTGATGTAGAAAGAGATACACAGCAACAAACAAGTAAAGCGCATCATATAGCAATTAAACAATTAGCCGTAAGCCAAGTTAAAGCAACTCCTGAAAGGCAAGAAGCAAACTTAGCGTTAACCGCGTTAATTGACCAAACACAATTAGCGCTTACCGCAAATACAGACTTAACCTTAGGTAAAGGCGATATAAACAGTAGTTTTCGCTTGAGTAATTACCCTGTTGAAAAACTAGCTCGTTATACTGAAGAGCTTAACGAGCTAAAAGGCTTATTATCATTAAGTAGTCAACAAACAGTCACCCTTAATGACAACGGTATAAATCTTCGTATTAAAAAAGCTAATTTAGGAATCCAAGAGTTACTCGTTGGCTTACCTGAACATCATTTAACTCTTAATGACTTACAATATAACTTCGCCGATCTTGAGGTTGATTTAAAAGATGAAGTACTTACCCACCTTAGCGGCAAAAGTAATATAAAACTTAATAACCTTGCCATAAACGACAATAAAACAACCGATACTATTACTTCATTTCAACAACTAGAGTTAGCCGACATCAACTTTGTGTTAGATGAAGTACCAAGTGTTTTGATTGCCGATATCGTATTGGATAACTTTCTCTTTTCTAAAAAAGCTAAGTTAAGTGATGAAGTTATACAAAAAACCATAGTCGCTATCGATGAGCTATCAGAAAAAGAAGGGGTTGATATTTCCGCCGAAGCATTAGTTAAATTACCTCCAGTGTTAGAACTAAGAAAATTAACCGTCAATGAACTTCGTATTAATGAAAAAAGTATTGCCATCAACAGCATTATTTTTGACTCATTAACCGGTGAAGTTATCGTCAAAGAAAATAAAGAACTGGCTAATTTAATCGCTTTAGCAGAGAAAACAGAACAAGATCCAATCACTGAAGGTGTTACAGTAGAGCCTAATGAACCCGAAACCACACCAGAGCAAGAGGTTGTTAGTACCGAGCCTGAACTAAAAGAAAATGCCTTTACATTTAGTTTCAATGAATTACGTTTTATTAATGAAAACTCTTTTGCGTTTAGCGACTTTAGTGTTGACCCTTTTTATCAACGTAGATTGTATTTAGATACCGTTGAACTAGGTGCATTAAGTAATAGTCCAGATAAAAAACAAGAGCAAACGCCATTTGCATTGGTAGGCCGTAGTGATAAGTATGCTAACTTTAGCTTAGCGGGTTACTTACAACCGTTTGCTGATATTGCCACTTATCACATAGAAGGCGATTTTAAAGAGTTTTCATTACCTGCTATTTCTTCTTACTTAAAAGCCTCAACAGGTATTGAAGTAAAAACAGGCCAGCTTAATACTGCTTTAAATGTCACCCTTACCGGTGATGAACTTGATGGTAATGTTGTCGTATTACTACAAGCATTAGAAACAGCATTAGTTGATGAAGAAGAAGCCGGTAATCTTATTAGTCAAGGCGCATTACCGCTTAATATGGCAATGGGCATGCTACAAGACAGTGCTGGCAACGTCGAGTTAGACGTACCACTAAGCGGCTCTACTTCTGATCCACAGTTTGGTATGAGTAGCATCGTTAGTTTGATCACTCAAAAAGCAATTATGTCTGCTACCCAAGATTATTTAATGACGACTTTCGTGCCTTACGCCAACATAGTATCTATTGCTATTACTGCTGGAGAGTTTGCCTTAAAGCTACGTTTTGATGATTTAGAATACCAAGCAAAACAAATCGAAGTTGAGGATAGCCAAAGCATTTATCTACAAGAGTTTATAGCCTTAATGCATGACAAAGAAGATACCCGAGTTACCCTTTGTGCAGTAAGTACGCCAGCAGATATTGATCTTCCTGCCGGAGTATCAGTAACAGACAAAGCAGCCATTAAAAAGTTAATAGAACTTGGTGAAAAACGTGAACATGCGTTAAAAGATTATCTGATCGAAGAAGGTAAACTACCATCATCACGTATTTTACTTTGTAAACCTAAAATAGATAGTAGCGAAGGTGCTATCCCACACATTGCTATTTCTGTTTAACAACTAAGTTGCGCGAAATTATATGAAAGTAAAAAATTTTACAAAAATGACTAGCCAAGATAATTTTATGTATCTAACTGCTGCCTTGTGCTTGTTATTACTCAGTACCTCCTTAGCGCAACAGTTTTTTCATGATTCGGTACAACGTATGGTGCAGTCAGCAACCATAGTTACCTTATTAGTCGCAGTATGGGGAGTGGAATCTAAAAATTTCTTTTTAAGAAGAGGTTTTATGTTCCCTTTCGCGATTCTAGTTTTCTCATTTTTTAGTGCTTGGCTCGATAATACCTCTTTTGACAAGTTGTATTTATTTATGCTTCTAATATTTTTTATTTTTAGTGGGCTACAAACCGCTAAACAAGTTTTATTTACTGGTGATATAGACTTCAATAAAATATTAGGCGCTATCTGTTTATATTTATTAATGGGATTATCTTGGGCGGTAATATACACCTTAATACAACTATATATTCCTAATTCATTTGTAAACATTCATTCTAATAATCAATGGTTTACTTTATTCCCTGATTTTATATATTTTTCATTTGTAACGCTTACTACCTTGGGCTTTGGTGATATTTCACCAAGCTTACCGCTTTCAAGGTTTCTTGTTTATTTTGAAGCGATTGTTGGCCAGTTTTATTTAGCTATATTAGTCGCTAGCTTAGTAGGATCGCATATGGCTAATGCCAATAACAAACGCCATAATCAAACTAAATAGGTGATTAGTCATCAGTATCAAATAAAGAGTTAAGTTAAAAAGTTAGTAGAAAATGATTTCACCAATTACCGATGTATTAATATCCGTGATTGCCTTATTTAACCCATATCACATGAGATGAAAATGACAGAGCTAAGAAAGATAGATGACGAAAAAATATATAACCGACGTACTATTGATATCGCAATAAAGCTTACTGCTTTAGCGATAGTTATGGTGTGGTGTTTTCAGATCATTAGTCCATTTATCATGATTGTTATTTGGGCTGCAATTATCGCAGTTGCTTTATACCCTCTACACAGCAAGTTAAGCGGTTGGTTAAAAGGTAATAAAAAGTTTGCTTCAATAATTATCGCCTTATTAGGCCTATCTATTATTGCTGTGCCTTCCATTAATATAGCCTCTTCCACTTTTGATTCTGCTCAGCATATTTATACTGAAATAGAAGCAGGTACTTTAAAAATACCTAAGCCTAATGACAGCATTAAAGAGTGGCCATTAGTTGGTGAAAAACTGTTTCTACTTTGGTATGAATCATCACAAGATATTCAAAAAGTAATAGAGCAACACAGCAATCAAGTAAGAGCATTATCTGAAACTTTTCTGGCTTCTGCAGCAGGCATTGGTGGTGGTATTTTACAGTTTATTGCTTCCCTAATTATTGCTACCGTATTTATGGCCAAATCGACCAGCTTACATAAAGGCGTGAGCAAACTAGCACATCGTTTGATGAATGAAAACGGCGAGAGAACAATTAATACAACCATTGCGACTATTCGTAGTGTTGCTACAGGTGTACTTGGCGTAGCAGTTATTCAATCATTATTAGCCGGTGTTGGATTAATGATTGCTGATATTCCTGGAGCAGGTATATGGGCTATCATTGTACTTATTTTAGCAATAGCACAACTTCCGCCTATTATTATTTTAGGCCCTATTGCCGCTTATTATTTTAGTGTGGCAGATACTACGCCGGCTGTTACCTTTTTAATATTTAGTATTATTGTTAGTACTAGCGACGCTTTTTTAAAGCCATTATTTTTAGGTCGCGGTATGAACATACCGATGTTAGTTATTTTATTAGGCGCTATTGGCGGTATGTTAATGTCTGGCATTGTTGGCTTGTTTGTTGGCGCTATCGCTTTAGCACTAGGTTATGAATTAATGATGGACTGGTTAGGACAAACCGCAGATGAAGAAAGTACAACAAATATCGAGAGTTAATTAAACCTGTAAAACGAGTTATTAACGCTTAAAAAAGCAGCATAATCACCCATGACTATGCTGCTTTTTTTGTTTATCTTTACTTTTAATAATTAATACCAATCCAACTAATTAAGCTCTATAAAGCGCTAACGGGTAGCTGCCCTGAGGTATTAATTACCCCAAAAACAGCATGAATACTGGCATTAAAGCCGGGACTTATCATCTGCCCAAATTCATCTTGATAAACTCTATCGTCAAAGTTTAGCAATACGACATCACTCAGTTCACTATATTGCTGTAATAAAAACGGGGATCCTTTAGCAATAAGTACCGATGCAGTATTTAGTTTCGTCGCTAAAATCAGTTGTTGTGTCAGTAAGTTGGCATAGGTCTGTTTTTGCTGCTGCCAATCTTTACTACCATAAGTGGGTTTAATTTTAGCTTTCATATCATCCATCCCACCTAAGTCAACTAAGCTCGCGGTTTTAACATCAAGTGTCGCAATAACCATATCGGCTTGAACGATAAGTTGTTCATTAATACAATTAAATTTTGCATCATCGGCAATAAAATAACTTATATTTAGATGGGATAACTCATCTGAAGCATTACCTAAGGCGTATTTCAGTGCGGAAAATTCGAGTTGATTAGCAACGATCAGGTGGATTTTTGTTATTGCCTTTGCGGATAATGGAATCACTGGGTTTTCTAGGTGTTTATTAATATTTTCAGCATCATTCGCCTTAGCCTTACGGTTATTTTTGAGTAAGGTTAACGCCGCATCAGCTAATGCTTGTTCACTCTTTAAGTGCTCTCTGGTGGCAATAGTTGCCTCTGCGTAAGTTATTTGTTTAAGAATATCGTTAATTGGCAGTTGGCAATATTGCTGTTTATAGTTATTTAATCGAATAATAGATTGCTCAAATTCAGCTAACGAGTATTCACTTAACTCAATACGTGCCTGTAATGATTTTGCCACTTGCCTAACAAATTCATAAAAGGCGGATATATCTTTTTCGCCCCTTACTTTAAAGGGCATTAATGCCAGATCAGCACCGGCAATTAATGTTTCAACGACAGCGTCATTTTCAGTAAAAAATTGACTTATACCCGCCATATCAAGCGCATCTGTCGCGATAATGCCGTCAAATGCCATTTCAATACGGAGTAAATCGGTTAGTATTTTACGCGACATAGTTGCTGGTCGAATAATTTCATCACCCTTTTTACTAATCAATATACTGTCATCAAGAGCAGGGTATTGAATATGTGCGGTCATTATCATCGCCGGTTTACTGTTTTTTATCGCCCAAGTAAAAGGTGCAAGATCAACAGCGTTTATGGTTGCTCTATCGTGATCAACCCGAGGTAAACCTAAATGGCTATCTACATGCGTATCACCATGCCCAGGAAAGTGTTTCAAGGTTGCCATTACACCTTGCGCTTGTAGCGCATTAACCGCAGCCAATCCAAGTTCGGCAACCTGCATTGCTGATTCACCAAAAGAGCGAGTATTTATTACTGGATTCTTACTATTGGTATTTACGTCAACAACTGGCGCATAATTATTGTTAATACCTAAAGCCTTTAATTCTTTACCAATAATGGCGTTCACTTGTGTAGCAAAAAAAGAACCGTGCTTAGGGTAACTTGCGCCAATAGCCATATTACCAGCAAAACCTGTCATTTTATCAAAGCGCGCAACACGACCACCCTCTTGATCTATTGAAATAATTAAAGGCTTTGCCATGTTAGATTGCATCGAGGCTTGCTGAAGGTCGTGGGTTAAGGTGACTATTTGTTTAGTGCTTTGCAAATTTTCAGCAAAGAGCACAACACCGCCAAGGGAGCTTTGCTTAATTAACTCGGCTAACGCTTCTGGCAGCTCGGTGACACCTTGTTGGCTTTTTGCAGCAGACATATCAGAGCTATAGTCACTATCCTCACAATAATAGCGAATATCAAGCGACATTCTTTGTGCAACCTTACGTTCAAATTCTGTAAGGTAATGAGTAGCTGATGATTGAATGGACATATTGTTTGCCGCGCCTGACTTGTAATGATTAGAAAAATAAAGAAATTAATTGATTACTAATGGCACAAGGCAATTACATATTTAACCAGCTTATTAATACCCATAGCCGCTTCACTTATTGACTCAGCAAGCATATAAGCGGGCGTACTCACCACTTTATAGGTTTCATCAATCACTATATCGCTCACCTCACAATCAATATGAGTTAAGCCTTTAGCGGTAATTAATTTGGCAGTAGCATTGTCTTTACCAATAGTCCCTTTAATACCGTCAGAATAAATAAGTGGCAGCATTGCTGGAGCAATACACATAAACCCTGCTGGTTTTTCAACGCTAGCAAACGATTTAGCGGCTGTTAGGATCAGCTCGTTAACACTATAATTATCACTATCTAAAGCAAAACTACTTAAATTTTTGGCCGCACCAAAACCACCAACAAAAATAATAGCGTCGAACTCTTGCTCGCTCAACTCAACAATATCTTCTACATCACCACGACCAATACGGGCAGCTTCGACAAGTACATTACGACTATCATTTTCACTCACTTCGCCAGTTAAATGATTGATAACATGATGTTGTGCAATATTAGGAGCGAAACAACGATAACTAGCACCTTGTTGCTCTATCGCTAATAAGGTCAGTACGGCTTCTTGAATTTCACTACCGTCGTACACACCACAACCACTTAAAATAACTGCTATGTTTTTCATTATATCGTCCTTTTATTTTTCTGTATCAACTAGTACATAATATTAAATTACTTATTGACCGACTTTATCATGTAAGATCAAACCGTTAAATGATTGCTATGTAACTCTTACTGACAATTGTTATAACAACAGCGACAGTATAAAGAAGATAAATTAATCACGTTAACCATATTAAAACAAAGTACATTTTTGCTATACTAAGTTAATCGCTTTAAATGATCTCATAAAGCTCTTATAAAACAATAGGCTTACATTGAAGTTAAACTGTAAGTCCAACAACTTTACAGTAACTTAGGTAGCCCAATGCAACGACTAGCCCCAGCTTTACGTCAAGACAATGTACCTCTTGATTTAATTTCATTGATCCAAGCCATTTTAACCGCATCAAAAGATATTTCATTTCGTGTTGGTCAAGGTCACTTAAACGACTTATTAGGTTCAACAGAAGATGAAAACGTACAAGGTGAAGTACAAAAAAAATTAGACGTTATCTCTAACGATTTATTAAAAGAGATTATTCTTGAGTCTGGTTTTGTTAAAGCTATTTCATCAGAAGAAGAAGACAACTGTGTTGCTGGTAACGAAGACGGTAAGTACCTTGTGTCTTTTGATCCATTAGACGGTAGCTCTAATACTGATATTAACTCATTAATCGGTACTATTTTTTCTATTCATGAAGCGCCTAGCAACTTAGCTGCAAATGATAATGACATGTTCAAACAAGCAGGTGACAAGCAAGTTTGTGCCGGTTATGTACTTTATGGTCCATCAACCATGTTAGCAATGACCACAGGTAGCGGTACGCACTTTTATGTGTTAGACAAAACCTACGGTGAATTTATTTTAGTAGAGCGCAATGTACAAGTACCTGCTGAAACTGCTGAGTTTTCTGTAAATATGTCAAATCAACGTTTTTGGCAAGCACCCATGCAAAACTACATTAATGATTTACTAGCAGGCAATACAGGCCCTCGCGGTAAAAACTTTAATATGCGCTGGATTGCCGCTATGGTTGGCGATATTCACCGTGTTTTATGTCGTGGTGGTATTTTTACTTACCCAACAGACAGCAAAGATGCAAGCAAGCCAAATAAACTACGCTTAATGTATGAAGCTAACCCAATGGCATTTTTACTTGAGCAAGCAGGCGGTTTAGCAATGACTAGCCAAGGTCGTATTATGGATATACAACCTGATAGCATCCATCAACGCGTTGAAGTGATCATGGGCTCTAAAAATGAAGTAGAGACGTGCTTAAGCTACTATAAGTAACTTTATCTGTCATACCCAAACGTATAACTTTATAACTTCGAGTAGTTGTAATCTAGGCTCTGAAAAATAAAAAAGGCTTATTGTTTTAAACAATAAGCCTTTTTTTGTTTACTTCATTAACTAATCTGAAGTCGGTTTAACTAATATTCAAACAACCTACATTTGAAACACTTTACCGTTAAGCATTAATTGCGTTTCTGAGTACTTCGCATCAAAGTTAAGGTTATTATCTTGTTTGGTGAAATATCCTTGTTCAACAAACGCTTCCACCATTGGCGATACCCCAAAAGTCTCTAAAAACGCTAACGGAATTTCCCCTTTAGCATCAGCTTCTAATGCCATAGCTATCGTCATCGCATTTAACTTACTGCTATCAATTAAGTCTTTATTCAGCGCAAAATTAAATTTGCTCGTTATTTTCCCTTGTTCGGTCACCACACTTAAGTCTGTTACTTTTAACTTAGGGTTTTTAGCAAGTATCTTTTCAGTAACATCCGCTAATACTGCCAATACCTCTTCGGACTGTGCGTCATCAAAACCACCTTGCGCCGAACTATTATTTGCAATGTCAGCCATCGCAGTATTTAATTCTTGTAAAGCATTGATATCAATTTTCTCTAGTACTAAATCTAAGTTTGGTTGCTCAAAGCTTTGTCCTGAAGCGGCAATATCTTTAGCATGATAACTTACATCTACAGTTAAAAACTCATTAGCCAGTGAAACAACTGAGTTTAATTCTGCATCGTTTAACGAAAAAATAGTATTATTTTCATCAGTCATACTCACATTCGCGATTTTAAAGTTTGCGTCACCGGTTAAAATAGCCGTTCCTGCTAAGTAATCCCCACGAGCAACTTTTTGTTGAGTAGTCATGGTTACTTTACCCATAACAAAACGTTCGTTGCTATTATTCATTTCAAGACCTTGCCAAGAAAAGTCACCTGAAATTTCATCATTATCAATAAAGCTAAATTGTGCAGATGATGGTGCGGAAACAAGTGAGCTACCGCCTTCTTCATAGCGGATCTCATCCGTTGCTATAAATGCGGTAACATCTTTGTTAAAGCCTAATAACGCACCGATATGGACTTTTTCATTCAGTAACTTAGTAATGTCTTCATCAACATCGGCAGACAATAATTTAAACTTCATTGCTGAATAGCCTAAACCAAGCTGTAAACCTTGCTCAGTAAACATTACTGGGCCAAAAGACATCGCTTCTTCTAACGCTATCGTCACTTCAGCTAAGTCGTCGCCTTCTACATTGAAAGTTAATTCCGAGGTAACATTGGCACCAAACCAGCCACTGTTATATTCAGTAGTCGTTAAAGTGATGTCATCAGATTTATTGAGTTCAACAATTGTTTTTTCACGCTCTTGCTCCACAATGTTGCCAATAAATTTAGGTGCCACGAGCAAACTAGCTGCGATAAGTCCTACGGTAATAATTGCTTTGTTCATGATTTACTATTCCCTTTTTATGGTTGCTTTTAATGCTGTTTTTTGTTCTATTTTCGGTTTTATACGTACTTTATTTAAACATTCATCCACGTAAACTTACACGCAAGTATAAGCTTAAATTTATATGCGAGGGTGAATTAGATATAATGATTAAAGTGATCGTTGACGTACTATTTCAAATAAACAAATACCGGTAGCTACCGATACATTTAAACTTGAAACAGTTCCTGCCATTGGTAGTTTTACTAATTGGTCACAGTTTTCGCGGGTTAATCGGCGCATTCCCTTACCTTCAGAGCCCATAACAAGCGCAATAGGACCAGACAGTTTTACGTCGAATAAATTTGTATCGGTTTCACCTGCGGTACCTACAATCCAAACACCTTGTTGCTGCAAGTGTTTCATGGTTCTTGATAAGTTAGTAACTTGCACTAAAGGCACACTTTCAACCGCGCCTACCGCGACTTTACGAACCGTTGGGGTAATTTGTGCTGCGTTATCTTTTGGTACTACAATCGCTTGCACACCTGCAGCATCGGCATTACGTAAACATGCACCTAAGTTATGAGGGTCGGTTACACCATCAAGAATTAACAAAAAGGCTGGTTTTTGTTTTTTCTCAGCAGCTTGAATGATATCGTCTAAATCATTTTCATTATATTGTTTGCCAGGTCTAACACGGGCAATAACACCTTGGTGTTGCTCACCTTCACTTCTTTCATCAAGTGCTTTACGGCTAACTAGTTGCGTACTAATACCATATTTTCGAGTTAAATTAATGATTGGCATCATGCGATCATCTTCACGACCTTTTAACATCCAAACTTCGATAAAGCGCTCTGGAGCTACGTTAATTAAGGCATTAATTGCGTGAATACCAAAAACTAACTCTTCATTCTTTGCCATTTCTTTTCTCTGTCTTTGACTATATATTTAATTTATATAAGTAATTAATATGTTTAAGTAGCTTAATTACTTAGCTGCATTTTTACGTGCGTTTTTACCTGGACGCTTTTTACGGGCGCCGCGTTTTTTAGCTTTACTTTTTTCTTTCGGTTTAGTTTTAGCGTCACCTTTAGGTTTAGGCTTTCTACCTTGAGGCGCTTTAGCTGCGGTGCCGTTTTGACGTGAACGGCGTCCTTTACTGCTATTTTCGCCACTACCTTCATTACGATTGTTCGCGCGATTATTACCGCGACCTTTACCTTTTACTGGAGCTTCGTATTCTGAGCCTTCAAGGCGTAAATCAATTTTCTTTTCATCAAGGTTAACAGCGGCAACTTGTACGCGTATTTCATCACCTACACGGTATTTTTTACCGCTATTTTCACCTGTTAAACATAATCTGACTTCATCAAATTGATAGAAATCTTTACCTAGTGAAGTAATGTGTACTAAGCCTTCAATGTGTAAATCTTGTAAGCGAACAAACATACCGAAGTTAGTTACGGTAGAAATAACGCCACTAAAACAATCACCAACGTGATCTTGCATAAACTCACATTTAAGCCAGTCAGCAACATCACGCGTTGCTTCATCAGCACGGCGCTCGGTCATTGAACAATGTTCACCAAGCTCAATCACTTCTTCCAAGCTGTATTCGTAAAAGCCTTCGTTGGCTTTATTTTTCGCTTCTTTTTCTAAAATAGCTTTGATAACACGATGCACAACGAGATCAGGATAACGACGAATAGGCGAAGTAAAATGACTATACGAAGGCAAGGCTAAACCAAAATGCCCTTCATTATCACTTTGATAAACTGCTTGGCGCATTGAACGCAATAACATGGTTTGAATCAATTCTTGATCAGGACGACCAGCAACTTTTGCTAAAATATCACCGTAGTCTCTTGGCTCTGGCTCTTCTTTAGCAGGAAGCTTTAAGCCCAATTCATTTAAGTAAGTAATAAAGTTACGGTATTTATCTTCACTTGGCTTGTCATGTACGCGGAATAATCCAGGTGCTTCATGTTTTTCGATAAATTTCGCAGTAGCCACGTTCGCTAAGATCATACATTCTTCAATGATCTTATGCGCGTCATTACGAATTAATGGCACAACACTGTCTATTTTTTTGTTTTCATTAAAGAGGAAAATAGATTCTTGGGTTTCAAACGCTATCGCACCCCGTTTAAGGCGAGCATCCGTTAAGGCGTGATACATTTGCTCAAGATTTTTCAAATCAGGAACAACTTGCTCATATTCTTTTGCTAACGCTTCATCACCATCAAGAATTGCCGCAACTTTAGTATAAGTAAAGCGTGCGTGCGAGCGCATAACTGCCGGATAAAACTGACTACCCGATAACTTACCTGCCGCGCTTATGGTCATTTCACACACCATACACAGTCTGTCTACATCTGGGTTTAATGAACATAAGCCATTTGATAGCTTTTCAGGTAACATCGGAATAACTTGGCTTGGGAAATACACAGAGTTGCCACGCGATATCGCTTCGTCATCTAATGCTGTGCCATTTCTTACGTAATAACTTACATCGGCAATGGCCACCCATAAACGCCAACCGCCTGATTTCTTTGGCTCACAATAAACTGCATCATCAAAATCGCGTGCATCTTCACCATCAATAGTCACCAATGGTAAATCACGTAAATCTTTACGCGGTAATTTAGAGGATTCTTCTACTTCATCAGCAATACCAGCAACTTCAGCTTGTACGGTATGTGAAAATTGGTGAGGTAAATCGTGAGCACGTAAGGCGATTTCAATTTCCATGCCTGGTGCTAAGTGATCACCTAATACTTCAACCACTTTACCAATAGTTTGTGTACGTCTAGTTGGTCTTTCAACTATTTCAACCACCACCATTTGGCCATGGCGAGCACCCTTTCGTCCTTCTGGGGTAATAAGTACTTCTTGTTTTATTTTGCTGTCTTCAGCAATAACTTTACACATGTGTGCATCGACATAAATTCGACCCACAATAGGCGCATTTCTTGGCTCGATAACTTCCAGTATTTTGACTTCTTTACGACCTTTACGATCGGCACGGTCAACCAACATGGCTTGCACAATATCACCATGAAAAACACGTTGCATTTCAAACGCAGAAATATAGAAATCTTTACCATTTTTGTCGGTTACTGAAGCATCGTCAGGGGAGAAAAAACCAAAACCATCGCGATGACCAATAACTTTGCCAGTAAGCAGGCTATTTTTTCCGGGTAAGGCATATTGTTTAAATTTATTGAAAATGATCTGACCGCTGTTTTCCATAGCACGTAAACGACGCTTTACCCCAATCAGCTGATATTCTTGATCATACTTTAAGGTTTTAATTAAGCTATTAAAGGTAGGTGGCGGCGAACACTTTTCGATTATTGAAAGCAATAATTCGCGTGAGGCAACGGGCTGTTCGTATTTTTTAGCTTCGCGTTTAGCGTGTGGATCGTTATAGGTCACTATATCAAAAGCCATCATTTAAGGATAATTGAAATCAGTATACCATTATCCACGCAATGACTAATGGTTAATTTGTATAGCTTGTTCTTTTCGCTTCTTCGACCACTTTATTTGGCATTTTACTGGCAAGATCTGCCAATAATTGACTAATTTTTTTATGAGTCGCTTTATCGTCGGTTAGTGAATGATGTAATTGCGAGTATAAAGCAGGATAATCTAACGGGCTGCCGTAACCCTCCTGATAAATACCGGCAAGGCGAATTTGTGCCGCTAAGTTGTCTAAACTTGCCGCTGTTTTTAAATACATAATGGCGCGATTAATATCTACCTGCATAAATTTACCTATATGGTAATAACGCCCTAATTGCTCTATACCTTCAGGTAAACCTTGGTCGGCGGCTAAATGCATATAATGTACGCCTAACGGAATGTCTTTTTTAACACACACACCGTAGGCTAACATATCACCCCATAAATATTGATATGACGGTAAATTGGCTTTATTTGCTCGTGCTTCAATATCTTGTACTAATTGACAATCATCAAGAACTACTTGGCTTAAGTGTTTGTTTTCTTTTATTAAGTTAAGTAGTTGGTCGTCACTATAAATTTGCACTGCTTGCATGTTTTGATTAGCAGAGAAAGCTGAGCTACTCGCAAAAAAAGTAATTAAAAATAATAATGAAATACGCATAATAATCCTATAACGGCGATAACTTACCACCTTATATCGGCAAGTAAGTATTAAGATGAAGTTTTTACGACATCAATAACTCAGGTTATTTAATAACTAAATTAACATAAGCAATTTTAACGCCAAATAAAATCGTCAATAAATGACCGAAAAATAGTAACCTTACTGTCATGGTTCACTATTGCAACTCACCATGACAGCGTATTTAAATCTAATTTACTATTTACGCATTAGTATTAGCGGCTTTTTTTTCTTTTCGCTTATCTCGCAACACTAATAAACAAGGGGTTAACACTAAAGTTAATACTGTTGCGAACGCTAGGCCGCCGGCAATAGCGGTGGCAAGCTGTGTCCACCATTGTGTGGAAGGAGCACCAAAAACTATAGTGCGTTCAAAAAAGTCTAAATTAACCTGTAATACCATAGGCATTAAACCTAAGATTGTTGTGATGGTGGTTAACATTACCGGGCGTAAACGCTGAGCGCCAGTACGTAAAATAGCATCAACTACAGCAAAACCTTCTTTACGCAATACGTTATAAGTATCTATCAGTACAATATTGTTGTTAACCACAATCCCTGCTAATGAAATAACGCCAATGCCACCCATAACAATACCAAATGGTTTTTGTACTAATAATAAGGCTAAGAATACACCAACCGTTGAGAAGATAACGGCACTCAAAATCAAGAAGGCTTGATAGAAACTATTAAATTGCGTTACTAAAATCATCGCCATAACAAACAAAGCAATACCAAAGGCGTTAACTAAGAAGGTTTGCGACTCTTCTTGATCTTCATTTTGCCCTTTAACATCAATTTCAACCGAGTAATGTAAACCCAAAGTCGGTAATTGCGCTTGCAATAAAGGTAACTCGTTTAATAACTGCGCACCTGGTATTAAGTTAGCTTGAATAGTCACCACACGCTTAGCATCAACACGATGAATAGTGTCGATTTTAGGTGCGGCTTTACGCTCAACAAAACTACCAACAGGTACTAAACCTGACGCGGTTTTTAAACGAAGTGAATCAAGTCGCGAGATATTACGTTTTTCTTCAGGGAAGCGTACGCGGATATCTAACTCATCGTCAACATCATCCGGTCGGTATTCTCCAAGCTTTAAGCCGTTAGTAACCATTTGCACACTTGAGCCAACAAGTGCGGCATCAGCGCCATAAGTTGCCGCTTTATTACGGTTAATGATTAGCTGCCACTCAATACCTGGTTTGGCACCAGTATCTTCAATATCAGTAAACTTACCTGTAGCTATTAATGCATTGCGAATAATAGCAACTGATTCATCTAATTTTTCAGGAAAACGAGAGCTGATCTCTAACTTTAAATCTTTACCACTTTGCGGGCCATTTTCATTTTTGCGTACTTCAATTTCAACACCAGCAAGATCATCTGTTAATTCATGAATAATATTAACAATTTCATCCGCAGGTGGTCTTATTTGCCAATCAACAAAATTAACTTTAAAAGTACCGACTTGATCGGTGCCACCTGTACGAGTATATAAGGTTTCTATTTCTTCTAGCGGTAGAATTCGTTGCTCGATTGAGCGCATAATAACGTCTTTCTCTGCTATTGATAAATCACCATGTGAGCGCACCACCATAGTCGCGCTTTGCGGCTCAACCTCCGGAAAGAAGTTAACACCAAGACCTGATGCGCCGTACAACCACATAACGATAAAAGAAATAGCAAAAGTACCCGCAACTATTTTCCATGGGTGTTTAATTGCCGCAGTTAGAATTCGAATATATTTACCGGTAAAACCTGTTAACTTGTCGAAATCACCTGCTTCAGCGTGATCTATTTGTTGCTGCTCAGTTTCACTGACAACTCTTGGTTTACCTATTACGGCGCCCAAAGTTGGTACAAAAACTAATGCCATAGCTAGCGAAGCTGTTAGTACTGCGATTAAGGTAAATGGTAGGTATTTCATGAATTCACCCATGATACCCGGCCAAAACATTAACGGCGCAAAAGCTGCTAGTGTTGTTGCGGTTGAGGCAATAATAGGCCATGTCATTCTGCGCGCCGCAGTGCCATATGCAGCTTTTTTACTGGTACCCTCATTCATTTGCCTGTCGGCAAATTCGGTGACAACAATAGCGCCATCAACCAACATACCTACAGCCATGATCAAACCAAATAAAACAACAATATTGACCGTCATGCCCGCTAAGGCAATCACTAAGATCCCCGTTAAAAAAGCGCCGGGAATTGCTAAACCAACCAACAGCGCACTACGTGCTCCTAAAGCAGCAATGATGACAATAACCA
This sequence comes from Colwellia sp. E2M01, assembly GCF_018860585.1. Classification (GTDB taxonomy): domain Bacteria; phylum Pseudomonadota; class Gammaproteobacteria; order Enterobacterales; family Alteromonadaceae; genus Colwellia. The sequence goes on from NZ_JAHKPR010000029.1 coordinate 217,108, forward strand.
CTAATAATACCGCTGAAAAAACATTATTTTGTAAATCAGTTAGCGTATTTTTGATCTCAATTGATTGGTCGCCAACATAATCAACTTGTACCTGTTGTGGCCATTTAACGCGGTTTTCAGTAATAATAGCTTTAACTTTTTCGACGGTTTCAATCAGGTTTTCGCCCGAACGCTTTTTAACTTCTATAGAAACTGAACGATGACCATTTAAGCGAGCAAAGCTCGTTGGATCTTTATAAGCGCGACGTACATTAGAAACATCCTGAAAGGTAATTACGCGATCACCGTCAACCTTAATTGGCAATTCTAATAAGTCTTGAATATTTTCAAAAACAGAAGGCACTTTAATCGCAAAACGGCCTTTACCTGTATCCATTGTACCTGCGGGTACTAAGCGGTTATTACGTTCAACAAGATTATAAATATCCGTTTGATCAAGTCCATAGCTTTCCATTAATAATGGGTCGACAATAATTTCCACCATGTCTTCACGATCACCACCAATATCTACTTCAAGTACTTCTTTCATACTTTCGATATGATCTGTAACATCGCGTGCTATGGTAATTAAACCACGTTCAGATACGGCGCCAGATAAGACAACAGTCAATGCTGCTTCTTGGTTAGCCATAGTTACTTCATTAACAACCGGCTCTTCGGTTTCGCTAGGTAGTTTAGATTTAGCTAGCGTTACCTTGTCACGTACATCAGCAAGGGCTTCTTTAGGATCTAAACCAGCAATAAACTCTAGAGTTACCGAGGCATGACCTTCACCCGCGTTTGAACGCATTTCTTTAATGCCGGCGATAGATTTAAGCTCATTTTCCATGGGTCTAACGAGCATACGTTCAGCATCTTCAGGAGATATACCGTCATGCACCATAGACACATAAATAATAGGAATGGTGATGTCGGGGTTAGATTCTTTAGCGATATTGTTATAAGTTACTGCGCCTGAAATAAGCAACAGCACAAACAGCATAATTACGGTACGAGTTCGGGTTAAGGCGGCTTCAATGAGCGTTAACATATCAACTCCTAACCTTGCGTTGCTGTCGTTGAGTTAACTTGCTTATTCGCGCTTTGGTTAGTCGCTTCAGTGGTATTGTCAAAAACAGCATCAACAGTATCGCCTTCACGAACAAAGCCTTGACCCAACACAATAATATCAGCTTGCGCGCCAAGGCCTGTTAACCAAATACCGTCACTTTCACTTTTAATGATTTCAATGGGAGTAAATTGCACAACAGAGTCTTTAACTGATTTAACGCCAATATTACCTTTTTCATCTAAGGCAAGTAAGGCCGGAGATATTTTGATTGCCGACATTTCATCTAAATCAATAGTTAGCTCACCACTTAAACCAGCTAACAACTGCATATTTTTGTTTTCTATTTCTACTTCAATTTTAAAAGTATTGGTTGCATCATTACCAACACTGGCAATATAACGAAGTTTGCCTGGTGCTTTATCACCATTTAATAAACTTACTTGCGCTAATTGACCAACCGATAATTGACTGATTTGTTGCTCAGTAACATGGGCACGCACAATAAGTGGGTCTAAATCAGCAATCATCGCAATATTGTCACCTGATTTTACATAATCACCCACTTCAACATAACGACTGTTAAGAATACCGGTAAAAGGAGCTTTAATAACCGCATTAGCAATATTCAATTCTAACCGTTCAATATCAGCTTTTACTGATTCAAGAGCCGCAAACGATTGCGCTAATTGCACCTTACCTTGATAACCATTTTTATTTAATGCTAAAGCGCCTTGGTATTCTACTTCACGTTGTTGTAATAACGCATTGCTACTACTTAGCTTAACGGGTAAATCATTTAAGGCTATTTTAGCAATCACTTGACCTTTGTTAACTTTTGACCCTCTTTTTGCCAATATTTCAACGATTTTACCGTCAATTTCCGATTTCAGTGTTACGCTACGATCGGGTTCAGTGCGACCATATAGCTCAATAACTTGATGTATATTACTAGCATATCGAGTCTCCACTTTTACTTGCGCAGTCACCTCTTCGACATTGTGACTTGGCGTATTAGCTTTTAATGTTGCTTTTTGTTCATTCGCACTAGGGCCAGAGGCCATCCAAAAAAGTAGAATGATGCTAGTGGTAATCGCGATAAGGTAGGGGCGCTGAGCGATCCAACGAGAGTTAAAAGTAAGTTTCATGAACATGACTCCAAATGTAGATACCTATATATTAACTTATTTTTAGCCTAATAATAAAAATAATGGCTTAAAAATATTTAATAGTGGTAGATACAAAAATACCGACAATTGTCGGTATTTAATAGGTCAATCATTAGCTAATAAGTTAAGTTAGATTGAGAATGATGAACCACAACCACAAGTTGTTGTTGCGTTAGGATTATTAACCACAAAACGGCTGCCTTCTAGGCTTTCAAGGTAATCTACCTCACCATCAACAAGGTATTGTAAACTCATAGGGTCAATGACCATAGCCACACCTTGCTTTTCAATAGTTAAATCACCTTCATTTACTTTTTCATCAAAAGTAAATCCGTAAGAAAAACCTGAACAACCACCACCAGTAACATAAACACGTAGTTTAAGTGCCGGATTTTCTTCCTCGGTAACAAGAGACAACACTTTATTTGCGGCTGCATCGGTAAATTTAATAGGTAATTCAAGATCTGACATGGTGCTCAACTTAGTACTTAAAGTACGAAAAACTACGTTAAAAAGATGATTAACGTGAATAAAACTGGGTGTTAAAAATTAGGAGATAAACTCATAACGTTAATTATCTTAAACCTGACTAATTTAATCAAGTATTATTCACGTCTTTGATTTACAACTTAGATAAAATAAAATCTATCGAGCAACTTGCCATTGCACTTGTTTTTCTTTTTTTGCATATTTTTGCCAACGCGATTTAGTCATAATCGCCGACACTAGGATACTTTCAGGGGAGAAGTCAGCTGGCAGTGTAAATTCGCCACTGATAATTTGAAAATATTGAAAGCTGAAATTAAAGTCTTTTTTATCCAGCTCAGTCACATCAGCTAATTTAAATGTAACTACTTGCCCATCTTGCTGACCAATAAAGTTTAATTCAATATAGCCTTTACTATATCTTCGCCTTAATTGCTGCTGCACCAAAGCTACTTGAAAACGATATTTATGGGGAGTTAGAGTATTTACTATTTTAATACTTTCAACAAGCAAACCTTCAGCTTGCTTTTCTGGCGCCATCACTTTTTCATAAAAAGCGATTTGTTTTCTTACCTCAAAATTTTCTTCTGCTGATTTTTTAAGTAACTCTTGGGCTTGATTGTTAGCAAGTTGTTCAATAACTAATTCAACTTCTAAACTGTGAATACGTGCAACATTTAACTCTTCTTGCTGATAGAGTTGTTCTAAGCGCTGTTTTTGTTGTTCAAGAGTCGTCACTTGAAAGTGATGATAATAATTACCTAAACGATAACCCGTAAAAAGGCACAGGCCAATGACAGTACATAAAAGTAAAGCTGATTTGAAGCTGCCTAAGCGCTCAACAACCACCGCAAGATTTATTTTTGCTAACCATTTCATTTGTAAAGTATTATAATCCTGTCATGATAATTTCAATTGCTTCAATAAGAAAACAGCTCGCTTTGCCCAAGACCTCTTGGCAAATATGTTTGCTTGCTATCGTAGGCGGCTGTGCGTCTGCCTTATTAGTAGTGCTATTTACTCTTACCATTGAAGAAATTCAACAGTTTTATCTAATAAAGCGCGACAACTATATCAGTTTAGACGGGGTAAGTCGTTTTGAATTACCGATTATAGGTGCAGTTATTATTCTATTAATGGGTTGGCTCACTGGCTATAAATATCTTCGCACTGGAATTCCTTTTGTTTTACATCGTTTAAAAGTCGCCCATGGGGTAATCCCTTTTAAAAATACCCTCAATCAATTTTGGGGAAGTGCGGTAGCACTTGCTTCCGGTTTTTCTGTCGGCCGAGAAGGCCCTGCGGTTCACCTTGGTGCTGCATGTAGCAGTTATTTAGGCAGTGTGTTTAAGTTACCATACAACAGCATACGTACCTTATGTGCTTGCGGTATTGCAGCAGGGATAGCAGCAACATTTAATACCCCAATAGCGGCGGTGATTTTTGTGATGGAAGTGATCATGCGTGAATACAAAGTGCATATTTTTATACCTGTTATGATCGCCTCAATTGTCGGCTCATTAATAACCAGTAGTATCTTTGGCACCAGTCATAATTTTCAATACTTTCATACCATCGCGCTTGAAAAACAACATTATTTTTCATTAATACTACTCGCTATTGTTTTAGGTGGATTAGCTGCATTCTTTAATAAATATCTCGTTTTTATTATCGAAAAAGGTAGTAAATATCACATTGTGCCCCGCTTCATTTTTGCAGCACTCATTACCGGAGGTTTAGGATATTTAGTTCCTAATGCTATGGGCACAAGTGCTGGCGCTATTGATATGTCATTAATTCATAACTTACCCCTTGGTTTTTTATTTAGTTTACTTATCGCCAAATTGTTGATGACAATGTTTGCTATAGGCTTAGGTATACCCGGCGGGATTGTTGGACCTACTATAGGTATTGGTGCAATAGCCGGCGCTTGTGCTGCGGCTATTTTGGTAAATTTATTACCTGGTGAGCACGCCAGTAGCGACTTTATTTTAATGGGCATGGCTGGTTTTATGGCGGCAAGTTTAAACGCCCCTCTTGCGGCATTGCTAACCGTTGTTGAATTATCAGGACAACTTGAGCTAGTTGTACCAGCAATGATTGTTATCAGTATTGCAAGTATCGTTTCAAGACAGTTATGTAAAAATAAATCTATCTTTACTATGCAATTAGATGCGCAAAACTTGCTCTATAACAAACCTCCTATTGAAGAGTCATTGCAAAATATTGGTGTTTTAGCCGTAATGAAAGACAAACTGTTGATTTTAGAAGAGGCAACAACGCGCAGTATGATTGGTGAACTCATGTTCAATAAAGGATCGCAACTAATCATTAATAAGATATCAGATCCAAGCACTGGCATTAACCAATATTATTGGGTCGAATTAGATGCTGAAGTTACAGCAAAGGTGCTTCCTAATTTTGATGCTTCACTTTCATCTGATACAGACAAACCTGGGGCAGAGTTAGACGCTGTTTTACAGTCACCATCAGAGTCTGTAACAGTTGAGAACACTGATAATTCAGCATTAGTAAATGATCCAGCCAACATGTTGATATTACATAAAATGATACCAATGAATCATCAAGCGACATTAGCAGAAGCTTATTTAGCGCTAGTAAAACAACGTTCAGGTGCTGTTTATATTTATAATAACAACCTTAATAATTGCTTAGGCATTGTTACTTTTGAACAGCTTAGAATTTATTTAGTGGAAGGAAATATATTTTAATGAATACTTTTATACTCAGTAATATTTTGTGGTTTAAAGCATTTCATGTGATTTTTATGGTAGCTTGGTTTGCTGGCATATTTTATTTACCACGCTTATTTGTGAATCACGCAGAAACAACGTCAAAAGAAGTATCACAACACTTAAAAGGTATGGAAAAACGCTTACTATATTTTGTTACGCCATTTGCTATCTTCACCTTACTGCTCGGCTTAACTATTATTTACGCTTACGGTAATGCTTGGTTTGTTGCTGCGAAATGGCTACACATCAAAATAACCTTAGTAATAATTCTTTTCATATATCACGGTTATTGTTTTAAATTGGTGAATACTTTTGCTCAAGATAAAAATGCTCGTTCAGGTCGTTTTTATCGAATTTTCAATGAAATACCCGTACTGATTTTATTTGCCGTTATTATTTTGGCTTACGTAAAACCCATGTAAAGAAAGATATGGGCTCCCCTGAAAGCGACCTGCTAACCATGTTTTTATAAAAAATAAAAGCATGGTTAATCGCTGAAAATATTACTTATACCAATTTGATTATATTTCATCCATATTATAGTTATACTTAGATAACGTCCTTGTCTGCGCACTCATGTTAATTAGATTGACATATTATTTAAATCAGGAAATTTTTTGATGAAGTATATAGCCTTCATATTGTTGACTTTCACAATATCCCTAATTCCTAGCGTATACTCGTCTGCGGCGCCTATACTCAACAAAAATAATTTATCTATCTCTCCAGAAATACCAATAAGTATGCCAAAAATTGTTGGTGGTGAACTGGCTGATGAAGGTGATTGGCCTTGGATGTCTGCCTTAGTTTTTATTGATAATGAAAGATTTACTTCACTTACTGTAGATGGCGTTGCATATAATAGTGCGCCATTGTCTTATAGTCCTTTAGGGCAAGTAACGGCGAACATAGTTGATTGCGGTATTGGCGATTATCAATGTGATGCTGCCAAAGATAAAATATGTTTAATCGCTCGTGGTGAAATAGACTTTTCCGTGAAAGCCGATAATTGCCAAGCAGGCGGTGGCGTGGGTGCGATTATTTATAATAATAACCTTTCGGAATTAGCATTTACCTTAGGCGAAGATTTCAGTGGCAGTATTCCTGTTATCTCAGTAAGCCTAAGCAACGGTTCTTTATTGTTAGATAATATTAATAAAATAATAACGATTACTAATGGATATATAGAGAGCACTCAGGTAGCAAACTGTGGCGCTAGTTTTATTGGCTCAAAATGGGTACTCACAGCAGCGCATTGTGTTGAAGATACCGACATTGAACGATTAAAAGTCAATGTCGGTGGATATGATTTAACAAATAGCAAAAGCGATGCTAAATCAATAAAAAATATCTATATACATCCTGAATATAATGTTGGAACGGATATTAATAATGATATTGCTTTGATTGAATTAGTAGAAACCATTAATCATCCGGCAATCCCTTTACTTAGTAAAAGTGAGACTGCGCAGTTAGCTGCGGATAATAGCTCGGCCACAGTACTTGGTTGGGGTAATGTATTAGGTTACGGACCCACAGACCCTACTCCTGATAATAGTCAGCCAGATAAGCTACAACAAGTTGAATTAACATTGCTTACTAATGATGAATGTAAAAGTAAGCTAGTACAGGCCTATAAAGATTTAAACAATACAACCTTCACTGTTGATGAAGTAGGTATCACTGATAGTATGATTTGTGCTCATCACTTAGGTGGCGGTAGAGGCTCATGCCAAGGTGATAGCGGAGGCCCGTTAATTGTTAATACCAATCATGGTTGGCAACAAATAGGTATTGTTAGTCACGGCATAGGCTGTGCTGATGAAAATTATCCTGATATTTATGCCCGGGTAGGACAATTTACCGAATGGATAAACAGCATTACCCTAGGTATTGCTATTGAAGCCAATTATAAGTTTCCAATTACACCGCAATATAAAGCACAAACACAAAAATTAAACATAACTAATAACAGTAATCTAACAACTGACTTAACTTATACTTTACAAGCCGTAAATACAGAGAGCCATGGCTTTAGTTTAGTAACAGACAACTGCACCACTTTGTCTCCACAACAAACTTGTCAAATTGAAGTAACCTTCAACGCTCAAAAACTTGGCAAACAAAATATTGAAATCATTATTGATAGTAATAATATACCAACAAGCCAGGCAACGGTAAGTGCCGAAGCTGTTGCGGCTAGCCCAAGTATTGATGCACAGTTATCAAATGATTCAAACGGCTTTAGTTGGTTTAGTGGTGGTGATCAACCGTGGCAACTTGACGATACACACACATCAATTGTTAGTGGTGATATTGCAGATAATGAACAAAGCTCAGTCTTGCTGGTTTTTTCTGGGGCAGGAGATTTATCATTTGAATGGAAGGTTTCTTCTGAAGCAAATAACGATAACATTGATGAGCCTTACGATGCCTTATTTTTGCATATTGATGGAGAACAAATTGCGATGATTTCAGGCTTACTAACATATGAAACTTTTACTATTAATGATTTACCAGCAGGCGAACATCTAGTGACTTGGACCTATAAAAAAGATGCTTTAACAAGTGAAGGGCAAGATCAAGGTTTTTTAAAAAATGTAGTGTACACTCCCGCGCCCCCTCCAACGATACCAGATACACCAAATACCGTAACATCACCTGAAGAGGAAACAAGTAATAATTCTAGTGGCGGTAGCACAAGCTTAACTTTATTTATAGGCTTATGCATATATCTACAACGTCGATTACGTATATCTGCGGCTTAGTAAACATATAACTAATGTCGCTTAAAAACATAATGCTTAGCGACCTTAACTAGTACTAACTTCTTGTTACTAATAAGAGTGGCATTAGCACCTTATATTGCTGATTATCGTTCACAAAGTAGTGAATTTATGCTATATTCCTGCAAATTTTTCACCTTTCAATATAACGAATCAAAATGATGAAATTCGAAGGCAACAACATACTGTCGGTATCACAATTTGACCGCGAATCTATTGCTAAAATTCTGCAAGTTTCCGCTCAAATGGCTCCTTATGCGTCACGTCAAAAACGTTGTCACGTACTTAATGGCGCTATATTAAGTAATCTCTTTTTTGAACCAAGTACGCGTACTCGTGTTAGTTTTGGTACGGCCTTTAATTTACTTGGTGGTTTTGTTCGTGAAACCGTTGGCCAAGAAAACTCATCGCTAAGTAAGGGTGAATCGTTATTTGATACCGCACAAGTTATTAGCGGCTATTCAGACGTAATTGCAATGCGTCATCCACAAATGCATTCGGTAGAACAATTTGCACAAGGTAGTACTGTTCCGGTAATCAATGGCGGTGACGGTGCAAATGAGCATCCAACGCAAGCATTACTCGACCTTTTTACTATTCAATCAGAAATGATGCATTTTAATAAAGGACTAGATAACTTAAACATTGTATTAATGGGTGACTTAAAACACGGACGCACTGTACATTCATTATCAAAACTATTAAGCCTTTACGATAACGTCAAAATCACCATGGTTTCACCTAATGCTTTGCAAATGCCTGATAGCGTTATATCAACGTTAAGCAATGCTGGTCATGAAGTGATCATCACAGATACCATGGCAGGTAACTTATCCGCTGATGTTATTTATCAAACACGTATTCAACAAGAGCGTTTTGCAAGTAAAGATGAGGCGGACCTGTATCGCGGTCACTTTAGTTTAAACAAAGAAGTTTATAAAAAATATTGCCAAGAAAACACTGTGATCATGCATCCGTTACCTCGAGATTCTCGCCCAGAAGCAAATGAACTGGATATCGATTTAAACGACTTAGACAATCTAGCCATATTCAGACAAGCACAAAACGGTGTGTTAGTTCGTATGGCTTTATTTGCTTTAACCTTAGGTGTTGAAAACCAGTTAACTCAATACGAAAAACCCGTTAATTGGCACACCAATAAAAATAGTTAACCCTACTCATTTTCAAAAGCTAATGACATATCTCTAAGTCATTAGTGCGACTTTAGAAGACAAAATTATGAATAAATCAGAACAGTTATTTGAACAAGCGCAAAAAATCATTCCTGGCGGCGTTAACTCACCGGTACGTGCTTTCAACGGTGTTGGCGGCACTCCTTGTTTTATAAAACGTGCGCAAGGTGCTTATATTTATGATGCAGATGACAAAGAATACATTGATTATGTTGGCTCTTGGGGGCCAATGATTTTAGGTCACAACCACCCTGCTATTCTTGAAGCAGTAATCAATACAGCACAAAATGGCTTAAGTTTTGGCGCTCCGACTGAACTTGAAATTACCATGGCTGACAAAGTACGCGAACTTGTTCCATCAATGGAAAGCTTACGCATGGTTAGCTCTGGTACTGAAGCAACAATGACAGCTATTCGTTTAGCGCGTGGTTATACAGGTCGCGATAAAATACTAAAGTTTGAAGGTAACTACCATGGTCACGCTGACTCTTTATTAGTTAAAGCCGGCTCCGGCGCCTTAACTATGGGCGTACCTAACTCTCCAGGTATTCCTGAAGATTTTGCCAAACATACATTAACCGTTAGCTATAATAATATTGACGAAGTTAAAGCCATTTTCGCCAAATATGCTGATGAAATAGCTTGTATTATTGTAGAGCCGGTAGCAGGTAACATGAATTGTATTCCACCTGTTGAAGGTTTTCTTGAAGGCTTACGTGCAGTTTGTGATGAATACAAAAGTGTCTTAATTTTTGATGAAGTAATGACTGGTTTTCGCGTTGCCTTAGGCGGCGCTCAAGCGCATTACAATATCAAACCTGATTTAACGACTTTAGGTAAAGTTATTGGCGGCGGCATGCCTGTTGGTGCCTTTGGTGGCAAACAAGAAATCATGGACTTTATCGCACCTGTGGGTCCTGTTTATCAAGCAGGTACTTTATCTGGTAACCCTATTGCCATGGCAGCAGGTTTAGCCTCGTTAACTGAATTAGCTACAGGTGATAAGCACCAACAACTTTCTGCAGCAACTGAAAAGCTAGCAATGGGCTTAAAATCAGCGGCAGAACGCAATGGTATAGCATTAAGTATTAACTATGTTGGTGCTATGTTTGGTTTCTTCTTTACTAATGATGAAAACCCAATAACAACTTATAAGCAAGCAACCCAATGCGATGCTGAAATGTTCAAAAGGTTCTTTCATTTAATGTTAGATGAAGGCGTATACCTTGCTCCATCAGCTTTCGAAGCAGGTTTCCTATCTACCGCTCATACTGATGAAGTCATTGAAAAAACGTTAGCTGCCGCTGATAAGTGTTTTACTCAACTGTAAGTAACTTGAACGAAATGATAAACAATGGATTTTACCCCTGCTGTTACGCCTAATAGCATAATAAATTCCCTCATTATCATCTAAAATGGCCACCTAACAATATGTATGGTGGCCACTAAATAAAATCAGATCTACCACCAATAATAATGAACACTTATTTGTCTCTAGCAATAAACTCTAATTACATCGTCGTTTCTGATATCAACCAGAGCCCTAAAGTAATACCAATTTGATTAAATTTCTTCCCAACTCAGAGCTATGCTCGATGTGCAATAA
>NZ_JAHKPR010000029.1:228351-277668 GCF_018860585.1 Colwellia sp. E2M01
TTTCGCTGAGTGGGAAAGAGCTTAATCAACTTGGTATAAAGTATCTTTGATATAACCCAACTCTTTTATCTTCTTATCTCTTTCTTATACCTTTGTACTAAAATATATTTAATTGTTAACAATGCACTTATACTTTATAGTCAATGCTTCGGTTAAATTAGGTCGTTCTATTTTGGAGCTAAAGTGAAAAAACTAAATTTTATTAGTATCTGTTCGTTGATATTGCTTTTTTTAATATCTGGGTGTAACTCACAAAAAGGTGATGAAAATCATCGTACACAACAAGTTTTAAAAAACAAAGAACAACCAAATATATTGTGGATTATTACTGACGACCAGCGACCTGATTCTGTTAGCGCTTTTAATAAAGCCATGTATGGAACTAAAAATAGCCCGTTAGGCTATGTTGAATCCCCTAATATCGACAAACTAGCAGCAGAAGGCGTGCTGTTTGTGAATGCTTTCACCAATTCACCAGTATGTGGTCCTTCGAGAGGGTCAATGCTGTCAGGGCGCTACCCTTTCAGAAGTGGCCACTACGCGTTTGAGTTAACACACCAAAATCCAGATTTTATTAAACCAACGGTTCCAGAAACCGTGCGTGACACCGGCTATCAAACTTCTGTATTCGGTAAAGAAGATTCCTATATATTTAAGTGGGGACCTGGACAAGGCTTTAACGATGCCGGATTATTTGACTACAAAGTTCACTTTAAACATGATTTGCAAAAAAATGGCAAAGGGGACTTATATGGTGAAGCATCATATGGTGTTATCGATGGTTCCACGGTAATGCAAGGGTACGCAGAAAATGTGCAGTATGAAGATGGCAACACTCGTAGTTACTATTTGAAGCGAAAAAATGGTACGTTGACGAAAGAAGACCTAGCGCAACGAGAGTTAACCAATCAAGAATTTGATATTTTACGAGCATACACCCGTACCAATACTTCGCTGATTTTAGCCGGCGAAAACCCTCAACCAGCAGACCAAACCGTGGACGCAAACATTGTAAAAGAGTTTGTTAATTTTCTCGACAATGCAGACAAGCCATTCAAAACCTCATGGGGTGCAGATGCACAGGGAGCCAACTCAAGTCAGCCTCAATATATGCAACTCGGTTTTCATTTACCTCATACACCAGTTTTGCCACCTAAAAGTATCCGTGACCGTTTTAAAACAAAACATTACAAAATACCGGAATACCAACGTTCAGAAACCGAAAAGTTGCCAGAGCAATTAAAAAAAATACAGCAGGCGGGTGATATTTATGAAATGACTGAACAGGAAAAACAAAAAGCCATTCAGGACTATTATGCGTTCTGTGCCCATGGAGATGATTTAATTGGAAAAGCAGTTAAGGCATTTAAAGAGTACAGTGAAAAAAGTGGTAGAGAGTATCTGATTATTTTCACAGTAGGCGATCATGGGTGGCATTTAGGCGAACAAGGCATAGAAGCTAAATTTGGTCCTTGGGTGCAATCGACAGCAAATGCAGCCATTGTTGTGTCATCTGACAAATCTCTAATGCCTGAGAATAAAGTCAATAGGGATTTAGTTGAATTTGTTGATTTTGCTCCTACAATATTGAACGCCGCGGGTATAGACACAAACCAACCGCAGTTTGAGTATTTAGATGGGTATAGTCTATTCGACGTTTATCATCAAAAGCGTCCAGAACGAGATTATATTCTTGGTGAAATTAATGTGATCTCTGGTCCACGTGCCTATCTGCATACTGACCGTTTCCGATTTTCAATGAGAACTCGACCTTTTAATGATTGGGTGCAAGAGCATCAGTTGGGTAAACAGCTTGATTGGGCGCTAACAACATCCGCTGAAAACGCCGAAATGACCTTGTATGACTTACATAAAGATCCTTTAGAACAAAACAATGTTGCTTACGACAAAAAATACTCGCATTTGGCTGCTTGGTTTAGAAACAAACTCGGTAACATAGTTTTAGGCGATGGCAGAGTAGAAGCAGACTGGCGTATGGCAAATAGTTATCACATTAGTAACTTTGCTAAAGGTGCGGACGACAAAAAAATAGACATTCCCGAGGGTATTATTCCCAATTAATCAGAAAAACTATACCTAAAAAATTCTAGTTTCCCATAGGGCCGATGAAAACCGAAACCTTATTCTCGGCTCTTATTCTAAGGGTATTCGTTAAGGATCCTTGTCAGTGAATTAAGCCATTAAGGTTCGGAGTAGCTCCCCATCAGAAACCGAATATACGTGAACTTGCTACATACATTTAAATTTATTACGATTAACGGCTTGCTATACAAGAGGAGTCCATATACGTTCCTCGCAATTTTAGCCCGGTATTTGGGCGTTAGTTTTGCAATACCAAGCTTCTCTGGTATATTGCATTAAATGGAGTTGAAATCTTAAATATTGATTTTAACGGAAAATAAATAGGGAGATATAAATGTTAACATCCGAAGAAATATTCATTACAGACTATACGGAACTTTTTCTTGATTTGTATAGGTTTGGCAATTCATCTAGTCCTCGCTTCGATCACATTCGTCCACTGAAAGATGCTCAAATACAAGATAGAAATGGTATTAAATTTATTATTGCAGATGGAAATGGTGTTAGTGCGTTTTCATCGGTTCCAACAGGTAAACGTAATACTTGGAAAATAAAAAAAGGGACACCATTACCTCATGGCGTCAAACTTGTAATTGACAAAAGGCCTGGGCATGAAAATCATTACATGTTAGCTCCTTTACAAACCATGAAGTTAAGTGAATTTCACTCGTTAATGGATAAAGTTAGAGAATACGCACAAAAAATTAATTAAGGAATACCCAATGAATACTTTAGATCTTAGTTTACCGTCTTCAGATTTGACATTAGTTCTCGATTCAATTCGTCATTACATTAAATTTATTGATAATATTAATGAAAGCGAGATTGATGAAGATACTCTTGCTGACTTATTAAATGACTGTGAAAGCTTAAAAGGTGTTGAATCAAATTTATCACTATTATTTGCTGAAAAGTTTGGTAAGTATTAATAATACATGTCTTTATCCAAGCACAACTAACAAGCCAATTAAGCAGGACTAAATACAGCGGGCTGTTCGCTCCGCTCCATTTTAGCCTACTGTATTTAGCCTCATATTGGGGCGTTATTATGTCGCTACTGAGGGATCAGATGATAGACTCAAAGTTTGTAAAAGAAGGACTTCTTAAATCAAATTACTTCCCACTTCAAAAAAACAGAAATGAAGAATTACCATCAATATTCAATTCAGAGGCTTTTAGTTCGGACATTGCTGATAAATTAGTAGCAATAAAACTACGAAGTGGTGGATATGATGATTTGTCATTTAACGTAACTAGATTTAATAATATCCATCGTAAAATATCCATTCCTCACCCTTTACCTTACGCACATTTGGTAAATACCATAACTAAAAACTGGGACTCTATCAGTCATATTGAAAGCAATGAAAACAGTATAATTAGACCATTAAAGCATAAAGATGGTCGAATTATTGTAATGACTTACGAGCAATCCAAGCGTAAAACAAATAGATATAATAATTCCTGTAAAGGTAAAAAGTTTATCGTACATTCCGATATTTCAAATTTTTACCCAAGTATCTACACTCATTCTATACCATGGGCACTTTTGGGCGTAAAAGCAGCAAAACTAAAACAAAACAGTGGTTTTGAGAATGAACTAGACCAACATCAAAGGATGATGAAAAGGAATGAAACTACAGGGGTAGCTATTGGGCCAGGGACATCAAATATCATAAGTGAAATCATATTATATGAGGTGGACAAACTCCTTAAAGACAAAGGTTATGAGTTTTATAGATTTATTGATGATTACACAGCTTTTTGCTCAACATACGAAGAATCAGAATCTTTCATAAGAGATCTTTCGGAATTCTTATCTGTATACGGTTTGCTTTTAAACATAAAGAAAACCGAAATCAAAAAACTTCCTAAGCCCACAGTAGCTGATTGGGTTGCTGACCTCGGTTCAAGGATTAGCCAACGCAAGAAAGTAAATGAATTTTATTGTATAAAAATGCTCGACTATGCCCTCGATCTTCAGGAAAAAAACACTGGTGGTAGCATCCTTAAATTTACATTGAAATCATTAATAAACAAAGCTACGCCAAAAGCCAAAATGGCTTTGCTTGATTACTCTGTAAACTTAACAATGCATTATCCGATTTTGTTACCATTGATTGGCGATCTACTTTCAATTGCCACAAGAAAACCCAACGATAGTTATTATAAATCACTTATCTTTACCCTAACTGAGTGCATAATTAATAAAAACTCGGATGGTATGGTTTGGTGTCTTTTCTATATTGCTAAATATTACTCGGCAACATTAAACGAAGAAATAGCGGAGAAAATTATAAAGACTGGTGACGTTATTGCTATCACGACTTTGTATTTATTTACACCGCACCAACAAAAAGTTGTCGTGTTTTGTAAAAGTATTCTTCAATTGAGTCTCTTTGATATCGACCAATATTGGTTGCTATTGTATCAGGTGTTTTTTGATAAAAAGATAGAAAACCCATATAAAAATTTAGATAAATACTTACCCTTAGTTAAGGGAAAGACAACACAAAAAAGAGAGGAACAGGCGAGAAACCTTTGCAATCATGATCAAAAATCTTTTGATGTTCTAAAAGGTAAAGGGGTAAGCTTTATCTCTTTGGTTGAACTTGTCCCAGAAAAGCATAAGAAGCCAAACTTTATTAAAAAAGTAATAGCTAAACTATCGACAAAAGTAGTTGAAAAATTTGAGCAGACCGCAACATAACAAGTCGTTTTAAAAGAAAAAAAACAGTTGGCTTTTGCTCCTGGTAAAAGTTGATTTGAGTGAATACTTTTCTCTTTATACCGCAAAACTCCTGCGAGGGGGAGGAGTCCATACATTTCTTTCGTCGCTAATTTTAGCCAACTATAATTTGCCTATTAGCAAAGCGTTAGCTGCTAAAGCCTGAACTCAGCAATCTATCCTATTTTTTTGAGTATGAACATTAATATGGTAATAAAGAAGTTACTTATTTATATTTACATCAAATATGTTAACATTTCGAATCATCATTTTACCAATGGAACTGAATTAAATGAGCACGAAAGCCGAAGTATGTCTAAGTAACTGCACAAAAACATTACCCTCTCGAAATACCAAAGAAAACAATTTATTTTTAAAAGACAACCCTCACATTAAAACGGTTATTCCTAAAGGCACTCCGTTTCTTTTACGTAATAATTATGAAGACCCCGCATGGAAGATAGCACTAGATGCTACACCAAACATAATGAACCGTTTACAAACAATAGCTCCACGTGAACAATGTACTATTGCTGATATCAATGCTTCCTTTGGTAGTGATATGTTAGTAGCTATGGCAAGCTTACATCAAGATAAAATAAAACCGTTGTTAGCCACATTAAATCATTATGCTCAAAAAGAATCAGCAGGGCTGGGTGGTGCCGCAGCTACAGCAATGCAAAGCCGTTTAGATAGTTTTGGCAAAGCAGTCATGAATCATCATATGGCTTTAAACAAATTACATGAAGGTTTTAAAGCAAAGTTACCTCGAGCAGAAATAATGCGATTAGAAAATACAGTAAAAAGCACAGTTAAAGCGCTTAATCAGAGCTTTCAAGCAGAATTAACTAAGTATTTTCCACACTCAGCAGGTAGACGCGGCACCATCATGACAAATGCAGACCGTGCTATTGGCATGGCTAAAGGGGCTAAAACCTATCAACCATTAAATATCGCTAATGGAGTGCAATTTGGCAAAGTCCTTACTTTTGCTAAGGCAGCCAATTATGTAGGCAAAGGCGCTTTAATAGTGGACGCTGGATTTAGAGTAGATGGTGTAATAGCCGATAAGGCCGCAGGACAAGACTGGCAACGTAGAGCTATTACGGAAACTACTGGCTTTGGGTTAGGTACAGCGGCAGGGACATTTGTTGGTGGTGGTATCATAACTTCTACGTTGGGTGTGGCTTTAATGGCAACGCCTGTAGGTTGGGTGTTAGTGATAGGGGCAGGCCTTACTGCAGGGTATTTTTCCGCTAAAGGAGCTGATTGGGTTGGTAAAGGTATTGCGGGTAAAATCTATGACAGAGACGCTAGCTGGATACCTTTTTAGGACTGATTATGAGCACACTTGAAGGTAGCCTTCTTTTTTCTGGGGGAATTCTCTTTTTTCTCTCTGCATTTTTAAATATATTATTTTATCGTATATCCGTTTTGTACATTGAACGAGAGCTATTAAAGGAAGACGAATTTTTTAAACCGCTTGAGTTGGACAAAGGAATTGGTGCTAGAGGGGTAATGTACAACCAATTAATTTTATTTAAAATTAAAAAACATCCATATGTTGACGGTGAGGCAGTAATACGTATTGCCCGTAAAAAGGATTGGTGGTTGGCGTTTTTATCTTTTCACTCTTTGTGGTTAGCAATGATTCCAATTATGGTTGGATATTTTTTATATGCACCATAGGCGGGCGTTGCATAATCAATACTAAGGATTATTAAATAACTTGTTTAAAATTTATGTGCAATAGCAGTTAACAAGAAATTAAGGTGTCAATTACATATAACCTGACATATGACCTCCTTATCGTTATTCATATGTCCTCAATGCCGAATCTATAGTTCTTCGATAAACGAAAGTTAATACCCACTTTCGTATCAAAGGTATCGTTAGTTTAAGTAAAAGTTAAGTAATTGATGCCGTAGAAGTTATACTTACCTCATAATCCAAATTGATAATACACAACTGATACCAGATAACTGATAACAAAAAGCACTGCTAGAAATACGACAACCAACGTTTTTATTATCAAATAGATTTGTTACTAAACCTAGAGCCTAATACTGATCAGGTTACGTATTTCTATTTTTGATTTACTGCTATTTAATAGCAAACGTCTTCATTTCATTTTGAAGCCAGCTAAAACCTTCTTGCCAGCCAAGATCTAAGCCTGAAAAAACCTTTGCATTCAATTCATCAATGGCTCTCATCTCCATTAATTCATCGACTAATTTTTTATCGTTATCGTTATATACGACTATCGCTAACGCACAGAGCGTGCTTTGTGATGCCACAATGAGTTTTGCTTCAAATGTATATTGATAACTATTCACTCTATTTATTAATACTGCAAAATTACTTCTCATATGCTGTGCTAAAAACACTTCATACTCTTCGTGCATTTCTATTGTAATTTCAATGCCTTCATCAATAACAATCTCAATAATCTGCTCTGTTAAATAATTAACTTTAGCAAAACTAAGGCGGTAGCTTTTGGTCGCATCTTTATCTGGGGTGTTATTATGTTCATTCATAACATCATACTTATTATTATGCTGTACATTCACACAATAATAATACATTTAACGTTTTATGCTAGTCCTTAAAGTACAAACATCATTTATAATGAATAACGCCGTGTAATTAATAAATATATTTTAATATTTAACTTTATAAAAACTCATCAAATAATTGAATAGTAACTTGCTCCCCCTTAGTCACTTTTCCTTGAGCGCTTGGCAAGATAATAAAGCAATTAGCTTTAGCTAGACTCGATAAAATACCAGAGCCTTGCGCACCCGTTGACGTTACCACATTTTCGCCAGCATCATTCACCGATAAAAACCCACGCTGAAAATCCATACGCCCTGGTGCTTTACGTAAATCAGAAGTACATTTTGCCGTTAACTGGGTACGTTTTAATGCTTCGCCGTTTTGCATTTTATTTAAAGCCACTAAAGCTAATTGATGAAAAGTTACTAAAGCTGAAACAGGATTACCCGGTAAACCAAAAAATACGCTATTGTTTAATTTACCAAAGGCAAAAGGTTTTCCTGGTTTCATGGCTATTTTCCAAAAACCAATTTCACCTAAATCATCTAATACCGCTTTAGTATAATCAGCATCGCCAACCGAAACCCCGCCCGAAGAAATAACCGCATCGGCTTGTTCATCAGCACTCACAAAAGCCGATTTTATTGCCTCAAAGTCATCTTCAACAATACCAAAATTAATCACTTCAACATGTAATTTTTCAAGCATTGCTGACAAAACAAAACTATTCGTTTCATAAATATCACCAGAGCGTAATGCTTGTCCTGGCTTTTTAAGTTCATCACCCGTAGCAATTAACGCAACTTTTAATTTACGATAAACAACCACTTCTGCAACACCTAACGAGGCAAGTACACCAATATCTACTGCCGATAATTTTCGACCTGATACTAAAACCTGTTGCCCTAGTAGAATATCTTCTCCTGCGTTTCTAACATTAGCACCTAACTTTTTTTCCTGTAAAAACGTTATCTGCTCACCATTCACTTCAACATTTTCTTGCATTTCAACGGTGTCACAACAGTCTGGCATTTTTGCCCCTGTCATAATACGAATACATTCGCCTTTTTTACATTTACCCTCAAAAGGCGCGCCAGCCATAGAACGTCCTACTAAAGTTAAGATATTATTAGCATTTAAACTGTCAACTGAAAACGCATACCCATCCATTGCTGAATTATCATGTGGCGGTACATTCAGCGGACTAATAATGTCTTGCGCTAACACGTAATTTAACGCTTGCTCAATAGGTAAGGTTAAGGTGTCGGTAATTACCGGTACTTGCGCTAACATATTGCTTAACGCATCTGTAAAAGGTAAAAGTCCGGGTGCTGAGCAACAATCTGACATAAAAACTCGCTTAAATATTGGTATGAATAAAAGTGATATAAATCTATAGCCTTAGTATCTCTATATCGCTGTTAATTTAATAGCCCTAAAACCACTGTTTTATTGATTTTGATCATTGTTGAGGTCATGAAAAAGAATTACCATCTCTTCATCAGAGTGATATATACTTAATATTAGAGCAAAGTTCATACAGAGCTTCATAAATAACACCGAGCTATCACAGCTAACATGAATTGAATGCCATTTAGCATTCAATTCATCATGTTGTGATATGCCGTAGCTAAATCCTTAAATAGTTAATATCTAAGGTTTAGTTGCCAGGGTTAACAAGGAAACGCGTTAGCCTCCCGACATTTGGAAAGGTGACATGTTAACAGACAACTTTGGCCGTAGGTTCTCATACCTGCGCCTTTCAATTACTGACGTTTGCAATTTCAGTTGCACTTACTGTTTGCCCGATGGTTATCAGTGTGATCAACCGCGTGATTTTTTATCCATTCCTGAAATAAAGCGTATTGCTAAAGGCTTTGCGGAATTAGGTACCGAAAAAATACGTATAACTGGTGGTGAACCGGCCCTACGTAAAGACTTACCTGAAATTATTCGTATTTGTAAAGAAACTCACGGCATTAAAAAAGTCGCGATTACTAGCAATGGTTTCAAACTGCCTGAGCATTTACCACAATGGCTAGATGCCGGGATTGACGCGATTAATATCAGTATAGATAGCTTAGATCCGCGGCAATTTCACGCTATCACAGGTCACGACAAGCTCAACACGATTCTTGAAGGTATTGATATGGCTGTCGCTGATGGTAGAGCTTCAGTGAAAGTAAATACGGTATTAATGCGTGAGTACAGTGGTAAAGATATTCAAAGCTTCCTCGATTGGCTTAAAGATACCCCTATTACCTTACGCTTTATCGAATTAATGCAAACTGGCGATAATAAAGCGTTTTTTGATGCACAACATGTGCAAGGCGCACGCATTAAACAAAATTTAATTTTGGATGGTTGGCTGCCTGTTATTCAAAATAAATCTGCAGGCCCTGCGCAAGAATTTTACCACCCTGATTACCAAGGTAAAGTTGGCTTGATCATGCCTTACTCTAAAGATTTTTGTAATACTTGTAATCGCTTACGCGTAAGCTCCAGTGGCAAGTTACATTTATGCCTGTTTGGTGAACAAGGTTTATCGTTACGAGAAGAATTGCAAAGTGATGATCTTGTACCTTTACAGCAGAAAATTGTCTCCTTACTTGACGATAAAAAAGCCACACACTTTTTACATGAAAAGTTAACAGGGGCGACTAAACACCTTGCCATGCTTGGAGGTTAACTAGATGAATACTTCAGCGAATAGCCCAATAGATTGTTTAGGAGTCATTCTCGCAGGTGGTTTATCTTCTCGCATGGGACAAGATAAAGCGCAATTAACACGCGATTCAGTTAATGGTAACTCAGCTCAAAGTATGCTGGATTTTTCTAAACAGTTACTACTTGATGCAGGTATTTCAACTGTTGTGATCAGTGGAGACCAACATCAGATCCCTGATTTATTACCACAATCGGGTCCTGTTGGCGGCATTTATAGTGTATTAAACCATTACCTCAAGCAATATCCTGAACATTTACAGCCCAAGTCATTGCTCATATTACCGGTAGATTTACCATTAATGACCGCATCGGCCATTGCTGAGTTACGTCTAAAAGGAGAGCTAAGTCAAAAAGCGACTTTTTTTAGTGACACGCAACAACAAGCGCATCATATTCCACTCTTTTTACCTAATAACGCATTTTTACATAACTTTTTAAGCCAAGCTTTTAAGCAAGAAAGTTTACTTACTAACAGCAACGGCATTAATAACAGTAAAAAAAGTGCACCTTCAGTAAGGTCAATGTTAGCGCAAGTACCTCATCAAAACATTGTTAATAAAAGTGCTCACCATACACTTTTTAATACCAATACACCTGAGCAATGGCAGCAAGCACAGCAGAAAATCAAATAACATTTTTACATAAAATTTATAATTTTAATCTCGATTTAGTAAAGGATAAACCTATGTCAGGACATGGCGGCAAACAATTCATACCTTTAAATATCGCTGTTTTAACAGTGTCAGATACACGTACCGAAGAAAACGATACTTCAGGTCAAGCCCTCGTTGAGCGTTTAACCGAAACGGGGCATAACTTAGCTGACAAAGCGATTGTTATTGATGATGTATATCAATTACGCGCGCAAGTATCTAAGTGGATAGCTGACGATAACATTCAAGTAATTATCTCTACAGGCGGTACAGGCTTTACTGCTCGTGATAATACACCTGAGGCTTTAACACCTTTATTTGATAAAGATATTGAAGGCTTTGGCGAAGTATTTCGCTACATATCATTAGGTGAAATAGGCACCTCAACTATTCAGTCGCGTGCTTTTGGCGGCATTGCTAATAAAACCGTAGTACTTTGCGTTCCGGGTTCAACCAATGCTTGCAAAACAGCATGGGACAAAGTGATTAAAGAACAGTTAGATAACAGCCATCGTCCATGTAATTTTGTTCCTCACCTTAACTTGAATGAAACGCAATGTGAGACTCGCGGCTAATGAGTAATCCAACAATAGAAAATACCACACCAGAGCTAAGCCACCTTAACCAACAAGGTGAAGCTAATATGGTTGATGTAACTGAAAAAGCCATGACCTCACGCACGGCAACCGCACAAGGGTTGATTAAAATGAACCGTGCTACTTTTGAGTTAATTACCACAGGTAAGCATAAAAAAGGTGATGTGTTTGCCGTTGCGCGTATTGCGGGCATTCAAGCTGCTAAAAAATGCAGTGACTTAATACCTTTATGTCACCCGTTAATGCTAAGTAAAGTACAAGTAGATTTCACCCTTGATGATGAAAACAGCCAAGTACAAGTTAACAGCTTATGCCGTTTAACTGGCCAAACAGGGGTTGAAATGGAAGCATTAACCGCGGTATCTATTGCTTGTTTAACCTTATTTGATATGTGTAAAGCCGCTGATCCTGCGATGGTCATTCACGGTATTGAAGTATTAACTAAAGAAGGCGGTAAATCAGGTCACTGGCAAACACCATCAGCTTAAGGCAATTTAGGTATTAGGTTTTAGGTACTAGGTTTTAGGTACTAGAGCCTAGCTCCTAATTCCTAGTTTCTAGGTTTTAATTAAATTTTGAGATTATTATGATTAACATTGTATTTTTTGCCGCCCTTAGAGAACAACTTGATTGTGAGCAACTGTCAATTTCAGCGGATAAGGTAAAAACGGTTGCAGATATCAAACAGCTATTAAGCGATAAAAATGAGCAATGGTTAAAAACCTTTAGTAATAGCTCGTTACTATCTGCCGTCAATCACGACATGGTAAATAGCGAACACTTGGTAAAATCAGGTGACGAAGTAGCTTTTTTCCCTCCCGTGACAGGCGGTTAATACCCGTTAATTAATAGCGACTGATGCCAGATAATAGCGAAATAATTATGACTAATAGAAACGAACGCCAAGAAATATCCATTCAACAGCAAGATTTTAGCTTGGCTGACGAAGTGGCTTTGCTCGAACAAAACAACCCAACCGATGGTGCTGTCGTTACTTTTACAGGAAGAGTACGTAATAACAATAATGGCAATTCAGTTACCACCTTAACGCTAGAGCATTATCCTGGGATGACTGAAAAATCGCTCGCCAAGATCATTGCGCAAGCCAAAGAGCGTTGGAATATAGGTCGAGTCAAAGTAATTCATCGAATTGGCGAGTTGAGCATTGGCGATCAAATCGTCTTTGTTGGCGTTACCAGTAAACATCGTCAAGACGCTTTTGCCGCCAATGAGTTTATTATGGATTACTTAAAAGTCAGCGCCCCGTTCTGGAAAAAAGAACGTATAAATAATGACGGTAAAACCACCGAAAGTTGGTTAGATGCAAAAAGCACAGATACCGATAAAGCGGATCTTTGGGGCTAGCGTGTTACGTTTATTATCAGTTATTTATAGTTTCAGCTTATTTTCTGTAATTCTAATTAACAACCAAAGTGCACAGGCTAATGAAAATAACGTAGCTAACATAAATAATAATACGCCACTACGAGTTGCTGTAGCCGCTAATTTCACCCTGGTACTTAACGCTTTACTCGAAGACTTTAACAAGCAAACCGGTATAACCACGCAAGTTATCAGCGGCGCTAGTGGCGCACTTTTTTTACAAATAAAACACGGTGCGCCGTTTGATGTTTTTCTTAGTGCTGATAGTCGCCGTCCACAAGCATTAGAGCAAGCAAAGCTTACTGTAAAAAATAGTCGAGAAACTTACGCCATTGGCCAGTTAGCTTATTATTCTTCAAGCACTAAAAATACAAGTATTAGCACTTCTAACCCTACCGAGAGCTCAGCTAAAAGCTCTATAGCCAACAACACAGTTTTAAGTAAACAACAATTACAAGACGTACTCACTGCGGCAGCAGCTTCGCGTTTTGCTATCGCTAATCCTGATATTGCTCCCTACGGCAAAGCTGCCAAAGAAACGTTAATCTCTTTAGGGTTATGGCAAGCTTATCAGCCACAGTTAATAACAGGGGTTAATATCGGGCAGACCTTTAGCCAAATTCGTACTAAAGCCGTGAGTCAAGGTTTGGTCGCTAATAGTCAGTTAATATTAAATGATTTATCAGGGTTTATTATTAGCAGTGATTTACATCAACCCATTGAGCAACAATTAGTGATCATTCGCGCCAGCAAACAACAAGCGAAGGCGCAAAAATTAAAAGACTTTTTATTATCAACCGCCACTCAAGAAAACATTGTTAGTTATGGTTATGCCGCACCTGAAAAAATTTCTCGCGATATACAAAGTGAGTTAATTTCCCAATGATGAATCCTGACTTACAAGCACTTATTACCACACTGCAAATGGCGGGATTAACTACTGTTATCCTATTGATTATAGGAACACCATTAGCTTGGTATTTAGCTAAAATGACCAGCCAATTTAAAGTGCTGCTTGAAGCCATTGTCGCCCTACCTTTAGTGTTACCACCGACCGTACTTGGTTTTTATTTATTGATTGCATTCTCACCCGAGCATTTACCCGGACAATTATGGCAACAAGCCACAGGACAACAACTCGCTTTTAGTTTTTCGGCCATTGTTATCGGCTCCGTTTTATATTCCCTGCCCTTTGTTGTTCAGCCATTACAAAAAGCTTTTGAGCAGTTAGGCGACTCTTTATTAGAAGCGGGCTCTTTACTGGGTGCAGGCCCTATTGACCGTTTTTTCACTATTGTATTTCCACTAACCAAAGCCAGTTTTATTACCGCTGCAACATTAGGCTTTGCTCATACCGTTGGTGAATTTGGCGTTATATTAATGATAGGTGGCAATATTCCTGGTGAAACCCGTGTATTGTCTATCGCTTTATTTGACCATGTTGAAGCCTTTGATTATGCCCGAGCTCATATACTCTCTATCGGTTTGTTAATCGGCTCTATGTTGTTATTGGCGGCTATTTATTGGTTAAATTTACCCAAAAAAGCTAAACGCAAAAGCAGGGTTAACTAATGAAGAATAAAGAGGCACAGCTTGATATCAATATCAGCGTCAGTTACTCCAACTTTAACTTAGACATTAACCAAATCATGCCCTTAAACGGTATCACCGGTATTTTTGGTCATTCCGCCTCAGGTAAATCAACCCTATTGCGTGCCATTGCCGGCTTAGAAAAAAATTTATCAGGTGCTATTAAGTTAAGCGACTCCCAGCTAGTAGACACAGAGCAAGGTACCTACCTTAAACCTGAAGCTCGCCACGTAGGGCTAGTTTTTCAAAACAGTCGCTTGTTCGAACATTTAAGCGTGCTTGGTAACTTAGAGTATGCCGCTAAACGTTGTAAAAATAGTCAGCTTGATATTAATGATATTATCGAATTAACTAAACTAAAACCTTTACTTAATAATCACGTTAATCAACTCTCGGGCGGACAACAACAACGCGTTGCATTAGCCAGAGCAATACTTGCTGAGCCTAAATTATTGTTACTTGATGAGCCGTTAAGTGCCCTTGATCAACACAGTAAAAAAGCATTATTAAGTATGATGCTAACCATACAAAAGCAACTTAACTTACCTATGCTTTATGTCAGTCACTCCCTTGATGAACTGCAACAGGTTTGTGATAACTTGCTAATAATGTCGCAAGGAAAGATCGTCAACTTTGGTAACATTCATCAAGTGATTCATAGCCTTAATGATTTAAAAAAAGATGATAGAGATGAAGTGACTGAACTAACAGCTCAGCAAACCAGTTTATCTTTACCAATCAAAAATGTTTGTAATGAATACGGTTTAACAAGCTTGTCGTTAAAAGACGGACAAGCAATTTATCTTGATTGTGATGACAGCTACAATAAAAAAACAGAGCAACTACGCTGTTTTATTTTAGCAAGCGATATTAGTATTACTTTAACTGAGCCAGTTAACAGCTCTATTGTTAATCATCTGTTGGGCACGATTGTATGCATTCAGCAAAATAAAAATAAAGTATTGTTAACGGTAGAATGTGGTAAGCAAGACTTCTTTGTTACTATCAGTTCCTTTTCTCAACAAAAACTATCACTTAAAATACAACAGCAGGTATATTTACAGTTTAAAGCCAGTGCCGTGCGTACTTTTATTCATTAACGTTATAACTACATCATCCCGTTTAACCACTTAAATAATCAGGAAAATTAGTGTTAAGTAATCAAGAACAACTCAAATATTCTCGCCAAATCATGCTCGATAAAATAGGCGACAAAGGTCAGCTAGCATTACGCAATGCCAAGGTACTGATTTTAGGGGTTGGCGGTTTAGGTAATCCTGCCAGTTTATATTTAGCCGCAGCAGGTGTTGGTACGCTGTATATTGCCGATGGTGATAATATTGAAATCAGCAACTTACCACGACAAGTATTATTTAGTGAAGATGATATTAATGAAAATAAAGCTGATACCGCAGCCGAGAAACTACAACAGCAATTTCCTGATACCACCATTGAAGCAATTGATGAAATGCTAGATGTTGAGTTATGTGACTATTACCTACCCCAAGTTGATTTAGTTCTCGATTGCTCTGATAACATTCAAACACGATACCTTATTAACCAAGCGTGTATACAGCACAAAACGCCATTAATTGTCGGTGCTGCTACAGGGTTTGACGGCCAACAAATCACCATTGATCCTCGTGATAAAAACAGCGCCTGTTATCATTGTTTATTTCCCGCGGCAGAAAAAGCGCCAGCAAATAACTGTCAAACCGTTGGTATTATCGGCCCTGTATTAGCTATGATTGCAGGCATGCAAAGCTTACAAGCAATTAAGTTATTAACGGGCAATGAAGTACAAATTAATCAATTAAATTTACTCGACGGTTTAGCTAATAAATGGCAACAATTTAATATGAAAAAACAACAGAACTGTACAGTTTGTGGTAGTAAAGCAGCATTGAAAAAGTAAACATATAAGGACTTAGTAAGGAAATAACATGATTGAAGCCGTGTCGAAAGAAAATATTAAAGCCGTATTACCCTTAATTCGCGCCTATCAAGAATTTTATCAAGTAGCTGATATTTGTGATAATAAAAATGCTGAGTTCTTTAGTCAATTTAACCAATCAAGTCAGTTAGGTTGCCAGTTTATGTATAAAGAACAAGGAGAGGTTGTCGGATTCGCCACCGTTTACTTTTCTTATGCTTCAAGTATTATTGCCAAAGTGGCGATACTTAATGATTTATACACTTTACCGAAAGCCCGTGGTAAAGGTGTTGGCAAAAAACTTATTGAGCACTGTCAAAAATATGCTGCAGCAAATAATGCAGCCAGACTACAATGGGTAACAGCACCTGACAATCAAGCAGCGCAAAAATTATATGACGCAATGAACACCAAAAAAAGCACCTGGAATTTTTACACTTATAATGGTGAGTCTATAGTTTAATGTTATCAATAAACCGCACCATAAGAACAACTAACCCAATGATAAAAAAGTTAACCTTAACCGCAATTATCACGCTAATAATTACCGCCTGTAATAATCAAATAAATATAGAAGACTCCAGTATGCCTATTCTAACAGCACCTATTGCTAAAAAAGTTCCTCATAAAATCATTACTCATGATCATACTCGCATTGACGATTATTACTGGATGCGTGATGACGAACGTAAAGATGCTGAAATATTGGCGCATTTAGCGGCTGAAAATGCCTATACAAGTGCGAAATTAAAACATACAGAAGCGATGCAAGAGCAGATATTTCAAGAAATTAAAGCGCGTATCAATAAAGACGACAACTCAGTACCCACTCGCAAAGGTAACTTTTACTATTCAAGCCAGATGCAAGGTGAAAATGAATATCCTATTTATGTGCGTGCAACCGACTTTAAGGGTAGTAACTTAGCAGTATTACTTGATGTAAATAA
The DNA here is from genome assembly GCF_018860585.1 of Colwellia sp. E2M01. Classification (GTDB taxonomy): domain Bacteria; phylum Pseudomonadota; class Gammaproteobacteria; order Enterobacterales; family Alteromonadaceae; genus Colwellia. The sequence goes on from NZ_JAHKPR010000029.1 coordinate 245,568, forward strand.
ATTAGCTAAAGCCCATGAATATTATCAAGTAAGTGGAATTAGCCCGAGTCCAAATGGCGAATTATTAGCTTACGGCGAAGATACTATAAGTCGCCGTATTTACACCATTTACTTTAAAAATATAGCCAACAACACCTTACTTGATGAACAGCTTGTTGGCACTAGCGGTAATTTTGTTTGGGGTAACGACAACAAAACGATTTATTACATCAAAAAAGATCCACAGACTTTATTAGGTTATCAAGTATTTCGTCATATCTTAGGCCAAGCGCAAGCTGATGACGAATTAGTATATGAAGAAACCGACAATGCTTATTACACCTATTTAAGTAAATCTAAAGATGGTGAAAATATCTTTATTTGGCATTCAAGTACCGAAGCCAGTGGTGTTTCCATTATTTATACTAATAACAATACTGGCGATATTAAAGCTAAACCAGTAATGTTTATTCCGCGTGAAGAAGCGCATGAATATTCAATCGCTAAATTAAACGACTGGTATTACATTCTCACTAACTGGCAAGCAACTAACTTTCGTTTAATGAAAGTGCATCAATCAAAGCTTGGTGATAAAGCCCATTGGCAAGATGTTATACCGGCAAACGATGACGTAAAACTCGAAGATTTTGAATTATTTAACGATCACTTAGTATATCAACAACGTGAAAATGGTATTACCTACATCACCATTGAACAACTTTCGACTGGAAAAAAACAGCAACTTAGCTTTAATGACAGCGCCTACTCTGTCGAGTTATATGGCAATAACGAATTAGACAATACAGCGCTGCGCTTACATTACGATAGCTTTACCACGCCCGGCACCGATTTTGATATTGATTTAATTACCTTTGAAAAAACACAATTAAAACAGACTAAAGTACTAGGTGATTTTAACAGTAAAAACTATTTGTCAGAGCGTATTTTTGTTACCGCACGTGATGGTAAGCAAGTACCCGTTTCTTTAGTTTACCGTAAGGACTTATTCAAAAAAGACGGCACTAACCCTTTATATCAATATGCTTATGGCTCGTACGGTCACACAATAGACCCTTACTTCTCATTAAGCCGTTTAAGTTTACTGGACCGTGGTTTTGTTTACGCTATTGCTCATATTCGTGGCTCAGAAATGCTTGGCAGACCTTGGTATGACGATGGTAAAAAACTTAACAAAATGAATACTTTTACCGACTTTATTGATGTAACTAAAAGCTTAACAACACAAGGTTACGGCGATAAAAATAAGGTTTTCGCAGCAGGTGGCAGTGCCGGTGGTTTATTAATGGGCGCGGTTATTAACATGGCACCAGAGCTATACAAAGGTATTAGTGCTGCCGTACCCTTTGTTGATGTAGTTACTACCATGCTTGATGAAAGTATTCCGTTAACCACCAACGAATTTGATGAATGGGGTAACCCTAAAGAAAAAGTATATTACGATTACATGTTGTCTTACTCACCTTACGACCAGATTAAAGCACAAGACTACCCAAATATATTGGTAACAACCGGCTTGCATGATTCACAAGTACAATACTTTGAACCAATGAAGTGGGTAGCTAAATTACGCGACTATAAAACCGATGATAATATTTTGTTATTTAAAACTGATATGGAAGCAGGTCATGGCGGAGCATCAGGTCGATTTAAACAAATTCATGAAACCGCATTAGAATACAGTTTTTTCTTAGACTTACTTAACCAGGAATAATTTATGTCACTCCCTGCTTGCCCTAGTTGTAATTCAGATTATGTATACCAAGATCAAAGTTTGTTGATATGTCCAGAATGTGGATATGAATGGAGTCCCGTTGAAGAAGCTTTAGAAGCTGAGCTAAACAAGGTGAAAGACTCGAATGGCACTGAATTAGCTGAAGGTGACAAAGTTACCTTTATTAAGGACTTAAAAATAAAAGCCAGCTCACAAGTATTAAAAATTGGGACTAAAGCGGTTATTCGTCGCATAGTTGCAGGAAAGGACCATCAACTTGACTGTAAGGTTGATGGTGCTAGCGACATGATGATAACCGCCAAGTTTGTTAAGAAAGCATAGCTAAGTACTCATTATTAAAATAACTTTCTGTAAACTTATGTAAAAAACCTACAATATAGCTATTTCTTTGTTTACACTACAAATAGCTATTTTTTTACCTGAGTTAACTGTTTTATGATACGTCGTCCTCGACAGCTATTACCAGTATGTGTAAGTCTTTTTTTATTGGCTTGTAGTAACACTTCTGAAATTGATGAAAACATCAAAGATCTGCCACTTCCTGAAAATTGGCAGAATACAACCCAACCCGTAAAGGTTAAAGATAACTGGTTAGCTGAACTTAAAAACCCGCAAGCACATTTGTTAGTAGAAAAAGCATTAACAGCAAATCACCAATTTGCTATACAAGCCTATGCCCTTGATATAACCGAGCAAAAAATGATAGTTGCCGGTAGCGAACTTTGGCCAGAGCTTGATTTATCTTTTAAAAGTGGTCGCAATAAAGACAACCAGCCAACTTCTTATGCAAACAGTAACTCAATTAACTTAAACTTAAGTTACGAAGTTGATATTTGGGGTAAGTTATCTGCAGCAGATCGCGAAGCTAATTATAATTACTTAGCGCAAAAATCTACCTATGAGCAATATAAACAACAACTTGTTGCTGATGTATTAACAACTTGGTTCAATGTAATCGAAGCTCAAAAGTTATTAACACTTTATGAAGAGCGAGTAAAAAACTCTCAACAAAATCTAGATATCATTGAATATGGTTATCAATCAGGTATTTCTAGCGCTCTTGATGTTTACTTATCTCGAAATGACTTAAATACCGAATTAACAAGAGTTTCTGAGCAACGAACACTAAAAGCAACGTTAATTAGACAATTAGAGCGCCTTATTGGCGAGTACCCAAAAGGCGACTTACTAGTTGATGCCGAATTACCCTTGTTAACGACCGAAATTCCAACGGGCTTACCTTCCGAATTAATCAGTAGAAAACCTGAATTAAAGGCCAGTTGGTATCAACTTTTATCGCAAGATGCCGGTTTAGCTTATGCACATAAACAACGCTTTCCTAGCCTTGTATTAACGGGCTCTATTGGTGACTCAAATACCGATATTGGGGAATTATTATCAGGTTCATCATTAGCATGGTCATTATTAGGTAGCGTGTCCGCACCTATTTTTAATGCTGGGCGTTTAAAAGCCAATGAAGAACAGGCCCGCCTTGAGTTAAAACAAGGCGAACAGTTATATCTTGATACCCTATACAGTGCATTCAGTGATGTTGAAAACGCCATTACCACCGAAAGTAATTTAAAAAACAGCTACAACACTATGCTAGCAGCACAAGAGAATGCAAAAATTGCCGAAACCTTATCATTTGAGCAATACCAAAGTGGGTTAGTTACATACACTACAGTACTTGAAGCACAACAACGTTCTTTTGATGCGCAATCAAACTTAATTAAAATCAAAAACCAACTAATTACTAACCGAATTAATTTACATCTTTCCTTGGGTGGCGACTTCAGCACACCGTCACTTGAAAATGAGGCCGAATAACATGTCTACATCTTTTAATGCCAAAAAACTTTTAGTACCGGTCGCTATTATTGCTATTACCGTTGTTTTAATGCTGGTGATTTTTAAAAACCCACCAGAAAGCCAACGTGGTAAACCGTCAAAAGCAGCACAAATGACAGTAGAAACCATGAAATTAAACCCAAAACCTTACCCGATCGTTGTAGAAAGTTTTGGTACCGTAGAGCCAAGAACTCAAAGTGTGTTATATCCACAAGTTTCAGGACAAATAATTAAAGTAAGTAAGCAATTTAGAGCCGGTGGCTTTTTTGAAAAAGGTGATGTACTCGTTCAGCTTGATGACAGAGACTTACGCGCAGAAGTAAACATTGCGAAAGCGAGTTTAATGTCTGCTAACCAAGCATTACAAGAAGAAGACGCACGCGTAAAACAAGCGAAAACGGATTGGCAACGATTAGGTAAAGGTGAAGCTCCTAGCTCTTTAGTATTACGAGAGCCACAATACGAAGCAGCTAAAGCGCAAGTTTTATCAGCACAAGCATTACTTGATAAAGCAGAGCTTGCACTTGAGCGTACTAAAATTATTGCACCATACGCAGGTAGAATTTTACAAAAATATGTAGATATTGGCCAAGTAATTTCAAGTAGTACTCAGCTTGCTGATATATTTTCTGTCGACTATTTAGAAGTGCGCCTACCAATAAAAAACAAAGACTTACCTTTAATGGTGCTACCTGAAGAATATAGAAACACGCAAGAAGACTCAGTAAAAGAGTATGACTCAATGCCAAGTAACGTAGTGTTAACCTCGAACTTAATGGGTAATCAAGCATGGGAAGGACATATTGTTAGAACCGAAAGTGCTATAGATGAGCTTTCTCAACAGCTATATGTTGTGGCTCAAATTATTCGTCCATTTGATAAAAAGCAAAACACAAATACAGGTGCGCAAATAAAAATAGGTCAATACGTTACCGCTAAAATTAAAGGGCGTACCGTTGAAAACACATTAGTTATACCTAGCAGTGCTATTTACCAAGGCAGCTATGTTTACATAGTAGAAAATAACTTATTAATGCGAAAAGACATTAAATTAGGTTGGCAAAATGGTACCGAGTCAATTGTAACTGAAGGCTTAAAAGCGGGCGATGAATTAGTACTTACTTCACTAGGCCAAGTAAGTTCAGGTACTCGAGTTGCTATTGAAGGACAAGCACCAAGTCAAGAAAATGCTCAACAAGATAAACCTGGCCCAGGAAAAGATCCTAAAAAACGTCGCGAAAGACTAGAACAGATGGCAGCGGAAAAAGGTATTACTGTTGAAGAATTAATGGCAGAAAGAAAAGCTAACAAGGTGAAAAACTAATGATTGCTTGGTTTGCACGAAATCATGTAGCGGCTAATTTATTATTAATCACCATTTTGATGGCTGGTTTATTTAGTCTATCGAGCCGTATACCTCTTGAAGTATTCCCTTCATTTGAAAGCGATAGAATCAGCATTAGAGTCTCGCTACCTGGCGCGACACCAGAAGACGTAGAAAAAAGCTTATCAATACGCATAGAAGAAGCGATACAAGATTTAGAAGGTATTAAAGAAATATCAAGTAGCTCGTCTGAAGGCTCATCTTCAGTAAGTGTAGAAATTGATACGGGTTACGAGCCTCGTGATATTTTATCTGACATTAAAAGTCGAGTAGATGCAATTAACACTTTTCCTGCTGATGCTGAAAAGCCTGTAATTGCTTTAGATACGCGAACCAGAGATGTTATCGCTGTTACAGTTGCTAGTGTTTACAGTGAAAAAGAAACTCGAGAGTTTGCAGAGAAAGTATTAGCCGATTTACTTAAAAACCCTAAGATTACACAAGTAGAATTAAAAGGTGTTCGTAATTACGAAATATCTATAGAGGTATCACAAGACAGATTACGTCAATATGGTCTCACTATCGCGGATATTTCGTCGGCTATTTCAAGTTCAAGTACCGATATATCAGCAGGTAATTTAAAAACCTTAGGTGGCGATGTTTTACTTAGCTCTAAAGGACAAGCTTATCGAAAAGATGAATTTGAAAAAATAGCAATTCGTACCAATACAGATGGCTCAATTATTCAATTAAGCGATATTGCAACGGTTGAAGATGGCTTTGAAGAAATGCCTGTACGCGCAAGATTTAACGGTAAAAAAGCGGCTTTTCTTGATGTTTATCGTATTGGTCCACAAAGCGCTATTGAAGTAGCTGAGGCAGTAAGAGAATACATTGAAGAACAACAAAGCTCATTACCTGAAGGTATTGAATTGAGCTTTTGGGATGACGACTCTCAAATAGTTAAAAACCGTATTGCAACCTTAACAACAAGTGCGGTACAAGGCGGTATATTAGTACTCGCTTTACTAACACTTTTTCTTCGACCGTCAATTGCTTTTTGGGTGTTTATAGGTATTCCTATCTCATTCATGGGTGCTTTCATCATGATGCCTGTTTTTGGCGTTACGTTAAACATCATGAGTTTATTTGCCTTTATATTGGTACTCGGGATTGTAGTTGATGACGCCATTGTTACCGGTGAGAACATTTACACCCATTTAAAAACTTCCAAGTCTGGTGAAGAAGCCGCGATTAAAGGCACCCAAGAAGTAGCAACCCCTGTTACTTTTGGTGTTTTAACCACTGTAGCCGCCTTCTTACCACTTGCCTTTATAGAAGGTAACCGAGGGGCGTTATTCGCACAAATACCAGTGATTGTAATACCGGTATTAATATTTTCATTAATAGAGTCTAAATTTGTTTTACCATCGCATTTAAAAACCTTAAAGCTACGTTCAGAAACAAAAAAACAATCAAAGTTAAGTGTTATCCAACAATCTTTTGCTGATGGTTTTGAACGTGCCATCATTCGTTTTTATCAACCTGTATTAAAACGCGCTATTAGCAATAAAGCATCAACCTTAGCTGGCTTTGTAGGTATATTTTTAGTCATAGTTGCACTTATTATGAGTGGCTGGAGTAAGTTTGTTTTCTTCCCGCGCATTCCAAGTGAAACGGTAAGAGCAACACTAACATTACCTGCAGGTACCCCATTTGAAGTAACCAACAAATATATCGTTAAAATGGCTGAACAGGCGGAATTTTTACGCGATAAGTATATTGAACCTTCAACCGAAAAAAGCGTTATTATTAATATATTAGCTAGTGCTGGTGGTCGAGGTGGCACAACAAACACAGGTAGTGTTCGGTTTGAAATTACTCCGCCAGAATCACGTGAGTTAGCTATTACCTCAAATGAACTTGTGCGCGAATGGCGTACTTTAATAGGCCCTATTCCTGGTGCTGAAAGTGTTACTTTTAGAGCAGAAGTTGGCCGTTCATCTGATCCAATTCATGTACAATTTCATGGTAGCTCTCTCAGCACACTTAGAGAAATAACCGACAAAGTAAAGGTACATTTAACGTCTTACCCAACAGTATTCGAAATTTCTGATAGTTTATCTAACGGTAAAGAAGAATTACAAATTGAGTTAACTGAACAAGGTAAAGCCTTAGGATTAACGCGTGTAAATATTGCCAGTCAAGTTAGACAAGCTTTTTATGGTTCGCAAGCACAGCGTATTCAACGTGGCAGAGACGATGTAAAAGTTATGGTAAGGTCGCCGCTTGATGAACGACGTACCACCGCTAACTTAGAAAATATTCTCGTAAAAACGCCGGCAGGTGGCTCTGTTCCGTTATCGCATGTAGCAACGTTTATACCCGGTATAAGTCCTTCAACCATATCCAGAATAGACAGATACCGTACCGCAAATGTTACTGCTGATGTTGATAAGACCAACACCAACATGACAATATTACAAGCTGATTTAAAAGAATATTTAGATGATCTTGTTCTTCAATACCCAGGAGTAACGCACTCTCTTGAAGGGGAAGCAGAAGAGCAACGTGAATCATTTAGTTCTTTAGGGTGGGCACTATTGTTTGTATTCTTTATTATCTACTCACTATTAGCTATTCCATTTAAGTCATACTTACAGCCTATTATTGTAATGAGCATTATACCGTTTGGCATGATTGGTGCTGTAGTAGGTCATTGGATTATGGGTATGTCTTTAACCATAATGAGCTTACTTGGTATGTTGGCACTTATTGGTGTTGTAGTGAACGACTCGCTAGTATTAGTCGACTTTATCAATAAAAAACGTAGTGAAGGTGGCAGATTAATGGACGCTGTTCTCACTGCTGGTGCGGCAAGATTTAGACCGGTAATGTTAACCAGTTTAACCACCTTTATTGGTTTAATGCCGCTATTGTTTGAACAATCAACACAAGCACAATTTTTAATTCCTATGGCGGTTTCTTTAGGCTTTGGTATTTTATTCGCAACCTTTATTACCTTAGTGTTAGTACCTGTAAACTACTTGATTGTAGAACAAATAAAAGCCTACTTTTCTGACCAAAAACTTGACCTAACAATAGAAAAGTCAATATAACTCATGCAAATGTTTAGCGTTATAGTGCACATTTTAATGAAGTGCACTATAACGCTACAGACAGCAATTTCTCTATAAACGATTGATATATATCAGGTTCAAAAAATGACAAAATCCCCCCTATGAACAAGTACTTGATTCAGCCCATAAAGGTGTATACCCTAGCCTCTACATATTAACGAGCCAAAATAAATATAATAGAAAGGTCTTATGAAAACATTATTATTACCCGTATGTGCAGCTTTATTACTAGCTGGTTGTAACCAAACACCACAAAACACCTCTGCTGGCGCCACACAAACTCAAATAAAAGAAGCTAATAAATTATTAGTTAGTGATGACGCCCAGTTAAAAGAAGCCATAAAAAATGCCAAAGCTGGTGATAACATCGTCCTTAAAAATGGCACTTATACCGATTTAGAAATTAAGTTCTTCGGGGAAGGCACTAAAGAAAAACCAATTACATTAAGTGCTGAAACTGCAGGTAAAGTTTTCATCGAAGGTCAATCTAGCCTTAAATTAGGTGGTACCTACCTTATTGTAAACGGCCTATATTTTAGAAATGGTTACACACCTCATAATAGCGTAATTCGTTTCAAAATTGATGATGATAGAGTCGCTTTTCACTCTAAAGTAACTAACAGTGTTATTGATGAGTTTACTCAAAGAGACAGACATACATCAGATCACTGGGTTGAGTTCTGGGGGCAGCATAACGAATTAAGCAATAACTACATTGCTGGTAAGTCTAACTTTGGCCCAACCATTATGGTGAACTTAAAAGGTCAACAACACTTTAATAACCACCATCAAATTATTAATAACCATTTTGGTCCTCGCCCAAGAAAAGGTGGTCCACACGGTGAAACATTACAAATTGGTAATAGCTACACCTCAATGACACCTTCATACACCAATGTTGAAAATAACTTTTTTGACCGTTGTGATGGTGAAGTAGAAATCATCTCAAGTAAATCTAACTTCAATCAATTTAAAAACAACGTATTCTTCGAAAGTGAAGGTTCATTAGTGGTACGTCACGGTAACTTTGCAACCATTGACGGTAACATGTTTATTGGTAATGGTGAGTCACCCGAATACGGTGGTATTCGTGTAGTTAATACGGGTCACTGGATCATTAACAACTACTTCTACAAATTAACAGGTGAAAAATTTAGAGCTCCAATCGCAGTAATGAATGGTATTCCTAAATCACCACAAAACAGATATAACCAAGTGACTGATGTTGTTGTTGCCTATAACTCATTTATAGAAACACCAACACCTTGGTACTTCAGTGTTGGCTCTAATGTTGCTCAAAGTGCAGTATTACCAAAATCTGAAATTCGTAATGCAAGACCAATTAGAACAACCTTTGCTAACAACACGATTTATAACTCTGCTAAAGCCGATCAGCCTATTTTCAATTACGATAATATTAATGAAGATGTTACCTTCAAAAATAACTTCTCTAATAACGAAAATAACACTGACTTCGCAAAAGAGGGCATTATTACTCAAGCGATGACCATGGAACAAATATCAACGTATGTACTAGCACCTACAGCTAATAATACTGACATATATAATGGCTTTAACTTCGATAAAATCAAAACCGATATCTATGGTACCCCAAGAGCAGATCACAACGCAGTTGGCGCAATTATAAACCCTGTAGCAAAAGGTACTGCCTTGTTTGATAAGAGCAAATACGGTACAAACTGGTTTGTTGCAGAAAAACCAACTAAAGAAGCAGTTACTTTCAAAGCAGCAACTGCTGAAGAATTAGCGACAGCATTAACAGGTGCCGCTTCTGGTGACATTATTGAATTAACGGCTGCACAATATACCGTTGATACAGCACTTAATATCACTAAAGACATCACTTTTGTATCAGCTGATAAAGTGAATAAATCAACAATTAACTTCACATCAGAAGCTACTGCATTTTCTATGCAACCAAAAGGTTACTTACGTTTAGACAGCGTAATCATTAAAGGTAACAAGAAGCAAAATGCATTCACTACCTTAGATAAGTACATGTCTAAAGCATACAACTTATCAATTGTTAATTCTGAAATTAGTAAATTCGATAGCGTATTAGAAGTATCTAAAGCATCTTTTGCCGACTACATTACTGTTAAAGATTCAGTTATCAGCGATAATAACAACGGCTTTATCTTAAACAAAGAAGATGATAACAAAGGTGATTACAACGTTGAGTACTTAACAGTTACTAATACTACCTTTAACAACAACGCTGGCTTCATTTTAGATTACCATCGTGGTGGTTATGATGAATCAACTATTGGTGGTAACTTAGTTTTTGAAAACAACACTGTAACCAACTCTGGTGAAAAAGGTGGTTTATTAATGAAAAACCGCGGTATTGTTAACGTATCATTTGCTAACAACACCTTTAAAAACAACCCCGTTAAAGCAATTGCTATACTTTGGGGTGAAAAAGGCCAGAAGCCTGTTGATAACACAACAACTAACTCAGGTAAAATTGAAGTTGTGCAAAACTTAGAAATGAAATTAATGTACTAAAACTTAAGTTCTAAATTTAATAAGTTAAATTAAAAGTACTAAACATTAATTTTAAATAATAACTGATTAAGCCATAACTTACTGGGCATAAACTTAATAAGTTATAAACAAAAAACCCACTTTTTATAGTGGGTTTTTTATTGGTTATTGTTTATCTACCTTTACTTACCAGGCCTTACTTAACAGGCTTTACATATCTAAATCAATTGGATAACGAGTATTTTATCTAGCAATTCTCATTTCCTCATTCTGCGAAAAAAGCCTCGCTCCTGCACTCTGAATGTAAATGCCGGCCAGTCTATTTTTAACACTTAATAAAATCCTACCTGAGTTATTTTATTAAGTGTTTAGTCACACCAACGTCATACCCGAAGTCTCTTGTCGGGTATCCAGTTTTCTCTCTCTACTAATTAATCAGACTAAAAATGTAAATTTTACTTGTCAAAAGCAAGTAAAATACAATACAATCGCCGCGCTGTTAAAGAGCAGCACCCATATTTCCCAATTATCTAACGATATAGCTGGAATATGACTCTAGTAAAAGTACACCTCAGTGGTGGCTATAGCTCAGTTGGTAGAGCCCCGGATTGTGATTCCGGTTGTCGAGGGTTCAAGTCCCTTTAGCCACCCCATTCTTCCCTTTAAAATCAATACTCATGGACGTTTTCTAAGTATAATTAGCACTTCCTTATAATTGTTCCTGTACATTTCCTGTGCTCAAGAAAAGTGAACGGTGGTTAATAATATTCAGCATTACTAATCGCTAAGGCTATAGCATGAACATAAGTAATGGTCGATTAGCATTGTCTCTTTAGTTTGTTTCTTGTCTTCCTAAGTGAAGTTATAAATAGATACCCTTTTAAACTCTCTGAAATAAAGTTCTAGTAGGAATAAGTACTAGTATTTGCGACCTGTTGTTCAAATTATTCACTTTTATTTCAAATATAATCGCTGACTTCAACATCATAATATGCTTATGATATACCTATTAAAATTAGGACTGAATGAGGGACTCTGATATGGATATCCAAATACAAAACTGTAATAACATTACTTTGGCTGACGTAACGATTGCGCAAAACAAACTTAATATCAGGTTTGCACCAAACGGAACGGGTAAGAGTACTATTTCTAGGGCTATACAGTTCGCCGCAACCAGTGATGAAGCTGCACTTTCGAGTTTACTCCCTTTTAAGTTTCGTGACGAAAACCCTGATAATATCGAACCTCAAGTTACTGGTATGGCAGAGGACGTTGAGACACTATGTTTTAATGAAGAGTACGTAAATAAATTTACATTCCAGCCTGATGAGCTAGTAAATAATAGTTTTGACATTTTTATTCGCACAGCGGCTTATAAAGAAAAAGAAATTGAAATTCAAAATTTCATTAAAGCTGTTCGTGAACAGTTTGAAAATTCCCCAGAATTAGAAGCGCTATTAACACATTTGAAAGAGTTATCTGGCGGATTTAAAGTTACCGCTGCTGGCGCTTTAGCTAAAACATCCACAGGTGCGAAAGCACTAGCTGGTGCTAACAAAATTGATCATATTCCAGAGGGGTTGGAGTCTTACAAACCATTTATTCAAAGTGACAAGAGTGTTACTTGGGTTGATTGGCAGGCGAAAGGACATAATGATTTTTCCCACTTATCAGATTCATGCCCATTTTGCACTAACGATTCAACTAACCAGAAAGAACAAATAGCCAAGGTCGGAGAAGAGTACGATAAAAACCTTATCAAAAACCTTGTAAAAATAATAAATGTAATCAATGAGCTGGGGGATTACTTCTCTGAGGATTCGCTTGAGAAACTGACCATTATAAAGTCTCTGGAAAATGGAATTGAACCAGAACATGAAACTTTTCTCGTGACTGTGAAGTCACAGATTGATGGTTTAGTATCAAAACTTGAAAAGCTCAAAACTCTTACCGCTTTTGATTTTGAAGAAGGCGAGAACGTACGTGATAAGTTAAATACCTACAAAATTGATCTCCAATTTTTCGATAAACTAAATTCTACTAAAACAAATGAAGCTATCGACGCCATTAATCTGTCGGTTGATGTTCTTAAGCAACAAGCTGGCCCTTTACAGGGTAAGATTAATCAGCAACGTGTAGAGATGCGTAGACTTATTGAAAAACACCAAAAAGATATAAATGACTTCCTGACCTTTGCTGGTTATCGTTATCAGGTTCAGCTAGTTGGTGAGGGAGAACAATCTCAACTGAAGCTCCGCCACATAGAACATTCAGATCATTTAAGCGGAGGTAGTCAACATTTAAGCTTTGGTGAGCGTAACGCTTTTTCAATAGTACTTTTCATGTATGAGTGTATAGCTAAAAACCCAACAATAATAATTTTAGATGACCCTATTTCATCCTTTGATAAAAACAAGAAATATGCAATTTTACAGATGTTATTCCGACGCAATGCTGCGGAGTGTCTTAAGGGAAAGACTGTTTTAATGTTAACTCATGACGTTGAGCCGATTATTGATACCTTAAGGTCGGTTCGAGGCCAATTTAATAATCAAGTATCAGTCGCTTACTTGAAGTTAATAGGTGGGGTTATAACGGAGCAAATAATCACAAGTGATGACATCAAGACCTTTGTGCAAATTTGTGAACAAATCTTTCAGTCTGAATTGGATCCGATCATAAAATTAATTTACTTACGTCGGAGATATGAAGTTTTGGGGGAACTTGCTGATGCATATCAAGTTCTTTCTAATATATTTAAAAAACGAATTGCTGCTGAAGACCACAGGGTACAATCAGACGGCGGTACTGTATTAATGCAACCTGATGATCTTAATAGTGGCTTAACAGAGATATGTGAACATATCCCTTGCCTTCCTAGTGATTATCCAACCATAGTCGCTATGTTTAGAGATGATACGCGTATTAGAGAATTGTATAATACAAGCGTTAACGGTTACGAAAAGCTACAGCTGATTAGAATTTTGTTAGATATTGAGACCATTGGTAATTCTGTTATTCGAAAATTTATCAATGAGACTTACCACATCGAGAATGAATTTATTTTTCAATTAAACCCTACTCAGTTCGATTTAATACCAGAGTATGTTGTGAATGAGTGTGACAATATTTTAAATGAGGTTACTCCTGCCTGATAGCGACTTTAATATAGTTGTATTTTTAAAGGTCTTGACACAAACCAGTTGAAATTAACTAGGACACTCACTTATAAATTTTAATGCTCGTAATTTTTATGTGGAAATTTTAATCATTTCATTTCTATATAAATACAAATTGGTGTTGTTAATATTTGTTTTTAGAGGTGTTTATGCAATCGAAATTTTCAGAAGATGTGATCCCTTTATCTGATTTTAAAATAAATCCCGGCAAAGTGGTTAATCACGCTAAAGATTCACATAGGCCTATTTTAGTTACCAGTCGTGGACGAGGCATTGCGGTTGTTCAAGGTTTAGATGATTATGAAAAAGTAGCTGAAGAGCTCGCTTTTACTAAAGCGATAGCTAAAGGTATGCTAGATATTAAAGAAGGTAATAAATCTAGCATCGATGATGTTAAAGCAAGGCTTAGTTTAGTATTGTGAAAATTGAGTTTTCACAATCTGCTATATGTGATTTAGAGGACATCAGAATATATTACACTGAGCAACAGGTACCGCTTGTTAGCGAAAGGTTCAAGTCAACAAATAGTAGTACTTACCCAAAACATTAAAAAGGTTAAATTAAACGTCAGCGTTAACTACTGTTTTATCTACTGGCTATATCCGCTATTATAAACGATAAACCATTCAGTAAATCCTTAGAGAACACGTAGCAAAACCACTACCCAGAGGCAATCCTTGAAATTATACACGCTAATTATACCTGCTTTTTTTTATCATGCGTCATCAAGCGCACAAGTAGCTCAACCAAATGAAGCGAATACCGTTGGTGATACAGGTATTGAAAGAATAACCGTCACCGCAACACGCTCTAACACAGATTTATTAGCGGTAACTAGTAACCTGTCTACGATTGATCATGATGCAATAAAACTTGTTGAACATGAACATATAAACCAGATAATGGTTCGTGTTCCGGGCGGCTGGATTAGCAGAGGTAATGGCCAGGAGCATTTAACCGCTATTCGCTCACCTGTATTAACAGGGGCTGGAGGATGTGGCGCATTTTTTATAGCGCAAGACGGTATTTCGTTAAGGGCTCCCGGCTTTTGTAATGCTAATCAATTAATGGATGCTAATACAGAGCAAGCGGAGCGTATTGAGGTACTTAGTGGCCCTGCAAGTACATTGTATGGTACTAATGCCGTGCACGGTGTTATTAATGTATTAACGCCAGATCCTTTAACTGAAAATTATTCTGATCTTGGTTTGGTTGTTGGTCCTCATCAATATTATCGTGCCGATGGCAGCTTCACCAGTCAGTATGAAAATCATGGCTTTATGTTGTACGGTAATATAGCTAGCGATGGTGGTTATAAAGACGATAGCGGCTTTGAACAACAAAAGCTGAACTTTATTCATCAATACCAAGCCGATAAAACTACGATAAAAAGTGTTATGGCATATACCAATTTAGCACAGGAAACAGCGGGTTATATTGAAGGTGAAGAGGCTTACAAAGATGAAGATTTAAAGCGCAGTAACCCTAACCCAGAAGCCTTTAGAAATAACCAATCTTTCAGAGCATATAGTCGTATTCAATATGCAATAGATGATGACACCTTTGCTAGTATTACTCCTTACTTTCGTTGGGCTGATACAGAGTTTTTACAACATTACCTGCCGTGGAAGTCTCTTGAAGAAAACGACCAAATGAGCGTCGGTTTTCAATCTCAACTAGAAAAATCATTTAATAATATCAATGTATTACTTGGCTTTGACACTGATTTAACACGAGGTGGTTTACAGGAAACACAAGACGAACCTTTTTCTCCCTCAATACCACAAGGTGAACATTATAATTATACTGTCGATGCCACTATTTATGCCCCCTTTGTCGAAGCGACTTGGTTTGCCACCGAGAAATTACACATAAATGCCGGCTTACGATTTGAAGATACTACCTATGATTATCACAACAAGTTAAGTGACGGCAGTGCCTGTGCTGCCCATATTGAAAACTGTCGTTTTAGCCGCCCTGCTAGTCAAAAAGTTAACTATCAAGAAGTTTCAAATCAGGTGGGTTTTAATTACCGTATAACAACACAAAATACTGTATACGGACAATTCTCTAACGGTTATAGAGCGCCGCAAGCAACAGAGCTTTTCCGTTTACAAGACGGACAAGTTATTGCTGATTTAGACACCGAAAATATCGAGTCAATAGAGCTTGGTATTCGAGGTAATACGCTAAATTTATTTTATGATATGAATGTGTTTTCAATGGATAAAGACAACTTCATTTTTCAAGACACTAATAGACAAAATATTAGTGACGGCGAAACATCACATCAAGGTATAGAATTTAGTCTGAATTATCAGTTACCTAAAAACTTTTACGCTAATGTAAACGGTACTTTTGCTGAGCATAAATATCAATCATCTGTATCGCTAAGTAATACCGACATTAAAGGCAATTACATTGATACCGCACCAGAAACGATGGGCAGTATGCAATTAGGCTGGCGTGATGAGCAGAACAATCAACTCGAAGTAGAATGGGTTCACCTAGGCGAATATTTTGTTGATCCTGAAAATACCGCAAAATACAGTGGCCATAACTTGCTAAATTTACGAGCAAGGTTCAATGTAAATAACCAACTATCGGTTAGTGCGCGCTTATTGAATGTTACTAATGCAGATTACGCTGAAAGAGCAGACTATAGTTTTGGTAATTACCGTTACTTTGTTGGTGAACCACGTTCTCTTTTCATATCAATGCGTTATATGTTTAACTAGGCATAGTACGCTAGACAGTGAAATACCCTACTTTCCCGTTTGGCTATTCAAAACGATATGCGTTCATCGCTAATATGCCATGCTCGATATCTTGATGTATTAGCTCGCCTTTTCCTGTTTCACTAGCCCCCATTACAGCAATAATCGGCAAAAAATGTTCTTGTGTAGGATGGTTGAATAAGGCATTGGGGGCTGTATTCATATAATTTAAGAGTGACTCGGTCTGTGCACCTGAAACCATTTCATTCACCCACTCTGTAAATGATTTAACTCGCTTTTCACTTCCCACAGTTGGTTTAGCAAATTCAGCTAAGTTATGGGTTACGTTGCCAGAACCAATAATAAGAATATTTTCATCTCTAAGTGACGCTATTAACTTACCATATTCATAGTTGACCCTAGCGCCTAAACTGCTGTTAATTGAAATTTGTACAATAGGGATGTCCGCAGCAGGGAACATCAACTGCAATGGGATCCAAAGACCATGATCCCAACCTTGCTGCTCATCTAACATTGGGTGTAGCCCAAATTGCTCAAAACGTTCAGCAATTTTTTTAGCTAGCTCTGGTGAGCCAGGAGCATTATATTGAATATTGTATAATGGTGCAGGAAAACCATAAAAATCATGAATGGTTTTTGGGGTTTCCCCTGCTGTAATCACAATGTCATTATCTCGTTCAAAATGCGCCGAGAACACCACAATAGCTTTGGGTATTGTTAATGATTTTCCTAATTTCTGTAAAAAACGAGAGGTTTTACTCTCTACTATCGCCATCATCGGTGAACCATGAGAGATAAATAATGCAGGTTGTTTTTTCATAAGACTATCTCCATTGAACCAACAGACGCAGTGCCATATGGCTTTAATACGACTAGTGAGTAATATCAGTATTTAAATGACTACTACTCACTATATAACTATTACTGTCTATGACTATGCATAGCTATGCTGTCTTCTTTGAATTATTTTGAAAGCGTTGCGCAATTTTATTATCTAATGAAAAAGCACCTGCTCCTTGAGCAATTAATGCAACTGAAGTAACAGCAAGCAATAACGCATATTCATAGCCATTATTAGTTACAAAAAGGCCATTACCTATATGTACTGTCATTGCCATAAACATGGTAAATGCAGTAACCACCGCAGCTGGGCGAGTAAGTAGACCCAGTACAAGCGCTAACCCACCAAAGAACTCGCCACTGCCTGCCAACAAAGCCATAAGGTAACCAGGTGCAAAACCAATGCTTTCCATAAACTGCCCTGTACCTTCCAAACCATAGCCACCGAAAAGGCCAAACAATTTTTGCGCACCGTGCGCCATTAATATAATGCCAAGTGGAACGCGCAAAATAAGTGCTCCAAGGCCGGCGTTTGAGGTAAATATTTTTTGTATAAGCTGTGTATTCATGATTATTCTCCAATTCATAATAGGTTGTTTGTTCTTATTGATAGAGAGAATATTAGATAGTTAATTAAAGATAAATATGCTATTTATTGTTATATTATAAACATTTTGTTGTTAATTGGTGAGTATGGATAAATTAGAAACAATGAAAGCTTTTGTTACGGTGGCACAGGAAAGTGCTTTTTCTAGGGCTGCAGACAAACTTAACCTTTCACCGCAGTTAGTGAGCAAATATGTATCTCAGTTGGAAGATAAACTGCAAATACGCTTATTAAATAGAACCACACGTAAAGTCAGCCTTACAGAAGCAGGAATAGAATATTACCAACGTTGCCAACAAGTGTTAACTGACATAGAGGAGATGGAAGGCTCCTTGACCGATTTACACAAGAATATTTCTGGCTTATTAACAATAAGTGCACCAATGTCGTTTGGCACAAAACATCTTCCTAAACTGTTGGCTGAATTTCAACAGGCCCACCCACAACTTAAGGTAGAGTTAAAATTAACAGATAGAAAGGTCAATATTGTTGAAGAAGGAATTGATGTAGCATTGAGAGCGGGTAAATTGGAAAGCTCGTCATTGATTGCCAAAAAAATCACCCCCATAAATCTTGCAATATACGCCTCTCCAGATTACTTGAAAAAGCACGGTACTCCCAATAACCCAGCACAATTAAAAGGGCATAGTTATTTAAAATACAATAACTCAGAAAGTAACATGCTGTTTTCTCGCTTTAATATCGATCATAAAAAGCTTGGTTTAAGTGAGAAAATAGTTACCAACAACGGTGACTTTCTGGTTAATGCCGCCGTTTATGGTGGAGGCATCACCATTCAACCCACTTTTATTGCTGGTGAAGCTTTTGCTGAAGGTAAATTAAAGCAAATATTAGTAGGTTATGAACCACCACCTTTGGCACTTTATGCGGTTTATGCAAATAAGAAGTTTCTTGCCGGTAAAGTACGTAGCTTTATTGATTTTGCCAGCCAGTTTTATGGTGATGTGCCTTATTGGGATAAGTAACTTTCGCTAAAACTTATTCTAACATCAGCATATTTACTAACACCAATTAACACCGATTAAGAGTAAAGAAGATAGAGCATGTTACATGTAGCTGGCTACATGTAACATGCGATAACATCGTATGAATTTCAAACAAGTACTGCCTTTGAATTAACTCGCATTCAAACCTTTTGACTCATCTGTCTTTGCATCCAAGATTAATGAATCATTGGTTTCTAGGCTTTTATCACCAATAACATTTAAGGCTGCTTGCAATGCTTCGCCACGGTGAGAGTATAAATTGTTATTTGGGAGCAAACTCAATACATTGAGTTTTTCTAACTGTTGTCGAGTTTGTATATTCGGACACAATAAAAACACCTCACATTTGGCATCTAACGCATCTTTAATGGCATTCTCTAGCGCTAGGCCAACAGTTACATCAATCATAGGTACGTCGGTTAAATCTAAAACCATAACATCATAATCGGCAACCGTTGTATGTTGTCTTGCTATTGCTTTTGATACGCTAAAAATCATAGGGCCAGAGAGATAAAAGAATAACAACTTGCCATTAGCTTTATCAAGTAAATCACGCTCCGTATCGGTGAGAGGAACATCATCACCGCCAGCATCACTTATCGCTTTCACTTGACGAACTTGTTCTCTGCTTAGCTTTTCAATGATGATTATATTTGAGATAAAAACACCTAAACCAACAGCGACAATTAAATCAACAAAAACGGTTAGTAACATTACCGCGTACATGACACTCATACCTTGAATACTGACTTTATGAGCGCGCTGTATAAAACTCCAATCAAGAATATTAAAACCTACATACACAGCGATGCCGGCTAATACCGCCATAGGGATTGGCTCAGTTAACCCGCCAGCAACTAGCACGACTAAGGCAAGAACACCTGCGCGTATAATACCCGACAACGGCGAACGAGCACCTACTTGAATATTAGTAACAGTACCCATAGTTGCGCCAGCACCAGGTAATGCACCAAATAACCCGGCAATCATATTAGCAATACCTTGGCCTTGTAATTCTTTATCAGAATCATGTTCTTTACGGGTTAAAGAGTCGCCAATAACTGCGGTGAGTAAGGTATCAATACAGCCCAAAGTGCCTAACACTAAGGCATTAACAACCATAGTAGTAAATATTTCGGCATTAAAATGAGGAAGCACTAAAGAAGGTAAGCCCGCAGGTATTTCGCCTATTCTACGGATACTGTCAGTATCAAAAAAGATAATAGATAACAAGGTAACCACAACCAGGGCGATTAACTGTGCAGGTACAATTTTTCTGTATTTTGCTGGATAATAAAACAATATACCTAAAGTCAGCGCACCTAAGAATAACTCATTAAATTTAAGATTAGCTATGGTATCTGGTAATTGATTTAAAGTGCCCATCACACCCCCTGCCGGGGCTGAATGACCTAAAAGCGGTGATAATTGCAATATTATGAGGATTACACCAATACCTGACATGAAGCCAGAGATAACACTGTAGGGCATTAAGGTAACGTATTTACCTAGCTTTAAGGTGCCAAGTAAAACCTGAAAAGCCCCTGCCATCATTACAATAGTAAATGAGATAGCCAAACCAGACTCTGGATATTTAGCCATCATAGTGGTTAAAACCGCTGTCATGATCACTGTCATCGGCCCAGTAGGCTCTGAAATTAAACTCGTTGAACCACCCAAAATAGCCGCAAAAAAGCCGACCATAATTGCGCCCCAAAGACCCGCTTCGGCACCAGCACCTGAAGCAACACCAAAAGCTAACGCTAATGGTAATGAGATAATGGCCGTTGTTACACCACCAAATAAGTCACCTTTAATGTTCATTTCAGCGAAACGATTACCCAACATTTTTACTTCCTCATACTTATACCAATTTTAATAAAAGCAAATAGCCCAGCTGAAATGAGCTTACGATGATTACTTTTATACTGCTGATGATAATTATAATTGTTTTCACAATTGTAATACCAGACTATTTCCAATATAGCGTAAAACATAGAGTAAAAAGTTGTCATTTCAAACCTAGAAAATGCAAGATTATTAAATAACTTACGAGCCGCATTGATTTAATGGGTCACACAACATGATGTCTTTAACCAGAGTATTACCTGAGCGTCGGCTTAACTTTATCTGTGTATTTATTATTCCGTTTTGTTATTTATGTATTACGAATTTTTATATAAAAAACACTTGGATTTTTTATACAAATCCCTAGTTATAACATTGTAATTAAATTGTCTTACAAAGAAGTTTAGTTGCACTTAATTGTTTTTATTTTATGTTGCTTCAATCGGAGGATATACTATGCACTCAGTTGATTTTACCCCACTTTACCGTAGCAGTATTGGTTTTGATCGTTTAGCGTCATTACTTGATAACGCTTTAACGTCTGATACTAAAAGTAGCAGCTACCCACCTTATGACATTGAAGTACTTGACGAAAACCGTTATGCCATTACATTGGCAGTTGCAGGTTTTGCGCAAGATAATCTCGATATTCAAGTAGAAAACGGTGTGTTAACTGTTCGCGGCGAAAAGAAAAACTCAAAAGAACGTGAGTATTTATACCACGGCATTTCCAATCGCACTTTTGAACGGAAATTTAACTTAGCAGATTATGTAGAAGTGACTAATGCTGATCTCACTAATGGCTTGTTAACCATCGACCTTAAAAAAGAAATACCCGAGGCGATGAAGCCAAAATCGATCAGTATTAACCAACAAGTTAATACTATTGAACATAAGCGCGATAGCGAACCCAAAGACGAGAAAAAATCTAAGGCAGCTTAACCGTTGCTTAACGGAAAGAGGGGCAAAATTTGCCCCTCTTTAACTTGTTAATTACTTTCTGATTAGTTACTGATTAGTTATGATTTAACGACTAACAAATACAGTATGATTAACAGCAAAAAACCATAACTTTATAACAAGAGTTTTAGGAGTATTTCTATGTTTAACTGAATAACTTACCCCGCTACTATTATAAATTTATAGGTAAAAACGTCTTACTTGAAATTATTTTATGTTGCCACAACGAGGATATATCATGACTTCAACTAACAAATCACTAAACAAAATGTTACTCGTATCACTGTTCCTTTCAATAGGTATTGGTTTATCAGCATTCTCCGCTATTACGTTAAGCCAAGCGAACGAAAACATAAAAACACAACAAAATATAACTGCTAAACCTGCAGTAGAAAAGAACACCGAAAGAGAATTAAGTATGTTGATACCTGGAAATAAGCAATTTAATTTACGCTTTTTAAACCACTTATTAATAAACAATACAACCTCGGAGGGACGGTAATAATGACTATTCAACTCCCTACAAGCATACAAAATATCGGTAGCTTTGAATCTTATTTAACTTATGTAAATAGTCAACCACGGCTTAGTGAACAAGAAGAAAAAGCATTATTTCTAACATACCAAGAAGATAACAACCTAGATGCGGTGCAAAAAATAATTTTATCGCACTTACGCTTTGTCGCTTACATAGCAAGAAGCTATCGAGGTTACGGCTTACCTATTGCCGATTTAGTACAAGAAGGCACTGTTGGTTTAATGAAAGCCGTTAAAAAATTTAGTCTTGAACATAGTGTTAGGCTGTCTAGCTTTGCGGTTCATTATATAAAGTCTGAAATTCAAGAGTTCATTATTCGCAATTGGCGTTTAGTTAAAGCAGCCACAACAAAAGCCAAGCGCAAACTCTTTTTTAATTTAAGACGTTTAAAATCTAATACCGATTGGCTTACCGATACGCAAAGAACCAACATTGTTAAGCAGCTTGGTGTTAGCGAGGGAGATTTAAATGATATGGAAGTACAGCTTTCTCAACCAGACATATTCATTAATTCTTCTGTAGATAACGACGAAGAAAGCCCAAGCTACCAAATAGATAGCTTATTAGCCGATAAATCAGAGTCACTTGAAGTTCAAGTAATTGAAAGTGATTTCCAAGGAAAAGCATTGTATAAAGTTAGAGAGCTTATTGAAACATTAGATGAGCGCAGTAAAGATATTATGCTCAATAGATGGCTATCTTCCGATAAAAAAACACACCAGTTTTTTGCCGATAAATATGGGGTATCAAATGAGCGTATTCGACAAATTGAAGAAAAGGCCTTACTGATGTTTCGAAAAGAGTTAGGGGTACTCAATCAGTAGAAAGTTTTTCTGAGCCTGTAACTCGCTTCTATACTCTTGCGTTACACTTCAAGATGCAGACTTTTAAATGCTTTGAGGTGTAACGACTATAACGTCTTATTTTCTTTTCTTTATCTTTTCTTTCTTATGTTGTCTTACAGCTGCTTCTAAAACGTTGCTGTATGTGATCTTGATTATCTAGCAGGACGTATCTGTAATATAAATTAATATATTTTAACGAGTGATACATGATAGATTTTACCCAAAAAAATGAAGCGCAGTTATGGCATGCCATCAATGATGGTGTCATGGGTGGTAACTCGCAAGGGCGGATGCAATTTAATGACAACTCATGTGTATTTTCAGGTGAGATATCGTTAGAAAATAATGGTGGTTTTAGTTCTGTTATTAAAAGTGTTGAACCGCTTGCTAAAACAGTAGATAAAATTACTATCCATGTATTAGGTGATGGCATGACTTACCAATTAAGATTAATAACCTATATTGATGGCTATCGAGTCGCCTATAAACACCATTTCACCACATCAAGGGCGAAATCTAAAGATAAGCCTGAACACTTTGAGTTGTTATTAAAGAATTTCATTCCTTCATTTAGAGGGCGAGTAATCGATAATGCTCCTAGATTAAGACCTGAAGATGTACAGCAATTAGGGCTATTAGTAAAAAATAATACCGCAGCCCCCTTTTCATTAACGTTATTTAAGCTCAACGTAGGCTCGTCAACCAACAACAGTTAAGCTGCTACCTTCAGTATAAGTACTTAATATAAAGCCTGATTAACCCCTCAATATAAGTATAAAGGCTCAATTTATGAATAAAATTAACCCTAAAGCGTTACTCAATAGTAAATGGAGTAAAGTTGAAGTCACTAATAAAGAAAAGCACTTTATTGTTACCAAAGTGATCTTCAATGATGAGCAGCAAGTTACTGATTGTGTCATTGAAGCTGTGATGACTAAAAATGAATACAGTATTAATTGGCGCGATCTTAAGTCAACGGACTTATGGGTTCTCGGCTGGAAATAATACCTGCAAAGAGTATCGAGAAATAGGCACGGTATAAAGAAACGGTCTCAATTACCAGTCGATGCTTTTACCTTGCCAATCAACAAAGCTTAACTGATTGTCTATATCGCTATTATCTACAATTAAAATGAGTTGTTTGGCAACAAGGTCAATTAGAGATCAATGCAGCATTCATTGCTGTTAATTATCTTTAAAATAACTTTTAATTATCTTTCGGTTACTTCAGCTACCCCTTAATTATTTTTTAAATGATAGTTCAATTAACATTTATTTACCGAATAAGTTTTTCAGGGCTTTATCAATCGTTGGATATGAAAATCGAAAGCCACTATTGATAAGTTTACTAGGCAAAACCTTCTGGCCGAACAATAATAAATCAGCCATTTCACCCAAGATGATTTTCAACGCTATGGCTGGTATAGGCAACAAGCAAGGTCGCTTTAATGTTGCAGCAAGTTGCTGAGAAAAAATAGTATTAGTGACGGGATATTCAGCGGTAAGATTAATAACGCCGCTTAATTCGGCTGTATTTTGTATGTGCAAAACGGCAGAAATCATATCGTCAATATGTATCCAAGACATAACCTGTTGCCCTGTACCTACCCTGCCACCTAAGCCGAGCTTAAACGGTAACAGCATCTTCGCTAGCGCGCCGGCTTCGCTATCAAGAACGATACCGGTACGTAAAATGGCAACACGGGTGTGTGCAGAGTTTACCTCTAAAGCAATATCTTCCCATTTTTTACACACCTCCCAGGTAAACTCTTGATGGTATTGAGTAAAAGATTCATCAATTGATCTGTTATCCTGTCTGCCGTAAATACCAATAGCACTACCAGAAATAAATAAAAAAGGAGGGTTGGCAGACGCATTAATGAGTTCAGTTAACTGTTTTGTGGTACTCCAACGACTATTACATATCTTCTTTTTCTGGGTATTAGACCAAGGTTTATTTGCTATTGGCTCACCAGCAAGGTTAATGACAACCTCTTGATTTTCAATACTAGCAACAGACAGCTTTTCAATAAAAACAATATCCGTTCCTACTAAAGTCGAAGCCTTTTTAATGTTTCTAGTAAGCACCGTAATATTTGCTTTATGTTGCTTTAAGACGCTAATTAATTTTTTACCAATTAGCCCTGTGCCGCCGGTTATAAGAACATTCATAAACATCTCATTAAAGTTATTAGGGTAGTATGTTTTATTTTTAATTAATTCGTTAGTTAAAAATAAATACGTAATTATTAGCAACAAGATCACATTCAGATCAATGTTTATCGGTGAACCTTTCAAATACGCAAGAAAGCTTAGCAGTCATATAACTGTCATTTTGATGACTTATTAGTTTCATCTTTCAATCACTAAACTGTAAAAGAACACCTCCAAAATACTTTCCAATTTCAGCACATCTTTTACCTGAAGTATTAGAAGTCTGTTCATGTATAACACCCACACTACTTTAAAATTGGAAATATTATGTCTATGAGAGCAATGAATAAATTCAAATTATCAGCAATAGCTGTATCTTTAATTATCGGGTTATCGGCTTGCGATGGCGATAACGGTTCAGATGGTGCAGCAGGCGCAGATGGTGTTTCAATTGAAGGTCCTGCAGGTACTGATGGTTTAAATGGCACTGACGGTATTAACGGTGCTGATGGTACTGATGGTGCCAACGGTATAGACGGTGCTGACGGCATGAACGGTCAATCTGCACCGGTACTAACCCGTTTAGCAACTGTACCTACAGGCGCTGAAGTTACTGGTGCTTATTTAACTGACGAAGGTGATTTGTTCTTCAATGTTCAACATCCATCAGATGCAAACACGCTAACAGACTCAGTAAACAATAAACCTTACAACAAAGGTACTATTGGTGTTTTACGTGGCGTTAACTTTAATAACTTACCTAAAACAATTGTTAACTCTCCTGTTCCTGAAACAGCAGAAGAGCGCCAAGTGGTTGTTTCAGCGTTAGGTGAGTATCAAATTATTGGTCAAACTAACGATACTTTTGCAGAGCTTGGTGATAAAGGTTTAGCGGGTGGTTTAGGGGTACATTACGGTATTATTTCTGGTGATAAAATTATTGAAAACAACGCGCCTGATTTCAACGGTTACGTGTCAACAGGTGCAGGTGAAGGTTACTTATTCACTAACTGGGAATCATACCCAGGCGGCGTAAGTCGTATGAAAATTGAAAAAGGCGAGCAAGGCGATTGGTCAGTTGCTGAAGCAATGATGGTTAACTTTGACAGTGTTGGCGGTACTGCAGCAAACTGTTTTGGTTCTGTTTCTCCTTGGGGTACACCACTTTCTTCAGAAGAATGGATTGTTAACTCAACGGTAAACTCAACAACACATGCAAGCTGGAATGATCCTGCAAATACAAATACCGACGGTATTGAAGCGTTAACTGCGCCAGACTTCCCTAACCCATATCGTTACGGTTACACCATTGAAATTACTGACCCAACATCTGCTGCACCAGTACCTGTTAGACATTACACTATTGGTCGTTACGAGCATGAAAACTCTACGGTAATGCCTGATCGTAAAACAGTTTACTCATCACAAGATGATACCGGCGGTGTATTATTTAAATTTGTTGCTGACGCTCCTGAAGATTTAAGCTCAGGTACACTTTACGGTGCTAAATTAGTACAAGATGCTGGCAGCAACGAGCCTGCCACAACTGGTTTTGATGTAACTTGGGTTGAATTAGCTTCAGGTAACAACGCAACTATTGCAGCTTGGATTTCAGAATACGATGGTATTGATACTTCTGATTACGTTGACGGCAAATCAAGCTACATGACAATGGCTGACGTACAAGCATGGGCTGACGGCGATGCAACCTACCCTACCGTAGAAAATGGCGGTAGTGCAGTAACAGCTGGTCAACCAATGGATGACAGAGCGGCGTTCTTAGAATCTCGTCAAGCAGCGAATATGAAAGGTGCTACTGCTGAGTGGAGAAAGCTTGAAGGTATTAGCATTAACCACGACCGTGCTTTAGAAGCAGTTGGTGGTGTTGAGTCTATTGCTGAAGAAGATGTTAAAGCAGCTTACTTATACATGGGTATTGCTGATTTAGACAACACCATGATTGATGATGAAGGTGATATTCAATTATCGTCTCGTGTTAAAGACTGTGGTGGTGTTTACCGCGCTAAGCTAGAAGAAAATTATGACCTAGCCCGCATTGAGCCTGTGGTAATGGGTGGCACATACCGCTCTAGCTTAACAGGTGCATTACGTTGTGATGTTGACCAACTATCTCAACCAGATAACGTTATCGTAATGCGCGATGGTCGTATCATTATTGGTGAAGATGGTTTCCAAGAAAACAACACATTATGGATGTACGACCCTAAATCACTTTAATTTTGACTGATACGTTGAAGCTAACTATTAGCTTCAACGTGTTAATTTAAACGATTTAGTGCTAAAGCGGGACACAGTTCCGCTTTAATCCATAACAATTATTTACCTTTTATAAATGATAAAACATGCAATATTTAACTAAAATAACACTATTATTCTCTGCACTTTTCATCGCGTCGGCCTTCTCAGAGCAAGTATCTGATACCTTAGGAATGAATGAAAATAACAAGGCAGCAGCTTTAAGCGAACAAACAACACCAGCAAATACACCTTATGCTGAGGGTGATGCAATACCTGCAACCGCTTATATAGCATATGATGAAATATATAATGCCGAGTCTGTTATTCCACCGCAGTGTTACACCAAAACAGAGGGCGACAACAACCCTTGTTATGCATGTCATCAAACCTATAAAGACAACCCTGATCGCCCAAATACAATGAATGATGCTGACTTACAAGGCGAGTACCAATTTTCAGATTTAGGCACCACCAATCACTGGAAGAACTTATTTGTTGATAGAACAAAAATGATTGAAAAAATTTCTGATGAAGAAATTAAGCAGTGGATAGCACAAGATAACTACACTGATTTTGTAGAACAATTTAGTAATGATCCTAATTGGCAAGGTGAAATTACCCCAATAGCCAATTTAGCAACACCAAGCATAGCCTTTGACGAGAATGGCTTAGCAAAAGACGGTAGTCATTGGGTTGCTTTTAATTACAAACCTTTTCCTAGTACTTTTTGGCCAACCAACGGTTCAACTGGCGATGCCATGATCCGCTTACCTAAAGCTTTTAGAGAAATAAATGGTCAATATTCTGCCGATGTTTATTTTGCTAACTTAGCCCTAGTAGAAATGACCATGAAAGAAAGCAAAAAAATGTCAGTTATCCCAGTATCAGAGAAGATTATTGGCGAAGATATTAATGGTGATGGTCAAATAACCAACGTTAGCCAAGTTAACTTACGCGCATATTATTTAGGGGATGCAAACAATATTGCCGTTAACCATTTACTCTACCCAGAAAACACTGAGTTTTTACATACCGTGCGCTACATTGGCATTAATGACGATGGCTCAATATATAATGCTCAACGTATGAAAGAAGTACGTTACATGAAAAAACACAGCTTTAAAAATAAAGCAGAACTCGCCTCTGAATATTATTTAGAAGCCAAAGAAAAGCACTTTGAAAATTTACCGCAAGTGTATTTATTAGGTGACAAAGGCGTAAACAGTAATATGGGTTGGACACTTAATGCTTACATTGAAGATGAGCAAGGTGAATTACGTCATCAAAACTCACAAGAGTTAGCATTTTGTGCTGGTTGTCACAAAACTATTGGCTCAACATTAGATCAAACTTTCTCGTTTCCGCGCAAAGTTGAAGGTGCAGCTGGTTGGGGATATATCAACTTAGCTACGCAACAAGATGTACCCAACAGAGGCGAAGACCAAGGGGAAATACTTACCTATTTCCAGCGCGTTGGTGGTGGTGATGAATTTCGCCAAAACAAAGAAATGCTAAAGCGTTGGTTTAATGCAAACGGTACGGTCAATACACAAAAAGTAGCTAAAACACAAAGTGTGTATGAACTTATTACCCCGTCTGCAGAGCGCGCATTACAGCTGAACAAAGCTTATTTAACTATTATGCGTGAACAAAGCTTTATTTTTGGACGAGATGCTAATTTCACTTCTGCCACTAATGTATTAGAACAAGTTGATGAAAGCCAAGCCCCTTTAAAACCTGAGCATAGGTACCAGTGGGACTTACGCTTAGATTGGTCGAAAAGCTTAAGTTCAAATCAAGCCAAGGTTGTAGAGCAAATACAATAAGATTAATACAGTTAACCGCTATTAAACCAAACTAAATTATACCAAGTAGGATTAAAAATTATGGAATTTGCATTATTTGATTTCATTATGGCTAGTTTACTAATGAGTTTCGGCATAGGGTCAGATGTTGCTATTGCCACTTTTGCTAGAGCAAATCAGCTAACAAGTATACGTACTGCAGTTATTTGGATTGTTGGGGTGTCGGTTACTCATACGGTATTTCCTATGTTGGGATATTTGCTAACTTATTTTAGTTTGCAACTACAACCTAACATAGAGCCAATAGTTGGTTTAATCGCTTTTGCTTTTATCTTTTTTTACTTAAAAGGCGAATTATCTGACTTCGGTAAGCCCGAAGAAAGCTCATCTGACAGACAAATTTTAGTAACATTAGGGCTTATTTTAGCGGTAAGCTGGGACGCGTTATGGTCAGGACCTGCAAAATCAGCACAGGTTATCGGCTGGCCAGAGTTCTTTGTTTGGTTGTCGTTTATTGTTGTTGGTTTACTGGTGTCAACGCTAGCAATTACTAGTTTACATTTTGCCTTACGCTTTAAAGACAGAGTTAGCCATAAGCAAAACATGCGCTGGGTAATTTACTGGTTACAGTACACAGTGGTAGGTTATTTTGGCTTGTTAGCCTTATTTAATTACACCTTAGGTTTACAGTTTTTCTGGTGGCAAACCTTGTTATGTTCTGCGGCGATTATGGCGATATTAATGAGCAAAACAGTTCAAAACTGGCCTTTTAAAACTATTAATGCTTAATAAACATTAGTAGTTAGCCGGAGTACCTCGGTCTTACCATGTGAATTCATTGTACTTTTGTCTTAAATGTAAATAGGTTAATATACTATTGCTTGCCTTCTAGCGACCCTACTCGACTTCAAAGGAACTTTAGTATGAAATTAACAGTTATCATTTTTTTAAGTATTATGATTTATGGTTGTGGAGGCGGGTCTTCTGATAGTCCAGCAAACACTAATGTTGAAGATACATCTACACCTGAAACTTCTGAGCCAGAAATAACAGTTCCTGAAATTACAGAACCAGAGATTACTGTACCTGAAGTTACTGAGCCAGAAAAAGTTGCTAATAGAATATTTGCATTTTCAACTCATGAAAGTTCAGCTGTTCAATCTATATTATCGATATTTGAAAGTGACACTCAGCTTGTTAGCACTAAATCAGCACTATCTAACAGTTTATTTATTTATAGCAATGATAAAGAGACAGAATACCGTTTTGATAATAACGGACAATTAATAGGTATTTATTCTTTCGGGCAGCAAGCAACCGTTACACAACAATCCGATCACTATTTAATTACCCTACATGATACCTATTCACTTATTTTTGGTGATAGCGCAGCCAAGAAAATAGAAATTCCTTTCTCAACACTAGCAATACAACCAACACAGCTTAATTATTTAACCAAGCCAAGTGCATCTATCACCAGGGCTTTAGAAGAAGATGAAGGTTGTTTAACGGGTAACACAGATGAATTTGATAATTGTATTAGCAGCCGCATTTTGCAGCTAAGACAAAAAGTTCTCAATGTTTTAGTAACACCTTGGTATTTGCCTTTATCCAACCTCTTCGAAACAGGTATTGAAGAAACTGATTTAGAAACGTTCAATGAGGAAGAATTAACTTCAGTAAATGACGATATTGAAGCGAGTTCAGGTTTTGTATCAGAAGCAGTGTTAGTTATTGATGCAGAAGTAGAATTACTAACTGATAGCATCACGAATGTTTTTGATGAATTAGGAAGTAAACTATCACAAGTTGATGATATATACACAAATTTACTTAATGATCGTGACGATATTGGTAACCCTTTTAGCCCAATTGATACTAATACAATTTATGTTGATGGAGACCTTCAACAGTCTGTCGACCTTGTATTCAACACGCCGTCACCTGAAGATAGTGATACAACCGTAACAATACCTGAGCAAAAAGATGGCGAATTTATAGTTGTCGGTAATATTGATTTTATTAAACAGTTTCCTTTAACAGACAGCTACTCACACTATTATCAATACTCGGTAAATATTCTTTCTTTAGCAGATGAAAGTAATATAAGCAGTTTTGACAATATTGTATCGGTAAGCGATGCCGCGCAAGAAATCGACTTTGTTGCTCTAGCTCTTGCCTCGATTAGCAACAATGGACAGCATATCGTTTTCACAATGGGCTCGCATGCTAATAAAATGGCGGACTTCTATCGCAAAAATATTCTTGTAACTTATCAAGCAACGCTTACTTCAGGCCAAAGCGTTGAAAAGTCGATAGAGGTAAACTTTTCTCCTATATCTGTTTCATTTAAAGAGCGAGATGAAGATGGAGTTTTCTCTGCCACCTATAATAAATATACCGGCTTTAGTGTTGTTAGCGATGAATTAGGAACCAATAGAGTAGTGCTAAACGGTACTTTTGAAACCATTTATCAATATAACAATATTGATATTGGCACCTCCTATTTTTTAACTTATAAAGACGGTGTTGCAAACGGTGAGGGTTGGTCAAGAAACTTTAACCCTCCTACTTCAGGGATAACAGACAAATTCGAGCCCGTTAGTTGTCAATATTCAACGACTTTTTCAATGTCGAATAATGTAATTTCAGGTACATATACTACATACTACTCTGATAATATTACGGTTCCTGCTGATAAACATTGTACAGTTTTTTCTGTAGAACAAAGATAAAAAACAGTTAAACTAAAAGGCTCATTAT
>NZ_JAHKPR010000029.1:277695-279598 GCF_018860585.1 Colwellia sp. E2M01
ATAATGAGCCTTTTAGTTTCAATTGTGTTCACCTACATGGGTTAATTCCCCTCTGAGTTAACATTTTAATTTTTTGTATTTGAGTTACCTATACTTGATTTACTAATAAGAGATAATTTTCTTAAGTGCATTATTACTCTGTATTGGTTAAGCTACCTGATTTTCTAATGGCTGTTAACAAGTTATAACACAAGACACTGCCCACACTAGTAATTACTGCTCCTAGTATTGATATGCCGTGCATCAATGGTGGCACTGAGCTACTAAGCATCATTGAGCCACCTAAAAATATTGCTCCACTTAAAATACCGTAAACAAGACGATTAACAACAGCATCTAAATGTCGGTGCTTTAGGTTTACATCAAAACTGCCACTACGCATTTTACTGATCAGTGTTTCCACGTCATCAGGTAAAGTGGTTAATAAACGTTCCCAGACAAAATAGGACTTACCCAGTTTTTTACTAAACCTACGTGGTGACAACCGAGCTCGTTTCATTTTTTTGGTATATGGCTCAATAGCATCATTCACACTAAAATCACGGTCTAAGCGTTGTGATGAGCCTTCTAGCATTACCAATACGCGAATTAGCATCGATATACCACTGGGCATTAATAATCGATGTTTACGGATAATAGTGTTCATGGTGTTTAGAATTTCACTAATATTCAACGAAGCCATAGGCTGGCTTAAGTATTCATGTAAAAACTCATCAATATCACGCTGCAATTTACTTTTATCAAACGATTCTGGTAGCGTACAAACTCTTATTACTTGTTTAGTAAAATCAACACTATTTTTCTCTGAGGCCGCTAATAACATTAACTCTAGCGCTTCTTGTATGTTGTCATCTATACGACCAATCATGCCAAAGTCGAGTAAGCCAATGCGATCATCGTCGAGCACCCAAATATTGCCCGGATGTGGATCAGCATGAAAAATATGATGTTGAAATACCATATCAAGATAAATATTTACCCCAAGCGCCGCAATTTCTTTGGTGTTAACTCCATTGGCTTTTAATTTATCTGCTTCAGCAATACTAAAGCCATTTAAGCATTCCATGGTTAATACCCGTTTTGAGGAAAACTCTGGGTAAGTGATAGGTATTTTTACTTTAGGGTTATTCAAAAACTGCTGTGAGAACAAAGCCATATTACGTAATTCTTTGCCGTAATCTAGCTCTTTGAATAAACTTTCACTAAAATCTTCAATTAAGCTTTTCGGCTGATATAAACTTAATTCTTTATCGTATTTTTCAGATAAGGTTGCGAGCAAGGCCAGAATTTCAATGTCTGCCAATATTTTATCTTCAATATCAGAATGTTGTACTTTTACTACAACGACACTGCCATCTTGCAATACCGCTTTATGCACTTGACCTATAGAAGCAGATCCCACAGGAGTAAAATCAAATTCTAAAAACAGCTCACTCATACTCTGACCCAATTCAGACTCGATCATTGTAGTAACTTGCTCAGGTGAATCAATTGGCGTATCAGACTGTAACTTAGTTAATTCAGTTGCCAACTCTGGGCCTATAAGGTCGGCACGGGTACTTAATATTTGCCCAAGTTTGATAAACGTTGTGCCTAACTCAGTTAACGCCATACGAAAGCGCTCTTCAAAAGGTAAGCCAGCTAAAGTATCACCTTGTGCATTAGTCACTAAATTTTTTAAAAAGCTTGGGTCTTCTTTTTGTATCCAATTAGCTAATCCATATTTAGTTAATATAGAGATAATATTATGAAAGCGACTGGTATTATTTTTAAATTGACTAAATTTACTGAGCTTCATGGGAACCCTTACAAATAATAAATAAAAAACAACCCGCAATGGCGCAGCTGTTACGATAACTTATAGATTTTATGTTTAATGTATATCTTATACCCGTTCCACTTG
>NZ_JAHKPR010000007.1:0-605 GCF_018860585.1 Colwellia sp. E2M01
ACACCCAAGTGGTTTTGTACTGACAGGTTAAAGTCAAATACTAACTTAGTAATGAAAAATTCGTGTAGAAAAGCCACACGTCATTTTGAATTACGTCGTTATTAGTTGATTTACCACTGTCATTAAGTTTGACAAAGACTATTGAAAAATAGCAATCACGTACTTAATAGTTACTTGAAACAAATTTCTTAATATTTATATCAAATTTCCAAGATTGTCCCCTTTTTGTTTAGCGACAATAGCGCTGTGGTCCCACCTGACTCCATTCCGAACTCAGAAGTGAAACGCAGTTGCGCCGATGGTAGTGTGGGAGTTCCCATGTGAGAGTAGGACATTGCTAAACTTCTATTTAAAGAAACCCGTAGCTAAGGCTACGGGTTTTTTGCTTTCTGCATGTTTATAATCTAACCCTTAAAGCTTAGGGAAATGCCTTCGGCATTTATCGCCTGCAGGCAGCCTCCTACAAGGTATAAATCAGCAGCCTCCTACAAGGTATACACCTATGCTGTAGGAAGCAGCCTGCTGGTGACCCGTATTGAAAATACGGTGTTAGAGTTTAGGAAGGTGCCTTTGGCATTTATCGCCTGCAGGCAGCCTCCTACAAG
>NZ_JAHKPR010000007.1:685-29771 GCF_018860585.1 Colwellia sp. E2M01
TAGGAAGCAGCCTGCTGGTGACCCGTATTGAAAATACGGATAAAAAGGAGATTAATTTAACCAGCTTGAATCCCAATACGGGTAATCTTTAATATTTTTAACTAAACCTGCTCTTAATGGGTTAGCTACAATGTATCGAGCGACGTCAATTAATGCTTCATCAGATCTAATACCATGATCATAAAAACCATTCTGCCAAATACACCTTCCATGCTTTTTAGTAAACAAAGATTTTACTCGTTGAATTAACGACGATACTTCACCTTCTTTTAACTCTAATAACCAATGAATATGATCAGGCATAATAACAAAAGATAAAGTATCGCATTTAGAGGAAATACCATCTGAATGCATAATTGAGATTAATAAACGTGCGGTATATAAATCGGAGAAAACAGGTTGCCGATTATGAGTAGTAAAAGTAATGTGATATGTGAAACCAATACAAGAGTTACGGCCTTTGCGTAGTTGTTTATAGCCAACCGATAAAGTCATATGCATATCCTTTGCATTAAATAATAATATATTTAATATAGTTCAAAAAAAGGCATTTACAAAATGCCTTTGGCATTTATCGCCTGCAGGCAGCCTCCTACAAGAAATAAATCAGCAGCCTCCTACAAGGTATACATCTATGCTGTAGGAAGCAGCCTGCTGGTGATCCGTATTGAAAATACGGTGTTAGGGTTTAGGAAGGTGCCTTTTGCATTTATCGCCTGCAGGCAGCCTCCTACAAGGTATAAATCAGCAGCCTGCTGGTGACCCGTATTGAAAATACGGTGTTAGGGTTTAGGGAAATGCCTTCGGCATTTATCGCCTGCAGGCAGCCTCCTACAAGGTATAAATCAGCAGCCTCCTACAAGATATACATCTATGCTGTAGGAAGCAGCCTGCTGGTGACCCGTATTGAAAATACGGTGTTAGGGTTTAGGAAGGTGCCTTTTGCATTTATCGCCTGCAGGCAGCCTCCTACAAGGTATAAATCAGCAGCCTCCTACAAGGTATACATTTATGCTGTAGGAAGCAGCCTGCTGGTGACCCGTATTGAAAATACGGTGTAAGGGTTTAGGAAGGTGCCTTTGGCATTTATCGCCTGCAGGCAGCCTCCTACAAGGTATAAATCAGCAGCCTCCTACAAGGTATACATCTATGCTGTAGGAAGCAGCCTGCTGGTGACCCGTATTGAAAATACGGTGTAAGGGTTTAGGAAGGTGCCTTTGGCATTTATCGCCTGCAGGCAGCCTCCTACAAGGTATAAATCTATGCTGCAGGCAGCTTCCTACGAGTTACACATCTACAAGTTAATTTAAAACGATGCGGCTTTTAAGCGTTCTGTATTACGGTATATATAGTCTTTACTCAAACGGTTATAATTGTAATAAACGTTGTCAATATTATAAAAACTACGTGCCGAATCTGCAGTGCCTGGGGTTAGGTCATTACTTTCTTCACCAATTATTGTGCTTAATGAATAATCCCAATTAGGCTTACCTCGTACCTGTACATAACGGTTATTAAAGTCTTTACGTGGAGTTAATGGCATCGTAAAGCCTAAACCTATTAATTGATCGGCTTTTTCACCGCTTACTTTAGTGTTTTTATAGCTAAGAGTAAGGGTAACGTCACCCATCATTCGGTTTAAATTAATTTTTACGCCTTTATCGCGTTGCCAGTATTCACCAAATTGAATTTCAGCTGAGCTATTTAAAGCGCTATTGTAATATTGGTACTTAGCGACGATTACATTACGATCTTTTGGTTCAGGGCTTGGCCAGCAAGCAGAGAATAATATATTACAATTAGGGTAAGGTTGTAATTTTTCTTCTTTTTGGTTTTCATACCTAGCGGTAAGTAAGTTAACGCTATGAGCACCTTCTGGGCTTTGCCATTTAATTTCGTTAGCTAAATAATTGTAATCGTAACGGTAGCGACCTAATGAGGTCATATTTTTAATAGAAAAAGGTAACGCAAAAGTTTGATGAAAACTAAACTCACTTACGCCAGTTTCTTGCTTACCACTAGCAAAGAAGTTTCCGTCTTCAAAGTTTTTAGTTTCGGCAACTTGGTTTACGTGTTGAGCAGTAATAGCTGAGCCTTTCCATAAAGGGAGCTCTACATGACTAATTAATGCAAACGAGGCATCAAATACACCTAGTTCTGTACCAATGCGAGAAGCAACACCTGGCCAAAAGGTAAAGCGAGGTTTGAACCAAAAATTATTAGTAGAATCAACAGTGGCTTGGTTTGGTTTACTGTTAATATTGTCTGTTAATACCGAAACTTTCAGTGGTTTGTTATCACGTAAAAAACCAAGGTAATCAATCAAATTACCATTTACAGCCATTATAGGAATGCTTTGCTCGGTTAATACAACTTCAAAGTCAGTATAATTGTAATGAATATTTTTACTCAGTAAAGCTAATACAACACCTAAACCATCGACTTGATCACGGTTATAGCTATGGTTTTGAACTGAAACATATATAGTTGTATTGTTACGTTCGTTTATAACAATGTCTTCAAAGCCTTCTTTAATTAATAATTGCTTAATTTTTTCTTGTTCAGCTTTTGGGGTTAATGCAGGTGTATTTTCGGCTTGTTTAGCCTCATCATGGTAAAGCGTGTTCTTTGTATCAGCATAAGCAACTTGAGATTTACTTTCATCATAACGTAAATGCAAAGGTACGCTTAAGCCAACACTATAGTAGAAGTCATCGCTTAAGTCGTCATTAGTACTCGACACCAGTACATCGGTATTCAATTGGATATCGTTATACAACCAATCTTTAGGAGTAGATAAGTGCAAACCAACTTGGGTGTCGGCAGCATCATACTCTACAGAGGCTTTTACCCACTCATAAGGTTGCCATTCAGCACCAGCAAAAACACCATTTAAGCGTCCACTCGATAAGTCGCTAATTCCATAACCAACTGAAAAACTAAAATCCTCAAATAAGGTTTTAGATAAAACGGCATATTTACTATCAAAATAATTGGCTGCACCACCTAAATCTTGCACACCAATAGCAAGTTTAAACCAGTCTTCAGGAATATAAGGAATACCCAATTTTACATTAGCAGATAAATCAGTAGGGCCACCTTTATGATCAGTAAATTTATATTCAGCTAAACGACCAGAAACCTCGACATATTTCCATAAACCTACGGCAAAATTATAATTTTGACCATCGTAGTAACCGTCGCCTATTTCAACTTGGTTACTGTACTGAAAATAAAATCTACCTTCTTCAAATAATGTTGCCGTAGGAGTATTAATTAACCCACTATACCCTTGAAAGGACATAGTCGCTTTAGGTGCGGCAATTACCGACATTGATGGTAATATTGATAAAGCAAAAAGTGTATAAGGTTTCATTAAAATTCCTAATGAAGAGTGAATATAATAAAAATTAATTGTATTTTACGTGAATATTTATATTTATATTTATTTCAAAAATATTAGGTCTGTTGACCTTTCATATTTAAATTTTGTTCGAATTAAATGCTTTTTAATCGCGGCACAAGGAATGTAGCTTATTGTCCTGAATGTCTACTCTTAATAAAAAGAAGTCCAAACAAGTTGCCGTAAAAATAATCAGTAAAGATCAACTGCCCTAAAATAAACAGAAATAAAAGATAAAAAAAACCCGCTAAAAAAGCGGGCTTTATATAACTTTATTTGGCTGCTAATTAAGCTGCGCCAGTACCACCAGTACCACCAGTACCATTTTCTACTGCTTCAATACCATCTTTGATATCTTCTGCATCAACCGTTGCAGGAACATCTTTAGCAGGAATAGTATCATTTGCGCCATCTTCTACCACACCTTGAAGCGCTTTTGACTCAGTAGAAATAACTTGTTGGACATTAGCTATTTCAGTTAATTCAGTAGAAAAATCACTTGAAAGATCAACGTTTTCATCTTCAATAACTGCTGAAACAATTGTTTGAGTTGCGCTAAAGTAGCTTTGCATACTTTGTGCAAGCGTTGTAGTTCCATCACCTAAACTAGAAAATGAAGCATTGATCAGTGTTAATGTTGCAGCATCTTCATCAGTAGTAGATACATCTTCAGGTTGAGACGCATCAACAATGTCTGAGTTAAATAAATTAACATCATCAATCTCAACACCTATAATTGAGCCAACAATACCTGAGCTAGCAATTTGTAAGTTAGTAGCAGATTCACTTGTTAAGTTATTTAAATCAACGTTGTCATTAGACTCAGCAGAAGCGAGGAGTGCATTCGTTGCCATACTCGTTAATGCATTAGCTTTAACGTTTTCAAGTGTAGTACTAGCTGAACTATCAACATAAGTAAATGTTGTTAACACTAAACCTGCTAATTGAGTTGCTGGAATAGTTCCGCCATAATTTATTTCACCACACTTGGTAGAATCACAAATCATAGTAGTATCGTCATCAGCAGCAATTTCAATGATTAAGCCACCACTAATACGGTTACCATCTTCATCAGTAAGTTGTAATGAGTAGGTACCATCAGCAGCCGTTTGGATACCTGAAACACGAGGTTGAGCAGTGTCTGAACCATAATCTTGAGCATTGTAGACGCTAACCGCTGCACTTGACATAGTACCTTTAATAGCAGAGCCGTCTACCGCTACTGATACAGGAGTAGGTGTAGGGTTACTACTGCTACTGCTGCTACCACCACAGGCGGTAAGAGCCATACCAACACTAAGAGCTAATACTGAGTGAACTAATTTTTTCATATTAAATTGCCTTATAATTTGATTTACTAATAGTATTTATTGCTAAATAATTCCGTGTAATACGAAGCTTATCTACATTTTTTCTGATGATAGATTAATTGCCTCCTTAATTCAAGCTAATCCTTGAACAATTACCATAGCAAAATATTAATAAAGTGGTCAATTAAAAACTTTTTAAGGTGTTGTTTTTTATTGGTTAATTGTGCAAATGAATGATGGTTCTTATAGGTGTGTGAATTTTTTATTTTGTCGTTGTACATACCCGTAACCATTCAAATATCCACTACCCGACAACTTGCCTAATTCATTGCCCAATCCTCCAAAATCTGCACCCTGACTGGTAACGACTATTTGGAAACGAACATAAAGTATAAATTCAGTTGTTTACTAGGCTATTTGGATTGTCCAACCACTGATAAGTCACTAGACAAAATTTACTAAGTTAAGTATGCTTGCCGGCAAAATAATTTGTTAGTTTTCATTTTTATTGATACTTGCATTATTTGTAAATATTGATGGAGCTAACTAACGTAATAACCAACCGTTAATTTATATTTGTTAAAGCAAGGATATTTTGCATCACACTGTTGGTTGAAGCTAAATAACAAAGAAAATAAAATTATGATAAAAAAAGTCAATAATATAATTGTTGCTATCTCCCTTATGCTAACTACAGGATGTAGCATGATCCCCGGAAGCCACATGGAGGGTGTTTCTGTTGACTCAGATAACTCTAGTCTTGAACAAGATCTTGATAACGTAAATATCAGCATTATCGACTCTTCGTTAATTGCTCACTTAAAGACTGATTCAGTTGCCGCAAAACTTAGCTCATCAGCTGCCATCGACACGTCAGATTACGAATATATATTAGGTGTGGGTGATGTATTATCTATTGGTGTTTGGGATCATCCGGAACTAACTATCCCTGCAGCAGTACAACGAACAGCTGAGTTCGACGGTTTTAGAATTCAATCTGATGGCACCATAACTTATGCTTACGCAGCTAATGTAAAAGCTGCGGGTAGAACAATCAGACAGTTACATTGGGTACTACGACAAGAGCTAGGCAAAGTTATTGCAAACCCTCAGTTAGACCTTAAAGTTGTGGGTTTTAGGAGCCAAAAAGCGTACATAACTGGTGAAGTAAATAAGCCAGGCACTCAACCGATTACTGAAATACCGCTTACACTTATTGATGCAATTAATGCCGCAGGTGGATTAAGTGAAAGAGCAGATTGGCGTACAGTTACCTTCAGTCGTAATGACAAAACAGAAATCATCAAGCTCGATGATTTTTATACCAAAGGCGATATATCGCAAAACCGTCTATTACAACATGGCGATATAATTCATGTTAACCGTACTGACAATCAAAAAGTATTTGTACTTGGTGATGTTATTAAAGCAGGTAGTATAGAAATTAATCGTTATGGTTTAAGTCTTGCTGAAGCGATAAGTGATGTTGGAGGTTTAAACGAAAGAACCGCTAACGCTAATGGTATTTTTGTATTACGTAAACGTGCTCCTAATGAGGAAGGCATTATTGCTGATGTATACCAGTTAAATGCACAAAACACCGTTGCGTTTGTACTGGCCGACCAATTTAAGTTACAACCACGTGACATTGTGTACGTTACTACTGCACCTGTTGCGCGTTGGAATCGTTTATTGAGCCAATTAGTGCCAACTGTTAGCGCCCTTGAGAGCATTTCAACTATTCAAGCACAAGAGTCATTATTCTAATGGGAATGTTTAATTCTATTTTAGTGGTTTGCGCGGGTAATATTTGTAGAAGCCCTACAGGTGAATATCTGTTAAAAGCTAAACTCAACGCAAAAGATGCTAACAACAATATTAAAGTAACTTCAGCCGGCTTAACCGCATTAGTCGATAAAGGCGCTGAAGCTACTGCAACAAGTATTGCTTTAACTAACAATATTGATATGAGCGCACACAAAGCTCGTCAATTAAGTTCAACACTTATTGCCGAAAATGACTTAATACTGGTGATGGAAGACCGCCACCTAACGGACTTGTTAGGGCAGTATCCGCAAGCGCGTGGTAAAACCTTTTTACTCGGTAAATGGATTAATGATACCGAAATCCCCGATCCTTATCGTCAAAGCCACGAAGCTTTTGAACATGTTTATCAATTAATTGATAAATCTTGCGCTGCTTGGACAAAATACCTTTAAATGAAAGTGATTTTTCGTTAATTTTTATTTCTAGTTTTACCTAAGTAATACCTAACTACTACTTAAGTGAATCTTAAAAATTACGGCAAATAATTAATTTAAATTCAGTTTTAATAAGTACATACCAACGTACTAAAAATAAAAGTT
This sequence comes from Colwellia sp. E2M01, assembly GCF_018860585.1. Lineage (GTDB taxonomy): Bacteria > Pseudomonadota > Gammaproteobacteria > Enterobacterales > Alteromonadaceae > Colwellia. Next base: position 7,765 of record NZ_JAHKPR010000007.1, read on the forward strand.
TACTACTATGTTACCGCATAAAAATATAGCAATGAGTTCAGAAACAAAAAACACAGCTGATCAGCAACGGCCAATGAATGCCGCCACCAACGAAATTGACTTAATGGCATTGTTTGGCGCCTTGCTCGATCGTAAATATTTTATTTGTATTATTACCGCTATTTTTATGATGGTAGGTGTTGCCGTTGCTATTTACTCAACCCCTATTTACCAAGCAACGGCCATGATCCAAGTAGAAGAAAATAGTGCTTCGGTACCTGGTTTAGACGACATGGCAGGTATGTTTGAAAGTAGCTCTAAATCAGTTACTGAAATTGAATTATTAAAATCACGCTCAGTTATTGGTGAAGCCGTAGACAACCTACAATTAGATATTGTTGTAAAACCTAAGTTATATCCCGTAATTGGTGGGCGTAGTTTTAGAAGCTTCAACCCTGTTAAACCAGAGCAAGTAGCTAAAGCAAGTTATAATGCTGAAAGTTATGCGTGGGGCGGTGAACAAATTGATGTATTTCGTTTTGACGTACCCAAATCTGCTATCGGTCATACCTTTATTATACAAGCAGGTAAAAATAATAGTTTTAGCTTATTGTCAGGCGATGAAGAAATAATACTTAATGGTAAAGTAGGTGAAGAGGTTACTAACGGTCGCTTTACTATCACAATAAAAAAACTTGTTGCTAGAGCAGGAACAGACTTTATTATTTCACGTAAAGATCGCTTAAACACCATTATTGATTTACAAGCGGCCATTGGCGCTAGTGAAAAAGGCAAAGACTCAGGTATTGTTAATTTAAGTTATCAACATGAAAACCCAGAGTATGCGCAAACAGTGCTAAATGAAATTTCCAAAATATACGTTAGAAAAAATGTAGATCGCAACTCTGCTGAAGCTAAAAAATCACTCGACTTTTTAGCGGTACAACTCCCAGAAATTAAAAAAGAATTAGAAGAATCAGAAGCGTTATTTAATGATTATCAAAAAAATCAACAATCAGTCAATATCTCACTCGAAACGCAAGGTATATTAGAGCAAATTATTGAACTTGATACTAAATTACAAGAGCTAGACCTACAACGCCTATCAGTATCTCGTAAATTCAAACGTAATCATCCTAATTATCAAGGTATTGTAGAACAAATCTCTGCAGTACAATCGCAACGCAACGACTTAGCAGAAAAAGTATCCAGCTTGCCAGAAATGCAGCAAAAGTTACTTGGCTTAACACGCGATGTTGAAGTCGGTAACGCAATTTATATGCAATTACTAGGTAAAGTGCAAGAACTAGATATAGTCCGTGCAGGTACAGTAGGTAATGTACGTATAATTGACGTTGCCGAAGTAAATATCACCAAACCGGTAAAACCTAAAAAAGCCTTAATAGTTGTTATGGCCACTATGTTAGGTGGCATGCTAGCAGTTGCCATAGTGTTAATACAAAAAGCTTTACATAAAGGTGTAGAAGACCCTAGTGAAATTGAAGGCATTGGTTTACCAGTATATGCAAGCGTACCGTTTTCAATGAACCAAGACAAATTAACTGGCCTAGCGAAAGGAATTGGCAAAGGCTTAGGAAAAGCACGGAAAGCTAAAGTAGCACAACATAAAAACATATTAGCAGTTGAAAACCCAGCTGATTTATCAATAGAAGCCTTAAGAAGCTTACGTACCAGTTTACATTTTGCCATGATGGAAGCTAAAAATAACGTTATCGCTATTTCAGGTCCATCACCTAGTGTAGGTAAATCATTTATATCGGCTAACTTAGGAGCCGTATTAGCACAAAGTGGCCAAAAGGTTTTAGTGATTGATGCTGATATGCGTAAAGGTTACTTACAAAGGCATTTTGGTTTGAAATGGGAGAACGGCTTGTCAGATATTTTATCCGGGCAAAAAACCTTAGAGCAAGTAACTAAGCCAACCAATGTTAACGGGTTAGATGTTATTACTCGTGGTCAAGTACCGCCGAACCCTTCAGAGCTATTAATGCACAGCAACTTTAGTGAATTAATCGCTGAAATAAAAACGAAATACGACATTGTTATTATAGATACACCACCAATTTTAGCCGTTACAGACCCCGCTATTGTGGGCGGCCATTCAGGTACCATGTTAATGGTAACCCGTTTTGGACAAAACGCACTAAAAGAAATCGACTACGCTCGCCAACGATTTGAACAAAATGGCATAGACGTAAAAGGCGTAGTATTTAACGGCGTACTGAAAAAAGCAAGCAACGCCTACGGTTATTACGGATACTACAACTACGAATATAAATCAGATAAGTAAACCTTTACGTCATTCCCGAGTTGTCTTATCGGGAATCCAGGAAGGCACTAGGAAGTGAAAGGCTCTAGGAAGATAAAGGCACTAGGAAGTGAAAGGTGCTAGGAAGATAAAGGCGCTAGGAAGTGAAAGGCACTAGGGCGGCATGTAACTTGTAGGCGGGAACTTGTTCGCGCTTTGTTTTAAAGCTTTTGTAGGCGGCTTAACTTAACAAATAGTGTTCGCGCTTTGGTATTTGCGCTTTGGTTTATAAGAGACAGAATTTAAAAGAAGCACTCGCGTACTTCCGTCATTCCCGAATTGTCTTGTCGGGAATCCAGGGAGGCTCTAGGAAGATAAAGGCGCTAGGAAGTGAAAGGTACTAGGGCGGCATGTAACTTGTAGGCGGGAACTTGTTCGCGCTTTATTAAACAGTTTTCTTTAACGCACTTTATATAGTGCCTGACTCAGAAAAAACGTCTGAGTCGTAATTAAATAAGAGTATAGGTGTTGGCATGAGTTACCCCCATACAAATAAATATTAAATAAACGTTCAGTCTTAAGGATAAAAGATTAAGCACATTTAAGTAAAACATCACTAAATTTATTCAGATTAATCAACATGGTTATATAGGAAGTTATCATGAGTTTCACATTAAATAATGTCAATATTGGCATTATAGGTTTAGGTTATGTCGGCCTACCTTTAGCAGTCGAGTTTGGAAAGAAATACCAAACCATTGGTTTTGATATTAACAAGGAGCGTGTAACCGCATTGGTTGATGGGCATGACTCTACTCTTGAAGTAAGCGATGAAGAGTTAGCAGATGTTAAACAATTAAACTTCTCTTGTAATAAACAAGATTTAGCGAACTGTAATATTTATATCGTTACCGTACCAACGCCAATCGATGACAATAATTCTCCAGATTTAAACCCACTTCGTAAAGCATCAGGTCTCTTAGGTGAGTTTGTTAAGAAAGGTGATGTTGTCATTTATGAGTCAACAGTTTACCCAGGTGCCACAGAAGAAGTCTGCCTGCCTATTATTGAGAAAACCTCTGGTTTAGTGTTCAATAAAGATTTTTTTGCAGGGTATTCGCCAGAACGAATTAACCCTGGAGACAAAGTAAACACATTGACTAAAATAATGAAAATAACTTCAGGCTCTACACCTGAAGTTGGTCAGTTTGTGAATGATTTATATAGTTCAATTATAACAGCAGGTACTCATTTAGCAGGCTCTATAAAAGTAGCTGAAGCTGCTAAAGTGATTGAGAATACTCAACGTGATTTAAATATTGCGATTATTAATGAATTTGCCAAAATTTTTAATAAACTGGGCATAGATACAGAAGAAGTATTAGATGCTGCCGGAACTAAGTGGAACTTTTTGAAATTCAAGCCTGGTTTAGTTGGCGGGCACTGTATTAGTGTTGACCCTTATTACCTTACTCACAAAGCGCAAGAAGTTGGCTACCGCCCGGAAGTTATTTTGGCCGGCCGACGTATTAATGATGGTATGGGTGAATATGTAGCCACACAACTCGTTAAAAAATTATCAAGCCAAAAAATTCATGTTGATGAAGCGAAAATATTAGTATTGGGATTCACCTTTAAAGGTGACTGTCCTGATGTACGTAATACAAAAATCATTGATATTGTTGACGAGTTAAAAGACTTCAATATGAGTGTTGATGTTTATGATGGGTGGGCAAATCCAGTCGAAGTAGAGCATGAATATAACCTTTCTTTAATTAACTCTCTAACCGAAGACCATTATGACGGTATAGTTTTAGCTGTTGACCATAGTGAGTTTAAAAAAATGGGCGTAGACGCCATTCGTAAGTTTGGAAAACAAAAGCATGTACTCTACGATGTGAAACATGTATTCGGCTCTAAAGACTCAGATATCAGATTATAAGATAGGAAATACAATGAAAAAATTTGCATTAATTGGTACTGCTGGTTACATAGCTCCAAGGCATTTACGTGCCATCAAAGATACAGGTAATGATTTAATCGTTGCGATGGACATAAACGACTCTGTTGGTATTATGGATAGCCACTTCCCTGAAGCTGAGTTTTTTACTGAGTTTGAAGAGTTCTCGGGTTATGTTGAAGATCTGAAATTAAAAGGTGAAAAACTGGACTATATTGCTGTAGCATCCCCTAATTATTTACATTTGCCACATATGAAGTTTGCACTCCAAAATGGTATTGATGTTATTTGTGAAAAACCATTAGTACTTAATACTGCTGATTTAGATACATTAAATCGATATGAAAAAGAGCATGGAGCAAAAGTTAATTCAATTCTACAGTTACGTTTACATCCATCAATCATAGCATTACGTGAAAAAGTGCAATCAGCCCCTGCTGATAAAGTATTCGATGTTAACTTAACTTATTTAACCTCCCGCGGTAAATGGTATTTGAAATCATGGAAAGGCTTTGATGAAAAGTCAGGCGGTGTTGCAACCAATATAGGTGTACATTTTTATGACATGCTGCACTTTATTTTTGGTGATATTAAGCACAATGAAGTTCATTACCGAGATGAAAAAACATCATCAGGCTACTTGCAATACGAACGTGCTAATGTACGTTGGTTTCTATCAATAGATGCTAACCATCTACCAGATAACGCTATTCAGGGGGAAAAACTAACCTATCGCAGTATTGATGTTGAAGGTGAAGAGTTAGAGTTTTCTGGTGGTTTTACCGATCTCCACACACAAAGCTATGAACGTATTTTGGCAGGTAATGGCTATGGCGTTGAAGATAACCGTGCAGCAATTGAAACAGTTGATGTAATGCGTAAATCCGCAATTGTAGATAACCCAAGTAACCCGCACCCATTATTAGTAAAGGTCAAATAATATGAGCTTTTATCAGCATGAAAGCGCCATTGTCGATGATGGTGCTAAAATTGGCACAAATACACATGTTTGGCATTTTGTACATGTTTGCGGTGGTGCGCAAATAGGTAACGGCTGTTCATTAGGACAAAACGTTTTTATTGGGAATAAAGTCACTATTGGTAATAACGTTAAAATACAAAATAACGTTTCGGTTTACGATAACGTTCATCTTGAAGATGATGTGTTTTGCGGCCCAAGTATGGTATTTACTAACGTGTACAATCCTCGTTCTTTTATTGAACGTAAAACAGAATACCGAGATACCTTAGTAAAAAAAGGCGCAACGTTAGGGGCTAATTGCACTATTGTTTGTGGTGTAACCATTGGTGAATATTCATTAGTGGGAGCCGGTGCAGTTATTAATAAAGACATTCCTGCTTTTGCGTTAATGGTTGGTGTACCAGCTAAACAAATTGGTTGGATAAGTAGATATGGTGAACAACTGGATTTACCATTAACAGGTACTGGAACAACGATCTGTGAACATACAGGCGAGAAGTATCAATTAGAAAATGATCTTGTCTCAATTAAGTAATTACTAGAAGTTATTAAAATGCAATTTATAGATTTAGCCGCGCAATACCAGCACCTGAAAACAAAAATAGATGCTCGCATTCAAACTGTTTTAAATCATGGTAAATATATCATGGGCCCAGAAGTACAAGAGCTTGAAAAAAATCTTGCTGAGTACGTTGGTGTTAAACATGCCATTACCTGTGCAAATGGTACGGATGCTTTAACACTTGCAATGATGGTGTTAGGTATCAAAGAAGGCGATGCAGTTTTTTGTCCAACGTTTACGTTTTTCGCCACAGCAGAGGTCATTGCCTACGAAGGCGCAACGCCTGTATTTGTTGACTCAGATGAAGCAACTTTTAACATTTGCCCAATAGATCTTGAAAAACGTATTCAAGCAACAATTGCGGAAGGTAAATTAACACCTAAAGCAATCATAGCAGTTGACTTGTTTGGCTTACCGGCGAACTACCCGGAAATTCAAAAAATTGCTGATAAATACAATTTAAAATTAGTAGAAGATGCGGCCCAAGGCTTTGGTGGAAGCATTGATGGCAAACGCGCAGGTAGTTTTGGTGATATAGCCACAACCAGCTTTTTTCCAGCAAAGCCTTTAGGTTGTTATGGCGATGGCGGTGCTGTTTTTACTAATAATGACGAATTCGCAGAACTACTAAAATCGTACCGCGTACACGGCAAGGGTAAAGACAAATACGATAACGTACGCATTGGTATGAACTCGCGTTTAGATACGATTCAAGCAGCCATATTGCTAGAAAAATTAGCCGAATTCCCGACAGAGCTTATTAACCGTAACAAAGCGGCTGCTAACTATGAGAAAATGTTGTCAGATAAACACAAAACGCCAAAACCCCCAACTGGTTATGTTAGCTCATGGGCGCAATATACATTAGTAGATGAAAATCGTAACGCAGTCATGGCAGAGTATAAAAAACAAGGGATCCCTACTGTTATTTATTATGCAAAGTGTATGCACCAACAAACAGTCTTTAATGGCTTTGGTTATAAAGATATAGACTTTCCTATTGCTTCAAAGTTAAGTAGCAAAGTCTTTAGTTTGCCAATGCACGGCTACTTAATAACAGAATACCTAAATCCGGAAGTAGATATTTTTAAATGAAAGTGATGAGTAGGTTGCATACATTGATGCAAAGTCGTTTTGCACGAAATATTAGTATACTTGCTGGTGGTACAGCTTTTGCTCAATTGGTAGGTTTGATATCATTACCTTTTTTAACTCGAATTTATACACCCGAAGACTTTACGATATTAGCGACCTACGCTTCTATTTTAGCATTATTAATTTCAATTGTTTGTTTAAGATTTGAAGTTGCTATTCCAATACCTGAAGAATTAGATGATGCTGTTCACCTTTTGGTATTATCTATAATTAGCGTGATAAGTATCACATTACTTACATGGTTTGTCGTTAGTGTCGGTGAAACTTGGATTAATAAACAGACTAATCAACGCTTAGAAGGTTATTTGTGGCTCTTACCTATAGGAGTTTTTTTTAGTGGCTTATATAAAGCCTTACAGTATTGGGTGATTAGAGAAAAAGTCTTTTCTTTGGTAGCGAAAACACGAATGACGCAGGCTATAGCTAGTAATACTACACAGTTAGCACTTGGTTTTATGGGAGTAACTCCTTTTGGTTTGCTTTTCGGTCAACTATTAAACTCGGGTGCAGGTTGTATTAGGTTAATTAAATATTTTATACAAGAATATAAGTCTATTTTATCGCAAATTAGTGTAGCAAAGCTTAAAAGTGTATTTGGTCGTTATGATCGTTTTCCTAAATACTCGACTTGGGAGGCACTAACTAATAGTGCTGGAATTCAAGTTCCAATATTAATTATTGCGACATTTACTATAGGAGTAGAAGCTGGTTTTTTAATTTTAGCAATGCGATTACTTTCTATGCCAATGAAATTAATATCGAAGGCTGTTGGACAAGTTTATTTAGCCGAGGCCGCTGAAAAATATCACAAAGGTGAGTTAGAAAGTTTTACAAGGAAAACTATTGTTATGTTAGCTAAAGTTGGTTTTTTTCCTTTATTTTTAGTATGTGCTACTGCACCCTTGGCTATTCCTTTTATTCTGGGCGATGGATGGCAACGAACAGGTGTATTGATAAGTTGGATGGTGCCTTGGTTTTTTATTCAGTTTATTGCCTCCCCTATTTCAATGTCATTACATATAACTAATAATCAAATCATTGCTATGCTTCTTCAAGTTACAGGGCTTGTAATTAGAGCAGGATCTGTATGGGTAGCAGGTAATTATTTTAATGAGTGGGTTGGTGAGGTTTACGCTATCTCTAGCTTTGTTTTTTATTTATTATATTTGATAGTTGTAATTTTTCTTATTAAGAAGAACGGAAAGTATCAGCCAGTCATTAAATAGTTTTTAAGTGATGCGGCTTATACTTCAAGCTAAAAACTATTACCAATATTTTATGCCACTAATATTTACATTAATGTATGAACTTTAAAAAGTGAAGTTTACACTAGTCTTATTAAAGTATTATTGGAAAGTCAATTGCTTATTTAAAAAGTGTTTTTTTAGTCATGTCCGTAAGGTATTAAAGTGGATTCTCTTTTCAACGATATTTTGTTTATTTCAATATTTTTATTATTTCCTATATTTATAGTTTATTTTTTACAGAAAGCTAATATGCCACTTATGGAGGTAGGTGTATTAAATTTTTCTATAATTTTTTTATTGGTTTTTGCGTATATTGGTTTGTTCATTTTATATTTTGGTTTAGATTCATACAGATATCAAAGTGGCATTATTGATAAATACACAGTTTTATTAATGTTGCTTTGTTCAAGTTGGTCCATTTTATGTATTACAACGACTTATATTTTTTTTAATAATTTTTATGGCTTAAAAATTAAACCCTTGTCTATTCTTGATTATAACAGTATGAATAATAGAGAATTATTATTAGTGTTAATTTTTTTAATAATAAGTTTATTGGTATTCTTTAGTTATGTTTCTAAATTAAATAACTTAGCAATCATAGTTGCTTTGACAGATAGTGCTTCACAAGCGAAAGTAGCTCGTAGCGACATGAGTAATAACTTTTCTGGTAAGTACCATTGGTACACTTTATTTATGCATGATTTAGCAAGTTTATTATCTTTTGCATTGTTTTCTAATTATTTGATTTCAAAGAATAAAGTCAACATGACTTTTTTCATTTTTTCGTTTTTACTTTGTGTTGCTAGTTTTATTATATCTGTCCAAAAAGCCCCTGTCATTTGGTACCTAATAGGGTTGTATTTAACTTATTTAGTAACGGTTAACTACAGTAGAGTACCTGTAGCTAGATCCTTAAAGTGGATTGTTTTTGTCTTATTTTTATTAGTTTTGTTTTATGTGTTTTTTATGGGGGTTGATTCTCCTTATCAAGCTATTGGCTCTATATTTTCGCGAGCATTTACAGGATCTATTGGAGCTTCATATTATTATCTTGAGTTTATTCCTGAGCATCAAGATTATCTACTAGGTAGGACATTTCCTAACCCTGGAGGGCTTTTACCTTACCAACCTTATTCAATTGCAGTAGAAGTAATGAATTGGAGGTTTTCAGAGCTTTATGAACAAAATGTTGTTGGCTCAGCTCCGACGGTTTTTTGGGGAGAAGCCTATGCTAATTTTTCATTCTTCGGTGTTTTTATCATTCCATGGATAATTGGTACTATTATTTATTTTGTTTCTTATTTAATTTCTAAAATAAGAAAGTCACCAATACAGATAGGTATGTTGATATGGACCATATTACATTATAAAAGCATAGCTTTTACGGGGTTTAGTACTTTTGTGTTAGATATCCCTTTGTTGATCTTAATGTTAATTGTAATATTTATATCGATAGCTGCTAACCGCTCAGAGAATATCAGTAAATTACAATTGAATAAGCGTTAAACTTGATATTAAAATGTTAAAAAAGAGATAATTATAAAAATGAATAACTTACATATAAATATTAATGAGTTTACCAATGCTAGTAGAGTACTAAAACAGGTTAATTCATTGGTTAACTCTAATACTTTTAATAAGGTCATAATAATTGCGTTGGGTGCAGATAATTTACGTGACTTTGAGCACATATCAGATCGCGTTGAGCTGTATAGAATTAACCTTTGGACAAGAAAATTACCAAAAAACTTAGTGTGCCAAATATTTAAATATATTGAATTTTTCTTTAAAGCAATAGTACTTATTTCTAAAGTAAAGCCTGCTGTTGTAAATGCGCATGCTTTAAGCGTACTGCCTATTGCATCACTATCTAAATTACTATTCAAAAGTAATTTAGTTTATGATGCACATGAGCTTGAAACGGAAAGAAATGGCAGTTCAGGAGTGAGAAAGAAACTAAACAAGTTTATCGAAAATAAATTGATAAATTATGTAGATATGACTTTGGTTGTAAGTGAAAGCATCGCTGACTGGTATAAAAATGAATATAAGATTCAACGCCCACCTGTTATTATGAATGCACCTAAATTCAGAGAGTTAAAAGTTAATAATCACTTCCGTGAGCAACTAGGTATAAGAGCTGAACAAATAATTCTATTATATCAAGGAGGTTTATCTTCTGGACGTGGTGTGAACTTAATTCTTGATGCATTTAAAGCACGCAGTGATGACCGATTAGTTGTTGTTTTTATGGGCTATGGGGTATTAGAACAAGAAATAAAAATAGCTGCACAACAACATAATAATATTTTTTTCTTTCCTGCAGTTTCACCACAAGTTGTTTTGGAATACACTGCGTCCGCAGATGTAGGCATTCATATCATACAAAACACCTGCCTTAATCATGACTTTTGTATGCCAAATAAACTATTTGAATATGCGATGGCAGGCTTGCCTGTAATGGTTTCAAATATGAAAGATATGTCAGAATTAGTTATCAAAAATAACATGGGTGTGGCAATTAATGATTTTTCAGTAGAAGGAATAAATAATACGTTAGATGCTTTTTTACGTGAAGATTTATCTCAAATGAAACAAAATGCCTACCGTGTGGCATGTGAGAATGCATGGGAAGTACAAGCGAAAAAAATGTTTAAAGCTTATCAAGCTATGTTTAAAGAAACTGGGGTTAAATAATGAACGTTCGTAAAGTAGTACACTTAACTTCAGCACATCCTAGATACGATACCCGCATTTTTATCAAAATGTGTAGTTCGTTAGCCACTGCCGATTACGAAGTTACATTAATTGTAGCTGACGGACAGGGAGAAGAATCGAAAAATGGCATATCAATTATTGATGTAGGTGCTAAAAGTAGACAGCGCTTTAAACGAATGACCGAAACGGTTTCTAAAGTATACAAGGCTGCTGCTAGGTTAAATGCTGATGTATATCACTTACATGATCCTGAATTAATACCAATAGGTTTAAAACTTAAAAAGAAGGGTTACAAAGTCATATTTGATGCCCATGAAGATTTACCAAAGCAATTAAAGTCTAAGCCTTATTTGAACACTTTATTTCGTAAAATGCTCCCTATTATTTTTGAAGCGTATGAAAAATTTGCATTTAAAAAGTTGGATGCATTAGTTGGTGCGACTCCTTCAATAACCAAAAAATTAAAGTCAATTAATTCTAAAAGTTATAACATTAATAATTACCCTATTTTAGGTGAATTAAATCTTGAAACTAGTTTTGATTGGGACGCTAAACTAAATGAAATTTGTTATTTAGGTAATATTGCAAAAATTAGAGGGATTAAAGAAGTTCTATCCTCTTTAAATTACACCCCTAATGTAACATTAAATTTAGCTGGAAAATTTTCTGAAAAACATGTTGAAAATGAAGTGAAAACTTGGGATGCATGGCAGCAAGTAAATGAACTTGGCTTTATTGATAGGGAAAAAGCAGCAGAAGTTTTAGCTAGATCAAAAGCTGGTGTTGTTACTTTTCATAACTATCCAAACCATGTTGATGCCCAACCAAATAAAATGTTTGAGTATATGTCAGCTGGGTTGCCAATAATCACCTCAGACTTTCCTATGTGGAAAGAAGTTGTAGAAGGCAATAAATGTGGTATTTGTGTTAACCCACTTGATAGTAAAGCTATAGCAAGTGCTATAAATTATATTATTGAAAACCCAGTAAAAGCTAAAGAGATGAGTACAAACTCTTTAAGCGCTGTAAAAGAAAAATATAACTGGGCTGCGGAAGAAATAACATTATTTAAATTGTATAAGGAAATTATAGGATGATTAAAGTTGTAACAATATTAGGAGCAAGGCCTCAATTCATAAAAGCGGGCTCAGTAAGTCGTGAAATCACTTTACACAATGATGTAAGAGAAGTCATCGTTCATACAGGACAACATTACGATGCAAATATGAGTGATGTGTTTTTTGAAGAAATGAAAATACCTAAACCTGATTACTTTTTAGGTATTGGTGGTAGTTCGCATGGCGCTATGACAGGGCAAATGATTGAGAAAATAGAAGAAGTCTTACTTAAAGAAAAACCTGATTGGGTCTTAGTTTATGGTGATACTAACTCTACTTTAGCAGGTGCTCTTGCTGCTTCTAAATTACATATTAAAGTGGCACATATTGAAGCAGGACTTCGATCATTTAATATGAAAATGCCTGAAGAAATTAACAGAATACTTACCGATAGAATAAGTTCTATTTTGTTTTGCCCAACACAAACAGCAATTGATAACTTAGAAAATGAAGGTGTTGATAAATGGCAAACCCAAGTTAAACTTTCTGGCGATGTAATGCAAGATGGTGCTCTTTTTTACAAAGAACTTGCTGAAAAACCAAGTGATTTAGAATTAAGTGGTGAATTTGTTTTATCCACAATTCACCGTGCGGAAAATACCGACGATGAAGTACGTTTGACGGCAATTATTGAAGCTATAAATGAAGTAGCACAAACCTGCCCTGTGGTTTTACCAATTCACCCAAGAACAAAAGCTAAGCTTGAAAACCTAACTGTTAAGCTTTCAGTTAATGTAAAAGTTATCACCCCTGTTGGTTATTTAAATATGGTGTGGCTAATTGATAACTGTAAGTTAATAATGACAGATAGCGGTGGTTTACAAAAAGAAGCCTTCTTTTTTGAAAAGCCATGCATAACACTACGCGATGAGACTGAGTGGGTAGAGTTAATTGAACATAACTTTAATATTCTAGTAGGAGCAAATAAACAAGCTATTATTACTGCTTATAATGAACATCGCTTCGCTAATGATTACAATGTAGATTTATATGGAAATGGGATGGCTTCTGAAAGTATTGTTAAGGCTTTAGTTAATAATGACAGTTAATATTCGTAATTTTCCAAAATATTTTGTAACTAGCGCGAGCCTAAACATTAAATTCAGATTTAAGCTCACTATAGGTTTTTATTCTTATGCCTGAATTGATTTTTATTATAGGTCCTGCACGGTCAGGAACTCATCTTGTTGCTTCTACTTTAAATCGTGCTTTACCAAACGCTACTTATCTTGCTGAGATAAATGAGTTTTGGCTTAAATACTCTATTCCAGGCCAAGATAAAGTAGATCCTAAATTTTTAACTACTGAGTACTTAAATAAAATAAGGGTAGAGTTTTTAACATTAGCTGGAAACGCAGAATTAATCATTGAGAAAACAGCATCTAATTCATTGCGAATTGGTTTTATTAAGGCATTATTCCCTAATGCAAGTTTAATATTCTTACATAGGGATGGCTTACAGGTTGTAAAATCAGTTTTAAAAAAACAAAAAGGCAATATTAATAAAATCTCAAATAGTAAAACTGTTTCATTGATACAAAGATTTACTTTATTATTTTCAAGAATAAAAGCTAAGTTCTTAAAAATTAAGGTTACACCAAAGAACTTGTTCTTATTATGTAAAGAGAATATGGCGAATGTTTTGAATATTTTGAATTTAAAAAATGATGTACATTGGGGGCCAAAATTTTGCTCGAAGAAGTCTCGCTCACAAATATTACACCCGGAAATATATGCTTTTATGCAGTGGGGAGCTTGTACACAGTCTATTAATGACTCTATGGTTGGCTTACATGATAAAAGTGATTATTTGTCGTTAAACTTTGAGGATGTAATTAAAGATCATAGAAATTCGGCAGCAGAACTTAATTCTTTTTTAGCAATTGATTCTGTTATTTTTGATATTGATATTAGTGCTGATACCGATGTTAAGCCAAAAGACTTGGAGTTTTATACAATATTAAAACAATTAAGTCATAGTTTTGAGGAAAAAGAATGTCGTTAGTGAGTATTATTACCCCTTCATATAAGTCAAAAGCAATTATTTTAGAAACTCTACTTTCAATAGAGAAGCAAACATATAAGGATTTTGAGGTACTGATAGTTGATGACGCATCTCCTGATGGAAGTGCGGACTATATTGAGCAAAACCTTCCTGATAATAGATTTAAAATAATAAAACTAGATAAAAATGTCGGTGCAGCTGAAGCTAGAAATGTAGCAGTTAGAAAGGCTACAGGTAAATATATAGCTTTCTTGGATTCTGATGATTTATGGCATCCTAATAAGCTGGAAAAGCAAATTGATTTTATGCAAAAAAATGATATTGCCTTTTCTTTTTCTGCTTATGAAGTTATTGATGAAGAAGGAGGCTTAGTTAAAGAAAAAATATCCGTACCATCTAAAATTACTAAATCTCAATATTTAGGGAATACTGTAATTGGCTGTCTTACTGTTATTCTTGACCGTTCTAAAATTTCCCAAGATATACTAATGCCTAACCTGAGAAGTAGCCATGATATGGCATTATGGGTTAATTTGTTAGAAGAAGTTAAAGTGGCATATGGGTATCAAGAAGTTTTAGCTAGTTATAGGTTAGTCGGGTCATCTAATACTGCTAATAAATCAAAAGCAGCAAAAGAGGTGTGGGATGTCTATAGAGGTTACTTGAAATATAACATTTTTTTATCATCTTACTACTTTGTACAATATGCACTTAATGCAATTCTAAAGAGGTTGTAATGACTCAGTGCGATAAATTTATTAAACGAATTTTTGATATCATCGTATCATTTATAGGATTAATTATTACATTACCGGTAATCTTAATTTCTTGGCTTATATCGGCTGTAGAAACCAGTTCTAATGGTTTTTTTATACAGAAGAGAGTTGGTAAAAATGGAAAACTATTCAACGTAATTAAAATAAAGACAATGAGAAAGGTATCAGGTGTTAATACTAGCGTTACAACAGAGAATGATGTAAGAATCACTAATAGTGGCGTGTTTTTTCGTAAAACAAAAATTGATGAATTACCCCAGTTATGGAATGTTTTAATAGGTCAAATGAGCTTTGTTGGTCCGAGGCCTGATGTACCTGGATATGCGGATGTGTTAACGGGAAAAGACCGTTTAATATTATCTATTCGTCCTGGAATAACAGGGCCTGCTTCAATAAAATATAAAGACGAAGAGGCGTTGTTGGCCAAACAAGAGCACCCCGAAAGTTATAATCGTAACGTGATTTGGCCAGATAAAGTTGACATGAATTTGTCTTATATAAAGTATTACTCATTCGTTAAAGATGTAAATTATATTTGGAAAACAATTGTAGGTTAATATGTTAAATACCCCGTTTTCCCCTTGGCCTAGCTTCACACAAGAAGAGGCTGATGCAGTACAAAGTGTTCTTCTTTCAAATAAAGTTAATTATTGGACAGGCCAAGAAGGTCGTGAATTTGAAAAAGAATTTGCAGCTTATAGTGACACAAAATACGCCGTTGCTTTAGGTAATGGCACCTTGGCTTTAGACATTGCGTTAAAAGCTATCAATATTGGTGCTGGTGATGAAGTTATAACTACGCCTCGTACATTTTTAGCCTCTGCTTCAAGTATTGTTACAGCTGGTGCAAAACCAGTATTTGCTGATGTTGATTTAAATAGCCAAAATATTACCGTACAAAGTATTGAGGCGGTACTTACCCCAAATACAAAAGCGGTAATTGTTGTTCACTTGGCGGGTATGCCTGCTGAAATGGATGCCATTATGGCGCTTAGTAATAAGCATGGTTTTTATGTTATTGAGGATTGTGCGCAAGCGCATGGTGCAAAATATAAAGGTAAACCTGTTGGCTCTATTGGCCATGTTGGTGCTTGGAGTTTTTGCCAAGACAAAATAATGACTACTGGTGGTGAAGGTGGCATGGTTACCACTAACGATGAAACGTTATGGAAAGCAATGTGGGCTTATAAAGATCATGGTAAATCGTGGGATGCTATTTACAATAAGGAGCATCCACCAGGCTTTAGATGGCTACATGAAAGTTTTGGTACTAATTGGCGTATGACAGAAATGCAGGCCGCTATTGGCCGTATTCAGTTAACGAGAATGCCTGAATGGACAGCTAAGCGCCAAGCTTATGGTAAAAAACTTGATAATGCAGCAAGTGAATTTAAGTTAATACGTGTAGTTGATGTGCCTGATTACAGCGAGCATGCAGAATATAAACATTACATGTTTATCAAACCTGAGCTTTTAGCTGATGGTTGGGATCGTGATCGTATTGTTAATGAAATTGTTGCAGAAGGTGTTCCGTGTTTTCAAGGTAGCTGTTCTGAAGTGTATTTAGAAAAAGCGTTTGATAATACAGGTTTCAGACCAGAAAAACGTTTACCTAATGCGGTTGAGTTAGGTGAAACAAGCTTGATGTTTTTAGTGCATCCAACGTTAATGCAGGTTGAAATGGATAAGACGGTTAAGGTGTTAGAAAGGGTGTTAGCGCAAGCAAGTAAATAATAGTAAAAGTGCGACACTTTTTATCGTATGCATTACCACGCGGAGCGTGGAACGAGACTACAATAATATGTACAGCACTGTAGGCGTGGTTTTTAATTGTGCTAATATACGTTACTACGTGGAACGTGGGAACGAGCTGGCAGGATATCTCGGGCATCACGGCGCAGTAAAGCGCGAATAAATTCAGGCCTACAATGATCACCTGCAGCTATATAGAATTGGTGAAAATGTCTTTTCAATTGTTGAACGCTATTAATTATACAGGTGCATTGGTATTACGCCTTTTAAACGCTCTAAGTCGCCATCCCCAACGCCATGCCTTTTGAAATAGTATGACCATTGCGATACTAATTCTAAGACTTCTTTGATAATTTTTTCAGCTTTAAATCGCTTTAGCCCAAAGCGTTCTGACTGCGAAAGTAAGTTTTCAATAGTTCCATTACGTCCATCTAGACCTATTCCCATCCCATGTTGATTATTTGCATTAATAGGAAGAACGTCATATGCAGGAGATAAACGCCAGTCTTTGTTTTTAAATGAATACAAAAATGCGTGATTTCGAGTATGGTCATCCGTATTGCCTATTAACGTGTTAAATACCATACGATGAAATAATTCAGCAGCATCATCTGGTTCGCTACTGTATTTCAAAATAAATTCAGCTAAAAAACCATAGCTATAACGCTCAGTTAGTGAAGCGTTGTTTACTGAATGCAAATTTATTAGTGAGTTGGCACTAATAAAGTGATGAGTTGGACGAGTATCTATTAAATCAAAACGCTCAACAAGCAATACATCGCCATTATCTGTTTCAACTACTTTGCTAGGTGCAACTCGACAAGCTAATTCGCTCAACATACTCATCGTGGCATGCTCTACTTTAGCGTGGTTAAATAAGTCTTCTGGACGATTAAATTTTGCTAAATAGGTTATGCCAGCATCTGACACTGTGGTTTTTGGTCTAGCTCCACCCATACTTGAACCATATTCAAAGGCTTTTTTAGCTTCTTGTGGTACTTCTTCATCATTTAATATCGCATCTTTTGCTTTTAGTAACATTGGGATATCACCCAATGTGTTTTTGTTTAGTTTTGTTTTAGAAGTGCTACTTGAAAGACTAAAAACTAAGGAACCAACACCCATACCAGAGCCAGCTAGCAAGAATTCAATAGAATTTTTGGGCTTGGTATTATGTAATGATAGTATAATTTTCTCGCCCCAAGAGTCAGCGCCTGCGTCTAAAAGTACTCCAAACACACCTTTTTGATTGGTTGTTGTGAATATACTGCTATTAAGCGGTAAATTTAATGGGTCGAGTGGGAAGGCATCACTTCTTAATAAATAACTCTTCCCATATCGAAATTCACCATATCTTTTTTGAGTATCAAGCGTAACAACTCCGCAAACAATTGGCTTATCTTCAATACCGTCAATAAATACAAACGCTTTAGAAATCATTAGATAGTTCCTCACGATTATTTCTTGCTTTACGTGATCTATTGGCTTCAATTAATTCAGCACGTTCATTAACTGCTGCTTGTATTAGATCAGCTAAATCTAAAAAGGAGACTACATTAAAGAGTGATTTAGAATTCACTCCAATACCCCGTTCAATTGATGATATTGTGGTACGACTTACACCCACTCTTTTTCCAAGTTCGCTTTGATCCATTGTTTCAGAACGAACGTTTTTAACCAATTTTCCAATTGATTTCAGTAATTCATCTGCCTTATTTTGCATCATATTTAAATCATTAATTGCTTATGCGTTAAATATAGCGCACTAGTTGTACTTGGGCAACTGCTTTAAATATAAGGCAATAAGGCTTAATGCCTTTTATAAGATGCATAATGGTGGTGATTTAATGGGCTTGATTGCATTAACGCGAGGAGAGCGTGGGAACGAAACTATATTGCGCTAGGTACATATAGGCACATCGTTGCATTATTCCACGCAAGGATTTATTCACGATAAACAGCGAAAGTTCACATGATACAAGGCTCTGCTTCATAATATGATAATGTTGTTTAATTGAAAAGCGCGAATACTTTTTATTAGTTAGGCCGCACTACGGGTAGTGAGTAACTTGGATTTTCGATAAGAAACCTTGGAAATGACGGGATTGAGGCTATAGATTCCCGACAAGACAACTCGGGAATGACGGGGTTAGTTGTAGGCGGGATTTCAATCGCGCTGGTTATTTGGGCTTTATAAAAGTTGCTATAAAGCGTGAATAAATTAGTCATGTGCTAATAAGTTAATAAAGCGCGAACAAGTTCCCGCCTACGGGTAGTAAGTAACTTGGATTTTCGATAAGAGGCCTCGGGAATGAGGGGGGAGGCTATAGATTCCCGACAAGACAACTCGGGAATGACGGCGCAGTAAAAGCGCGAACACTTTTTATTAGTTAGGCCGCCTACGGGTAGTGAGCAACTTGGATTTTCGATAAGAGACCTCGGGAATGAGGGGGAGGCTATAGATTCCCGACAAGACAACTCGGGAATGACGGGGTTAGTTGTAGGCGGGATTTCAATCGCGCTGGTAAATTTTTGCTTTATAAAGTTGCTATAAAGTTGCTATAAAGTGCTAATGTTTTTCGGTTAGCTCAGTTACCTACGGTAAAATTAAAGTTAGATACTTGATGATATGCATCGGGAATAATGTAAAATATTAGTATAAAAATTAAAGAGATGGATTTATGAAAATTGCTATTGCCGGTACAGGTTATGTGGGCTTATCAAATGCTATGTTATTAGCGCAACACAATGAAGTGGTTGCTGTTGATATTATCCCTGAAAAAATTGAGATGCTTAACCGTAAACAGTCGCCGATTGTTGATGTTGAAATTTCTGATTTTCTTGTAAATAAAGAGTTAAACTTCTCAGCAACCTTAGATAAAGAAGCAGCTTATAAAGATGCTGACTATGTTGTTATTGCTACCCCTACGGATTATGATCCTGAAACTAATTACTTTAATACTAATTCGGTTGAAGCGGTTATTCGTGATGTAATGGCCATAAACCCTAAGGCGGTTATGGTAATTAAATCAACTGTGCCTGTTGGTTATACTCGTCGAATTCGTGAAGAATTTGGTTGTGATGGTTTGATGTTCTCTCCTGAGTTTTTACGCGAAGGTAAGGCGTTATACGACAATCTTTACCCGTCACGTATTATTGTTGGTGAAGATTCTGAGCGTGCCCGTGTTTTTGCTAATTTGTTAGTGCAAGGTGCGATAAAAGAAAATATTGATGTATTGTTTGTGCGTTCAACTGAGGCTGAAGCGGTTAAGTTGTTTTCAAATACGTATCTTGCTATGCGTGTGTCATACTTTAATGAATTAGATTCGTATGCCGAAGTACACGGCTTAGACTCTCGTCATATTATTGAAGGGGTAAGTTTAGACCCTCGTATTGGCGGCCATTATAATAACCCTTCATTTGGTTATGGCGGTTATTGTTTACCAAAAGATACTAAGCAATTACGTGCTAACTATAAAGATGTGCCTAATAATATTATTAGCGCGATAGTTGACGCTAACAGTACCCGTAAAGACTTTATTGCAGACTCTATTATTGGCCGTAAGCCTAAAGTGGTTGGTATATATCGTTTGATTATGAAATCAGGATCTGACAATTTTAGAGCGTCTTCAATTCAAGGTATTATGAAGCGTATTAAAGCCAAAGGTATTGAAGTTGTTATTTTTGAGCCTGTGTATGAAGAAGATGAATTTTTTAATTCAAAAGTCATTAAAGATGTAAATGAATTTAAAGCTATGTCTGATGTTATTGTCTCAAATCGTATGGTTGAAGAGTTATCTGATGTGGTTGATAAAGTTTATACTCGTGACTTATTTGGTAGCGATTAAGAAAAAATATGTGATTTTTTGTAGGCGGGAATTTATTCGCGCTTTGATTTAAATGTTGATTTTCAATATTTAAATGTAATAAAAGGTCAACAGATGCGCGAATAAATTCCCGCCTACATTGGTACTCTTCGTTCAATGGGGTATGTTTTTTTCGGGCTTTGAAATGATTTTTAGGAAAGAAGATGAAATATTTGGTAACAGGCGCTGCGGGTTTTATTGGTAGTGTGGTGGTTGAACGTTTATGTGATGCTGGGCATGATGTTATTGGTATTGATAATATTAATGATTATTACGACGTTAATTTAAAATTAGCGCGTTTAAAGCGTATTGAACATGCCTCTTTTACTTTTATTAAAATTGATTTAGCTGACCGCGAAGGTATGGCTGATTTATTTGCTACTCATCAATTTGATAAAGTTATTCATTTAGCCGCACAAGCCGGTGTTCGTTATTCTATTGAAAACCCAATGGCGTATGCAGACAGTAATTTAATTGGTCATTTAACTATTTTAGAGGGCTGTCGAAACAACAAGGTGAAACATTTGGTGTATGCTTCATCCTCTTCTGTTTATGGCTTAAATGGTAAAGTTCCTTTTGCTACTTCTGATACGGTTGATCATCCTGTTTCTCTATATGCGGCCACTAAAAAATCTAATGAGTTAATGGCGCATAGTTATTCGCATTTATATGATATTCCTACTACGGGATTACGCTTTTTTACGGTTTATGGGTCGTGGGGACGTCCTGATATGGCGCCTTATATTTTCACCAAAAAGATTTTAAACGGTGACACCATTGATATAAATAACAATGGGGATATGTGGCGTGATTTTACTCATGTAGATGACATTGTTGAAGGTGTTATTCGTATTGCTGATGTTGTTCCTGAGCGTGATGAAAGTTGGACAGTAGAAGCAGGTAGTCCGGCCACAAGTTCAGCGCCTTATGCCGTTTATAATATTGGTCATGGCTCACCCATTAATTTGATGGATTTTGTTAAGGCCATTGAAGATGAGCTTGGCATTGAAGCGAAGAAAAATTTCCGTGAAATGCAAGCGGGTGATGTTTATCAAACCTATGCTGATACGCAAGATTTATTTAAAGCTACCGGGTATATTCCTAAAATTACCGTTAAAGAAGGTGTGGCAGAATTAATTACTTGGTATAAAGAATTTTATAAAGTGTAAATCAATAACGAAAATATTGTAATGTTAAAAAGGCATAATCATTGATAGTGATTATGCCTTTTTTTTGGTCTTGCTTTTGTAGGAGGCAGCCCTGCTGGCGATGGGGTTAATGGAATATGGTGTGTTTGTATAATGCAAAAATTTCATTTTTGGGTCACCTATCTTGAAAAACACCAAGGGCAGCTTCCTACGTTTTGAGGTATGAGATTATATTATTTTTATTACCGTAGGAGGCAGCCTGCTGGCGATGGGGTTAATGGAGTATGGTGTATTTGTTCAATTCAAAAATTTCATTTTTGGGTCACCTGCAGGGCAGCTTCCTACGTTTTGAGGTATGAGATTATATTATTTTGATTACCGTAGGAGGCAGCCCTGCTGGCGATGGGTTTAATGGAGTATGGTGTTTGTTCAATGCAAAAATTTCATTTTTGGGTCACCTGCAGGGC
>NZ_JAHKPR010000011.1 GCF_018860585.1 Colwellia sp. E2M01
GCGACAATAGCGCTGTGGTCCCACCTGACTCCATTCCGAACTCAGAAGTGAAACGCAGTTGCGCCGATGGTAGTGTGGGAGTTCCCATGTGAGAGTAGGACATTGCTAAACTTCTATTTAAAGAAACCCGTAGTTAACGCTACGGGTTTTTTGCTTTCTGCATGTTTATAATCTAACCCTTAAAGCTTAGGGAAATGCCTTCGGCATTTATCGCCTGCAGGCAGCCTCCTACAAGTTAAATCATCGAGTACCTAAATGGACTTGCCCTTATTGAGCGTCGCTGAATACAAAAACGGCATTAACCACCGAGGCTTATCTATCCTGTAGGAAGCAGCCTGCTGGTGACCCGTATTGAAAATACGGTGTTAGAGTTTAGGGAAATGCCTTTGGCATTTATCGCCTGCAGGCAGCCTCCTACAAGATATACATCTATGCTGTAGGAAGCAGCCTGCTGGTGACCTGTATTGAAAATACGGATAAAAAGGAGATTAATTTAACCAGCTTGAATCCCAATAAGGGTAATCTTTAATATTTTTAACTAAACCTGCTCTTAATGGGTTAGCTACAATATATCGAGCGACAACACTTAGAACTTTCTCAAACATGCTAGCAATCTAGGTGTCTACTTAGGTTAAACCATGTAAGTGCTTATTTATGCCGATTAAAACTACAATAAAATATTCTTAAAACCCAGAGATATATTATCATTAACAAATATTTTATAAGAATACTTGAAATTAATTAATCCAACACCAGATAGTTAATAGCTATATTTGTGTTGTTCCAATTAAAAATAATTGAAACAACAATAAATTATTTATGAAATAGAAAAGACCAGAGGTTAACTTTACATGACAACCGAAAACGCAACACAGAATCATCAATTTGCATCGGATAATGCAAAAATATTGCAGTTAATGATTCATTCATTGTATTCAAATAAAGAAATATTTTTACGTGAATTGGTTTCAAATGCTGCAGATGCTGCAGATAAGTTACGTTTTAAAGCATTATCTAATGATAGCTTATATGAAAACGATGGTGACTTACGTGTACGTGTAAGTTGTGATAAAGAAAACAAAACCGTTACCATTTCTGATAACGGTATTGGTATGAACCAAGATGATGTTATTGAACATTTAGGTACTATCGCAAAGTCAGGTACTGCTGAATTTTTCTCACAATTATCGGGCGACCAAGCGTCTGATTCACAATTAATTGGTCAGTTTGGTGTTGGTTTTTATTCCGCTTTTATTGTTGCAGATAAAGTAACTGTTCGTACTCGTAAAGCAGGTGATGATTCAGCTAACGGTGTTGAGTGGGTAAGCGCAGGTGAAGGTGAATTTACAACGGCTAAAATTAACAAAGCAAGTCGCGGTACTGATATTATTCTACATTTAAAAGAAGATGAGACTGAGTTTGCGGACGATTGGCGTTTAAAGTCTATCGTAACTAAATACTCGGATCATATTTCTGTTTCTGTAGAAATGTTAACACCTGAAGTTCCTGCTGTTGAAGCAGTTGCTGAAGTTAAAGATGATGAAGGTAACGTAACAGTTCCGGCAATTGAAGCAAAAGATGCTGTTCCTGCATTATGGGAGCCAGTTAACAAAGCGACTGCTTTATGGACACGTGAAAAAGCCGATATCTCGGATGAAGAATATAACGAGTTTTACAAGCATGTATCACATGACTTTGGTGACCCTTTATTATGGGAGCACAACAAAGTTGAAGGCAATACTGAGTATACTTCACTTTTATATGTACCAGCGAAAGCACCGTTTGATATGTACAACCGTGAAAAACAACATGGTTTGAAATTATTTGTTCAACGTGTCTTTATTATGGATGACGCTGAACAGTTTATGCCAACCTACTTACGCTTTGTAAAAGGTTTATTAGACTCTAACGACTTACCATTAAACGTATCACGTGAAATTTTACAAGATAACAAAATTACCCAAGCAATCCGTAAAGGTTGTACTAAGCGCGTATTAAAAATGCTTGAAAAATTAGGCAAAAACGACGCTGAAAAATACCAAGGTTTTTGGGATGAGTTTGGTCAAGTATTAAAAGAAGGGCCAGCGGAAGATCACGCTAACAAAGAACAAGTTGCTGGTTTATTACGTTTTGCTTCAACAAATGAAGATACGTCAACACAAAATGTCTCTTTAGCTTCTTATATTGAACGTATGAAAGAAGGCCAAGATAAAATTTACTTTGTGGTTGCAGACAGTTTTGAAGCGGCGAAAAATAGCCCGCATTTAGAAGTGTTCCGTAAAAAAGGCATTGAAGTATTACTA
The DNA here is from genome assembly GCF_018860585.1 of Colwellia sp. E2M01. Classification (GTDB taxonomy): domain Bacteria; phylum Pseudomonadota; class Gammaproteobacteria; order Enterobacterales; family Alteromonadaceae; genus Colwellia. The sequence continues at coordinate 2,304 of NZ_JAHKPR010000011.1, forward strand.
ATGTCTGATCGCATTGATGAATGGTTAGTAAGTCATTTAAACGAGTTTGACGGTAAGCAATTACAATCTGTAACTCGTGGTGGTCTTGATCTTGGTGATATGGACGATGCTGAAACTAAAGAAGCACAAGAAAAGCTTGAAAAAGAATACGATTCAGTTGTTAAACGTATTAAAACAAGCTTAGAAGGTAAAGTGAAAGCAGTTAAACTATCTCAACGTTTAACTGATTCACCTGCGTGTATTGTTGCTGATGAAGATGATATGAGTAGCCAAATGGCGAAGCTGATGGCATCGGTTGGACAAGAAGTTCCAGAAACACTTCCAATTTTTGAAATCAACGGTGAACATGCACTTGTTAAGCATGTAGCTGACGAGCAAGATGATGATAAATTTAACCAATGGGTTGAAGTATTGTTCGAACAAGCGATGTTAGCTGAACGTGGTAGCTTAAAAGATCCGGCTAGCTTTGTTGGTCGTTTAAACAAGCTAATGTTATCACTAACAAAATAGTGACTATTTTTAGCAACTAATACAAGGCTAAGTAATCAATACAAGTTAAGTATTATCTAGCGTGAAAGGGGCACTCTATAATAAAGAGTACCCCTTTTTTTATGCTTTACTTGTTTGCATTCAAGCTTACTTGTATAGTGTTGCAGCTAAATGAGTTAATTAAGTTTGTTAACAAACTAATTAACTCTACTCATTAGTGAAGAAGAATTATTACCTTAAGATGATTAAACGTTTTGGCTAAATGCTAACCGTTTACTAACAGAATATTTAATACATATTTGTCGGCATTTATGCCTGCTTTTTTGTATAATAGAATCATTTTAACGTAAAAGTTATTTTATATTTACCCCTCTATTTAAGGTTACATAATATTATGCGCATTGTTTTATTAGGTGCTCCTGGTGCTGGTAAAGGCACACAGGCCCAATTTTTAATGGAAAAATTTGGTATTCCACAAATCTCTACTGGTGATATGCTTCGTGCTGCTATTAAAGCGGGTACAGAGCTTGGTAAGCAAGCTAAAGCGGTAATGGATGCCGGTCAATTAGTATCAGATGAACTAATTATTGGTTTAGTAAAAGAACGTGTTGCAGAAGATGATTGCAAACCTGGATTCTTATTAGATGGCTTTCCGCGTACTATTCCACAAGCTGACGCAATGAAAGAAAATGGCATTGCTGTTGATCACGTACTTGAGTTTGACGTTCCTGATGAAGAGATTGTTAAGCGTATGGCCGGTCGTCGTGTGCATTCCGGCTCAGGTCGTACTTACCATATCGTTTATAATCCGCCAAAAGTTGAAGGTAAAGACGACGTAACAGGTGATGATTTGTCAATTCGTCCAGATGATGAAGAATCAACTGTTAAAAAACGTTTAGCTATTTACCACGAGCAAACTAAACCATTAGTAGATTTTTATAAAGCTGAAGCTGATGCCGGTAATTGTAGTTACTTAACCGTTGATGGCACACAAGCTGTTGAAGCGGTAAATGAGTTACTTTCTACTAAGTTAGCATAATCATTTAATATTTTACTATTACGATTAAAAACTCGCTTCGGCGAGTTTTTTTGTGTTTTTCTTTTAAGTTTACTATTGTGTAGTTATACCAATCTGATTAAA
>NZ_JAHKPR010000017.1:0-12740 GCF_018860585.1 Colwellia sp. E2M01
AGAGAATGCAGGAGCACATTCTCCTGAACAACCATTCTCTTCAATCAATGCCTTGCCTCTAAGCCTTTTAATTCTCGCTGAGTGGGAAAGAACTTAATCAAATTGGTATTAAGCTGTCAGATGCATCAATGTTCATTTTCTACCTTCTAAAAATGTCATTTTTGGTTACGGCTAAATAATGTTCCGATAATAGAAACTTTAAAAGCGAAATATTTTTGTGTTATTAATCACTTTTTTTAATTAAGTATTTAATGCAAAAAAGTTATTTAATTTATGAAGGGTTAAAGGCGCTATTCATGGGATTTCTTTGGCTGAGGAATTATTGTGCAGATGAAAATATAGTACTTTAAGGCAAGGTAGTTGATTTATATCAATAGCGGTAACTTTTTACTTCACTCAACTTGATAATTAGCTGTGCAAATGAATGTAATGTGGTAATTTCTAATACTAATACTAAGACTTCTTATTATTGCTTTAAAAATGAATATCCGATCTTAACTGCGTTTCCCTAATTCTTTAAAATAATTAAGGAAAAACATAACGGCATAAGCATTAAATTTATCAAGGAGATACCTTCATGAAAGTTGCTGTATTTAGTACTAAAGCGTATGACGAAACACATTTAAATAAATTTAATGAGGGTAAGCATGAATTTACCTATATACCCGCACGTTTAACAAAACTTACCGCCTCGCTTGCCGATGGTCACGAAGCAATTTGTTGTTTTGTTAATGATCAGCTAAGCACCGAGTGTATAGAAATAATGGCAAACTATGGTGTGCAGTATATTGCGATGCGTTGTGCTGGCTATAATAATGTTGATTTAAACGCTTGTGCTCAACATAACATCAAAGTGGTTAGAGTTCCTGAATACTCACCTTACGCTGTGGCTGAACATGCCGTTGCCTTAATGATGGATTTAAATCGTAATATCCACCGTGCTTTCTCACGAGTGCGTGAGCATTATTATATTCTTGATGGTTTACTTGGTTTTGATATGTACGGTAAAACAATCGGAGTGATAGGCACTGGCAAAATAGGTGTTTGTTTAATTAAAATAATGCTTGGTTTTGGCTGTAAAGTTGTTGCGTACGATCTTTATCCTAGTGATGAGGTAAAGGCGCTTGGTGTTGATTATAGAAGTTTAAATGACCTCTATAAGCTAAGTGATGTTATTTCATTACATTGTCCATTAAATAGTGATACTCACCACATGATCAACGCAGCAGCACTGAATAAAATGAAAAAAGGTGTCATGATCATTAACACGAGTCGCGGCGGTTTAGTCGATACTGTAGCAGTTATAGAAGGATTAAAAACCGAGCAAATTGGGCACCTTGGTTTAGATGTTTATGAAGAAGAAACAGATTTGTTTTTTGAAGATTTTTCTAACACCATTTTACAAGATGATGTATTTGCACGTTTATTGACTTTCTCCAATGTTGTTATCACCGGACACCAAGCCTTTTTTACTCGAGAAGCCTTAGATGCCATTTCAAAAGTTACCTTAAATAATCTTACCGCCTTAGAGTTAGGGGATTTAGATAAAGCCTGTTTAATACCTTTTCCATAATAAAACACTAATTTTTACTTAATTAAAAGTTGCAACTAACGCATCTTCTCCCAACAGAGTTACTTTTAGGGTAAACAAAAAGCGCTTTTTAACTAGATGGAATTTTAATGACTTTTTTACAAACGATAACTGCATTAATGCCCGTTATTTCGGTATTACTGTTTCTTATTATTTTACGCTGGCCGGCGATGAAAGCGATGAGTATTAGCTTAGTAATTACTGGTTTGATGAGCGCCTTGTTTTGGCATATTCCGGTGATACAAATAGCAGCTTCGGTGATTGAAGGTTGGATCATTGCTGCATCAATATTGATTATTATTTTTGGGGCAATATTCTTATTGAACACCTTAACGCAAAGTGGGGCGATTAGCGTTATAAGAGAAGGGTTTATGAGTATAAGCCCTGATCGTCGTATTCAATTGATCATCATTGCTTGGTTATTTGGTAGTTTTTTAGAAGGTGCTTCTGGCTTTGGTACTCCTGCAGCTATTTGTGCTCCTTTACTGGTAGCTCTTGGTTTCAACCCTTTAGCGGCGGTAGCGTTAGCATTAATTGCTGATTCTTCTGCGGTATCTTTTGGCGCTGTTGGAACGCCTATTTTAGTAGGAATTAATCGCGGTTTATCTGATATAACTCCAGAACAATTACAAAATATTGCTACTACCGCGGTCAGTATCGACTTATTCGTAGGGGTATTTATCCCACTTATTATGGTCAGTATATTAACGCGCTTTTGGGGCGAGAATAAATCCTTTAAAGAAGGTTTAGCTCTTTGGCCTTTTGCTATTTTTTCAGGACTCGCTTTTATTGGACCTGCATGGGTTGTTGCTAATTTATTAGGGCCTGAGTTTCCATCGATTATTGGCGGGCTAATTGGTTTAATATTAGTTGTTGGCGCTGTAAAACTTAAATTTTTGGTACCTGATAAAGTATGGGGTTTTCCAACTGATAACAATGAAGCAAGTAACTTAACGGAAAGCGAGCAAGCAAATGTAGATGCTAATCCTGAGGAATATGCGCAAGAACGTTCACAAAGTAAAGAAAGCACATTGAATAACATTTCAACAACTCGTTTAGTGAATATTCATGGCAATATGACTCATAGTAATTTTGCGGTACCTATGTCAATTACTCGGGCATGGCTTCCTTATGTGTTAGTGGCTATTTTATTGGTCTTAACACGTTTAGATTTTCTGCCATTTAAGTCATTATTGGCCAGTGTCAGCTTCTCTTTTGATGATATTTTAAATACTGGGATTTCTCATTCAATTAGTCCACTTTATTTACCCGGCTTCATCTTTGCTTTAGTCTGTTTAATGACGTTTTATTTACATAAAATGAATAAAAGTCAATCAGTTAGCGCGATCACTGATTCTACTAAAGCATTACTACCTACGGCATTAACATTAGCAGCAGCGGTTCCTTTAGTACGTATTTTCATTAACTCTAATGTGAGTGGTGCAACGCTTAGTAGTATGCCAAAAGAATTAGCTAGCATGATGGCCGATAGTTTTGGCCAAGTATGGCCACTTTTAGCTTCTTTTGTTGGTGCATTAGGCACTTTTATATCAGGCTCAGCTACCTTTTCAAATATGATGTTTGCAGACTTACAGCAAGCAACAGCGTTCAATTTAGGTATTCCACAGAACTTGGTGCTAGCTTTACAAATGCTCGGCTCTAACGCAGGTAATATGGTGTGTGTGGTAAATGTTGTTGCCGCTTGCTCTGTGGTTGGTTTAACAGGCAAAGAAGGGGCTGTTATACGCATTACTATGGTGCCTATGCTGATATATTGCTTGATGGTTGGTGTGGTATCTATGATTTGGTTGACTTTATAAAAGTAAACTTGCTCATGTTGTTGCGATAAATATTTGTTAAAAATAACTTGAGGAGATAACCGATAGAATAGTTTGATAAAAATTATTGATTGATAAGACAAATTTTTTTTGCTTCATTATCTGAGCATTTACGTTCATTATCTTGCCGTGATCTATTTCTATTTTAGCAAGGAAAAGTAATGGATACTGATACATATGAAGATACGAATATAGAGACAGATAGCAATGTAAATTTAACTAGTGTAGATATTGACCTTTCTGCTGAATCAGCTAGCAAAAAATCAGTTAGACTTCAGTCGAGAGAAAAATATTTTACTAGACAAAAATTAGATGTAATTAACGAACAAAAATCACTTGATAGGCAACTAAATTCATTTAGTGACCATTGGGATATGTAAATAACTTAATTGTTTAAGAGAAAATAACCATGAAAAAAATATTTTTAGTACTTGCGGCCTTAACTTTAACTTCTGTCAATGCATATAGCGAAGAAGTTGCGGATGATTTAATGGAAGCACCTAATGATTATGTGTTCAGCCTTTTACAATCATGTACTGATTATGCATCAGATGATGAAATTGAGTCGAAAGATTTAAATAAATACTTATTATCTTGTATTAATACTGAGTTAGAAGAAGGTTATTACCAAACTATTAGCTCTTTACCTAAAGAAGAAGCTTAACCTGCATATTTGAACAAGTAGTAAATAAGCGTACAACACAGCTACATTTTTAAGCTTGTTCGGGTATTTTAAACCAGTAATTTATTTCCTTATTAAGGCGTTAAATTACTGGTTTATTTGTTTTTAAGCTGCGGAAATAGCATTAAAGCTTGTTGAATAATATCTACTTTTTGGCTCTTAGCTAAATATGCCGCAAAAACCTCTCTTGAATATACCGGTGCTTTTTCAATGAGGTGTAATTTATTTTTAGCAATATATTCAAACGTCATTTGTTTGGGTAAATAAGCACTTCCCCCCGCATCCAATAAAAAATTTAAAGCAATTCTCGGTTGGCTCATATGATGTTTTGCTGCAGGAGCGTGTTGAAACTCTCGTAAATGTTGGGTGTTAACCGCTTCACCATAATCCACCATAATGTGATTATCCAAGGCAATAGTGTCGGTGTTGTCTTCAGGGTTAGTTGACACTAAATGTAATGGCACACTCGCTATTTTTTGGGTAATTAAATCTTCGATATAAGGAGGCTCAAATAAAAAGGCGATATCTATCACTCGAGTGAGTAAGCTTTTTCTTAACTCTAGTTGCGAGTATGTATTGGTAAGTAAACTGACATCATCAAGATTACGGTGAATCTTTTTAAGCCAATCTTGTAACACAATATCCCAAATCGACATAACAGAGCCAATCACTAATTGGTGCATATCGTTATCAGCAATACCAACATCTTGCTTGGTTTTTTGCCACATAAATAACAATTCATTCGCATGTTTTATTAAGCGATTCCCTTCAGGAGTTAACTTTAAGTGCTTTTGACTTCGATCAAATAGTAATACGCCTAAATCATCTTCTAACAATTTAATGCGGGCGCTAACTGCAGACTGGGTAATAAATAAGTTTTCAGACGCAATTCTAAAGTGTAATGTTCTACTGACTTCTAAAAATGTTTTTAATAATTCTATTTTCATAAGATCCCATAAATGCCGTTTAATCGATTATTTTGATTAAACCCATTAAAATATAGCGTTTTATTATTTGGTTAGTTGACTATACACTCCCTTTAAATTATTTCATCACTTTTATCCTATATACCCGCTCCACTTGAAGATGTAGGATTCAGCTGAAATTGAAACGAGCATCTTCAAGTGGAACGGGTATACACATTTAATAAGTTTACGGTCTAACGGTTTGACGCAACAAAGTTAAAACCAAATTCGTAACTTTAGTATGGCTCTGTTATAACTTTGTTATAGCTAGCCGTTGTGATTGTGATAAAAATTTCGATAAACATTAAAATATAGATTATAAGGGCTCCTATGAAAGTTGCTATTTTATCCCGTAATAAAAACCTTTACTCAACTCGACGCTTAAAAGAAGCGGGTGAAGCTATGGGACATGAAGTTGATATTATTGATACCTTGCATTGTTACATGGACATTACGAGTACCCATTCTAAAGTACGTTATCACGGTAGAGAGCTTCCTGAGTACGATGCTATTATTCCGCGTATTGGCGCATCTGTTACCTTTTACGGAACGGCGGTGGCAAGACAGTTTGAAATGATGGGTACTTTTAACATAAATGAATCGGTGGCAATTAGTCGCTCGCGTGACAAATTACGTTCATTACAATTACTATCACGTAAAGGTATTGGTTTACCTCGTACAGGCTTTGCTAATAAACCAGATAATACTAAAGATTTAATTAAGAATGTTGGTGGTGCACCTGTTGTTATTAAGTTATTAGAAGGTACTCAAGGTATTGGCGTGGTATTAGCCGACACAGCTAAAGCAGCTGAAGCGATCATTGAAGCTTTTATGGGCTTAAAAGCTAACATTTTAGTGCAAGAATTTGTAAAAGAAGCGGGTGGTGCTGATATTCGCTGTTTAGTTATTGGTGGCAAAGTAGTAGCAGCGATGAAGCGTCAAGGCGCAGAAGGCGAGTTTCGCTCTAATTTACATCGTGGTGGCTCTGCGACTGTCGTTAAGCTTTCTAAAGAAGAGCGTGAAACAGCAATTATGGCTGCTAAAGCAATGGGCTTAAACATGTGTGGTGTTGATTTATTACGTTCACAAAATGGCCCTATGGTGATGGAAGTTAACTCTTCACCTGGTTTAGAGGGAATTGAAACGGCAACTGGAAAAAATGTAGCCGGTATGGTTTTTGATTTTTTAGAGAAAAATGCTAAACCAAACAATACTAAAACACGTGGTAGAGGTTAATTTAGCAATTTTACTTGTTCTAATAAGGACTTAAAGAGAGTGTTATGAATGTATTAAAAATTGGTGGTTTTGAAATTTTACCCGGTGAACAGAGAAAAATAAACTTGCCTGTTGCCAAACTATATACAGACGCTAATGTTTCGTTACCTATCCATATTATTCGAGCTAAAAAACCAGGCCCTACAATTTTTGTGAGTGCTGCGGTACACGGTGATGAATTAAACGGTATAGAAATTATTCGTCGTTTAATTCACGAGAATAAATTTAAAATTATAAAAGGAACGGTTATCGCCGTACCTATGGTTAATGTTTATGGTGTTGTAAATCAAAGTCGTTATATGCCCGATCGCCGAGATTTAAACCGTTGTTTTCCTGGTTCGGCTAAAGGTTCATTAGCAGGGCGAGTAGCTCATATATTTTTAAGTGAGATAGTTAAGCACTGCGACTATGGTATTGATTTACATACGGGGGCAATTCATCGTTCAAACTTGCCACAAATTAGAGCAGATATGTCTGATCTTGATACCAAAGAGCTTGCAGAAGTGTTTGGCGTGCCTGTGGTGTTAAATTCTAATTTAGTGGATGGTTCATTGAGGGAGGCTGCTGTTAAAAATGAAACTAAAATTTTATTATATGAAGCAGGTGAGGCATTACGCTTTGATGAGTTTTCAATTAGAGCTGGCATGAAAGGCATTTTAAATGTTTTACAATATTTAGGCATGACCAGAAAAACGCCTGTATCGCGGAAGAAAAAAATAGCGCCTTTTATTGCGAATGGTAGTCAGTGGGTTAGAGCAAACGCTAGTGGTATTGTTCACAATATTGTGAACTTGGGCGACCAAATAACCAAAGGACAAATACTCGCTGAAATAGGCAGCCCTTATGGTGAAGTGATTGATGCTGTTAAAGCAACACGATCTGGCATTTTAATCGGTAAACAAAACATCCCGCTAGTGCAAGAAGGTGAGGCCATGTTTCATGTTGCTTACTTTAGTGAGGATGATGAAGAAATTGCTGAGCGTATTGAAACAGTACAAGAGCAATTATTACCTGAAAGTGACAATGTATAAACTATTACTTTAACGCATTCTAACTCGCCTTCAGTAATTACAACTTATGAAGGCGAGATGAGTTGCAGTTATTATTTAGGTGTACTCATCTACGAGATATTTATCTATGTGATATTTATATGCAAAGTGATAGTTCTTATGCAAAAAATTTTATGAAAGATAGTTGCAAAAGTTATCTACTGTTTAATATTTAAAATAAAATGGTTTACACGATTAAGTCACTCTAATGCACTTTAGGTTAGAGTAACGTAGTAAGCGCAAGACCAATGCCAATCCGTGTTTGATTAATATTATAGTCAATTAAACTTTCGCCATAACCACTACTCATTTGCGTGTAACCCTTTAACTTGCCCCATAATGGGAAAGTTGCCCCCAACTCTACATAACCATTATGTGTAGCAAAGTTATTTCTAAACATTGAATAAAACTCTAAATCGGTACTGTATTTATAGACCATACTTAGTTCGAAGTGTCCCATGTAATCGGTAATATCGGGGTTATCGTCGCCTACACCATCAATTATGCCATTTTCAGGAGGTGATTTCGGGCTTTCGGGTATCCGCCACCAAGGACGAAAAGTTAAGGCAAAATTACGCTTTTCGTAAAGGTAAGTCATATATACACGGTTCCAACTCCGTGATAGTAATTGCGATTGACCGTTTGATTGATGTTCTAAACCTACCACCAACCCTGAATTACCACCAAAAGGATGTAAATCGATTGGTGTTAAGTAGAAAAAATCAGGTTGGTAATTGGTTTCTCTAAAGGGTCTTGATATTTCATCAGCATAAATTTGCCACCATGACTTGAGCGTAAAACCAAAAAAAATTTGATCACCTTCTCGTAAAAAAGAACCTGTTAATAATGGGATTTTTATACTGAGTTGAAACTCTGCTTCTAATTCTTTTAATTCATCTTCCCAATTAGAAATATCTTTGTAGGCATTTCTATTGACAGTATTTACTAGAGTAAAAGGTAGTAAATAATTCATCTTATAAGGGCTAAGTGTGTAAGGGTTTTCTTCTGCTCTTTTTTCTTTAATTAATCTATTTGAAATAGCCCCTAATTCAATAGAAGGTGTATCTTTTTTATGAAGCATATTTCGAGCTATTTCTTGCTCACACTGGTTTTGTATTTCGCTTAAGGTACTTTCTTTATTAGTATTTTTAATAGTGTTGAAAATACACCTATCAAGTTGATTATCTTTTTGTTCAGGGGCGTTAGCCAATATGGAAAAGGAAAAACCAAAAGATAGTAAATAAAATGCTATACAAAAAGGGAGTGCAAAGTAAGTTTTCATAATTATAGTGTCAGTTATAAACTTGGATACTATATCTATTATATGGTTAATCGGTAGATTATAGATACTGATTTTATAAGTAGCCTTAATAACAGAGCCTATATAACAAGTTTTGTTTTATAGTATTTGTCTGCATATTGACAGTGAACTTGTATATAATTGATTTAATGTTCCTTTATGTTAATCATCAAGTTGGCAACGAAGATTACTTTTCAATTTATATAGAGCAAACGTAAGTTATGATGAAAATAAAATTAAACTGTGATTTAGGTGAAAGTTTTGGTGCTTGGTCAATGGGACTGGACGCAGAGGTTATGCCCTATATAGATCAAGCGAGTATTGCTTGTGGCTTTCATGCGGGTGATCCATTAGTGATGCAAAAAACGTTAGCGTTGGCGAAAGAATCTCAAGTAATGATTGGCGCACACCCTAGCTACCCTGATTTAGTTGGGTTTGGTCGCCGCTCTATAGCATGCTCTACAGCTGAAATAATTGCGTTGCTGCATTATCAAATAGCGGCATTAGAGGGGATGGCAAAAGCACAAGGTTTATCGATTGATTATGTAAAACCCCATGGCGCGCTTTATAACGACATGATGAAAGATGCTGATGTTTTTAGCGCTATATTAACGGCATTGGCCGAATATCCTTTACCACTTAGTTTAATGATACAAGCGACTGCCGACTTTGAATATTATCAACAGCAAGCAAATAAACTAGGGATAAATTTGTACAGTGAGGCATTTGCTGATCGTCGTTATGATGATGAGGGCAGGTTACTAGCTCGCACTAAAACAGGAGCAGTTCTAACAAAAACAGAAATGCTTGCCCAAGTACAACAGTTAGTAGAACAAAGCAGTGTGACAACGGTTTCTGGAAAAATATTAAAACTTAATGTCGATAGTTTATGTGTGCATGGGGATAACATGGCTGGCGTGCAAGCTATTAGTGAAATTAAAGGCTTGTTAGCGTAATGGCTACTGACTCCAAACCTATAGACGATGTTAGCTTTGCAGAAGTTTCTTGCGATGATCAAACAATCATAAAGATAAATAATAATATCAGCCTTGATATTGCCGGTGAGAACGCCCTGATCTTGTACTTTACAAATAGTAGCAGCTCTACCGTTACGGACTTAAAGTCTAATATTATAAAAGAAAAATCTGTTGCTATTTCACCTGCAATTAATGCTCATGTACAGCAAGCTGTAACGATTATTCGTCAGCATTTAGCAACCAGCGTCATTGACCTCATTCCTTCATACGGATCTATTTTAGTCGTCTTTGATTTACTTACCATAGACCATCACAGTTTACGTAAACAACTTAAGCAATTACTGATTAACTGTGAAGCAGTAAATAACAAGCAGGGTAGGCTAGTAGAACTACCGGCTTATTACTCTGCAGAGTCGGGTATTGATTTACCACGAATTGCTAAACACGCTAACTTGACGGTTGAGCAAGTAATACAACTGCACCAAGCGCAAGAATACAGAGTTTACGCGATAGGCTTTGCTCCTGGGTTTGCTTATTTAGGTGAGGTTGATGAGCGCATTGCGATGCCAAGGTTAGCAACACCTCGATTAAAAGTGCCCAAAGGTGCTATTGCGATAGCGGATCAACAAACAGCTGTTTATCCTGCGCAATCTCCCGGTGGTTGGAACATTATAGGTTTATGCCCAACAGATATGTTTAATGCTGAAGCAAACCCAACTATGCCTGTTGAAGTAGGCGACAGAGTAAAGTTTGTGGCAATTAGCAAACAAGAGTTTCTAAAATTAGGCGGACAATTAGATGCTAATAGCGCTGAAGATCTAAACAAAACACCAGAGCCTATTGAGAAGCAAAGTAAGGCTAAGCAAGTATGTTAGGTTTTGTGGTTAAAAATGCTGGCGTATTGAGCTTAATTCAAGATGCGGGACGTTATGGCGCTTTCAATTTAGGCTTAACTAATGGTGGTCCTGCTGATGCGCTTGCTTTTAGCTGGGCAAATAAATTATGTGGTAATGAACTTAATTCAATAGCCATTGAAATTAGTTTGGGTGGCTTAACGTTAATTGCACAAATTGATTGCGTTATTGCGGTTACAGGTGCGCCTATGCCATTAACCATTAATGGTCATAAAATACCATTATGGCGTAGTTTCATGGTTCAAGCTGGCGACGAAATTCACTTTGGTTTTACCTCTACAGGTGTTAGAAGTTATTTGGCAGTACAAGGCGGCTTTGATATCACACCAACTTTTGGTAGTACGGCGACAGTATGTAGAGAGTCCATTGGCGGTATAAATGGTAACAAGCTGACTGAAAATGACATATTACCTTGTAAGTCTGTATTACAACATAAGCTTAAACAAGATATAAAGTTGTGGCTGTTACCTGAAGCTGAGCAGCCAGTGTATTCTGCTGAGGTAGTATTACACACGATATTAAGTTATCAACATCAACAATTTTCAACGGTTGAAAAAAGGTTGTTCTTTAACTCGGAATATCAGGTAAGTAAACTTTGGGATCGTATGGGCTATCGTTTAGATGGTCGAGCAGTCAATACTGATATTGATGGGATTTTATCTGAAGGTATTTGTTATGGTGCGGTGCAAATACCGGCAGATGGTCAGCCTATTGTTTTGCTAAATGACAGACAAACAATTGGTGGCTACCCTAAAATAGGAGCGGTTATTTCGCAAGATTGTGCGCGATTAGCGCAATGTAGGGAAGGCGATAAAGTGCGCTTTGAGCCAATATCACTATCGAAAGCAGACAATTTATTTCACCTTCATATTAATCGCTTTCGCCGTGTTAAACTTATCGAATGTAGCTAATTTATCTAGTAACTTGTGCTTAGCCGATAAATACTTAAAACATTGTAATCAATCATATATCCAATTATTTCATTTATTTGCCATAAGTTAATGTCGATACCCTCATAAAAAAAGGCAATCATTTAAGATTGCCTCTTCAAATTATTTATATACCCGTTACCATTTAAGTTGCATGTTTCAGAGCGCTTTGAATAGTAACGGGTATATGTATTCGCTGTTAGCTTTAGCGCAGTTACTCGGCTAATGGCGAAATATAGCCTTCAGGTTTTAAAGCGAGTACATCACAATTTAATAAGTCGATAACTTGCTCAGCAGTATTACCGATTAACGCCGCTGAAATACCGGTACGACCCACTGTACCTAACACTACAAGCTCGGCATCTATTTTTAAAGCAACTTGTTCAATAACCGCTTCGGGTAAACCTTCTTTAACGTGAGTATTTGCAAATGGAATATCAAAGTTATTAGCGTGACTTTGCATTGCTTTGGTATGATGCGATTGCATTGCATTATTGTACTCACTGGCATCAAATTCAGGAATTTCAATGGCGATATTAACAGGAGTTCCAGGGTAAGAGTTAACAAGGTGCACATTCGCTGTTATTAATTGAGCAATGTTTTTTGCTTGCTTGGTTATACGGTTATTTAACGAAAGGTGCTCTGCTTCGTCACTACCAACATTTAGGGCTGCTAAGATATTACCTTGCTTAGGCCATTCATGATCTTTAACTAGTAGTACAGGGCACGGGCATTTTCTTAATATATGCCAATCGGTTGGGGTAAATACCACTGATTTGAATTTGTCGTGTTGGTGTGTGCCTTTGATTACTAGATCATGCTTTTGCTCGATAACTTGCTTGATAATGGCTTCATACGGACGATTATTCCAAACGACTTTACTGGTAATATTAATGCCAGCGTTCATCTCTAAAATAATATCATCTAGCCATTGTTGTTTTTCTTTAATAACCATTTCACGCATGCTATCGCGATCGTCACTAGATAATATCGTTGTCATCTCGTAAGAAAAATCGAATATGCTAAAGAACGCGGTAATATTTACCTTATGCTCAGGGGCAATATCTGGAATTTTAGACACAAGTTCAATAGCTCTTTTTAGGGCTTTTTGTTCTTCAATTGTCGGATCGATTATAACGAGGATGTTCTGATAAATGTCCATGCTGACCTCACATAAAATAATTATTAACGTAATACCAATTTGATTAAGTTCTTTCCCA
>NZ_JAHKPR010000017.1:12904-18826 GCF_018860585.1 Colwellia sp. E2M01
TGTTATTGCACATCGAACACAGCTCTGAGTTAGGAATAAATTTAATCAGATTGGTATAATACTATATATAGCAAATATGGTTGATTAATGCTTATTTTAAATCAACTTTATTTAAGTCTATGTCACTTAAATAAAGTTGCTTTTGAAGTGTCTGTGCGAAGGGGGTATCTATGAAAGATAACGAAAAGAAGTCGTGTATTATATTTAATGCTACCTTGAGTATTGTCTATAACGCAGCGGTTTCACATAGTTTGTCTAAATCAATAATTGAAATTAATTTACCGTCTACGTTAATTAAGCCACTTTTATGGAAACGATTAAGTAAACGACTTATGGTTTCAACTGTTAAGCCAATATAATTACCAATATCACTACGTGTCATGGTTAAACGAAACTCACTTGCTGACAAACCACGAGCATGGTAACGCTCACTTAAACTAACAATAAAGGTGGCTACTCGTTGCTCTGCATTTTTACGGTTGAGTAAGGTTAGCATTTCTTGATCAGTTTTTATTTCATGACTCATTAATCGTAATACCTGCTTTTTAAGCTTCGGCATAGTATTAGATAACTCATCTAAATTTGTATAAGGAATTTCACAAACCATTGATGTTTCAAGTGCTTGTGCAAAGCTTGGGTGAGAGCTATCAGCAATGGCATCAAAGCCAAGTAAATCACCTGCTAGATGAAATCCGGTAATTTGCTCTTCACCTTGTTCGTTTACGGTAAAGGTTTTAAATGTGCCAGAACGTATAGCATACAAAGCATGCATTTCTTGACCGTCATGAAAAATTTTATCGCCTTTATGAATAGGACGTTTACGATCGATAATATCATCAAGAGAGCTCAACTCTTGATCGTTTAAAGAAAAGGGTAAACATAGTTCACTAATACTACAGTTTTGACAATTGATATGTTGTGTAGAAGGACAGCTCTTATTCGGCATTTTATTTACTCTACTGATTAACTCTACTGTTTAACTCTATGGTTAGTACAGCCAAGTGACTTTATTCATTTTTATAGATGGTATTAGAACAGCATTTGATATGCAACTATAAAACTGTATATGCCATACGCAATAAGTGACAAAGCCATTAACTTCCTAAAGATAGTACTATTAAGTAAAGTATTTACATGACTTATGCCAAATGAAAGGGCTATTAAAGCAGGTAGCGTACCTAAACCAAAACAAAGCATAATTGCTGCGCCTGTTATGCTACTGCCACTAGCAAGTGCCCAAGTTAACGTAGAGTAAACTAAACCACAAGGAAGCCAGCCCCATAAGGCTCCTAGCCCTAATGCTTTTCTACGATTATCCACGGGTAATACGTGCTTGGCCAGTGGTGATAGTTTTCTCCACAAGCCTTTACCTAAAGCTTCAATTCTATTTAACCATAACAGCCATTGGCCAATATATAAGCCTAACAGAATAACAAAAATGGCAGCAACTAGACGTAAGCCGGCAATAGGTAAACCGATGTTTTTAGCTGCAATTGAACCGGTAAAGCCGACAATAGCGCCAATGAAAGCATAACTGCCAATACGGCCAATATGATAAAATAAAATAAGTGCTAGGCGAGTAATTTGATGATTACAACGGCTATGTGTTATTACTGGTTCATTTGCCGTGGTCGCATCAGAAGAGGCTTGTGTGCTTGCTTCTGTTGATATAACTTTAATTGCTATTGCGTCGTTTTTATTCGTGGTTGATTTACCTTCTTTCGCTGCACTGACTGGTTTATTAAGTGCAGAAGTGAGTATGGTGGTTATACCGCCGCACATCACTAAACAATGTCCTGAGCCTAGCAGGCCAATAAGAAAAGCAGAAAACAAATCGATGCTCATTACTTATTTTAGCTCGTTTGAAGGTGTGCTACTTTGGGGCGTTGTAGTCTTTTGTTCTTGTTCTTGTTCAGGCTTAGTGTTTTTATCTTTTTTATCATCAAAAAGAATACTCATACCTTGTTTTTCAAGATCATCAAATTGCTCTGTTTTCACTGCCCAAAAAAATAAATAAATACCTAACGCAGTTAATAATGCTGCGATTGGAATTAAAATGTAAATAATGCTCATATTTCTCTCACGGTTAACTTAATAATACATTTTTCATAAATATTGAGATAATTAAATAGGGTGTTCTCTTATTTTTATTAGTGACTAACTTGTTCTTGCTACTTACTTTTTAAGTAATCGTAAAGAGTTAGTAATCACTAAAATCGAGCTAGCTGACATACCAATAACCGCCATATAAGGGGTAATATAACCCATTACCGCTAAAGGCAACACAATAGCATTATAACCAAAAGCCCATAAGTAATTTTGCTGTATTATGCGTTTAGTTTTGTGTGATACAGTGATTAACGTATTGATACTACTTAGCTTATTGTTAAGTAATATCACATCAGCACCACTTTTGGTGATATCTGCACCACAACCCATTGCAATCGATATATGTGCCGCACCAAAGACAGGCGAATCATTTACGCCATCTCCAGTCATCGCAACAGTTAAGCCTTGTGCTTGTGCTGCTTTTATTTGCTGCATTTTATCTTTTGCACTAAGACCACCTAACGCATTTTTGATAGGTAAAGTTCGTGCTATGGCATTGCAAGCCGTTTGGTTATCACCAGAAAGTAAGTGAGTTTCGCTGTGTTTATTTAGCGCTCGCAGCGTATCAAAAGTATCTTCACGTAGTTTATCAACAAGGTAAAAGGCGGCAATAACTTGATTATTAGCCATTAATACACAGGTGGAACTTTCTATATTACTATCTGTTTGTTTAAGTGCTGTTGTATTAATGTTGTGGCTACCGGCTAAATTGAGCGATTGTATCCACGCATATTTACCTATGGCATAGTCAATATTATTAATAACACCACTTACACCTTGTCCTGAATGAACTTGTACATTGTCAGCGTCTAATGAGAAATCTCTATACTCGGTGAACGGTTTAGCAATAGGGTGTTCTGAATGAGCTTCTAATGCGGCGGCTATTGCTAATGTTTTCTCTCTTGTATAAAGCGGGTTATCGGTGAATAGACTAATATTGTTTATGGTGAACTCGCCAGTGGTTAATGTTCCTGTTTTATCAAAAGCAAAACAGTCAACTTTTGGCATTGTTTCCATTACATGACCACCTTTGATCATGATCCCCGCTTTATTTAAGCGCGTGGTTGCACAGGTTAAACCTGTTGGTGTAGCTAAAGAAAGTGCACAAGGGCAGGTTGCTACTAATACCGAAAGGGTAATCCAAAAAGCTTCTTCAGGCAGATGCTGTTGCCAATAAATAGCAGTAGCAATAGAAGTTAGTAAAATAAGGGCAACAAAATATTGTGCTATTTTATCTGATAATTTAGCTATTTTCGGTTTATGAGCTTGCGATTGCTCGCTTAAACGAATGAGCTGACTTAAAAAAGATTGAGTAGAAGTTTGTTTTACTTCTACTGTAATATTGCCGTCACCGTTAATAGTACCAGCGAAAACTTTGTCGTTAACTGTTTTACTAATAGGTAGTTGCTCGCCAGAGAGCATAGCTTCGTTTAATTGGCTTATACCTGAAATAATGATGCCATCAGCAGGGACAACCTCACCCGGTTTGACTAACACCAAATCACCTTTGGCTAAGTTTTTGGCAGCGACTAATTGCTCTGAATTGTTAATATCATCAGCTGATATTAATTTAACAGCTGTTAACGGCATCAATTTT
Source organism: Colwellia sp. E2M01 (assembly GCF_018860585.1). Classification (GTDB taxonomy): domain Bacteria; phylum Pseudomonadota; class Gammaproteobacteria; order Enterobacterales; family Alteromonadaceae; genus Colwellia. Next base: position 16,611 of record NZ_JAHKPR010000017.1, read on the forward strand.
AACAAGTTAGCAGATACTTGTGCCGCTCGTGAACGTGCTCTAAATTCTAAAAACTTACCGATAAGTAATAAGAAAGTAAACATCGAAACAGATTCAAAATATACTTCGCCTTGCTGGGTTATTGTTGCCCAAGCACTTGCGCTAAACGCTAAAATAATTGCAATAGAGACAGGTACATCCATAGATAAACGTTTAGCTCTTATTGCTTTTATAGCTCCCGTATAAAAAGGAAAAGCGCCGTAAACTATTATGGGGGTTGATAATATAAAACTAACCCAACGAAGATAAATAGTATTGTGCTCAGTCATATCGGAAAAAGCACCAAAATAAAGACCAAAAGCAATCATCATCACTTGCATCATTAAGATGCCACTAATACCTAAGCGTTTAATAAAGGCTTTACTTTGTTTTTTATTACTTATCTCAGCATCATTTGCCTTGAAAGGCATAGCTTGATAACCGATGTTCTCTATCGCAAGTAAAATATCACTGAGCTTTACTTGGTCATCTTGCCACTTTACTGTGGCTCTTTGGCTAGTTGCGTTTACATTGATATTGGTTAAACCAGGCAGTTTGTCTAACTGCATTTCAATAAGCCAGGCACAAGCCGCACAACTGATACCATCAACGGTTAAAATAGCTTCTTTAAACTCATTACTTTTACCATCGCTTTTACTACTGTGGAAAATAAACTCACTTTGTAAAACAGCTTCATCAAGTAATTTATTTTTCTGTAACTGCTCAGGGACTAGCGCTTGTCCTTTATGGGCAGGCTCGGTTCGCACCGTATAATATTGTGTTAAGCCATTATCGACAATGGTTTGAGCCACAGCTTGGCAACCAATACAGCACATAGGTTGTTGCGTATTATTTATTTCAACTGAAAGGTTAATGCCAGTTGGAATAGCTTCATTACAGTGAAAACATTGACGGGTCATTGATTGTATACTTATCAATTTATTTCACCCAAATGATGTTCACTAGTTGGGTGAAATAAAGCTTTAGAGGTTAATAGTTGCAGTGTTGATGTAGCAGAATAAACATTTGTTTAACACTTATTGAGCTTTTATCGGATCAGGAATAAATGCAATAAAGCCTGATTGTGGTAACCCGATAGTATCTTGTATTTTCCAGTTTCCTTCAAAAGAGCTTATGGTGACTTTCCATTTACCGCTAATCTCATGATCAAACTGATGTCTGAAGTGGCCATTGCCATCAGGAGTTAACGCTAAATAAAAATCGTGATCTTCAAGGGTAGGGTGAAAAAAGTTTACGTTAAGTAGTGGGAATTTTTTTTCAATCCCTGTTGGCTTTATTAATAATTTATTGTCCGTTAACTGAAGGTCGAAGCGCATACCTAACTTTTGTGCAGTTTTTACTTTATTAACTTCTAAGTTAATAGCCTTGCCTTTTTTATAATAATCACCAACAACTAAGGTGTCGGGATTAGTATTGGCAATAATATAAGTTGTTATACCGGCGACAACAGCGGTAAAGGGTAGAATAAAAACCAACCAAGCCCAAGGCTCGCGGTACCAAGAATCTTTCATGAAATAACTTTTTGATAGTAAAATATTGTTTGGGATTATACCTTTTATATTTATTATCAGCCAGTTTTGAACTAGGTAAAAGCAATATTGTTGTCATAAATCATGTAACAATATTACATTAAGTTTGAATAACAAAAGCTTTAAAGGTAAAGGCTGGTTGTACTTCGCTGTTATTATGGATGTATGTTCTTTGGTAAGCCTAAAAGTGAAATTATCACAGGGCTTACGATTCAAACGACAGCCCAATAACAATGTTATATTCCATTCGGGGGGAGAGTGTACGATATACATGTGAATCATTTCATCAGCAGAATATGAGATAAAATGGCTAAAAAGTACCTCAACAAACCTCTAAATTGAGTTGAGCGTCACAACTATCTGTGAACATGCATTATTAGTGTATAAAAAAGACCTATAGCAAATGCTATAGGTCTTTTAATATTATGAGTTTGAAGTAATCAATACATCAATGTACTTTTATTGCTAGTTAAGAACCTAAAATTACCAATAGAATTAACAAGGTGGTTTTATGATTAGGTATTAATTAGAAAATGTAATACTAGTGATATTGTAAGTGCTATATTGAAATTCGGCGATTACAAATAAGTATAATACCAAGTCCGTTAAATTACTGATCACCTGTACTAGTTAAAATACTTAAATCCT
>NZ_JAHKPR010000017.1:18900-73717 GCF_018860585.1 Colwellia sp. E2M01
TTATCGGAATTGGTATAACCTTAATTTTTTCATCTGCTTTAGTCTACTAAAATGAATAGATACAAAAACTTAAGGTAATGCCGATTAATGTTAAGTGTTTTAAATCGTTAAGTATTGATTTAACGGAAGTTCACGATATCGCTCGCCAGTTGCTGCAAATACGGCATTAACAATACTTGGTGCTACCGGTGGTACACCTGGCTCACCAACGCCCCCCGGCGCATTATTTTTCGGATTCACTAAGTGAACAACAATTACGGGGGTTTGGTTCATACGAGTTACTGGATAATCATGGAAGTTAGATTGCACAACGGCACCTTTTTTAATATTGATTTTACCCATTAAAGCGATCGACATACCAAATATCATCGCGCCTTCCATTTGTGATTTAATACGATCTGGATTGATTGCTAAACCACAGTCAATAGCGGTATGAATTTCTTTAACGGTTAATCGTTGATTAATCACTTCTACTTTTGTTGCTACTGCAACATAGCTAACAAAGCTACGGTGTACTGCAATGCCCCAACCTTGACCTTTAGGTAAGGTTTCATCAATCGGTGTCTTAGCCAGCAATGCTTCTAGGACACCACGATAGCGAGCAACAGAATAAGGATGGCGTTCAAGTTTCTCATCATAGTTGGTAAAGTTAAAATCGAATGCTTCTTTAGGATCAAGATCTCTGTCTTTACCTAATGTTTTTAATATCATTTGATCAGTAGGTACGTTAGCGGCATGAGCAACTTCATCAACAAAACAGTTTAACGCAAAGGCATGCTGGATATTACAGACTGAACGCATCCAACCAATCCTTACTGGCGTTTCGGCTTCTGCCTTTTCCATTAATATATTATCAATATCGTAGGGGAGATCACCAAAACCTAGACTTAATTCAAAATCTTGTGGTGTATTCTTTTTACTATTAAATGTGGAAGCAATGGTTGGGTAAGCGGCTTTTTGTGCCCAAGTTGTTATCTCATTTTTATTATTTAAACCCGCTTTTAATGTTTGCACGGCACCAGCATGATAATACCCTGACCGAACGTCATCTTCTCGACTCCACACAACTTTCACGGGTTTTTTAGTTATATTAGCTAAATAAACTGCTTCATTAGCAAAATCGGTTTTAGATTTACGACCAAAAGCCCCCCCTAATAAAGTCGGTTGTACATTAAATATGTCTACTGGTAGCTTAGTCATTGATGCGGCGTTGGCCATCACTGATTGTGGATCTTGCACACATGCCCATACGTCACAAATACCATCATGAAACCACGCCGTTGCCATAGGAGGTTCCATTGGTGCATGAGCTAGGTAAGGGAGTTGGTATTGTGCTTCAATAACTTTACTCGCCTCTGAAAAACCTTTAACAACATCGCCACGACCAGCAACGCGTTGAGGTTTATTGGCTAAATTATCTTTAAACGTAGTAAAAGCTATTGTTGAATCATGCTCTTTATTCTTACCTAGATCCCACTCAACTAATAAAGCTTTACGACCCTCTTGTGCAGCCCAAGTATTCGTCGCTAAAACCGCTACACCAGCTAAAGGTGAATAAACAACGGTTTCTGGCGTTGGTGGCATTTGAATTACTTCAACTACACCAGGTACTTTTAACGCTTCGGTTGCATCAAAAGATTTAACTTGTCCATGCAATACCGGACATCGTTCAATAGAGGCAATTAACATATCAGGTAAGTCAACATCAATACCATAAACGGTTTTACCTGTAAGAATGTCGTCTAAATCAACGATAGGTACTGATTTACCAATGTATTTGAAATTGTCTGCCGACTTATAATTTAGTGTTTTAATATCCGGTACGGGTTGCTTACTTGCCAGTTCAGCAAGATCACCATAACTCACCGAATTTCCGGTTATTTTATTAAATACTTTATTGTCTTTAGCATAAACATCGTCGATTGATATTTTCCAGTAATCAGCGGCGGCTTGTTCTAGCATAGTACGTGCAGAGGCACCCATTTCTCTTAATTTATCGTAAAATTTACGTATGCTGCTTGAGCCATCGGTGTTTTGATCACCGTACTCCTTATTACCTTTACCTTGAATAACGTGCACATTATCCCATGAGCATTCTAATTCATCAGCGACTATTTGTGGGATACCGGTTTTAGAGCCTTGCCCCATTTCAGAACGATGACTTACTATCTCAATTGAGTTATCTGGCTTGATGGCAACAAAAATATTCAGCTGTTGAGTCGCATTATTTTCAGGCGGTAAAATCTTAACTTTTGATGAGTTTGATATTATTGAACTACAACCAAGTAATAAACCACTGCTACTAATACCTGCGTAAGTTAAAAAATCACGACGAGATAACTTTAATGGATTCATTATTTATCTCCTTCATTATTAGCTAATACTGCAGCAGCTTGTTTGATCGCTTGCTTAATTCTTGGATAAGTACCGCAACGACAGATATTTCCTGACATATGATTATTAATATCATCATCACTCGGATTTTTATTGGTTTCTAATAATGTTAATGCACTCATTATTTGTCCAGATTGACAATAACCACACTGCGGAACATTATTTTCTTTCCAAGCGATTTGAATGGGGTGTTGACCTTTTTCATCAACACCTTCAATAGTGGTTATTTTAGCATTTTTGGCTACAACAACTGGTGTAATACAAGCACGCATGGCTTGACCATTTATATGCACAGTACATGCACCACATTGACCAATGCCACAACCAAACTTAGTGCCTTTTTTATTTAATAGATCACGTAACACCCATAGTATCGGCATGTTATCAGGAGCATCTACCTGATGTATTTCGTTATTAATATTTAGCTCTAACATGGTTGTTTTTCTCATTTACAAAGTAATAAAAAAATAATGTCGTATGAATTCTATACTAGACATAATTCAGGTTGATATGAACAATAACGCGAATTTAGTTAATTGTTAACTATTTATTGTTGATTTATTGTTGATTTAGTAACAGTATGTTCAAATAAATCACAAAATAATAAAACTTACTTAAATATGTCTCTTTTTAATCTTATTTCGTTTACTAATAAAATTAGGTCTAACTTACCTATTAAGTTGATTCCTTATTTCTTGTTGTCGGTTTTCTTTAATCAAACTGCTCTGGCAGATGAAAAAGTAAAACATTTAACTTGGGCGCATGTATATGAATTATCAGAGCCCTTGCATTTATGGGCTAAATGGGCGGCAAAAGAAATAGAAAAAGAAACCAACGGCCGTTATGTTATTAATGTTTTTCCTTCCTCTATTATGGGTAAAGAAGGTGAAATAAATCAAAGCTTGAGTTTAGGCACCGTTGATATTATCTACACAGGCACTAGTTTTGCGGGTCAAACTTACCCGCCAATGACACTGTCTGAATTACCTTATATATTTCGTGATTATCAGCATTGGCAAAATTTTAATAAAAGTGCGCTGTTCGATGATATCGCGTTAGGTTACAAAAACGCGTCAATGGGTAATCAAGTAGTCGGCAATAACTATTATGGCCAACGTCATGTCACTTCAAGTAAACCAATACGCACACCTGATGACATGATTGATTTAAAGTTGCGAGTCCCTAATGCGTCTATTTATAAAATGTTTCCTTTAGCTGTTGGTGCAAATCCAAGCCCGATTGCTTTCTCGGAAGTTTATCTTGCTTTACAACAAGGGGTTGTTGACGCACAAGAAAATCCATTACCTACCATAAAAGCTAAAAAGTTTTATGAAGTACAAAAATACATTAATTTAACGGGTCATTTGCAAGGCTCGGTATTAACTGTGACTAATGACAAGTTATGGTCATCATTAACACCAAAAGATAAAGCTATTTTCACTGACGTATTTAAAAGAGCTGCTTTAGGAGTTTCTGAAGATACTCGTCAAGCAGAGTTAGCATTACAACAATGGTTTGAAGCGCAAGGCGTTACTGTTATATCGGTAGACCGTGGTTTATTTAGGGAAAAAGTTCTTCCTTCTCATCAAAACGTTAAACAAGCATTAGGGGCTACATTTTATGACAGATTACAAAACATCCAATAATGAGGGGACATCTGAAGATGACTTCAACTTTGAGGAGGATGAAACTTTTAATTATGCGGATTATAAAATTGAAGACTGGTTGAGCTTTATTTTATTTTGGTTATTAGCGTTAACGGTATTTTCACAATTTGTTAGCCGCTATGTTTTTTCTGCACCATTAGGTTGGACCGAAGAAACAGCTCGCTATCAACTCGTCTGTTTAGGTTTTCTCGGTAGCTGTATTGGTATCCGTAATAATAGCCATATTTTTGTGAGCTTGTTTCATCGATGGTTGCCGGAAAAAATTTCAAAAATTGTTTTTTTTCTCATTGCTGTCTTTAATGTCGTGTTTATCGCAAGCTTAGCTTTTTTTTGTTACCAAATTATCCCGCTGCTTCAGATCCATAAAATGGCATCATTACCATTATCGATTAGTGTTTTGTATGGCATTATTTTAGGTAGCTTATTAATTATGTTATTTCGTAGCTGTCAATATCTCGTGACTCACCGACAGCTACTTCTAACGACACCACAAAGAAAAGCATAGGGTATTATTATGGTTATTACAGTTTTATTCGTTTCATTATTGATCATGATTATTTTGGGATTCCCTGTTGCTTTTGCATTAGCGGGGGCATCTTTATTAGCTATTATGTTTGATGGTCAAGTTCCAGAGTTAGTCGTTTTACATCGAATGGTTGGCGGCATGGATAGTTTTCCGTTGTTATCTATACCATTTTTCGTTTTAGCGGGTGCTCTAATGAATTCATCTGGTATCACTCATCGTATTTTTGATTTTGCCAATGCATTAGTAGGCTGGATGCGTGGCGGGTTAGGCCATGTAAATATTTGTGCATCTATTATGTTTTCGGGAATGTCTGGTGCTGCGGTTGCCGATGCTGGTGGTTTGGGAGCAATTGAAGTTAAAGCGATGCGTAAAAAAGGTTATGACGCAGGATTTTCTGTTGGGGTAACTGCCGCGTCTTCAACGATAGGGCCTATTATTCCACCTAGCTTACCAATGATTATTTATGGCGTAATGGCTTCTGCCTCTATAGGGCAGTTATTTGCTGCTGGCTTTATTCCAGGTTTATTAATGGCTATTGCCTTAATGGTGATGGTGGCTTATTACTCGAAAAAAAGAAATTACCCTAAAGATGCAGGGTTTAGTGTACCGCGTTTAGGCTCAACATTTAAAAGAGCCTTTCTATCATTAATGACGCCGGTTATTATTATTGGCGGTATTTTATTTGGTATTTTTACGGCTACGGAAGCTGCCATTGCCGCAACGGTGTATGCCTTAATTCTGGGCTCGTTAGTTTACCGGAGCCTCAATTGGCAGAAACTTGTTAAAGTAAGTATGGAAACTATTGAAACCAGCAGTATCATTTTATTAATTATTGCCGGTGCTGCAATATTTTCCTGGGTGTTAACTAGCCAGCGTGTAACCGAGGATTTTACCGCGTGGATGTTAACAATAACCGACAATAAGATAGTTATTTTATTATTAATGACCTTGATTCTATTTGTGGTTGGTTGTTTTATGGAAACAATCGCGGCTATTACTATTTTAACTCCTGTATTACTACCTATAGCAGTTGGCTTAGGTATTGATCCCGTTCACTTTGGTGTAGTGATGGTACTTAATTTAATGATTGGTTTATTAACCCCTCCAGTGGGTATGGTGCTTTATGTGTTATCTAGGGTAACTAAAGTACCTTTTGAAGACTGTACAAAAGCGACCATTCCATTTTTAATTCCGTTAGTGGTGGTGTTGATGTTAGTGACTTTTATTCCTGAATTGTCTATGTGGTTACCCACATTACTATATCGTTAAATCGCTATAATCGTTTGAAGCTTACACCAACAAATAGTTTTGTTGGTGTAAGCAGATAAATATTTTAATGAATAGTTGAATTAAATGAGTAATAGATTAGAGCAATTACTTGCCACGTGGCAGCCACAAAAATCTAGTGTAGAGTGGGTATTAGCAACAGTTATTGAAACAGACGGATCGTCTTATCGTAAGCAAGGCGCAATGATGTTTATCAATAGTCTTGGTCAGTATTTTGGCTTGCTCAGCGGTGGCTGTTTAGAAGCCGATATTATGCTGAAAGCAAGAAAGTGCTTAGATACAGGTAATAACTCTATTGTTTGTTACGACATGCGTGATGAAGATGATTTAAGCTGGCAACTGGGTATTGGTTGTGGTGGTATGGTTAAAATACTATTACAACCTATCACAGAAAAGTCTAATTGGCTCAATTTAGAAGTACTACAGACTAATTTACTGGCAAAGAAAAGTTGTGTTTACCGTCAAGTTATAAATGAAAATATCCCCGACAATACACTTACCCTATTTGATAAAAAAGCATTAGCTCTTGATTTAGAGCTAGACTTAGAACTAAAAATAGAAGAAAAACTACCACCAACAACTGACAATGAGTTTGTTCATCTTATTAAGCCGGCACCTTGCCTCGTTATTTTTGGTGGCGGGCTAGATGCGGTTCCCGTGGTTAACATGGCCAAAATATTAGGTTGGGATGTAACGGTTATTGATGAGCGTGTTAATTATGCTCGGGGAACACACTTTTCAGGAGCCGATAAAATTGTACATCAACCAATTAACTCGTTAAGTAACGAAACCTATTTAGTTAATGCCGATGTTATCGTAATTATGACTCACAATGTTAAATTAGACGCTAAAGCTTTAAATCTTATTCAAGGGTGCGACGCTAAATTTGTAGGGTTATTAGGACCGACTCATCGCACCGAAAAAGTCTTACATGCTGCAGGGTTAACCTACCAACAATTAACAAGAGGTTTATCAAACCCAGTTGGGTTGAATATAGGTGGTGACTTACCTGAATCTATCGCTTTGTCTATTTTATCTGAGGCACATGCTGTGCTTGAAGGTAAAAGTGGGCAAACATTAACTCAGGTGGTTTAACATGTTATTAGCTAATGATATTGATTCGATAAATATAAAAATTGTTATTCTTGCTGGTGGTAATAGCGTTAGGTTTAATGGCATTAAACAATTGAGTTTAGTTCACCGTGATAATTCGCCAATACTGTTATTACAACAATCTATCAATACCGTTACGCGAGCTTTAACTATAGAAGAAATACCTACAGATCACCTTTATGTTGCTACAGGAGAAAGTCATAGGCAAATAGCTGAGCAAATATCTCAACCGTTGCATTATTGTGACCAAGCTTATCAAGGTATGGGCTATACAATTGCACAATCGGTAGCGATGATCCTAAAAAATGACCCATTGACTACGCATATCTTATTTACTTTAGGCGATCAGGTCGCGCTAGAAATAAATGACTATTTAACCTTATTGCAAAAAGTAGAGGAATTTCCAGCACACATGATTTGTGCAGAAACAGCAGATGGCATTAGCGCACCAGCAATATTCCCTCACCATTACTTTACCAAATTACAAACTTTATCTGGAGATAAAGGCGCTAAAGCGGTTTTACAAACTAATCAGCAACAATTAATAAAAATACCAATGCTAAATGCATCTTTTGATATTGATACACAAGAAGATTTACTACGTTGGAATAATTTATAAGCAGTTAAAACTGCCCATTAAGGTAATGAAATAAGAGAGTTTCCTATGATCAAATTTACTATTAATAACGAGGATGTCTCGTTATAAATTGCCGAAGCAATAGTATTGCTTTATATATTTTGAATTATCGATGTGAAATGACACGACAATATCGTGACGTAATAATTTAATCAATAAGTTATTTTTTTGCTATTTTTATCGTTTGATGAGAAAAGAGAATTAAAAAATTTACTAAGAAGTAGTTTTTATTTTAAAATAAATAAAAAAATAAATTGGTTGCGGGAGCAGGATTTGAACCTACGACCTTCGGGTTATGAGCCTTAAATTTTAACAAGATATAGACTTATTTTAATGTACATAAATGTATCTTGTTTTTGTAAGTGGTTGATTTTTGGTTTTTTAGTGTCTTCTGCGTGTGACAGCTATTTCCTACATGTGTATTCGGTTGATTTGTAAATTGTCACAGAATTTAACTATTAATTATTTTCTTCTAGATCATTATACGACCTTAAATATATTGTGTCTACTTTACTTAAAATGCAACGAGCTATTCAAATGAAATCAATGACTCTGTACACATTGTAAATTCATTAATTTTGACTCTCAATTGACAATCTATCCAATAACAAAATAAGATGTAATCAAAATGATTATGTTGGTGGCTGTATTATGATTGCATTGGATGATGTGAATGTTGGCTTTGCACAAAAGCAAAGGCTCGCTTATATTGATTTTTTGCTTATGTTTAGAGGGTATTTTAGCCGAGTTGATTTGACCTCTAAATTTGAGATGGGGATGGCAAATGCTACTCGTGATATTTCATTATATAAAAAGCTAGCTCCAGATAATGCTGAGCTAGATAATCCTAGTAAACAATACTATCAAACAAAAAATTTCAAGCCACTCTTTAAGCATGATGCTCAAAAGACCCTTGTCAAACTAGCAAACAATATAACCGATGGGTTTGATGCTATAGGTGATATTACACTCCCTGTGGAATCACCTAGTCAGTTGAATGTCCCTGATATTTTTATTGTCGCTAGGCTAGTTCAGGCAGTTCTAAATAAAAAATCCATAAGTATTATTTATACATCATTAAGCAGTGGTTCTAAGACTAGAGAGATAGTTCCTCACTCAATTATTGATAATGGACTACGGTGGCATGTTCGGGCTTATGATCGTAAATCTAAGTCTTTTAGAGACTTTGTTTTAACTCGAGTTGGTGAGGTAATTCTTAAATCTCAAAATATTGAACCTCATGAGACCAAACAGGAAGATCATCAGTGGATGAGAATGATGCCTTTGCAACTTATGGCGCACCCTAATAATGTTAAGCACCCAATGGCTATATCTATGGATTATGGCATGGTAAATGGTGTGTTAGAGTTGAATGTTAGGGCTGCATTAGCGGGATATTTACTTAGGCGTTGGAATGTTGATTGTACATCTAATGCAGAGCTTTCTGGAGGGGAATATCAACTTTGGCTCCGGAATTTACAAACTTTAGATGGTGCTGAAAACTTGGCTATTGCTCCTGGTTATCAGGAGGCGAAAGATTCTATGGGTGTAATGAATGTTTGATAAAAGAATTTTAAAGTACTTTGACAAGATACAAAATGGTAAGGCACTTAATTACAGTGTTTTCTTATCATTATTGCCTGAAGACCTCCAACAAGATATACGTGATAAAGCGTTGGTCAGTTTTCAAAAAAAAGGCGCTGCGATAGTTGAGTTATCTAGTGAAAATATAATTGAACGTATACGTCAATTAACGATAGAGCCAGAAGACAGAGTTGCAGCTGCGCTTCATGGTGATTCGCATAAAATAAAGACATCAACCAGCTATTTATTTGTTTATCATCAATTATCCAATGATGTAACCCCTGATACTATTGTATGTGTTGATAATGCGGCTCATTTTAAGTTTCAACCTAAAAAGCATTTAACCATTATAGAGAATTCTGAGCTTTTTTTTGCTAAAGATTTTTTGCTTTCTAAGATAAATGAAGCTTTTTCAATGTCTTTGTCATTTGAAAATACTGACTTGGTTTTTGGCTCAGGTAATCAAATTGCTAATAGTTACAATCAATGCTTTTTGACTCAATACGATACCGTTCTATGTTTTTTTGATTATGATTACGGAGGGTTGAAGATATATAAGGCTTTAAAAAACATGGTAGGCGACAAAGCTAAATTCTTAGAACCTACTTCTGATAATTTAGATAGCTTTTTTATTAAAAAGCCAAAAGATGACAATCAATATTTAAAGACTATAGATATAGCGGAAGAGCTTGGTTTAGACAAGCTCAAAGAGATATTTTTATCTCAGAAAGGTTTTATGGAACAAGAAGCTATTTTAGCTTTTAATAAGGAAATAAATAATGTCTCAGCAATTTAATTTTGTCCTGAAAAAGCTAGTTTTAGTGGACTCTGCGGGTTTTTGTTACTCAGAAATAGAGCTAGATAAACATACAATATTATTAGGCGAAGGTAATGTTGGTAAATCAAGTTTACTTAACTGTATTCGCTTATTTTTATTGCCAGAAGTTAACTTCAATAAAGCGAAAGATAAATTCAATTTTAAAAGTTCAAATGGTTACGAATATGATAAAAATGAGTCATTTGGGCATTATTTTCCTAGTAAGTACTCTCATTTAATTATTGAAGTCGAAAAAGTTATTGGCGGTAAAAAATATACTCACTGTCAGATACTTAATAGAGGGAAAAACCTTTCATTTGAAAGAATATTTACTACTCTGGCTTATAGTGATATTCAGCATTTATTCTGGCAAGTGGAAGATGATGATGAGCACCATATTGGTTCGCGAGTAGATAAGCTTTCCACTCAAGATATTTTTGCAAAAATTAAAGGTAAAGATAAACACTGTATATCAGTAAGAGATCCTCAAAAATTGAAAGATCTTATGTACGCAAGAGATATACTTTCAGATGTAGCAATGCGCTACAGCCTTTTCCCACTAAATGAAGCGACAGAAGAAAATATTGAATCTCTTAGGGCATTAATATTAATGCTGTTTGATATGGAAACGTCGAATGAAGGAGTTGCCAAAGCTGTTGCAAATATCGTTGAAGCTGAAAAGAAAGAAACAACAGATGCGTTAAATTTTGATATTCAGTCTTTTATGTCTACGCATGACTTGCTTAAACAAGAAGAACAAAAGCTAATTGATATAGAAAACAAAACTGATGAATTTAGTAAATTAGTTAGTAACTTTACGAGATATAGTGAGCTATCAGAAATAGAGAGTCGTTTCGTAAATTTTTATCTTTATCTTAACGGTGCGATAGATGACACAAACAAAGCGGTAAATCTAATAGCAGATACAGTTAAAAGCATAAACTTGGAGTTATCTCCAATTGCTGAACAAGTAAAAAACAATAATCAAAACCTTTTTGCTGCAAAAAAAATAATTAAGGATATTGATAAAAAAATCTCTCAAGTTCAAACGAGTATATCCAAAGGAGAGACAGAGCTTTCTTATTATGGTGATAATACGCTTGAAGAGGTAATGGAAATTTTAGAAGAAGATATTTCTAAAGTTGGCGAAAAAATACAAGCGATTAATGATGTTGATGCAAGGCGAGTAAGAATTGAAAAGCTTCAATATCAAATAGAGCAAAATGAGCTTAAAGCTAAGCAGTTAAGTCAACAAATTGAGAACTTTCAATTTTCAATAAAGCAACAATTACCTCGTGAAACATTAACTTTTTTGAATTCCATCAATAACGAACTGCTTTTTGCAAATCCGGGTAGAGAAGTTTCTGAAGATGAGCGTATAGCAATTGATAATTTTCAAAAACTGTTTATTGACCAAGGATATTCATACAATTTTTGGGGGCAACAATTCAATAAGTCCACAACGCATGTGGCACGAGATTTACAAAAAGAGTTAGATAATATTAGCTCTGAAATTCTCGCCGATAAGACCGAGAAAAAAACGCTTGAGAACTTAGGTTCGGAAAGTTCTTTAACTACTGAGAAAAAACTTCAGGATCACACTAAAGAGTTGAACGAATCCAAAAGAATTAAGGAGTTGATTTCACAGCTTGAAGAAAGAAGAGTTACTTTGAAAGTGTACTACTCTCAGAAAAATGAAGCACAATCGCAAATAGATAACCTTTCGCCAACCACTGATAAACTCATTGAACAACAAAGTGACCTTGCAAAACAACTGGATTCAGAAAAGTTAAAGCAAGGCTCTTTAAGTAAGGAGCAAGCTAGGCTACTGGAACTTAGAAGCTATGCCAATGGAACTAAGCAGGCTTACTCTAAAATTCAAAGGCAACTTGAGAAACAAAGTACCTTTTCAAATAGCTCAGAGTTAACAGGTGAATACTTATCTTCGCTTCAAAACGGTTTACAGCAGGTAGAAGTTTTAAGGTTGGAAATAATAGATAGTTTACGAGAGTTTGCTAGAGCCGAATTTATTGATGTTGATACTGAACTATTTAAACCAAGTCCTATTCCTAGCATCATTCATCAATCTTATATCAACCTAACACAGGTTTACGATGAACTTGAGGGACAGCGTCTATTACTTAGAACAAAAACAAAATCTCATAATGAAAGTGTTAGTAACTACGTTGACATTTTAGATAAGAACTTTGAACACATTAATAGATTTGAAAACCAGCTAAATCGTTCATTTAAAGGTATTTCCGTTAACGATTTAACTGAAATAGAAGTATCTATTCATATTGATGAGAGATTCAAAAACCTTATCGCTGAAATACACAAAAGCTACAATGAATTTAGTGAAAACACACTATCTGAACAGTTCTATTTGAGGTTACAGGCTTTTAGTGATGCGTTTTTTAAAGATGGTGAACGCAACAAGTTGGTTATGTCTGATGTAATTAAAAAGGTCAGTTATAGAGTAAAAAAAGAAGGACATGAAAGCTGGCAAACTAAACAGCAATCGACATCTACAACTGCATTAATCAATCTTAAACTTGTTCGGATTTTGTTGGCAAAATTACGTGCTGACAGTTGCTTAGTTAAGTTACCTGTTATTATGGATGAGGCGGCAAACATCAACGTCAATCAGTATGAGTGGTTGTTAAGAGATATCAAAGATAGCGGTTTTTTTCTTTTTACCGCTGGAACACATAGCTCTGGTGCTGAACTTGTACATATGATTGGTCATCACTACGATGTTGATGCATTGAAAACAGCCAAACCATACACAGCGGAGCGAACACGAGTTGTATGGGGGGGACCACAAGCTTTCTATAATGAGGAAGAGTTTGATTCATACATAAGTGACGATCAAATTGATTTGTTGGAAGGTGTTGATGAAACAATTTAGCGCCATTCAAACATTAAAAATAATGCTAGAAAGACCTAACGTTATGTTTAATTTAATTAAACAGATGGATAGCCAAAATGAAAGGTTTGTCAGTGAAGCGGCTGTTGCATTAACTGTTTTAGAAGACATAAAGCTTTTAGATAAAACCGAACAACAGCGTTTTAAAATAGCTTATTCTACTGAGAACTTAACTAATTCACATATAGTGGCTGACCAAGATCAGGTTGATAATGTTAACCGAATGATGTTTCAAGAATCAGTAGTTTCTATTTTTAGGTTATGTGAGACATCATTATATCAAGAACTGACAGATGCAAGGTTAAAGTCTGAACTAGCATCATTTTGGCATATTCAAAAAAAGCTATTGGCCGATGGTTGTAGTTTTAGCCAGTTAGATCCAGATTACACTGAACTTGTTGAGGAGTTATTTCATAAGTTGGGTAGTTTGCTT
Source organism: Colwellia sp. E2M01 (assembly GCF_018860585.1). Taxonomy (GTDB): domain Bacteria; phylum Pseudomonadota; class Gammaproteobacteria; order Enterobacterales; family Alteromonadaceae; genus Colwellia. Next base: position 32,288 of record NZ_JAHKPR010000017.1, read on the forward strand.
GATTTACTTAAGCGTAACTTAGTAAGAATGCAAAACATAAATAGTGATTTAGAAAAGCTATCATTCGAAGTAAGTAAGAATGGTATTGATTTTGTTGAGTATAGGCAAAAGGTTTTGGATGATGTCTCTCGTTTATATGAAAGGCATATATTACCTACTCAGCGTTTTGTTAATCCGGATGTAAAGTTAGTGGATGGTGATAATCTACTCGCGACAATCAATTCGATAAAAGTACTCTTTGACTCTCACGACAAACACGAACTTTCAGACCAAGTATTTCGTTATGGTCTAAGCTTTTCAAACATTATTAATCCACTAAAAGATGTTTCAAATCAGATAAATGGATTCATTCGGAAAACCCAAAAGAGTCTTGCCCAGTTCAACGCAATGGAATGGCATTTTGAACGATTTAAGCAAAAATATGAAGATACTTTAGACGGCAGAGTTAACCGAACAAAAATAGACAATTCATTCGCTAATGAAGTTCCATTTATGCTGAATGTAAAGCGAATTCCTCGGCCTAAGGTTTTGAAAATTGAAAATAATACATCTTATTTTTATAACATTTTTACCGATCTGCAATATAGAATTGAAGATCAACTGTTGCTTTCAAATGAAAATATTAAGGCTGAAGGACAAGCAGTCGTTTCATTTACATCCAAGGAACGTATAGAGAGAGCTAGAGAGATATATCAGCTAATAGAAAAGTTATCTCTGAGAGAGTCCAAGGATGTTATTGCAACATTGCATTATAGGCTCCAAAACTTTTTACCAAATTATCATTTTGTCGATTTAATTAATGCAGTTGTTCATTTCATGAAGAAAACAGTTGATGGAAAACAACTTATAAAAACTAACAAGAAAGCGTTTATTCAGCAGGATAATAAATATTATATATATCGAGTTGCTGTATTGAAGGAGAGCAATTGATGGAAAGTACAGTGGTTTATAGCTTTGATGAAATTCCTTACACCAAAAGTACGGCAATTTATCGTCACTTTTCTCAAGGTAAAGTGCTAAATAAACAACGCTATGATGAGATCCAAGGGTGTCTAGTTGATGACGATTTATTTACCTTGGTATTCAACAAGATTAAACACTTTAAATTGTTCTTTAAGCACATGGGGTATGAATTGAAGTTTGATGAAGAGGGAGACTTCTTTTCCACTCAAGATCTTCGTGATAGTAGTAATGATGAATCTGATGATAATGCAATGAAAATTCAAGCGATTCTACTTTTTGTTGGAAGGTATTATTCTACTGTTGGAGATTTGGCTCAGCTCGAAGATCCAATGTTTGGGCTTAAAGAAAGTGACGTTGATGCATTAAAGCAAGATCATATGTTAGCAAGTTCTTTAAAAGCGCTGAGACTGGAAAATTGGGATAAAGCTCTCGAATATTTATCTAGTCGAAGTTTAATTTTTAAGATGTCAAAAGACCAATATATATTAAGTAAAGCTGCGATGACTTTTTTAACCAGGTTAATAGAAGCACATACTGAGTTTGTTAATAAATGAATTGTTCATCATAAAGCTCTTAATCATTAAAATAATGAGGAATGCCACAGCTTGTTGAACTGTGGTGGCATAAAAATCTTGAGTGACAATGGAAGTTGCCCTATTTAAGGGAGTTTGCAATCAATTACCTAAAAAATTTGAGTTACAGGAAGATACTAGAAATGTTATTAGCACGTTTAAAACGTTATTTAATCAAGCAAGTAAACTCGTAGTAAGATTTAAAATAGCAGCTTTAAATCAGTTGATATAGAACCGTTAAAAAATTATACAAAGGTTAGCGGATAAATTTGCACATACTATTAACAATTTCTAATTTTAAGTAAACTGTCCGCTCAAATATTTAAGCTTATTTTGCAATCTGTAGATATATATTTCTTACCAGTTACTGTTAATTATCAAGAGGACATAACGTTGATTAGACAATCACACTTATCTGAAGATGTTATTTCGCATATTGCGAGAATTTTAGGCATAGAACGATATATCAAGGGAAAATTAAGTGCTATTCCTGAAGAAGCAAGACTTGATTGGATATTTGAAACAACGGACTCACTAAAAAATGCTATTTATCAAACGTTGTTCTCTAAGTCGTACGATGAAACTATTGACATATCTAATGAAGAGCAAGATAGGGTTAATTTATATTATTTATTTTTTGTAGGTGTGGGGAAGCAGCACTTTTATTTTAATGAAGCTTGCATGCGTGAAGATATTGAGCGGTCAAAAACATTGAACGATTATTGTTATTACGACTATCAATATCAACAGCAAGTATTCGCAGACTATGAAGCTGAACGACAAGTGTCACCTTATACATTCAGATGTAGTTATTGGATTAGGTACATTAAAGCAAATAGCCAATTAGTATATGCAACATTGCGTTCATTAGATGATGAACTGTATTGGGAGCTAGATGAGTTAGGTAGTGAACTTATTCAACAATATATCCCTCATGAGTACAACTTGCACCCAAGTAAAGAAGAGCAGGATGAACTGTCTCATGAAATGATTACTCACGTTAATGGCAAAGATGATTTACTAAGGCACTATCAAGAGGTAAATCGATTACTGCGAAATGAGTTAGTCGATTCTTTTAAACAATATCAGGTATCTGCTGAACCATTTATAGTTATTCAAGATACGGTTGATGATAGAAAGGCATATTACCAAAACATCATTATAAGCAATCAAAAAATGGCTCAAAAATTTGAGCTTAGAAATTTTGAAAGCTGTATTAATAAGTACCTAAAACCAGAATCAACCCTAAAAGAAGTACTTTTACCTTATATCGATAAGTTTAAACTACAGCTACTTAACGAGTTATCGGAACACTTTCCGTTAACTACTAAAGAACAATAAGCACGTATTTCAAACTTATTTCTTATAACATTAAAAAGTAACTTAGGATCAATTACCTTAACGATGATTTTAGTTAATTTTGACAACTATGTTGTTATAGCTAATACAGAGAATATTTAGGTCAAAATGAGCTTGTAAAGTCATGTATTAGGCGACAATTAGCTTGGCCGGTTCGCGACAATTAGGTTGACCGGTTTTGGTACACTTCAGATATATCAAATTCAACAGAGAAAGATATGTCTGGAAAACCCATAACCAAACAACAGGTTAATTTATATATGTCTTATCGTAAGGATCAAAAACAAGCAACAGCCGCTGCCCAAGCAGGTATGTCAGAGCGTACCGCCAGACGCATCGAATCTGGACAACATTCAACAACTAAGCAGCCTAGAGCTTATCGGACTCGTAAAGATCCATTTAATGGTGCATTTGAAGATCATTTAGTGCCTTTACTTAAAGACGAGCCAGAGCTCCAACCCATTACGTTACTAGAACACCTTGATACTGTTATGCCAGGTAAATTTGGTCGCAGCCATCTGCGCACATTACAACGGCGTGTTAAGAAGTGGTTGGCATCGGAAGGGCCAGAGCAGGAAGTTATCTTTCGTCAAAAATACATGCCAGGGTTTATGGGTATTTCCGATTATACGTGGATGAACAAACTTAATATCACCATTAGTGGCGCACTATTCGAGCATAAGCTATTCCACTACAAATTAGTCTTTAGTGGCTGGACTTATGCACAAGTCGTCTTTGGTGGTAAAAGCTTTGAGTCACTATCTACAGGCTTACAGAATGCTTTTTGGCGCAGCGGTGGTGTTCCACAAACACACCGTACCGATAGCTTAAGCGCTGCATTCAATAACCACTATGAACAGGAAATCTTAACAGAGCGTTATCAAAAACTATGCAAACATTATGGTGTTGTAGCAACTCGAAACAATAAAGGCGTTGCTCACGAAAATGGTGCCATTGAAGTAGCGCATAGCCATTTGAAGAAGAAAGTCGATCAGCAATTGCGTTTGCGTGGTAGTCGCGATTTCGCGACAATTAATGAGTATCAATCGTTTCTTGATGTCATTGTTGCGAAAATCAATCGTCAATGCAAAACGCGGTTTGATGAAGAGCGAAAACATCTAAGAGAGTTACCTAAGCGCCGTACCAATGATTTCAGTGAGCAATACGTCAAAGTTACATCAAGCAGTACCATTAGCGTAAAACGAGTCACATATACTGTACCTTCAAGGTTGATTGGTCATCGATTACTTGTTCATATTTATGATACTCGTCTTGATTTATTTCTGGGGCATGAAATAACAGCCTCAATACCAAGAGTATATGCACAGGGTCACCTGCGCTCACGCGCCGTCGACTATAAGCACGTTATTCAGTCACTTGCGAAAAAACCGAATGCCTTTAAATATTCCCAATTACGCGAGGACTTAATTCCAGCGGGAGATTTCAGCTTATTGTGGAAACAACTTACCTTTGAGCATGTTAGCGATAAGGATTGCCGTTATATGGTTGAACTATTGTTACTCGCTCATAACTATAATTGCGAACAAGCCCTTGGGCGTTATACCTTAAAAAATCATGAGCAAGGAAAACGAATATCGATTGATATGTGCCGAAAAATGTTTGGCCCGAGTAAAGCTATGATACCAAACATTGTAACTCACCAACATCAAATCAGTGATTACGATGCGTTACTTGGAGGCTTGCATGGCTAATATTCAAAGCTTGGGAATCGATTGCACAAAAAGCTGTTAGCGAACAATGGGAGCCAGAGCTATTTCTTGCTGAACTGTGTGAGTTAGAGGCAAGTCATCGGCATGAAAGTCGATTGAAAAGGTTACTTAAAGAAAGCAAATTACCGGTAGGCAAACAACTCCATCAATATAATTTCGATGAGATTGATGGTGTTACATCACTTCAAATAAAGCAAAAAGTAAATCAGATTGACAGGCTAAGACAAGGGCATAACATCTTATTATTTGGTGCTAGCGGATTAGGCAAAACCCATTTAGCATGCGCTATTGGTTACGCTTTACTTGAAAAATCCGTACGGGTTAAATTCAGTACCAGCACAAGCTATTGTTCAAGAGCTACAGCGAGCAAAAGAAATCTTAGGCTTAAATGATGCGCTAAGAAAACTTGATAAGTATGAGCTGTTGATTTTGGATGATATCGGCTACGTGAAAAAGAATGACAACGAAAGCCAGGTTTTGTTTGAGCTGATTGCCCATCGATATGATCGCGGAAGTTTGTTGATCACATCAAACCAAGCGTTCAGTGAGTGGGACAGTATATTCGGCGATAACATGATGACAGTTGCAGCAATAGATAGACTTGTTCATCACAATGATATCTATCAGCTAAAAGGTGAAAGCTACCGTAAAAAACAAGCAATGAAACCAAATCTAAATACCGGCCAAGTTAATTGACGCCGACCGGACAAGTTAGTTGACGTCTAATACCGGACAGTGATAAATTATGATGTATGAAGTCAAGATTTGCCCTTGTCAGTCATGCAAGGTTGGCATCTTGTGATTTATTGCTATATCAGAGTCAGATGCTATGACGATTATAGCAAATCGAACGAGTTAGCGAACTAGCTTGCTTAACTGCTCAGGCTAATAGCGACTGTGCGTGGTGAAAATATCATTGCTTAACTGTTAAACATTAGGTTTAATAGAAATATAATAAACGCTAAGTAACGCAGGGATAGCTTATATACGATAGACACGCCAATAAAATTAGGTAGATATCGATTAGGTCATATAAAGTAAATCCCCATAGCATAAACAACACAAACTCTGATACACCGAGCATGTAGCGCCTCAGTTCAACAAGCGATTATGCAACACAAACAGCGTGTCGTATAAATGCTAAAATGTTATCAGAAACATATAATCAAAGGACGATCATGAGCTTTTTTAAAAACATTAAAGATAGTGTAACAAACTCAGTAGTAGATACAGTCGATGACGCAAAGAGTTATATACAAAACACAGATGCTAAGGAAATAGCTAAAGACACTGCTGTATTAGCAGGCAAAGCTGGTTTAGCGGTAGGAAAGTTAGGTTTTCTTATGGGTAAGGAGGTTGTAACTAATATCGTAAGTGAAGGGCAAGAAACACGGCGTCAGGAAGACAAAGCGAAGCAGGATGCATTGCAAGAAGCTGCCCGGGAGAAGGAGCGGGAAGAACGCAAAGCAACTCGAAAACCAAATGACTTTGAGTTAGGCCTCAAGAAAAAGTTAGAAGATGCTAAAAAAAAGCAAATTGACAGACAGAAAAAATAAGGTTTTTCCAGTGCTAATAGTTAGTGTTTAACAAGAAATTTAAGAGATATTCACACCGCTTGGCGCTCTCACTTCAAGTAAGTTTTGTGTCTATGGCACAATGCTTTAGATAAGGCGTCAGCGTTGTTTACACCTTAATGTGACGTTGGTATGACTCCCCACGTCAACTTAAAAACACTGATCCCTGCTCAATAAATCAGAGCCATAATATTCTTTTGTTAAAATAAAATGAGTTAACGCATAGATGAAGCAAGTAAATTCGTCGGTTATCATGCTGATATTCGTTGATTATTAACCTGTTGGTTAACAGCGCCTACCTTACTTGTTCCGTCGTGACACCTGTTTTCAGTCTATGCTCGTGGTTCAACGTTACTTTCGTAACGCTGCCATCCTAACGCCCTCGGTTGTTGTGCCACTCCCGATGCTTGATCCAATGCGCTAACTCAAAAACTATTTTCATGCTGGTAACCTAGCAATACGTGTTCGTGGATCCACGAGTGTGATAACCACTTCTCGCGATATCGCCCAAATATACGCGATCATTTCACGGGCTATTGCTGTCACCACAACATTACGATGTTTGCCTTTTTGCATGAGTCGTTGATATCGTCGACATAACCTTAGTTGAGCTTGCCATGCAATATCTACGATTTCTTTACTTAACCCTTCTTGCCTTTTTTGTAACTCGGTAGAGATATTCGCCTTATGTTTATAAGTTTGAGCGCCTTCTATCAATAAGCGTCTCGCACGACCATTACCACACTTGGTGATTTTTCCTAATCGCCGTGAATCACCACTAGAGCTTTCACTAGGCACTAATCCAAGATACGCCATTAATTTTCTGGGATGATCAAAACGTCGTAGATCCCCTAATTCGGCAATAGTACCAACAGCAACTAACATTCTTACCCCTCGCATTGCTTGTATCGCTTTCACGACAGGATAGTAACGCCATTGTTTTATTTGATGCTCAAGTTCATTTACTAAACGCTCTACACGTTTAATACGTTCAGTGATGGTTTGTATCATTTCTTGTAAAACAATTTGCTGGCTTGGGTGCGGTAGCACTAATTCGGTTAACCAACGTAAGTGTTGCTTAGACCAATTATCGTTTACTTTACAAGTGATATTGTTCCTTAAAAATAAGCCTTTTAGTTGATATTTCGCATCCTTCAAATCTTTCATAGCCGTTTCACGTGCACGAGATAAATCACGTATAGCTTCATCTTCAGCTTCGGGCACATAAATGGTGGTAAGCGTTTCCGCTTTAAATAACAACGCTAATTTTACTGCATCACGTTTATCTGTTTTTATTCTGTCACCTGGCTTTTTAGGGATAAGAGAAGGGGCAACGATATAACAACAATGACCTAGGTTGGTTAACAGTCTATAAATCCAATAACCACAAGGGCCTGCTTCATAGATGAAGTGTAAGGTTGCCTTTGGATATTTGGGTTGTAGTTGCCTTGCAAGCTTGATAAACGCAGATTTGTTAGTGTTTATCCTTCCCAATGATTCCGGTTTGGCGCCACGTTCATCTTTTAAAACAGCAAGTTGGGTAAATGTTTTATGTGTATCTAATCCGATAAAAAGTATGTTACATTTATTTATGCTAGCCTCCGCTTTAGTTCATTGACAAACTAATTATGGCTCTGATTTTTTAAATTAACCCACGAATGGAGGCTAGCCTCGTGGGGAGTCATTATGTCTAAGAAAAATCACACTGTCCATCTGGAGTAACAATGGCAAATATCGACGAAATTCTCACGCAAGCAATTCAGAAAGCAACTACTGAACGGGGGAATATTAATATTCTCATCGCTGGCAGGTCAGGTGTGGGTAAAGCACTCTAATAAATGCTGTCTTTCAAAAAAATCTTGCAGAAACTGGACAGGGACGCCCTGTAACTCAAAATACAAGAGAAATTACCAAAGACTTACAATATTTGATACTAGAGGCTTGGAAATGTCTCAGTTCAAAGAAACTCAGGCTGAACTTGAGAAACTTATAAAAGGAAGAGCCACTGAACGAGATTCAAACCGACATATTCATGTTGCTTGGATTTGTATACAATAGGACGGACGGAGAGTCGAAGAAGCAGAGGTCGATCTGCATAATATGCTGGCAAGGCATATGCCAGTAATTGGGATAATCACCGATGTACGTCGATGAAAAACTAAAAGCAGAAATCGTGCAGGAAGCAATGCAAAAAAAGTGGTAAAGCCATCGAAACGCAAAGAGATGGCGCAATACTACGTTGCCTCTATGGGCGTAACTATAAAGCTAGCTTGCCAAGCTTTTCAAATAAGCGAAACGTGTTATCGATACAAAGCAAAGCTTTGTGATGATAATCAAGAAATAGCTCAAATGCTTGTTGATTTAACCAATGATGAAAGCGACTGGGGGTTTGGTCTTTGCTTTGATTATCTGCGTAACGTGAAAGGTAAAAAGTGGAACCACAAGCGTGTTTACCGCATTTATACTGAGCTTTCATTGAATCTGAGAATAAAGCCAAGGCGACGTTTAAATCGTCATAAGCCAGAGCCTCTTAAAGAGCCAATTAAGCCGAATCAAGTTTGGTCAATAGATTTTATGCATGACCAGCTAAGTAACGGTCGCACAATTCGCTTGTTTAACGTTATTGACGATTACAAACGTGAAGGATTGGTAATTGAACCAGGTTACTCATTACCAACAGCTAGAGTGCTGCGAAGCTTAAATCAGCTTATTGAGTGGAGGGGGAAGCCGTTGGCCATTCGGTGTGATAATGGTCCTGAATTTATTTCTCATGAGTTTGTAAAATGGGCAAATAAAAGTGACATCAGAATTGAATATATTCAGCCAGGTAACCCACAACAAAACGGTTATGTTGAGAGGTTTAATAAAACGGTTCGTTATGGATGGCTAAGTAAAAAGTTATTTGATAGCTTGGAAGAAGTATCTGACTATGCTACAAAATGGTTGTGGCGTTATAACTATGAACGACCACATAAAGCTAATAATGGTTTCCCACCATTAAAGGTTGCTTAAATACTCCATTTTTGATGTCCATTAAAAAAGGGGTGATCACCATGGCAGGCATTTTATTTCAACGAGAGCAAACTGAGCTAGTAACTTTAACCACACAACCTAATGACAAATGTCAGCAATACCATCAACGCATGCCGGCTTTAATTTTAGCCAGAGATAAAGATTACTGGTTTAACTCGCCTACCCATGAACTAGCGCCATTACTACAACATGTTGAAGATAGAGTGATTAATATCAAACACTCTGATTAGTGCTCTGTATGCTACTCCAATAAACTATATCAATTCAAATAAAAAAATTAGGGGGCTAAAAAACAGCCCTCTAATAAGTCATATCCTCTTTAAATTACTGCATAATAAATTTAATTACTTTCAATGAAGGTCGTTGAGCTGGAGAAACTCTAGATTTTTTATAACGACGAGAGCTAATCAACCTTATTGTTCTGGCTAATAAGATGTTGTTTAAAAGCGTTACATTTCAATTATTTTTAAAAATACTCAGCTTTTTATTGTTGATGTGATTTTTAAGTTGCATCCTGAAAGTAAATCAATAACTGGATTTACAGGAGTAATTTAAAAAAATTTCAGTTTTTGTATTTTTTATGAAAAAACTCACATACAGAGAATATAGAAGACTTTTTTGACGCTGTGTAAATAGCAATATTTTAAATATAGGTAAGTTGGATAGATGTTAGAACAAAGCTGGACTTCAAAAAAATTAATAGATAACGCAATTATCAAAGAATTTTTGAATTGCTTAAATGAAAGTGAATCTGCAGTATTTATCAAAAATATTCAGGCGCTAGGGTTACCTCCTGAACTTATAAATATTTGTAGTATTTTGCAAAGACTAACAGATGTAATAACAACTGTTGAATGTATTGATTGTCCAAGCGAAGTGAAAGAAGCCAACACATCACTCATAATAGCACTTACTAAAATTATTGAATCTGAATATTTTAAAGAAAAAATAAAAGAAGAAAGACGAACCACTAGGAACCCCTTGCATGGGCGTTTAGATGAATACCCTGTTGCTGCATTATATTGTCAAAATTTTGGAAACGATTTTAATGATATACAAAAACCTTTAGTTTATATACTTCATTTTATATTACTTCAAATCTCGAAGCACAATGACTGGGATGAAATAAAAAAGTTAGCATTGCTAACAAGTGCTGCGACTTCACTTAGAAAAATAGTTGCTTGTCATACTCAGTTTATAAGGTATGTCAGTATAGAGAAAGTAAAATACAACAAGTTAGCAGACATATTGTATAGGTTAATTCACGATGGTGATATTGACTTTCAAGAACAGTTTTTAAGGGCGTGGTCAGAACTTTATGATAATGAACCTTTTGTCAGAAAAGTAAAACCTAGAGTTAAAAATGATGAAGGACGTTATAAAGAAAAACCTAAAAAAAAGGTTGAAAAGGATGTTAAGGAGCCAGCAAATAATGGAGTACAAGATACAAACTACGTTACGACAACTAGAAACGGCACGAAGATAAACGGAAAGCGTATTTTTGGTGCTCCTGATGGTACTTGTGGAGGTGCCCCCGAAGTTACTGACCTTGTCGAAGTTGTTATACCAGGTGATATTGAGCTAGATAGTAGAACTAAAAATGCTGCGGGCATATACGGAAGTCGATTAAGTTTAGTTGAAAAAATGCATTTACCCTGGCGACCAATAGCTTTGGCTGAACATGAAATAATTGAGTTCGTTTCCTTTTTAAAAATGAAGTTGAACACTGAGGAAAGCGAAGCTATTTTTCTCTCATTAGTACTACTAACCTCAAAGCCTTTTGATGAAATCTCTGAAATAAACATCTATTCAGAACCTCCTGATTTTTCAAAAATGGAAGAGGATTTTATCGACTTGAAAGCGGGTACCTGGAATCGTAAAAGCATTGAAATGCCTGATTTCTTTAGCCCAACATTGGTTCAAAAAGAATTACTGGAAGAACATAGTGATTGGCTATCTTTACCAATACCCGCGGAGTTGGTGAATGCTATTGAAAAGCGACAGATACAACATGAGGTAAAGTATGGGTTAAATCAAAAACAAGTACTTAATATTGGAGAACTTTGCTTTTCCAAAAACGATAAAATAAGTACTGTACTCGCCAAGTTCTTGAAGCCGTTTTGGAAAAATAATACAAAAGTTCATAGAAGAATTACTGCTGCTGGAATTAGGGCGACAACCTTTGAAAAAATAACTCATCAATTTGACGGTGGCTACGCATCACTCATGCTAGCTAATACTGAGTTTGATACATCCACCACTTTATACTACCTTTCTGCCAAGACGAAAAAATTGAGAAATGATTATACCCAAGTCATTCCATCATTAGGTTTTACAGTAAGTGATCATACTAGTCACGACGATAATACTGTTGTAGGTAGCTGGTTAACTATCGATAAAGATAAAGTTTCGAAAGTAATCACTAAAAAGAGAGAGTTGTTAGTAAACGAATTATCACAAAAAAAACTTTGTATTGAGCAACTCATTGAACGACATAACGAATATGTGAATTACACGCTGTTAACGCTAGTTGCGGCAACAGGGCATCGCAGTCGAACTGAATTTGGTTTTACTTCAACAACGTATGATGAAGTTAATAGTTTAAGTTTAATCAGTGATAAAATAAACTTTGTCGATAGTGCTATTCGTTTAATACCACAATCTGAAACAGCTAATAAGCAATGGCTAGCATACAAAAATCATTGCGCTGATTTAGCTAGAACAATGAAAAATTATAATGATGGTATAGCAGCTAAACTAGCAAAAGCAGCAACACTCAGTCTTAATGACGAACCTGAATTCTTTCACATCATTAATAGCGCAGGCCTTACCAAGTTGAATGCAGTTTCGGTAGGTTACAAAGACATCGAGTCTTACATGGCTCCTGAAGTAAATCTGCCCTTGAATTTCCTACGTCATTATTTTTGTTCTTCCATGCGAGGTTTTGGTGAATATAACTTTGCCAAGTCTTTAATGGGACATGTCGGTAATGGTGAGCATATATTATCTGATCATTCTTTAGCGACATTGAATGATTTAACACCTGTCGGTACGTCTATCGACCTTATGTTAGGCGAGATCGGTATTGAAGCCATTGAATACACAATAATTAAAGGACCTAAGTTTCCTTTAGCTGATCAAGAAATTGAGTCTCCATATAAACCTCCTTACTTAATGCGCTCAGAAAATACTGAAAGGGCAGAGCAAATCCGTTGGATACGACAACTCGTCAGTCCAAAGGTCAGAGCGTTACAAAATGCAAAAACACATGATAAAACTGTCGATACATTACTACAAATAGCTGTATCAGATAAAAAATGTGGCATATCACTCGAACGACGAATTGCATTATTAAACCGCTTTACTTCAAAAATTATAAAGTCATCAAGGTGGTTTAGTACGCAAGATGAAACAACCTTACTTTGTCTTGATACAAATTCGTTGTTGGATATGCGTCAATCGATACAAATCAAAAGTGAAATAAATCGTTGGTTATTAACACCGAAAAACACAATGACACCTCAAGAGCAGCTGGCACGAATATGGTGTAGTTTAATTGTGAATAGCAAAATGAATGTCCCTACTAATATAGAAAACTTGAGAGTTATTACATCGCCCTCTATTTATGAAAGTGGAGTTGCTTGGTTTGAGATGAAAGATAGTAAATCTGATAAACTTAAAATAGTTCATATTGACTCTATTTCACTGCTGTTAATACAAAAATACGATATTTCTGGCTTAGAAGTAAAAAGCGCAAAGGGAGTTAAAAGTAGTATTTATAAACGTGTCTTACACAAAATAAGCAAGCACAGTAACTTTGATGCTAACGCAAGGAAAGCGCTGGAAAATATTGATTCAACTGGGGAGTATCTACGAAAATCAAGAAGTATAACTACAAGGGCGCTATCGCATGCGTATCAAAACGAACGTATACAAACTACAAATTTGTCGTCAGGAACACTCTGTAGATGGTTGTCACCCGTACCAATAAGTTTTACGAAATCATTAATTGAGCCAGCAGAAATTACTCTTCATAGCACTGCTCCGTTTAGTCATGAGCAAAGTACAACTAGTAGTGAAAGCTATCAAAAATCTCGACAGTTATTACGAACATTACAATCAAACCTATATCAACTAAAACAACAAGGTGTTGGTCACAGTAACGTAACTAATGTTTTGATCGAAACTTGGGCAAATTGTGTAGACTCTGAGGGGGAAAGTAACTTAGATGTATTAATCGAATCTTCTAAGTCGTTGGATCAAATTATGGTTCTTCTCATGCTCTGGCTGATTGATGTTTCAAAAAGGCCCGGTAGAGGAGGGCGAAAAAGAACTGCAGTACGCACAGTTAAAACATATATATCGAACGTAGCAAAACCGATGATTGAGCAAACGATTGACTGTTCATTTTTAAATTTATCATCTGAAGAGCTGGGAGAGATATATAGCGATGCGTTAGATTCTCGAAGTATAAAAGATCGCGCTCAGAGAGCAGAAAATATGCGGAATTTTCATAACTTTATTATGAAAACATATCATTGTTCGCCAGTTAATTGGTTTGATGTTGAGCCAACTATTGGAAACAATCACCATGACGCAGACGCGAATATTATTTCAATGCGTGAATATAATGAAGCATTAGAGCTCTTAAAAAATGATGGATATTCAAGTTCACACGAGCGAAGAATTAACCAGCTCATTTTAATCTTGTGTTATCGAGCCGGACTTAGATCTGGAGAAGCTACACATTTAAGATTAAACGATATTGATATCAATAATTGGGTTATTCATGTTCGTACGAGCTATTTTTTTAGAACAAAAACAATAAACTCGAATCGAAGAATTCCCGTTAGTTATTTTTTATCTGATGAAGAAAAAGCACTGATATCAGAACAAATTAAACTAATTAGAACTTATCATCATGATGTAGAAAATCCTTGGTTTTTCAGTGATAAAACCACCGCTAAATGTCTTGTGCCGGTCGGTGAATATATCAGTAGAGTAATCGAAGCACTTCGTATTTCAACAGGCGATGATAGTATAAGGCTCCACCATGCGCGACATAGTTTTGCCAATTATTTATTGTTGTTAATGTCTGAAAATATCTACTCCCAAGCCATGTATAAAGAGGTACAGGCTTGGTGCAGAAGAGAAGATATTCATGATCTATCGGACAAGGTCAAAACTCAACTGATTGGAAAGCAAAAATCGAAGATGCATATCCTGAATGCTATTTCGTTAGCGCTTGGGCATGTTAGTCCTAGTACAACACTACGCAGTTATATTCACGTGCTCAATTTAATCTGCGCTGCAGAAAACGAAAAAATACTGATTAATACTATTGATAAAGCATCTCTTACATCTCTTGTTAACATTGAAAGATCTCATATCTACAAAATTTTATCGCGGGGTAATTTTGAGCGCTTTGGGTTCTTACCGCTGTGTTCATACAATGCTAAAACGTGGACTGGTTATCAGCAATTAGTGAGTTCTCGTAAAGATCTAACTAACAATACGCTAACACCTATTTCAACTAATAGTGAAAAGACAATTTACAATCAAATGAACAATGTCGAAAGGATTATTCGCTTAGCAGAGGCAGGGAAAATAGTTACAGAAATAACAAATGCGCTTCAATTAGAGTTCAATTTCGTCTTATCAGTGATTAATGCGACGAGACAAATCAAACATACAACTGGGTATTCAGGGACAAATATTAGCTCCGATTTAAGTGATGTAGTTTTTCAATCGAATAAGAAAAAACAACTTAAAGCTGCAAAATACATCAAGCATGAAGACTTTCAAGTGTTACTTAAAAAACTGGCTAAGTTGTTTGAATCTCAACAAAAAGAGTTCTCAGAATTTTTTGATAAATATTATCACCATCGGTTTGGGGTTGTGATTGATAACACTGAGCTGAGTAAGTTTAGTTGCATATTTTCGTGTATCGATTGCGCTCTGATTGATACAAACGAAAGAGTCACAGTTAGGGAACAGCTGAGTAAAAGAGTGGGCTCAGTAGTTAAATTAATACAAAAAGGGGACAAACAAAAAATCAATAACGATAACAAAATTATCCACGCTATTTTTCTATTAAAAACTAGGGAAATGGCCAAACAACAATGAGGAGATCCAGAAGATGAGTATATTTATAAATGTTGGTTATATAATCAAGGTAAATGGTAGTGATCGGCTTAAAATTGATCCAGAGAAATTTAGTGCACTGTCATTATTAATTTTACAATTATTGAGATTACATGTTTCGAGCTCAGAAAATAAAAAAAAGATAGAATTCTTTATTGAAAATCATAAAATATTAGTAACGTATGATGAAAGCAAAACTCAATACGACCATGATGAAAGTAACATAGAAATTGAGTTGATGAAAGGACTTGAAAGTACTATTCACAACGCACAAAAATATTGCGATTTGATTCATCAGAAAGGAGTAGGCCGAGCTCGAGACTTCAATTTGTCGAACAACGAACTCCCTTCTAAAGCGGTTGATATTTTAAGTAAACTGGAGGGGGATGATATCAAGCTCGTGGCCGGAAAAAACAGTGTGAAATTATCAAAAATGCCAAAAATTGGAAAGCATGAAAGTTCATACATAAAAGGCTCACTTAAGAGTTGCCGTGTTAATAAACCCGATTATATACGAGCTGCAGGCGCTATTTTTTGTGGTGAAGTTGATAATAAAAAATTCACAGCAACTCTGGCTATACCAGATGATCTTGTGCAAAAAGTTTGGGATGCAGGTTATAATCAAATTAAAGTTGATATTGAGTTTGAATACCTAGAGAGGTTAAAAGATTCTCGGAAATTTACAGGTACACTAACCTCTATAAAAGAATCAAAAGTTATTGATACTAATCATGAGTTAGACTTTTAATCATCTTAACCTGAAAATGTCGATAAGACGATTGATAGACAAACACGACAGTATTATTTGTCGAGATATAGTATTTTTATGTGTTTGCTACTTAACTCGTGCTATAAGCCATATTGAAAGATTAACCATGATTCTTGCCTATATATAACGATATTAAGTTGTAGATATTCACGAAGATGGCGTAGTAAATTAGTGGTTTTAATACGCCAACATCGTTAAGTTTAGAAGGTTTTTCATTTCCAGTAATATGAAAACTCTTCCTGAAACTCTCTAGGCAATTCGCCGAGAGACTGAAATATTCGAATTGACGAGTCTTTAAGGCTAATACCTGGAACGAGTTCTATCACCATCAACCATTGTAATGAACTATCGAATTCAGCATTTTCGAAATCTAATGTTGAACCATACTTTTTCATAGCTCGCTTTTTTTGTTTGCTTATCGAGAGTTGATTTCGTAATGATAACCAAAGTAAAAGACAAAGATTATTTCTTTTACTGTCGCGTAGTGCTTGGGTGAGTTTTTGTTTATTACGTTTTATGCAGTATTTTTTCATTGTGAATTCACCACTCAAGTCAATTAAAAACGTTTCACTGAATACTTACCCCGAGCCAGCACTAAATCCACGTTAATAACTTTACCGTGTTAATAGAACAACCAATTATTAATACTGACTTTATCGATTACTCAATTAATTCAAACAAATCTTCTATTTGGATTTCTAAGTACTTACAAAGTTTCTCAATCATCTCTAAATCAATACGTGTCGCCGTTTCATTATAAAGACGGTGTAGCGTATTTTTGTTAATTCCAGTGTCACGAGATAGTTCCGCCACTCTAATTTTCTTTTCACCCAGTATGGTTGATAAATGACATTTAATCATATTTAAAGGTAATTTATATCAAAAATATGCAAAAAAATACTTGCAGTAGGTATTTTTGAGTATATAATCACTCCTGTAGGTACAAAATTGTTTTATTAGTTACATTATAGTACATGAGGTGAAAAATGAATAACACATATTTAACCACAGAGCAGTTAGCTGAAAAAATTCATTACAACACTAGAACGATTAGAAATGAGTTAATCGATTCCTGTTTGTTTGAGGGGACACATTATATTCGTCCGTTTGGACGCAGAAAAATTCTATTTATATGGGAGAAAATTGAAAAGGATATGTTGAGTTTAATGGAAGACTCAATCGCTATGCCGTTTGCGCACACTATGGAGGACGTGTAATGGCTAGTATTTCAGTTCGAAAAGACACCCAAAAATTGTTTTTTAATTTTACTTATTTAGGTAAGCGATGTCGGGAGCAAACACATTTTGTTGATAATGTTGCTAATCGTAAACAACTAGAAAAACAACTCGCTCAAATAGAAGCAGAGATAAGAGCGGGAGTTTTTAATTACGCCGAACATTTTCCTCGTAGTAAGAAGCTCGTAGAGTTCGAGTATCTAGAAAAACAGGAGGATAACGGTAATGAGCAAGATAACGAAAGTATAACTCCATTATTTTCAACTTACATCAACGACTGGCTTGAAGATAATAAACTCGCTTGGCGTAAATCTCATTTGCTTAATATTGAAAGCATAATTAATAAACATTATTTGCCGTACTTCGGCTCGTTAGAAGTAGGTAAAATATTGAGAGTCGATATCATAAAGTTTCGAACTCATATTGCTAAATTACCTGGACGTTCAGGTAGAAAAACAATTTCGAACAACCGAATAAACAAAATAATGGATCCCCTTAAACGTATTTTTGAAGAAGCAGGTGAAAGGTATGGCTTTTCAACACCTTTTTATAAAATAAAAGTATTGAAAACGCAAAAGTCTGACATCGAACCTTTTAACTTTTCTGAAGTAAATACGATTATCAATTTAGTTAGAGCGGATTATAAAAATTATTATGTTGTGCGCTTTTTCACAGGTATGAGAACAGGCGAAATTGACGGGTTAAAATGGAAGTATGTCGATTTTGAAAGTCGTTGCATTAAAGTGAGAGAAACACTCGTATTAGGTGATGATGATTATACAAAAAATGATTCTTCTCAACGTGATATAGACATGAGTGCAGCAGTATATAAAGCACTAAAAGAACAATATCAATGTACAGCAGAGCTCTCAGAATATGTTTTTTGTAACACTAAGGGCGGAAACATTGATCACAATAACACAACTAAAAGAGTGTGGTATCCCTTACTTGCTAGATTAAAAATTGCCAGAAGGCGCCCATATCAAACAAGACATACTACCGCTACATTGTGGTTGGCAGCAGGAGAGTCGCCAGAGTGGATTGCAAAACAAATGGGGCATGCCAGCACAGAAATGTTATTTAAGGTTTACTCGAGATTTGTTCCGAATTTAACTAGAAAAGACGGTAGTGCATTTGAAGTTTTATTAGAAAAAAATATAAAGTTATAAAGGGGGGCTAAATATGCGTAATTTAACCAAACTAAGTACTAAGAATATAGTGATAACCACGGAAGATAAGTTAACTCGTATATGTAAGGAAGAACAAGAAAGGGTGCTTAAAAATAAGAAAATTAATATCATTACTTCCTATTTGCTCGCCACTTTTCAGATTTCACCTAATTCAGACCAATTAGTTTTAATTCTTGCTAAGGATGTTAAAAACAATAATCGTGAGGCTCTGTCTGTTTGGGTAAGTGAGCGTTTAGAAAAAATAGACTTTGAAGATCATCATGAGTGGAGTAGAGCGTTGAGTCTTTATCTAAGTGATATTTTCGATGGATAAAATAATCATTAAACAAATTTTAATTTACTCGAAGAAGTGTAAGCTTAGCCACCTATTAATAAATGGTACTGTAATTATTTTTATTTAAGGTAATATAAGTTACTTCTTAAATAACAAAACTGTAGCTGTTTATGAATACTTTATATACCTGGTTAGGCTTTACCGACATTCAACACATGAAAGAAGGTAAAAATGCCGCAATTTCAAGCTTGGCTATTTTTAATGAAACGCCGTTTGATAAAATTGTTATATTCGCCAATACCTGGGAAGAAGACTGGCACAGTTACGAAAGGTGGTTAAAAAAAGCATTAGCACGTATAGGGCGACCAACTGAAAACATCTCCATCAGCAAAGCAAATATTACTTCGGCAATCGACTACCCCTCTATTATAAAACACAGTGAAAAGTGGCTAGCTAAATTATCTACCGAGGCTGAGCAGTTATTTATTAACTTAACCTCGGGTACGCCAACCATGACCGCCGCCTCCATTTTGGTGGGCAAAGGCAAATCTAACACTCAGTTTCTTCAGTCATCTAAAAACGACAGTGTCGTTAATGTCGATATTCCCGTTGATTTTGGTAAAGCGTATATAAAGTCAGCAGCTAAAAATATTGCCGATAAAGCAGTCTCACTTCCCTCCACAAATAAAGCATTTAGTTATATTATCGCTCAATCACCCGCAATGAAAACTGTGGTTAGCAAGGCCAAACGCTTGGCACAATCTGAATTGCCTGCACTTATTTTAGGCGAAACTGGTACAGGTAAAGAGGTATTAGCGAATGCCATTCATGCGGCAAGTTTACGTGCCGATAAGCCCCTTAAAGTGGTTAACTGTGGCGCGTTACCAGAAACCCTCGTTGACTCCATTTTATTTGGTCATGTTAAAGGGGCATTTACCGGCGCAGATAAAGAGCATAGTGGCCTGTTCGAACAAGCAGACGGTGGCACCTTATTTTTAGACGAAGTAGGGGAGTTAACGCCGCAAGTACAAGTAAAATTATTACGCGCACTACAACAAGGCGAAATAACCCCCGTAGGCAGTGATAAAACCATTAATGTCGACGTGCGGATTATTGCCGCAACACACAGAAATTTAATGCAGCAAGTTGAACAAGAGCAGTTTAGAGAAGATCTCTTTTATCGCCTTGCAGTAGGTATTATCGACATACCACCGCTGCGTAATAGACTTGAAGATATAGAGCCATTAACCCAAGCGTTAATAACTGAAATTAATTTTATTGGTAACAAACACCCTAGCTACAAAAGTAAAAATATTTCCCAAAGCGCAATAAAATTTATCTTAAATCAATCGTGGCCAGGTAATATTAGAGAATTATGGAACACATTAAACCGAGCTTTTTTATGGACAGATAAAGAAATATTATCTGAAAAAGACATTCAAGAAGCCGTTATTACTCGTGAAAAAGCAGTAAAAAATACCCAGATAAATTTAACACTTGGACAAAAAGTCAATATCAATGATATTCTTGATCTTCAAAGAAAAAGTTATATTAAAGCCGCGTTAAAAGCTTGTGGTAATAATAAAACGAAAGCTGCCGCAATGCTTGGTTTAAAAAGTCATCAAGTATTGTCTAAATGGATAAAAGATCTTGGGTTAGCAAGTTGAATGTAGTACAACATTCATGATTGGCACTATAGCTGCAGTAGTAAAAATACGGATATAAGGAATTAAACAGGAATGAAGCAATCAATGAATTTTGAACATATTCAACACAAATGGCCAGAGCTACACCAGCTTGCTGCCTTTGCAGAAGACTATGTGATCAGCGATCCACAAAGCGCGTTAGTCAAGTTACGTTGTTTTGCGGAGAAAGTGGTTGGTTATTTATACAAAGAGTTAAGCCTTCCTGTTTTTCCTAACTCAAATATTTACGATAAATTAACCGCAGATGATTTTACCAGCGCGGTTCCACACTTAATTACCGATAAACTTCATGCTATTCGTAAAAGTGGCAACCAAGCAGCCCATGAAGGTAGCGTTGAACAACATCAAGCCATTTGGATTTTAAAAGAAAGTTACTTTATCGCATGTTATTTATTTATGGCATACGATAACGGTAAACAAACCGATTGCCCAGAATTTACCGTACCAACACCAAAGCAACCGCTTGAACAAACAGATGCTGAGTTTATTAAAAAGAATAAATCACTTGAAAAACAACTTGCAGAAAATGAAGCGCGCTTACAAAAAGCACTAGCAGAACTAGAAGCCTCGGAACAAGCGCAAAAGCAAGCCCAATTAGAAGCGGTAAAATTAAAACAAACCATTAACACCGAAAAAGTTATCCAAGTTAAAGCGCGCAATCAACAAATAACCTCAAGCTTTAATTTTGATGAAGCGCAAACCCGTGCCCGTATCATCGACATGGATCTGAAAAGTGCAGGCTGGGATGTTTCATTTGATGAATCAAGCACCGCAGAAGTCGGCAAAGAAATACAAGTATCAGATCAACCCACTGCCACAGGTATTGGTTATGTCGATTACGTATTATGGGACGACGACGGCAAACCCCTTGCGGTTATTGAAGCCAAACGCACGCGTGAATCAGTAGAAAAAGGCCGAGAACAAGCCAAGTTATACGCCAACGCGCTTGAAAAACAATACGGCCAACGCCCTGTTATTTTTTATTCTAACGGCTACGACATTCGCATATTAGACGATGCGCAAAATTATCCCAGCAGAAAAATATACGGCTATTATGCAAAAGACTCGCTGCAATACTTAATTAAACAACGCCATCTTAAAAAAGATCTTAACCAAACACCGATTGATACCAATGTTGCAGGGCGCTTGTATCAAATGGAAACCATATCTCGCGTATGTGAACGCTTTAGTGACAAACACCGAAAATCACTTATCGTACAAGCAACAGGCACAGGTAAAACGCGTGTGTCTATTGCACTGGCTAAACGTTTACTCGATGCTGGTTGGGCAAAACGGGTATTGTTTTTATGTGACCGAAAAGAACTACGTAAACAAGCGGGCAATGCCTTTAACGAATTTACCAACGAACCTTTGTATATTGTTGGTAAAACCAAAAAATCGTTAGCTAAAAACTCCCGTGTATTTATTGCCACTTATCCAGGCATGATGAGCATTTATCAAAAATACGACGTTGGTTATTTTGACTTAATTGTTGCCGATGAATCGCACCGTTCTATTTACAATATTTATGGCGATATTTTTAAATACTTTGACGCCCTAGAAGTTGGCCTAACCGCAACACCCGTAGAAATGGTTTCGCGCTCTACTTGTCAGCTATTTGGTTGTGACTTTAAATTACCCACCGCCAATTACCCACTAGAAAAAGCCATCGAAGAAGGCAACCTAGTACCCTATAAAATTGTCAGTTACACCACTAAATTTTTACGCGAAGGCATTAAAAAAGACAAACTCACCGACGAACAAATTGCCCAATTAGAAGATCAAGGCATTGACCCAAATGAGTTAGATTTTGACGCCAAACAAGTAGACGAAGCGGTAAAAAACAAAGACACCAACCGTCTTATCTTACGTAACTTAATGGACAAAGGCATACGTGATATTGACGGCCAATTACCCGGTAAAACCATAATATTTGCCCGTAACATTGCCCATGCCGAATTAATGGCAACGCTATTTAGCGAAATGTATCCGCAACTAGGCAGTAACTTTTGTCGCGTTATTCACTCAAAATATGAACGTGCCGAAGAGCTGATAGACGATTTTAAATCAACCGAAGAAAACAGCGTTCGCATTGCTATTTCGGTAGACATGTTAGACACCGGTATCGATGTGCCTGAATGTGTTAATTTAGTTTTTGCTAAACCCATTAAATCAAAAGTAAAGTTCTGGCAAATGATCGGCCGTGGCACGCGTTTATGTAAAAATCTTTACGGTACAGGTAAAGATAAAACGCACTTCTTAATATTTGATCACTGGGAAAACTTTGAATATTTTGACATGGATCCCGAAGAAGCAGACGTAAAACAAGCTAAATCGTTAACGCAAAAATTATTTGAATCACGCCTATTGTTAGCAGAAACCGCCCTAAAAAAAGCCGATTTAGACACCTTCGATCAAGTGATTAAGCTAATTTATCAAGATATTTGTGCGTTAGATATGAACACCATTGCCATACGCGAAGCTTGGCAAGTGGTTGAAAGCTGCAAAGACGAAAAAGTATTAAACCAATTTACCCCAGACACCAAAGCAAAGTTATATGAACACCTAGCCCAGTTAATGCAATGGCGTAATATAATGGGCAACAGTGAAGCGTTTAAATTTGATAACGAAATAGCCATTATTCAAACCTTACTGTTTACCGACCCAAGCCAAATTGACTTAGTGAAACAAGGGGTAATGAACAAGGTTGAAACCTTACAAATGCACTTAAACGAAGTGCGCGCTAAAGCCAGCGATATTGCTAAAATTCAAACAGAAGATTACTGGGCTAACTTAACCTTTTCGGCTTTAGAGCAAAGCCGTGTAGCACTACGCACTATTATTCATTTACGCGCTAAAAGCGTACAACCACCACCCATTGATTATGTTATCGACATCAAAGAAGAGCTTGATGAAATTAACGAAGCCGCACGGCCAACAAAAATTATTTCAATTGATTACCAAATATTTCGCCAAGAAGTTGAACAAACCCTTGCGCCATTATTTGAAAGCGATGCCGTGCTACAAAAAATTCGTCAAGGTAAGCCTGTAACCGCCGCCGATTTAGCACAGCTTAACTCACTGGTGCATACCCAAAATCCAAGTGTTGACTTAAACACCTTAACAGAGTTTTTCCCTGAATCGTCAGCAACCTTAGACAAAATATTACGCACTATAGTTGGCATGGACAAAAACACGATTGAGCAAACCTTTACCGAGTTTGTGCAACAAATACACACTCATATTAACGCCAAACAACAACGCTTTATTGGCATGTTAAAAAATCATTTAATTCGCCATGGCGCAATTCAAATAGAGCAACTTTACGATGCGCCGTTTACCCAAATTCACGACATGGGGTTAGACGGTGTATTTAGTGATGAACAGGCCGATGTTATACAGCAATTTATTAAACAGTTTGATGTTGAACTTGGCAACAAGTCACCAACGGTTAATAAAGCAGTAAGGTTATAATATGAATGAAAATCAAAAAAATACTTTAGAAGTTTATCAAAACGACGATGGTAGCTTACAGTTAGCTGTTGCACTGCAAGAAGAAAGTTTATGGCTGTCGCAAGTACAGCTTTCACAATTGTTTAATACGTCTACCGATAATATTAGCTTGCACTTAAAGAATATTTATAAATCTGGTGAACTCGATGAACCTGCAACTACCGAGGATTTCTCGGTAGTTCGTAAAGAAGGTAAAAGGCAGGTAAAACGTAAATTAAAATACTACAACCTTGATGCAATAATATCAGTGGGTTACCGCGTTAATTCAACCCAAGCCACTCGTTTTCGCCAATGGGCAACTAAAACCTTAAAGCAACATTTATTACAAGGGTACATCCTTAACGAGCAACGCCTAACCGAAAACGCTAACGAACTTGAAAAAGCCTTATTGTTAGTAAAATGCGCGGCAGCATTACCTTATAATAGTGAGTTATCATTCGCTTAATTGAAAACCTCTTAAGCTAAAACAAGCATAAGCAAATACAAGTAAGTACATTTTATTTTTTGGGATATGCCCAAACATTCATACTGGAAAAAAAACAAACATGATCACAGGTCCACTAAAAAGCAAGATAAACAGGTTATGGGATGAATTTCATACAGGCGGTATCACCAACCCGCTCACCGTGATTGAGCAAATCACCTTTTTAATGTACGCCCGTATGCTCGACATGAACGAGCAAGCCGATGAAAAACGAAGCAGCAGAACCAAAAAGCCATTTACTCGCCGTTTTAACGACAACGAGCAACACTTACGCTGGCAAAATTTACGTCACTTAGGGGCAGAAGAGCTGTATAAATTAGTAAAAGACGAGTTATTTCCGTACTTCTCTAAACCGAGTGATAACGAAACAACCGAAGGCGCAATTTTCAACGAGTTTATGAAAGACGCGCAATTGATGATCCAAAAGCAGTCTTTATTGGTAAAAGCCGTTGAAATGGTGAACGACTTACCGCTAGAAAACTCAGATACCAAAGGCGATTTATACGAATACCTATTAAGTAAACTCACCACCGCCGGCATTAACGGCCAGTTTAGAACGCCGCGCCATATTATTCGCGCCATGGTAGAAATGATGGACCCAAGCGTAAACAGCCGTATTTGTGATCCGTCTACCGGCACTGGTGGCTTTTTAACTAACTCATACGAATACTTATTAGAAAAATACACCTCAGAAGAAGGCATAGAGCGCGAGCCTGTGTTTGTAACAGAAGCTGACAGCACCAATGGTAATAGTGAAGCAGGCAAACCGTTACTTGATGCCAACGGCAAACCTGTTGAAAACATCCTTTATTCTGGCGATTTAATTACCCCAGAAGCTCGTGAACATATAGACACCAACATGTTCCACGGCTTTGACTTTGACGCCACCATGTTACGCGTAGCGGCCATGAACTTAGTGATGCACGGTATTAAACAGCCCGACATTCATTACCAAGACACTTTAAGCCAACGCTTTAGCGAAAACTTCCCGAATGAGGCCAAAGAAGGTTTTGACATTATTTTAGCTAACCCGCCATTTAAAGGCAGTTTAGACGAAGAAGACGTATGCCCAGAGTTACTGCGTAAAGTAAAAACCAAAAAAACCGAATTACTGTTTGTCGCCTTAATTGAGCGCATGTTAAAAATTGGCGGCCAGTCTGCCACCATAGTGCCAGACGGCGTATTATTTGGCTCATCAAAAGCCCACCAACAATTACGCCAATTATTGGTAGAAGGCAACCAGCTTGAAGCAGTTATTTCACTACCTAGCGGTGTGTTTAAGCCGTATGCTGGTGTTTCAACGGCCATTTTAATTTTTACCAAAGGCGGCAGCACCGACCATGTTTGGTTTTACGATGTACAAGCCGACGGTTTCTCGCTTGACGACAAACGCACCCCAATAAAAGACAACGACTTACCTAGCTTAATTAGCGAGTTTAAAGCCCGCGATAAAGCACAAGCCACCAGTGATGAAAACGACCGTATTATAACAGATAGCAAAAAGCATTTTTGGGTAAGCAAAGACGAAATCACCACCAACAAATACGACCTTTCTATCAACCGCTACAAAGAAGTGGTGTACGAAGAAGAAAGCTACGATCCACCAAAAGAGATCTTGGCTAAGTTAGTGGATTTAGAGAATGAAATTCTTGCTGATTTAAAACAACTTGAGGAGATGCTGTGAGTTGGCCGATGGTAAAGCTTGGTGAACTGGTCACGATAAAAGGTGGCGGAACACCAAGTAAAAAAATAGAGGATTATTGGAATGGGAGCATCCCATGGGCTTCTGTAAAAGACCTGAAAGAAAATGAAATATCTAAAACCCAAGATGCAATTACTGAGTTGGGTGTAAGTAATTCGGCTACGAATATAATACCTGCGGGAACTATACTGACTGCGACAAGAATGGCTTTAGGTAAGTTTGCAATCAATACCGTTGATATGGCTATTAATCAAGACCTTAAGGCACTATTTATTAATGATGAAGAGAAAGTTGATCGTGATTTCTTAATTCGATTTTTAGAGTCTAAAGCTCAGTATATAGATTCAGAAGGTAAAGGTGCAACAGTAAAAGGGATCACATTAGATTTTTTAAAAAGCTTAGAAATCCCACTACCACCACTGGACGAGCAAAAACGCATCGCCGCGATACTAGACAAAGCCGACGCCATCCGCCGCAAACGCCAACAAGCCATCAACCTCGCCGACGACTTCCTCCGCAGCGTCTTCCTAGACATGTTCGGCGATCCCGTCACCAACCCGAAGGGATGGCAAACTACTGTATTAAAAGTTGTTGCCCCAGCCATTTCAACTAAAAATGTATCAATAAGCAATGATGAAAAAATTTGGTTGTTAAATTTAGATGCAGTGGAAGCACAAACGGGAAAAATATTAAAAGAGTTATCAATACCTTTGAATGAAGTTGGAAGTTCGACAAATCACTTTGATAGTTCCCATGTTTTATATTCAAAACTTCGCCCATATTTAAATAAGGTAGTTATTCCTAACAAACCAGGTATGGCGACATCTGAATTAATAACTTTAAAACCAGATCTTAAACAATTAACTAGAGAGTTTTTAGCATCGTATCTTAGAAGTGATTATTTTGTGAATTGGGCGAAAACTAAGGTTGCTGGAGCAAAAATGCCTCGCCTTTCTACTGCTGAGTTATGGAAACATGAGATATATCTTCCTCCTATAAATCTACAACTTAAGTTTGTTGCTTTGTTTACCCAAGTTAATGAATTAAAGAAAAAAAATGAAATAAGTAAACATGATACAGAGAACGGATTTAATTCACTAAGCCAAAAAGCTTTCGCAGGTGAACTATGAACCAACAAACCATGCGTGCCACCAAGCCGCAGTAAAACTGTGCTGGCAACAACAAAATAAGCAAAGGCAAGCAAAAAACCAGAGCTGCTAAGCCAAACTAAAAAAACTAGGCCAAAGCTAAACCAAAGACAAAGCCACTCACTACGTTTTACTTTCATCACGCAGTGAGTGACGCACTTAACATTAATTACTCGCTAGATAAATTAGGGAAGTTATGAAACACAATGCGTTAATTATTTTGGAAAGACCATGGGGCTGTAATGAGCAAGATCAAAATGTTGTTAGTGTACTCCCTTATTTTCAAGGCTTAGAGCGACTAGATGGTGGCTTTGATCTTTATCACACCAATTTTTATGAAGCTAAAAGCTTTAAAATGGCTTTAGATGAGCTTACTCAAATGGATTATGACAATTACTATGTTTACATAGCTTGTCATGGTGCAGGCTTGCGTATGGGGAAAATGAATCTAAGTACTGTATTAGGTGAAATAAATTCAAAGGCACAAAAGCGTAATATTACTGGTGTGGTATTAGGCTCTTGTTTGGTCGGTAACAATACGACACATTTAGAAGTTTACACTGAATCTTCATCTATTAATTGGAAAATAGGATACAAATGCTCGGTGGATTGGTTAGAAGGAACTTTATTAGATTTAAAACTGTTTCATCAATTAATGAAATTAGATGAGGAAGATTTATATGATAACGACGAAATTTTAGAGCGTGTTAAACGTGCTTTATATACATATGATCCTGCTGCATCAATAGGAAGCGATAAAAACGATAAACCAATGAGAATTGATGATTCATTAACCTTTGTTGTTCAGAGCAAAGGACGAGGAAATAAGGCGAAAGACTATAGCCAAAAATTATACGAATACAGATTGTCGGATTAAAAAAATTCCGAGTTTAAAATTGAACAAAGACAAAGCCATTAACTACGTTTAATTTCATCACTCAGTGAGTGACGTTTAAAATTGTACGAAACTTTGTAAGTAATTGAAAAGCAAACATGACAATAAAGTGTTAAACATTAGAAAAGCAAGAAAGGTAGGGGATAACACGTAAACGAAATTGTTTACTGTAAATGTGTTAACAGCCATGTTGATACATTCATGTAATAAAGTTTAATTAGGGAGCAAGGCGTTAACTGTTTGTCTTTTGACAGTTAATGGTTTTAGCTGAAATTTAGTTGTAAAAAAATAGGAAGTTTTGTGAATTTTAACGATATAAAACCAGATTTAATATATATAGAGCTACAAAGTGTCATTAAAGATTTAATAGAAACAATTAATAGCTCAGAAATTGATTCAACAGATCAAGATGTTGCAACGTTTAGTCATGATTTACTTAATGACTTATATGTGAGTATCACGAGGGAGCTAGATAAACTGAAGCGCAATTCAGAGTGGGATTCGTTTACGGTTGCATTTTATGGTGAAACAAATGCTGGCAAGTCTACCATCATTGAAACCTTACGTATTTTATTAGATGAACCCCAAAAAGCATCCTCGCAGAAAAAGTTTAACGTACTTGCATCATCGCTCAATATTGACAGTGCTTCATTTGATGAAGTTGATAAACAAATAAGTCAACTTAATGAAGAACGACTAGTTTTAGAGCAAAAATTGAAGAATATTCAACAAGAAAATGCTGAGCAATCTTCGAGTTTAACTGCAGAATTAAATGATCTTAAAGGCACGATAGAAACTAAATTATCGTCTTTAAATTTATTACAAAAACTTTGGCATTTTTTTAGTAAATTTCCCGAAGAAAAGTTATTAAAAACTAAGCAAGAACAGTTTAAACAAACTACAGTTTCGCTTGAAAACAAGGTAGTTGAAGCTGAGAAATGTATTAGTGAAAATCAACAAGCTTGCAAGAATATCGCTGATAAACGCGACAATATGCAGCTGCAGTTAAATAAATTATTACCTTATGCTGATGGCGAAATTATTGGTGATGGTCGCTCTGATTATACTTTAGATAGCCAGTCGTATTTAATGCAAGGCGAAGAGAATACTTTTACTGTGTTAGATGTTCCAGGCATTGAAGGGAAAGAAGAAAAGGTTGGAGAAAATATTTGGAAAGCGGTTAATAAAGCCCATGCAGTTTTTTATGTAACCGCTAAAGCCGCAGCTCCTCAAACCGGAGACGAGAAACATAAAGGTACTTTAGAAAAGATCAAAGAGCACTTGGGCGATCAAACAGAAGTTTGGAGTATATACAATAAACGTATTACTAACCCGATGCAGCTTAAAAAACCTGAACTTGTTAGCGAAAGTGAAATAGCAAGTTTGGCTGAGCTAGATGCAAAAATGCATGCTCAATTAGGTGAAAACTATCAGGGCACAATGAGTGTGTGTGGCTTGGTTGGTTATTTGGCCGCTGCTCAATGCTTAGTTGTAGGATCTACAGATTATAATCGTAAAGCTAAGTTCACTAAAGACTTTGATGAGCAACAACTATTAACTTATTGTGGTTTTAGTGAGTTAAAGCAGTTTTTAGTTAGCGACTTGATAAAAGATTATAAAGTAAAAATTATTAAAGCTAACTTTAATAAGGCTAACCAAGTGTTAAAGGTGTCGGTAGATGGCATAACATCATTACGTGATGAAAAATTTCAGCCTTTATATGACACCTTGAAATTAGAGGTTTCTTCCGCCTCTGATCAATTAGATATTGCGTTAACAAGTGTAAAAAGTCGCTTATTTTCATCAATTAGTAGGAGTATTGATACGTTTAAATCGTCTGTTAGAAAATCTGTTTACTCTAAAATTGAAGGTAATATTGATAATGATGATTTTAAATACGAATTGAAAAAGGCGATTGAGCGTGCTCAAAGCCAATTTGATGAAAACTTACCCAAATCAATTAGCAGGGAGCTTAGTGACTTTGAAGAAGATATTAACTTGGTTGTTGAACGCTTTAGAAAACATGCTGATGAATTACTTGATATATATTCGTCTTTTGAGTCGAGTAATATTTCCAATAATTTTAACCCCTCTGTAAATATTGATCATGGCGTAAATGTAGCTGGAATAATTAGCACAGTAGTAGGTGGGGTTTTTCTTGCTCTTTCAGGGGCTGGGGTTGCTGCGATAGTTATTGGTGCATTTGGATTGGTGTTTTCTCTGTATAAATCAGTTCGAAGCTTTTTTAGTTCTGACTATAAAAAGGCACAACAAAAAAAATCAACCGATGATAATTTAAATGATATTGCTAACCAACTTGAGAAATCTGCCAAAGATAATGTTGAAGAAGCATTTAAAGAATTGGAAGAGTGTGTTGGCCAAGTTAAGTTATCTTTTAAAAAACCTATTGAACATACTGCCTTAATTAATCAAATACTTTCAAGCTCTATTGAAAAACTACTGAAAACATCTAACCAACTACAAAGGAACTTATAATAATGGAAGCAACGTTAAATACATTTAATGAACAGAAAAATAATACTTTAAATATTTTAAATAAATTACAAGATTTTTTGTTACAAGGTGAAAGCTTAGGGGTAAATATTGATTCATCTTTAACGCATAAATTAGACACTGCCATTAAATCGTTATCTGATGAAAATCTAAAAATCGCGTTAATTGGTGGTTTTTCTGAAGGTAAAACTTCTATTGCTGCCGCGTGGATGGAACGATTAGATCAATCGACAATGAATATTAGTCAGCAAGAATCGTCAGATGCTGTATCAGTTTATAATGTTAGCAATGGTTTGCAACTAATTGATACTCCGGGTTTGTTTGGCTTTAAAGAGAAAACTAGTGCTGATAGCGCTGAGGTTGAGAAATATAAAGATATAACTAAGAAATATGTCAGTGAAGCACATTTAGTTTTATATGTGATGAACTCAACAAACCCAATAAAAGATAGCCATAAAGATGATTTACAGTGGTTGTTTCGCACTTTGAATATTCTACCTAGAACCGTTTTTGTGCTCAGTCGTTTCGATGAAGTTGCTGATGTTGAAGATCAGGAAGAGTATCAAGTTAACTTAAATGTAAAAAAAGATAATGTAATTAATAGGTTAAAAGACCTGGTGCAACTCGATGAAGACGAGGTCACTGACTTAGCTGTAGTTGCGGTGGCAGCTAACCCCTTTGATATGGGAACAGAGTATTGGTTAGACAACTTAGATAAGTTTAAACAGCTTTCTCACATCGACTCGCTTCAATTCGCAACGAATGAAAAAGTAGCAAGTAATGGCGGCATTGAACACATTGTAGTAGAAGCTAAAAACAGCATTGTTAGAGATGTTCTAAACAAGGAGCTACCGCTTGCTATTGAAAACGATCAAAAGCTTGGTCAAGAAGTTGATAAAATGCTTGAAGTTGTAGATACAATGAAAACTAAGTTATCTAAAACAAAAGGGTTAATTTCTGATTCAAGGGTTGGATTACGTGATTTTGTAACAGGCTATTTTTCTGATTTAGTTTTGCAAGTTCAAGGAACTAGTTTGCAGACATTTAATGCATTTTTCCAACGAGAAGTAGGTGATGAAGGCGTTGTTGTTGCTTCAAAATTAGAAAGTGAGTTTGAACGTTATCTTCGATCAGCAAACTTAGAAGTTCAGAGCTTACATTCAAGTTTTACACAGGAGGTGAATCACTTTAATGATGTTGTACTAGCATACGGAAAACAAGGTGTGGATTTGTTAGTAAAGGGTAACTTTATTAATAACACTTCAATTTTAGCCGCTAGAAATGGTTTAAAAAGTCTAGCGGGTATGGTTGGCATGGATTTGTCTCAATTACTTAAATTTAAACCTTGGGGAGCAGTTAAGTCAGCTAACGCACTTAATGGTGCTTTAGCTGCTGTAGGGATAGCTTTTGAAGCTTGGGATAGCTACAAAGAAGCACAACAGCAAGAGCAGTTTCAAGAAGCTGTTAATGACATGGTTAAAAACTTTAACGAGCAACGTACCGAACTACTTGAGTTAATTAATAATGAAACTTTTGTAGAGCAATTTTTTCAATCGTATATTGAGCTTGAAAAAGCGGTAACTGATCTTGAAAGTAGCTTGGCAACACGAACGGAACAAAGAGACAACTTTCACCAGTGGCGAGTTAATGGTGAAAATATCAAACAGGAATTTGAAAAGTTTTAATGTTTTTAAGAAAGCTGATTTTGTAAATTCCGTTGCTTCTTTCGTTGACGGCTAAACGAAAGAAGCAATTTTAATTAATACAAAGTAATAAGCAATTCAAATTTACTAATTATTAGTTTTCATAAACTATGTGGCTAGGAACTAACTTGTAGAGAAAATTATGCCTATTAAACCAGCACCAGTGAAATTAAGTTGTAGTTTTTGTAATTGGAGTAAAGTAGTAATACCTCAATCAGATGTCGTTACACGGGATTATGTCCTTAGCCAATGCCCGACATGTGGAAAAGAATTAAGTAGAGAACAATTAAATAAAGCTAAAGTGATTTTACATAAACTATTTAAGTAAAATCTGTGTTCAATTCATATTTTTTTATTACAAATGCAATATTAGTTTTTGATGTAGGTCAACAGCTTAAGGAAAGGATCGATTTAGTCTTTATAGGTGTAACGGATGAATAAGAACATGTCGATTTTGTTTGCAGCGTCAAATGTCTTCAATAAATGGCTTAAAGCTGATTTACCAAGGTTGCCAAAGTTTGATGTTGAATGATGGAGAAATCATACAAGCAGTTAAACCCACACAAGCTTATTCGGTTAAAGAAGTTCCTGCCAAGGTAATTGCTTATTCGGTTAAAGAAGTTCCTGCCAAGGTAATTGCTGATAACCATATCAATAACGGTGTAAATAACGTGATCAATTTTACTGGTTATAAAAAGAAACAATACGGCTATATTGTATAATTTTTTCAGAGAGTTAATAAAGGTATATGACTAACTTAGTAACTGTTTTAATTGGCCCTCCATGCTCAGGTAAGTCAACCTACCTTAAAACCCTAGATTACGACTTTGTTATTTCATCTGACGATGTAGTGGAAATTTTATGTAAAAGAGAAAGCATTCAATACCATGATTTTTTTGCATTACCGGCAAACAGCGTAATTAGAAAAGAGCAACAAACAATATTTATACAGCTAATTAAAGAAAGTAAAAAATTTGAACATGTTGTATGGGACTTAACTAATTTAACTAAAAAGGCTAGAAAGAGTATTTTTAAGCATTATCCCACTGCCATTTTTAATGCGGTGGTGTTTGATTTCAAAGGGAGCGAGGAGTTACTTTTTAAACGTAACAAAGCACGAAGTAAAACTAATAATAAGTGGATAGCTGAAAATGTAATAGAACAAATGTTATTACGCTATGAGCCTGTTGCAGAAAGTGAAGGGTTTATGAATATAAAACTAATAGCTTTAATGGACTTCGATATTGATAGATATTCAATCAATGAATGATCCGATATTAAAGTTTTAAAACCTAATTATAGGCAACTAGTGTCGGCTGAAAATAATTTATTCTTAACATTGTGTCTTAACTCCCCGAACATAAAATCTATTATTTTTTACATTTGATTAGTGTCAAATAAGATCAATTAAGCCAAATTAGTGAATATTTTTAGTGAAAATTTCTTAAATAGAAAGAATAGGGTGAAGGTCAATTTTGATTGATTTTGGTAATTATTTTAAATGCAAATAATTTTCCGTGTCATCGTTTTAGACACGAAATGGACACAATTGCTGATTTAGATAAATTTTATAAATAATTTGGGAAGGTAAATAAAAGTGGTTGCGGGAGCTGGATTTGAACCAACGACCTTCGGGTTATGAGCCCGACGAGCTACCAAGCTGCTCCATCCCGCGTCCGAATGACCTGATAAAAATAGGAAAGCTAATAATTTTTTTACTTCTAAATCATCAAAGAAGTTAGATAAGGTAAAACCTTAAAAAGCCTTACATTTCAATAAGTTGGTTGCGGGAGCTGGATTTGAACCAACGACCTTCGGGTTATGAGCCCGACGAGCTACCAAGCTGCTCCATCCCGCGTCCGAATGCATTTAAAAGGTCACCCCTTCAAAGCGAGGCGTATAATAAGGATAGCGCACCAATAAAGCAAGTGCTTTTTTTCTTAATATGGCTTTAATTTATTGTTCGTTTAATTGTTGTTCGTAATGGATGAAAATAAAGCAGTTTATAGTAGCTAAGCATAACTTTTGTTTATGTATATAGTGTTTACGTATATAATCGCGCCCATAGTTTACTCTAGTCACTCTGGACTAGTTACCCTGGAATTAAATCCATGAAAGA
The DNA here is from genome assembly GCF_018860585.1 of Colwellia sp. E2M01. Lineage (GTDB taxonomy): Bacteria > Pseudomonadota > Gammaproteobacteria > Enterobacterales > Alteromonadaceae > Colwellia. The sequence goes on from NZ_JAHKPR010000017.1 coordinate 66,915, forward strand.
ATCAATGCAACAATTTTTAGCCTTAACATCTCCGGGCATTGAAGTTTTACTTTTTGATGAAATAAAAAGTTTAGGTGGTGAGCAGGTAGTACAAAAACCTGAAGGTGTTTATTTCCAAGCATCACTCGACTTAGGTTATAAAATATCTCTTTGGACACGCCTTGCTACCCGAATTATGCTGAAACTAGGTGAGGGCGAAGCAAAAGATAAAGGTGAGTTGTTTAAAGCGGCAAGCAGTATTAATTGGCCTGAAGTTTTTAACCCTACAACTACCTTTGCAATCGATTTTGTTGGTTATAGTGAAGAGATTCGTAATAGCCAATTTGGTGGTTTAACCATTAAAGATGCCATTGTAGACCAATTTAGAGATCAAGGCTTTGAACGTCCAAACGTTGATAAACAGTCACCACAAATTAGTTTTCAAGCCCGTTTATTACGAGACCACGTCAGTATTTATCTTGATTTTTCGGGGCGTGGGTTATTTCAACGTGGTTACCGTGAACATAGCGGCGCCGCACCATTAAAAGAAAACTTAGCGGCAGCTTTAATTATTCGTTCTGGTTGGTTGACTGATACAAGCAAGCCGTTGGTTGACCCTATGTGTGGCTCAGGCACTATTTTAATTGAAGCGGTAGCCATGGCAGCAAAACAAGCACCGTCTATTAATCGCAGTTCATGGGGCTTTGAATCTTGGTTATCTCATGACAATGAACTTTGGCAAGAGCAATTAACACAAGCAATTGAAAGCTCAGAAAAAAGTCTAACTAATTTAAAAGTTAAAGTATTTGGTATTGACCTTGATGGCCGCGTATTAAAAACTGCGCAGCAAAACGCCCGTAACGCAGGTTTACAACAGTTTATAGAATTTACCTGTAAAAACACCAACGACATGAATAATGTTTACGGACCGCCAGGTACTATATTGTTCAACCCTCCGTATGGTGAGCGTATTGGTGAATTGCCAGAGCTTGTTGAAAACTTTGTGTTATTTGGTCAGAAGCTAAAAAGCCAGTTTATGGATTGGCGCATTGCTATATTAACGGCAAATATTGATTTATTAGCCATGTTAAAGCTATCGAGCTTTAAGCGTTATAAATTTAAAAACGGTCCGTTAGATTGTCAGCTGGCGTTATACAATGTAGATGCTAAGCAAAAAGAAAAAGATGCAGTAAATCCGCAATCAGACTTTTCTGAAGAAGATAGCGCTTTTGCAAACCGTTTAAAGAAAAACCGTAAAACCTTAAAAGGGTGGTTAAAGTCAGGCGGTATTGAAGCCTATCGAATTTATGATGGCGATATTCCAGAGTACAATGCCGCAGTAGATATTTATGGTGACTACCTTGTTATTCAAGAATACGCTGCGCCAAAAACAATTGACGAAGACAAAGCTAAAAAACGCTTACAAGAAGTCATTTACTGGGCACCGAAAGTCTTAGAAATACCCACTGACAAAGTGATATTGAAAACCCGAGCAAAGCAAAAGGGCAGTAATCAATATCAACGTATGGATAAATCAAAACAATCACTAACCATTAATGAACATGGTGCATTGTTTAAAATTAACTTGTGGGATTACCTTGATACTGGCTTGTTTTTAGATCATCGTAAAACTCGGCAAATTGTTGCCAAAAAAGCTAAAGGTAAATCATTATTAAATTTATTTGCTTATACTGGCTCGGTGTCAGTGCAAGCAGCTGTTCATGGCGCGTCGTCTATCACCACAGTAGATATGTCGAATACTTACTTGAATTGGGCACAAGATAATTTTGCCTTAAACAAATTAAGCAGTCATAAATACCAGTTTATTCAAGCGGATTGTTTAGATTGGCTGAAAAAAAGTACCGATAAATTTGATATTATTTTTATTGATCCGCCAACGTTCTCAAACTCAAAACGTATGGAAGATAGTTTTGATGTACAGCGTGATCATGTTGATTTGATTACCGATGCATTAAAGTCACTTAATCGTGGTGGTGAAATATTTTTCACTAACAACAAGCGTAATTTCAAAATTGATTTTGAAGCGTTAGCTGAGCTTGGTTTAAAAGCCGAAGCCATGTCTGATATTACCCGAGATAAAGATTTCGCCCGAAATAAACATATTCACAATAGCTGGTCTATTAAACGTAGCGCTAATTAACAATAGAGTCACGATGAATAAATTTAATTTATATGGCAGTGAAGGTTGTCATTTATGTGAACAAGCATTAGCTATATGTAATGCGGTTATACCGGCAGAGCAATTAGCACAAATTGATATTATTAACACCGAACGTGTTAGTCATGAAGAACAAACATTAGTTGAGTTGTACGGCGTTCATATTCCCGTACTTGAAAAATTAGAGCAAGACAGTAGCAATAATAGCAAACTGTTTTGGCCATTTACCCAAGCGCAACTAACTACTTTCGTTATTGCATAGAAAGAGATTAGTTGGCGATTAGTTAGTGATAAATTAACTAAAACACATAAGAAGAATTATGGAATTATTAAGAATAGCCAACGGTGAACTTGCTTTTGGTGAAGACAAAATTTTAGACAAAGCAGAATTAAGCGTACAAACAGGCGAACGTATCTGTTTAGTTGGTCGTAATGGCGCTGGTAAATCTACTTTAATGAAAATCCTTATGGGTTTACAAGGTTTAGACGATGGTCAAATCTTAAAGTCGAGTACTATGCAGTTAGCAATGCTTGAGCAAGATCCTCCTGAATCATCAGACGTTACTGTATTTGATTATGTTGCTGAAGGCATTAAAGAAAACGCCGAGTTAATTCGCCGTTATCACGCGTTAATTCATTTAATTGGCGAAGACCCAAGTGAAAAGAATTTAAACAAGCTAGCTAAGGTACAAGAAGATCTTGAGCAAGCTAATGCGTGGCAAGATGAGCAGCGCATTGAACAAGCAATGAGTACGCTTTCACTTGATCCTGAAGCAAAAATTAAAGACTTATCAGGTGGCTGGTTACGCAAAGTAGCGCTTGCTAAAGCCTTAGTAACAAACCCTGATATTTTGCTACTTGATGAGCCTACCAACCATTTAGATATTGAAAGTGTATTGTGGCTTGAAACTTTCTTAAAAGAGTTTGCGGGTACTATCATCTTTATTAGTCATGATAGGGCCTTTATCCGTGGTTTATCTACTCGAATTTTAGATTTAGACCGCGGAAAGTTAACCAGTTACCCTGGTGACTATGATTTATATATCGAACAAAAACAGCATGATCTTCAAGTCGAAGAACAACAAAATGCGTTGTTTGATAAAAAATTAGCGGAAGAAGAAGTATGGATTCGCCAAGGTATCAAGGCTCGTCGTACCCGTAATGAAGGTCGTGTAAGATCATTAGAAAAATTAAGACTTGAGCGTAAAGCTCGTCGTGAAGTTCGCAATCAAAGCAGTATGAATATTACTCAAGGTGAGCGTTCAGGTAAGTTAGTCTTTGAAGCTGAAAACGTAAAAGTTGCCTTTGGCGATAAAGTCGTTATTGAAAACTTAGATTTACTGATCTCTCGTAATGATCGCTTAGCGTTAATTGGTGCCAACGGTACGGGTAAATCAACGCTTATTAAATTGATAATGGAAAAGCAAGCTGCAACGAGTGGTAAAATGCGCTCGGGTGTTAACTTAGATATTGCATATTTTGATCAGCATCGTGAAGCGCTAAACCTAGATCACACCGTACAAGAAATTGTTGGTGAAGGTAAGCAAGAAGTGATGGTTAATGGTCGCTCTCGTCATGTGTTAGGTTATTTACAAGACTTCTTATTTAGCCCTAAACGAGCACGCACACCTGTAAGAGCTTTATCAGGTGGTGAGAAAAATAGATTATTACTTGCGCGTTTATTCTTAAAACCAAGTAATCTACTCATTCTCGATGAGCCAACCAACGACTTGGATATAGAAACACTAGAATTGCTTGAAGAGGTTGTTGCTAATTATGCGGGCACTGTTATTTTGGTAAGCCATGACCGCGACTTTGTAAATAACTGTGTTAATGCGTGTTTGTATTTTGATGGCACTGGTCAAATAAACCAAATTGTTGGTGGTTATGATGATGTTGACGACTATCTTGCTTTAAAAGCAGAACAGCGTCAAAACATGGCTGATGACGCAGAAAAAAAGCGTAATACTAAGGCGGTTGAAAAAAACACTGCGGCAGTGCAGAATAAGGCTCAAACAGCACCCGCTGAAAAAAAGAAAAAGTTATCATTTAAAGAAGCACGTGAGCTTGAAGCTTTACCTGAAAAAATTGACGAGCTTGAGAGCCTGATTGATTCTTTACAGTCGCAAGTTAATGATGCTAACTTTTTTAACCAAGATGAAAATATAACAAAAAAAGTTTTGAACCAGCTGGCAGAAAGTGAGTCCAACCTTGAAATCGTTTATGCGAGATGGCAAGAACTAGATGAGCAATAGTAGTGTTTTAATTATTTTCGTTATCTAGTTAGCCAAACTTAATACGCTAATGTAACTATTTAATAATAGCGTTAACGTATTTGGTTTTACATAAGTTATCCAGAACAACTATAAAGAGTACAAAAGTAGAATGAAGTCATTTGCAAAAAACATACTCACCTTAGGTGTAACCAGTGCTTTGAGTGTAAGCATAAGCTTATTTAACTTTAGCCACGCAGCTACTTACAGAGTTATTGATAAAAATGCAGCTGAAAACTTAGGTTATACTTACGGTGGTAAGTTAAATAATCAAGGCAATATGAGCATATCAGGTGCAAGTTTTTATAATTTTCCAGTGCAATTTGAATATTTAACAGATGAAGACTTTAATAATATTCTAAGCTTATCAATAGCTCAAAGTAGCGTTTATTTTGGTTTAACCATTATTGAAGATTTTGACGCGTTAAAATCAGGTAACCCAACGGCAAATGATTTAGCCTGGGCTGAAATATACCTTGAAGATAGAAATCAAAATGTAAGTAATTACCAATATCAAATAGTGGCTGAAGCCGCAGGTTTAATTAACCTTGGCACAGGTAGTGAATCAACAGAAATTTGTATTTTTGATACTAACTTTGAGGGAACTCCTTGTACCGGCACATTAACACGCTCTACTTATAATACCGTAGAAGGCTTTAACAATTCAGGTACTGTTTTTGGTACAGCTACAGCGCCATATTTACCTATTGCCGGCCCTGATGATGGTGAGAACGTAGAAGTTCAGTCTTACTGGGTTCGTGAGCATGGTCAACGCGGGTTTTATTCACCTGACTTTGGTGCGACTATATATCCAGTGCCCCCTATTGAGACTGCTTATGGCGGTGGTGTGTCAGCGGTTTTAGATGTAAATGATAACAATATTGCAGTAGGTTATAGTAGTTATGAACTCAGTAGCTTTTGGGAGTCAGTAGTATTATCAGAAACTAATGTTGACGGTGTTTTAGGATGTGCAAATCCAGAGGTGTTAGCATTAATGCCTTATGAAATTTGTGTGCAAAACAAAGAAAGTGGTATGTATTACATTCAAGCCTTTGAAGCCGTATTATCATCAACGGGTATTGTTGAAACAAAAGGTTTAGGTTTGTTAGTTAACCCCCATGAAGACGATACTAGAGCATTTAGCAGCCAAGCGCTTGCTATTAATAATAATGGCGTAGCTGTTGGTTATGCACATGGCTGGGATGAGGGTAATGTACACCAACCTGCTGTAGATGAACGAATGACAGGCTCATACGCAGTCATGTTTAAAGATGGTAAAGTTCTTGATTTTAATCAAGAGCATTATTACTTTACTTTAGGTTCAGTATTCGATTTTTCTCGTGCTAATGATATTAACGATAATGGTTTAGTGGTTGGTTATACGCATACAGCAAATACTTTCGTAAAAAAATTCTTTTACGTTGATACTAATGTTTCTGAAAGTAGAATGGAGATGATCATTCCTAGAGGCTTCTTCGATTCATCAAAAAGTACAGCGTTTGGTGTGAACTCAGCTGGGGTTATTGTGGGTGAAGCTGAAATAGAACCTCATAACGATGCTATTCCTCGTCGTACTGCTGGGTTTATGTATGATACGTCTGATAATTCACCTGAAATGATTGATCTTAATACGTTGTTAGAATGTGAGTCGGGCTATAATATTTTTCAAGCTAAAGATATTAATGAAAGTGGTCAAATTTCAGCTTCAGCAATTACTCAGTCCCCTTATTTTGATGCGTTAGGGAATGAGGTGTTAGATAGCAGTGGTAATCCGTTTATGATTGATGTAGTACGTGCGGTTTTACTTGACCCTATTCCTGGTGGTGAAGTAGAAGATTGTAGTAAGTATGAAGATAAAGTAGAAAGACAAGGTGCAAGTTTTGGAGGCTTTTTATTACTAACCCTCGCTTCAATATTTGGTTTTAGACGCGTAAAGTCTATTAACTAAAATAACGTTCTCATTACTTGGTTAACGTTAACCTCTCTTTATGTCATTTAATGCGGTATGTGACTTAATATCAAACATAAAAAAAGCACTTGTAAAGTGCTTTTTTTATGCCTATTGAATAAGGTAAGCCACAAGTACATTATACCAAGTTGATTAAGTTCTTTCCCACTCAGCGAAAGTTAAAAGGCTTAGAGGCAAGGCATTGATTGAAGAAAATGGTTATTCAGGAGAATATGCTCCTGCATTCTCTAATAAGCTACATCCATGTAGCGTCCTTGTCAAAATCAATAACGCAGCATGTAAGCCTTTACTTTTAATTAGGTATTCGCCCTTTGGGAGCTTGCTCGATGTACATTAACATCGTTAAATTTATTTGATTTAGAATGACTAAACCTAAACAAATTCGCCTTGTTATTGCACATCG
>NZ_JAHKPR010000063.1 GCF_018860585.1 Colwellia sp. E2M01
AGCGACAATAGCGCTGTGGCCCCACCTGACTCCATTCCGAACTCAGAAGTGAAACGCAGTTGCGCCGATGGTAGTGTGGGAGTTCCCATGTGAGAGTAGGACATTGCTAAACTTCTAATTAAAGAAACCCGTAGCTAAGGCTACGGGTTTTTTGCTTTCTGCATGTTTATAATCTAACCCTTAAAGTTTAGGAAAATGCCTTCGGTATTTATCGCCTGCAGGCAGCCTCCTACAAGTTACATCATCGAGTACCTAAATGGACTTACCTCTATTGATCGTCGCTCAATACAAAAACGGCATTAACCACCGAGGCTTATCTATCCTGTAGGAAGCAGCCTGCTGGTGACCCGTATTGAAAATACGGTGTAAGAGGTGTCTAAATAGCCCTTGTACTTTGTTTATAGCCGGCATTAATCTCCGAGCTCATTTATGCTTCAGGTCTATCGACATTAGCACGCAGAGCGTGGAAATAAGGTGAGTAGGTTTACGTTAAATATTTGAACAAGTAGCGTGCCGCGGTGTTTCAGATCGAAGCTATGTCAATCAATAATATAGTAAATTAAGGAAACGGGTACTAATTAAACGTACATCTTACCTTAGTTAATTGTTACTTTATTAAAAGCATCTAATAATATTTGCCCATTAGCACCTTCTTTACTTGCACATTCACTAAGGTGTTGTCTGAACTTTCTCGCTCCAGCTAATCCATTACACAAGCCTAGCATATGACGTAAAACGTGCCATGCTCTACCGCCATCTTTAACTGTTTCATTAATATACGGAACCATTAAGTCAATAACTTCTGCTCGAGTTTGTTTTACAGTGTTTGTATTGTAAATATCATTATCAGCATCGGTTAACATGTATGGGTTGCTGTATATTTCTCTACCTATCATAACTCCATCAACATGCTTAAGGTGAGCTTTTGTTTCAGTAAAGGTTTTTATACCGCCATTAATGGATATATCTAATTGAGAAAAATCCTGTTTAATTTTATAAACGCGTTCATAATCAAGTGGTGGGACATCACGATTTTGTTTTGGGCTCAAGCCTGTTAACCAAGCTTTTCTTGCATGGATGATAAAATGTTTACAATCTGCTTTTGCTACTTCTTCTATAAAAGTATGTAAGAACTCGTATGAATCTTGATCATCAATACCAATGCGTGATTTTACAGTTACAGGAATGCTCGCAGCATTTTGCATTTCGTTAATACAGTCTGCGACTAAACTAGGCTCTGCCATTAAACAAGCTCCAAAACGTCCATTTTGAACTCTATCGGATGGGCAACCTACATTTATGTTTACTTCGTCATAGCCATATTGCTCGGCTATTTTTGCACACTCAGTCATGGCTTTTACATCACTCCCACCAAGTTGTAAAACTAAAGGGTGTTCTTCATCGTTGTAGGAGAGGTAGTCACCTTTTCCATGTAAAATAGCGCCAGTAGTAACCATTTCAGTATACAAAACCGTATGCTTTGACATTAGTCTGTAGAAGTAGCGGCAATGTTTATCTGTCCAATCCAACATCGGAGCAACCGATAACTTGTGAGATATAGTATTATTATATAAATTATTGATTTTATGGTTATTAATAGCTTTTCCCTCTAATTTAAAATGTACATTTTTGCTTGTTTTTATATATTATGATACATTTTAATAATATTTTGACCCCGTAGGTGACCCCACAAAGTGTTACTTATTAACTACTGAATTATATGAGTAATTATAATGGCATCTGTAAGCATAGAAAAGCGAAAATCAAAGGCTGGGCGAATTACCTATCGTGCAAAAGTTAGATTAACGCTAAAAGGTGAAATTAAAGAGGATAAAAACCAAACATTTTCTGATAAAAAGCTCGCTGTGCTTTGGTCTGAAAAAATGCGCTTATTTCTTGATGATAAATATTCAAAGATAAAAGCTGGTGAGTATCGTGAAGAAGATGATCTTCAAGAAACTACGATTGGTGAGCTTATTAAAAAATATTTATCAGACTACACAACCCAAGTTGAAGTAGATAAAGATATAAGAGCTTTACGATTAAAAGAAGAGGAATCAATTAACCTAATAAATGCATCAAATGTAATTGAAGAAGAAAAAAGTAAACAACTCAATTTATTAAAAATAAAATACGAAAAAAAATATAAAAGCATATCTGGTGCTAAAACAATCGGCCGAACTAAAAACTATGTTTTAAAAGCGCTATTAAAATATAAAATAGCATCAATTTTAGCAAGTAATCTCCGAGCCAAAGATCTTGTAGAACACTGTAAATATCGCCTAGAAGAGTCTTCAAATCCAAAACCGCAAACCGTATATCACGATGTAACTTATCTAAGATCTGTAATGAAAGATGCCAAAGCATTATATAACATTAATGCTAATTTAACTTATCACGATGAAGCAATATCCATTTTAAAACGTCATAATTTTATTGGTCGCTCTGGAAATAGAAATGATAAATCTCCGACAGAAGATCAATTATCATTAATGAAAGAAGGTTTAAGAAAAAGACAGAATCACCCAAGTGCATCAACACCATATTTAGATATATTAGATATATCACTTCTCACAGCAATGCGTATAAGTGAAATTACATCTATTAGATGGGAAGATTTTAATTATGAAAAGAAAACATTAAGAATCAGAAATAGAAAATCCCCGTCAAATAAAATGGGTAACGATTCAATTATTCCATTAATCGGTGATGCCCCTGAAATATTAAAAAGACAACCAAGATCAAAAGATGTAATTAAATCTGACCTGATTTTTCCGCACGAATCTAAAACCGTAACCGCTGGTTGGCAGAAAGTAAGAAAGAGTTTAAATATCGTAGACGTACGTTATCACGACATTCGCAGGTATGCGGCAACTAATTTAATATTAGCTGGGTTGCCAATAAACTTGGTGTCGATCATCACAGGCCATAGAAACATTAATATACTGCATAACATCTATCAAAAGTTTAATATGGAGAATTTTGACATTAATGACTTCACACCAATAATGACAAAAAAACAGGGCTAAAAGTGATTAATATTAGTGCGATAAAATGAGAGGTTTTATACTTTTTATGTCAAATATTATTTGCAAACAAAAGTCGAATAAATTATTATGACGACTTTAAGTAGCATACTTAAGTAGAGTTTTGATGAACCAATATACAGATAAATCGTTTCAAGGTTTTTTCACCAATGCCGATGATATAAGGCATACAATGATCAAGCTATTAGGGGACGTGACGGGGCAAGAAATTATTGAACCTTGTTTCGGAGAAGGAGCTTTTATTAAGGATTTGATAGGCCAACCTAAAAATATAGATGCAATTGATATAGATGAAGCTCATTTCACAAACAAATTGAGTGTTGATAATTGTAATTATTATCATTTAGATTATTTAGACTATTTTATTAATCCAGAAAATCGTCAGCTAACGTTACCTGAAACAAAATATGATTCAACTATATGTAACCCCCCATATGGTTTAAAGTTTTCAAAAGAATATAGGAAACTAATAAAAAAAGTATTACCTGATGTTTATGCACGAGAATCATATGGTCTTTTCTTTTATTTAACTTTAAAACAATTAAAAGAAAACGGCAGATATGTTTTTATTATGCCCGATACTTTTTTCACAAGTAGAAATCTTGGATATTTAAGAAAATATATTGTTGATTGCGCTCAACCAACTCACATTCTTCAATTCAAAAGTAAAAGATTCGGCTCCGTCAATTTTGGCTATGGCAACTTGTGTATTATAGCAGGTACTAAAAAGGCAATATCGCCTGATACCAAAACCAATTGGATCGATGCAGTCTCATCAAATAGTAATTTATTAGATCTACTTAAAGAAGATGATACAACAGTAAATGGTCAATATTTCATAGACAATGCTGATGACGCTTGGATTAGCCCCAAAATATCTAATACTGTGACGTTTTCCCGAGAAGTAGTCAATTTGGGGGATATCGCAGAATGTAAAACTGGTATCTATACTGGTGATAATACACAATTTTGTGGCTACAACGAAGAAAATCCTCCAAAGCGAACTAATGGTCACCCTGTTGATTGGAATTTTGTTGTTCATAGCCCTTCAGGTGAAGAAAAAAAATCAGGAATTAAAAAAGAAAAAGCTTATGTTCCATTCATTCGAGGCGGTCATAGGAACGTTTTTGAGAAAACCAATAATTGTATACGTTGGGACATTGATGCTATCAATTTTTATGATACTGATAAGAAAGCAAGACTTCAAAATAAGGATTTTTATTTTAAAACTGGTTTAGCTGTTCCAATGGTAACATCAGGTAAAATTTCAGCTTCTGAAATAAAAAATTCAATATTTGATCAGGGTGTAGTTGGTATATTTGCTTGTGATGATAATTACCATAATTTTTTATTACTATATCTAAACGATAGTTTTGCATATAAATTAAAGGCATTAATAGCTCCAGGAGCTAATAATTCTGCGAACTATCTTAAAAAAATGAAAGTGCCTAAATTAACTAATTTAGAATTAGATGAAGCAACAACACTTGTGAATTTAGCAAAAGATATTGGCTGGGATAAGACTAAGGAAATGAGAGCTAATTATATAGCATCAGTTATTTAAATTAGAAAGAGATAGAGTACGAATAGGTGATCTCTATCTCTTTCCACAAACTTTACCAATCAAGATAGTGTTGAATATTATTTTGAACTAAATACGCCCAAAAACCTTCGGATAAATCATTTCTAAAATCAATTGCTTCTCGCCTGACTTCACATATACCAGCATTAGTTAATTCATCAACTTTACTATATGCGTCATCCCCACAATTAACCTCCCATAAATTACTTCTTCTTATAGTTTCTAAATAGTTATTATTTTCATTCTGTCTTACCAAAAATAATAAGCTAACATTTGGATCCCAATGCTTATAAGCTCTACCAACAGCGATCAAACGTAGAGTATTTCCTTTTTCATTTGATCCAAATCCACTTTTAAAATCAATAATATGGTTTCTACTATTAAGATTAAACATTTCATCTTCAACCATATTAATCTCACCAACAAGCTCGAAAATACTACTTACCTCATTATAAATTTCATTTTGAGTAACCAAACCATTAGTGTAATTCATAATTCTAGCTATGAAATTATCTCGTACATCGCTAAATAATGGCGCTTCAATTCGATACAGGTTAGGTAGCTCGGAATGATCCCAAGCTGCTTTACAAAACCTTTCCCAAAGCTCCCCATTTCGTCGAGAAAAAGCCATATATTCATATGGCCAGACTATATTTCGATATTCAAAGCTCATAACTGTGTAACAGTATTGAAGTAGCATATATAACTTCGGTCGATTTAGTTCTGGATACTTATTGACTAAAACTGGACCTAGTTGGTTTTTAATACTTTCGACAGCTTGATTTATTTTTTTTGATTTGACACCTCGATCAGCGATGCTGTTTTGGATTGTTAATGTGGTATTTCTTAAATTACTATGGAAATAATTAAAAATCTCTACTTTTAGTGCTCTGTAATCCATTAAAATAATTCCTTAATGTTTATTTCTAATGCGAAAGCTATTTTATGGATGTTAAGTAAACTCACATTCCTTTCCCCCCGTTCAACACTTCCAATATATGTCCGATCCAAATTGCACAAATGAGCTAATTCTTCTTGGGTCAATTTTTTTCTATTTCTTTGGGTTCTAACGGCTAATCCAAAGTCAATTTGCTGTTTATTTTTATTCATAATTCATTAGGCCAGATGATGACAATAAGTCGACGGACTATAAGTAGCTATTCTCGAAATTAATAGGTAAAAATGAAGGAGTAAGCTGATCTTGTAACTCATTAATGAACATATGAATAAAACTAGCTATAAATAAGATTATGGAGTCGTATAGAATGAAAAATATAGAATTGTTTTACCAATAAAAAATAATCAACTTCATTTAAAAGCTATTGGAGACTTTATAAAGCCCTGCCTTATTTCATCAGCATTTAATCAACTCTTATTACAAACCTACCTGATTGGTAGATTGTTCTTAAAAAACCTCTAAAAACGTAATTTAAAATAGATTAGGTTTATTTATTATTTTATAACTCATTTCGCAAGCTCAAATCACCAAACCAGAAAAGGTGAGCTTGCGAACTATGCACTGGCCACGAGTGGCCGATAAAAATAAAAATTAATACTAATTTAAAGATCTCGCTACCGCTCAAACACTCGCATAAAAATACTCGTAATGACTCTATTAAAGATATAAGAGAACAGATCTTTTTTTATCCCTAGAAATAAATCTTTTTATTAGACCTATGTAAACCCCACCTTTAAATTAATGTAAAGCACTTTTCTTTTTTCGTTCGGCTGCCCTTATATTTAACGACAAATCTATGCAATACCGTCCCAACAAAAACAACTTAACCATCTGTATTTTAGTTGTTTTATTGCAATTGCATTAATGGTGTATTTTTTAACGTGGTTGTTAATTTATCTTCACAAGTTGACAAGTAAATTATTAATGATAAATAAATATTAGTGAAAAAACATTACCTACTACTCAAAAGGAACAAAGAATGGAAAATATAAACGTTACAAGTAATTACACAACAGAGCGTCCTGATGGTCAAATATGCCCTGTCGAAATTGATACGGACAAAGACACTAACGAGCAACAAGCAAGGCAAAAAAGCGCTCCGTTCTTTGCTTTTAACAAGCAAAACTATAAGGCCAAGGTAATGCTCGCAAGAGAAGAACCACTTGCTAATTCTCTTTTTGAGTTTTTTGTTTCAGAAATGGATAAAACAAACGCTATTTGTATATCTATGAGCACACTCGAAAAACTATTTAAAAAATCAAGACAATCAATTTCTAAACATATAAAAATTTTAGTAAAGAGAAATTTTGTTGAAATATTTAAAATTGGAAATATGAACGCTTATGCAATTAATGCTTTCATTGTGTTTACCCAAGGAGATTCTAACCTTTGGAAAGCAAAATTTACGGCAACAATATATGCCGATTTTGACGAACAAAACGAAATGATAAAAAGAGAGTACACCAGACAAATAACAACTAAAAAAGGAAGAAAATAATGAACGCATATAGACATAACGCAATAATAAATACATTCAACAGCAATCCAACAGAAGAGCAAATAACTCAACTTACAAAAGAAAATAAAAGGTTGAAAGATTTTATAATTAAACTTTATGAGGGAACAGATTATACAGTTAATGATATGGTTTCAATGGATAATAATTGTTATGGAATGGCAATTTGGACTTTAACTAATATATACCCTAATGAGTCGTTTTATCAAAAAATAAAGAAAGAAGATTAATTATGTATGGATATAATGAAAGTGATTACAGCCCTTGTGATATTTGCGGCAGTGAAGAAAGAGAATTAAATAGATATGAAGGAGATGATATTTGTAATAGCTGTCTTTATCAAGAAACTTACTCTGGTGAAGAATAACCAAATAGGTTAATAAAATGATTTATATAATCAAATTAAAAAATAATAAAAAGAGTCTAAAAAAACAGACTCTTTTTTATGTCTGATTTATTAAATATTATTGTCATTCTTTGATTTTTTACTTTTTAAATTAATAGTATTTTCAAGTTCAGCCGCTTTTTTAGGATCAACTTTTCTTAATGCCGCAATTGCATTTTTTACATCAGTATTTGAAATATCAATTTCAATAATTGATAAATTTATTTTATTATCTAAATCAATTAAAAATTCTGTATTGTTTTCAATTCTGTCTAATAATTTTGTAGATATTTCTCTATTATCTTTTTCTAAATCAGTTTTTCTATTTAAATCATTTTTTAGTTTTTTATTATGTTTTGAACTTAGATTTTTATTATTTTCATTATTTAAAATAAGTTGTTCCGCCTTTTGTATTTCAGCTTTTGCTTTTACTAAAAGTGCGTCTTTGTCTTCTGATTTTTCTGGCTCGTTAACTTCTAAAATTAACTCTTCTAATAGATGCTTTTTTTCAACTTCCATTTCTTGTAGTGCTGTTTTTTTCATTTTAAATATCCTTATTTGATTTGGGTCTATTACCGTACTTTCTACGATTTTTTATTTTTTTAATACGCTTTTTTTTCTCTTCAACATCCTGTTCAACTTTTTTAATCTCTGCATTTTTTAAAGGTTTTACTTCTTTCATTAAAATTGGCTGAACATCTGTTTTTTGGGTTAATGCGTCATAAATTGATATAGCCATATCTTTTAATTTTTCCACTTTTGGTAAAATTAAAAGTTTAGAAATTAATTTCGGATTCTTTTCTTTAAAATCCAAAACAAAGCCTTTTATTTTTTCAGCATAAAAAGCCAAATCATCAAAACGGTTTAAATCATTTTGATGATCGATTATTTGATCAAGGAGATTATTTTTTTCTTGTAAATTTTTATAATGATTTTCAACCAACTCATTTGTTTTTAATTCTAACTCTCGAACAAA
Organism: Colwellia sp. E2M01; assembly: GCF_018860585.1. Lineage (GTDB taxonomy): Bacteria > Pseudomonadota > Gammaproteobacteria > Enterobacterales > Alteromonadaceae > Colwellia. The sequence goes on from NZ_JAHKPR010000063.1 coordinate 8,465, forward strand.
ATCAGCCTTATTTTTATGATCTTTTTTGCTAGTTTTTTTCTTCTCTCCTCGATCAAAACCAAGCTTTTTAAAATGTTTGTGTAGTAAGTCTTGGGAGTTCTCCCAGTCCTTTTTTCTCATATTGCGTAAACAAGATTTATTTTGTTCAAAATCATAATTTAAAAATACAGCGTGTGCGTGTATATTTTTTTTAATATATTCAGTTGTAAAAGCTTCATCATCATTATCAACAGCTACATATTTTTCTTGCTCTTCAATGTCTAATTTTTCATATTTATCAGTATCAATTGTCGTTCCTTCATCAAGATGAAACTCGAAACCAATAGGCTCAAAACCATATAATTCTTTGTACTCATTCATAAAGTTTTTTGTTGCTCGTTCTATCTCGTTTTTTTTACCGTCCTTTAAGCACTTTTCAAACTGCACAGAATCAAAGATTAAGACACTATCAATAAACGTATTACTGTTACTTTGAAGAGCTAATTTATTAGCTTTTTTGGCTTGTTTTAATTTGTTTTTATAATGCGTTTTTAAATCATCATTACCGAAACAAAAACCAAAATTATTTTTAGTTAAACATTCAATTGAATTAACATTTATAGTCATATTTCGCAGAACGTGATCAATTTCTGAAATGTTAGAATCTTTATAATATTTTGTATTTACGGCACAGTATTTTTTACCCATTTTTTAAGCTCCTTTGTATTTAAAAGAACATATAAAAAAAGTTTTTCAAGGACTGATAAAAAGCGCTATGGAATAATGGCTAGAACTGCATAAAAATAAAATTATAAGGCTGTGAAAAATAACTGTGATAATCGCTGTTTTAGCACACTAAAACAGGCTCCGCCTGTGTGTGATGGGGAAACCCCATACCCGTTCGATAAATCTCACCCGTTGCACTCTCGCAAGATCACTTGACAAATCGACTTACAGAATTTGATGTGTTTTTAAATTAGTATTCATTAAGTGTTTTTTTTAGTAATATATTTGTGTTGGATGACCCGTTTACCATACGGAATATTCTCCCCAACTATCGGCTTGGATTGCCGATGGCCCAACTCCACGATTGGGCTCTAACTATGAAAAAGCAAAAAAATGATAACTTTTCACTAACTCATACAATACTTTTAGAACAGTTCGGAAGCGTGATTATTCCCGTTGAAGAGCTTGCCGAATCGTATTTAAATCTTGCACGAAGAACAGCTTTAAATATGGCGAAAAAGCATCAATTGCCTTTTCCTTGTTTTAAGTTAGGAAACTCTAATAAGTCTTCATTTTTTGTGCATTTAAATGATCTAGTAGATTTTATTGACAGAAGAGTTGAAGAGGAAAGAAGGGTATGGACAGCCTTCCAAATTGGTTAATTCTCTTGGATAAAATAAAGGCAGCTCTATTTTTTAGGGTTGCCTTTTTCTTTAATTAAATTCTAAAGTCCCTTTTTGAATAGAATTGACCCCTTATTTGACCCCACAAATACTTTTAATTTCAACGATCTGTAAAAACCAATAATTAACAACTACTTACCTTGGTGCGTACCTAGCTATACATCCAATCCAACATGGGCGCAACGGATAGTTTATGGTCTATTTTATTCATTATTTTCTCTTAAGAAATTTATCTGCAGCTAAATACATATCGAAGCTGTTATTTGCTTGGCATTGTACTACAAGTTGGAAAACATATTAAATGTAAGGATAGCTTCGTTGACTACTTATATTGTAGTTATAAGTTACTACAGAGCTATTGAACTTTAAAATGTTATACTTTCTAATATTCAAATAATAATGACTTAATACCCAATATAGAGGCTAAAGTCTTAATGAAAGTAAATTACTCTCTTGATGACTTACGATGTTTTTGTGCAGTAGCTAGGTTAGCTAGTTTTAAAGAGGCAGCAATAAATTTAAATATGCCACTATCTACGCTCAGTCGTCGTATTAGCAAGCTAGAAGATGATCTTCAATTAAGGTTGCTCAATAGAGACGCACATCGCGTATCTTTAACGAGCACAGGTGAGCAATATTATTTACGTTCGAATACTTTGTTTGACGAACTCGCTGATATTGATAATGATCTACATAAAGATAAGCATGAACCGAAAGGAAAGGTAGTAGTTACGGCACCTATTTATTCCGGTAAACAATTCTTACGTCCAATTTTTTATGATTTTTTACTTAAATACCCTGAAATACAATTAGATTTACGTTTTTCCAATGATCTTATTGATATTGAGGGACAAGCCATAGATGTCGCTTTTAGGATGGGTAACCCTTCTATTGAAGAGTGGGTTGTTAGACCATTAAAGCATGCTCATAATATTTTATGTTGCCATCCCGATTACGTAATTGGTGATATTACACATCCAGAACAACTGACAGAGAACTCAAAAATAACCTGTGCTTCACTTTTACCTTGGCGATTAGTTAATCAACAGACTAAGGAAGAGGTTGATTACCACCCTAAGAAAGTCATACGTTTAGAAGTTGATGAAATTCAGATGGTTACTCATGCAGTAAAAATGGGTTTAGGTGTTAGTTATTTACCTGATTATTTAGTCTTACCTTTAATCGAGTCAGGTGATATAAAGCAAGTATTACCGCAATGGCAGAGTAAAGAGCGTAAATTATCTATGCTGTATCGCGATAGAAATAATATGCCTTTGAGAGTGCGGTTATTTATTGAATATGTATTACAACACTTCCGTGAATAGTCGCTTCATCACAGTAACTAACATAACGCTACTTGTTATCAGGTTCTATATTGCTAGATAGACCATTTAAAAATTAAAAATTAAAAATTAAAAATTAAAAATTAAAAATTAATGGAGGGTGTATTAACAATATACACAATGTAATTTAACTTTGTTAGAATACGCGCAAATTAAAGGAGAGTACTTTTATGCCAAATTATGTTGTCGGTCACAAGATCCCTGATTCAGATTCAATCTGTTCAGCAATCGCTTTATCATATTTAAAAACTACCTTAGGTGAGGAAACACTTCCTGCACGTTTAGGTGAATTAACGCCAGAAACGATGTTTATTTTAGATAAATTTGGTTTTGAGCAACCTGAGCTTAAAACAAGTTATGCAGGTGAAGGCGTATACATTGTTGATCACAGTGATATTGAATTAGCACCTGATGATATCGACGAAGCCACTATTTTAGGTATTATTGATCACCATAAATTAGGTGACTTAACAACTTCAACACCACTAGAAATTTGGGTGCGTCCTGTAGGCTGTACTAATACTATTATTAAAATGATGTATGATTTTTATGATGTTGAAATTCCTAAAAATATCGCGGGTGCTATGATGTGCGCTATTTTAAGTGATACCGTTATTTTTAAGTCTCCTACATGTACTACTGCGGACATTAAGTGTGTTGAAGCACTAGCTGAAATTGCAGGTATTGAAGATTTTAAAGAATTGGGCATGGACATGTTCAGAGTTAAATCTGCAGTTGAAGGTACAGCAATTCGCGATTTGGTAAAACGTGACTTTAAAGACTTCAACATGAACGGTAAAAAAGTAGGTATCGGCCAATTGGAAGTTATCGACTTAGCTGTTTTTGATGATATTAAAGATGAATTACATGCTGATATTGCTGCATTAAAAACAGAAGGCGAGCGTCATAGTGTGTTTTTATTATTAACTGATATCATGAAAGAAGGCTCAGAACTTCTTGTTGCTAGTGATAGTGATACCCTTGCCGAAGAAGCTTTTGGTGTTGCACCAAAAGATGGTAAAGCTTGGTTAGATGGCGTACTTAGCCGTAAGAAGCAAGTTGTACCACCACTACAAGAAGTGCTTTTAAAGTAGTATTGATTAATACGTTAGGCAGTAAATAAATGTATTAAAATATAAAACCAGCAATTGCTGGTTTTTTTATATCATCTATTTTTGCCTAAAGTTTACTGTTAAACACGTTCAAATACGGTAGCAATACCTTGACCTAAACCAATACACATAGTTGCTAAGCCTATAGTCACATCTTGGCTTTCCATTAAGTTAATTAATGTGCCGGAAATGCGTGTACCTGAACAGCCTAATGGATGACCAAGGGCAATAGCGCCGCCATTTAAGTTGATCATATCATCAGCTTTATCTGTTAAGCCTAATGCTGAAATACAAGACAGAGCTTGGGCTGCAAAAGCTTCATTAAATTCCGCTAATTCAATATCATCAATAGTTAAGCCTGCACGTTTAAGGGCTTTTTGTGTAGCCGGAACCGGTCCATAACCCATAGTGGCAGGATCACACCCCGCAACACCCATACTGCGAATTTTAACGCGTGGCGTTAAGCCAAGCTCTTTCGCTTTATCTAATGACATGATTAGCATTGCTGATGCACCATCGGACAATGCTGATGAGGAGCCTGCAGTTACTGTACCGTTAGCAGGATCAAATACCGGGCGAAGACTTGCTAAAGCTTCTGCTGTTGTATCAGGGCGAATAACTTCATCATGTTCAACCAATGTTAGCACGCCATTCTCATCGTGTCCTTCTGTTGCCACAATCTCATTATTCCAACGACCTTCAACTTGAGCTTTATAAGCGAGTTGATGTGAACGTGCTGCAAAGACGTCTTGAGCCTCACGGCTAATGCCGTGTTGCTTTCCCAGTAATTCAGCGGTTAAACCCATGCTGCCAGAAGCGCGTGCAATATGCTTACTTAATGCCGGTGTAAAATCTACATCATACATCATAGGCACATGTCCCATGTGCTCAACACCACCCACTAAAAATACATCGCCTTGATCTGCAATAATACTCGTTGCTGCATCATGCATTGCTTGCATGGACGAGCCACATAAACGATTAACCGTTACGCCACCAATTGATTTAGGTAGGCCAGCTAAGAGGGAAGCATTACGCGCTATGTTAAAACCTTGCTCTTTAGTTTGCTTAACACAACCCCAAATAACATCTTCAATATCATTAGGATCAAGTTTTGGATTACGCTTTAATATTTGTTCCATTAAATGCGCGGACAAAGTTTCGGCTCGAACATTACGAAATACACCTGCTTTAGAACGTCCCATAGGAGTACGTATGCAGTCAATAATAACAACTTCTTTCATCATATTTCCCCTCTATTTAGTTAGCTAAAGCTTCAGTTTTAATTTTAGTTTTAACGTCGGTAGTAAAGTAAGACTTACCAGACTTTGCCATATTACGTAAACCATCAGTTACCTGGTAAATTTCCCCTAAATGACTATATTTATCAGCCAAAGCAATAAAATTATCTAAGCCTAAGGTTTCTAAGTAACGTACCGCTCCGCCTCTAAATGGGGGGAAACCAATACCATAGATTAAGCCCATATCAGCTTCGGCGGCAGTATCAACAACGCCTTCTTCTAAACAGCGAATAACTTCATTGATCATAGGCACCATTAAACGGGCAATAATTTCGTCATTACTAAATTCACGTTTTTCTGCACAACCCTTTGTAAGCAATTCATAAGTTTTTGCTGAGGCGATTTTTGCAGAGCGACCACGTTTGTCTTTACTGTGATCATAAAAGCCTTTCGCATTTTTTTGACCAAAACGTTCGTTACTATATAAAATACTAACAGGATCGTTGGCTATTTTCCCCATACGAGTTGGGAAACCATCTGACATAACGCCAGTACAATGATCTGCGGTATCGATACCTACGACATCAAGTAAATAGGCTGGTCCCATTGGCCAGCCAAATTCTTTCTCCATAACTTTATCGATAACAGCGAAATCAGCGCCTGCAATAACTAGTTGGCTAAAGCCTGCAAAGTAAGGGAATAAAACACGGTTAACATAAAAACCAGGGCAGTCATTAACGACAATCGGCGATTTTCCCATTTTAGCTGCGTAAGCGACAACAGCAGCAACGGTTTCATCTGAAGTTTCTTTACTACGAATTACTTCAACTAATGGCATTTTGTGTACAGGGTTAAAAAAATGCATGCCACAAAATTTATCAGGACGTTTGACACTTTTAGCTAATAAGTCGATTGATATAGTTGAGGTGTTAGACGTTAAAATTGTCTCTGCGCTAACATGTGATTCAACTTCCGCTAATACTAAGCCTTTTATTTTTGGGTTTTCTACAACAGCTTCAACAACAATATCGACATCTTTTACGCTATCATAACTTAAACTTGGGCTGATATTATTTAATACTTTTGCCATTTTACTAGGGTTAGAATAACCACGTTCAACTTGTTTAGTTAAAATATCGGCTGCGGTTTGCAAGCCAAGTGCTAGGGCATCATTGTTAATATCTTTCATAACAATAGGTGTGCCTTTATAAGCTGATTGGTAAGCAATACCACCACCCATAATACCTGCACCTAGTACAGCGGCTTTATTGATTTCTTTAGATACTTGCTTAACCGCTTTTTTGGCTTTGGCTTTGATCACTTGATCAGCCATAAATAAACCAATTTGTGCCGTAGCTGCATCAGTTTTTGCAAGCTTAGCAAAGCCTAAATTTTCAGCGGCCATCGCTCCAGCTCTATCTAATGTCGATGCTGCTTCAATGGTTTTGACCATAACCATGGGAGCAGGATAGTGCTTACCTGCTTTTGCGGCAATCATGCCTTTGCAGGTGTTAAAGCACATAATCGATTCAGTTTTACTTAAGCTTAATGGATCTAGTTTAACTTGACGTTTTGCACGCCAATCTAATTTACCTTCAATGGCTTGCTTAAGTATTTTAATCGCGCCTTCACGTAAATGCTCAGGTTCAACTACGGCATCAAGTAAGCCAACTGACTGTGCTTGTTCAGCTTTATGCGCTTTACCTGTACTTATCCACTCAACCGCGTTATCAGCACCAATAACTCGAGGTAAGCGGACTGTACCGCCAAACCCAGGCATAATACCGAGTTTAACTTCTGGTAAGCCAATACTCACTGTTGTATCAGCGATACGATAATCACAAGAAAGGATTAATTCGCAACCGCCACCTAACGCTACGCCATTAATTGCTGCAATGGTCGGAATATTGAGGTCTTCAAAGGAATCAAATACATCAGTTGCGCTTTTAATCCAAGCAACTAACTCATCTGTAGGCTTTTTAAATATATCCAAAAATTCGTTGATATCAGCGCCAACAAGAAAAGCTGGCTTAGCTGATATAAGCATAACTGCTTTGGCACTAGAGCAATTATTGATGGTAGCGATAACGTCAATAAATTCTTTGAAAGTCGCTTGATCGAATTTATTAACGGAGCCTTTGGCATCGAATATAAGCTCTACAATACCGTCTTCTAGTAATTGGGCAGAAAGGCTGTTGCCTTGATAGATCATACCTAGTCTCCTTAGCGGATGGTGATACTAGTATCAATAACTATGTGATCATTTCTACTGCTTATAAAATAGATAACTTAATTAATGAAACGAGTATTATTTGTTTATTTATGATTAATATTGATTCTGGCATATTTAATAAAAGCTGAATTCAAAAATAATTATAGCTGCTTTTACTTTATTATTTGATTTAAGCTAATAATAGCTTACTTGTTATTTTTTATAGTTAAAAAAGGTATAAAAAAACACCCGACCAAAAATATGGAGGAGTGTTTATTATTTATGACTTTTTAGGGCAAGCAAGCACTACTCGTACTTATATAAAGATACATCTACAACTAACTTTGTTGATTTAAAAAACTGATAAAGTCTTCCGCAGGCATTGGTTTGGCGTAGTAAAAACCTTGAACTTCATCACAGCCTAACTCAACTAAACGGTCTTGTTGTTCTATTTCTTCAATACCTTCCGCGATAACTTTAAGGTTCATTTTTTTACCTAGGTTAATAATGGTTTCTGCAATGATTGATTGACCTTCCTTATTTATATCGGTAACAAATGCTCGATCAACCTTGAGCCTATCAAGTGGTAATTTTTGCAGGTAACTTAATGAAGAAAAACCCGTACCAAAATCATCTAACGCGATACTAATTCCTTGAGTTTTTAATTTAGTTAACGCATCAATGATAATTTGAGGTTCATCCATTAAGATACTTTCAGTTATTTCTAATTCCAATTTATCTGGCTTGATATGGTGTTTTTTAATACATTCGATGATATTAGTGACAAAATTTTCTTGTCTAAATTGTGGTATCGATACATTGACTGAAATACTCAATTCAGAAAAACCTTTTTCTAATATTTGTAGTTGTTTACATGCTTGATTAATGACCCAGTCGCCAATTTCAATAATTAAGCCTGAATATTCAGCTAACGGAATAAATACTGCAGGAGATACAAATTTTCCATCCGCAGTTCTCCAACGTAATAAGGCCTCTGCACCAATCACTTTTCCTGAACTTAGTGATAATTGTGGCTGATACCAAAGCTCAAGACAGTTATCTGAAAAATCATTGCGTAGTTGGCGGATCATATTAAGTCGCCATTGCATTTGATCTTCAATATCTGAATGGTAATAAGCAAAGTGTTCTAATCGGTTTTTCTTAGCTATGTTTAACGCTATATTGATTTGGTTTAAAACTTGAACGCCGCTACTTTGGGCATGCTCTTTGGTGCATAAACCAAAACAAGCATTGATGGGGAGGTGTTGTTCCCCAGCGGCGAATGGTTGATGGAATAAAGCCATTAAATTATCGGGTGTTATACAATCTTCAGGGCCTATAATACCAAACACATCTGCACCTACGCGTGCAAATTGACAATTGTTATTTATTCTTTGTAAACGTTGGCCAACAGCAGTAAGTAATTGATTGCCAATATCTTGCCCTAATGCATCATTAATATCACTAAAATGGTTTATGTCGATTAATGCGGCTACTTGATTTTGTTTATCACTTTGAGCAAAGCAATTAAGTAAACGAACAAACTCTAGACGATTAGGTAAATTTGTTAACCAATCTTTATATGCGGCATTAGTGAGTTTTTGAAATAAATGTACGTTTTCATAACCTACTGCAACCCCTGTTAAAAATACATTAAGTAACTGAGTTTGTATTTCAGTAAGTGGAGAAGGTAACAAAATATGGATAACTGCTCTATGGTCACCTTTGGCTACATATAAGTTGATGCTTTCATCTGTAAAAGAGTGCTTTTGTTGGAAAAAACAGGCTTTTACTTGTTTGTTCGCCTCTTCATTATATAACTTATTTAGCTTTTGATTAATGATACTATCTTCAAACCCAACTTGAGCTAAAATATAAAAGCTTAAATCATCAATATTATCAATTATCCCTTGCCCACGAGCACAAAAAACCGCTGATATATCATTGCTTATTAGCGCTTTTAATTGTAATAAAACACCGTTGCTATAATTGGATAATGAGTGTTTGGAGGATAATTCGGTGGCGCCAGAAACGATGGTTTCTAAACCTAATCGGCTTTCGTTAACGGTTGCTATTTGTTGAAAAGATCGGATAGCGGCAAATACTGTGGTGACTAATTTTCGACGAGTTAATTCAGTTTTTGTTTTGTAATCATTAATATCGTATTCTTTGATAACACTTTCTTCTGGTGCATAACCAGGTTGACCTGTGCGTAATACTATACGAATGTCTTTGCGCTCTAGTGTTTCTCTTATATGTTTAACAACATTTAATCCCGCGTCATCAGTTTCCATGACAACATCAAGTAACACCAATACGATATCATCATTGTCTTCAATTATTTGACAAGCATCTTTACCTGAGTATGCATGTAAATACTCAAGGCGACGGCCTAATACGATTAGATCAGATAACGCTAATTGCGTGACAGAATGAATTTCAGGATCATCGTCAACAATTAAAACTTGCCAAGTTTTATCACTGCCAAACGCTAATACCTCATCTTCATCACTATCATCGATAAATAAAAAGTCATCGTTAGAGTTTTCTGATGCTTGCATACTATCCTCATAACTAAGAAACTTATTCTTAAAATATACTTAGCTAAAAATGAAATTTACTATATTTAATTTAACTATAACCTAATTCGACTTTTTTACACTATTGAAGTGGATATTAAAAGCGGATTTATAATTATTTTATTTGAATATATTTGTTACGTTATAATAAATTGAATTATTCCTAATGAGAAAACGTTACATTACTATATTATCCTGTAGTTTGAATGCTTTAATTTTATTAGTAAACGTATTAATTACCGCTATTGGTATCTTGTACGTTTTTTATTCTTCATTTAAATTGCTTCAATACTGAAAAATTATTTTAACAGTAAGGTGAGTGATTAATCTCGGTTTAGGCCATTTCTGTGTAATTAGATATTAGTTGATCAGTTAAAAAATATAATAAAAAGGAGTAGCTATATGAGTCGAGATAAAAAAGAGGTGATTGAGCACGAACAATCTATTTCAATAGATAAAAAGGATACCGTGGTTGATAGTAATGCTACTTCTCAGCAGCACTCTAGCGAAGCAAATATTTCTCCCCAGTTTTTTAAGTTGGCAAAAAGCCTTGCTATAGATGGCGCTCTGCTACCTGAAGATAAGCAAATGCATCTTGAGGAAAGAACCGTTAAGAGAACGAGATTAAGCCAATTACGTAAACAAAAGAATATTGAATCAATTGTTTTGAAAACCTTAACTTATTGTGAAAATTTTGAGGTAGCTCAAAGTACCGACTTGGATTGGTTTAACCGATATATTACTTTATCAGAAGAAGTTAGTAACCCAACGATGCAAGATCTTTGGGCAAAAATTTTAGCCGGTGAACTAACTAAACCTGGCTCTTTTTCTTATAAGGCGTTGAAAGTTTTTAGAGATATGAGTATTCAAGATGCTAAATTACTTGCTAAGGCTTGTTCTCTTGCAGTAAAAGATCTCAATCCAAAAAATATACGGTTAATCACAGGAGTATACCAAAAACCTAGTTTGTTAAACTTTCTGTCTAAACAGCGGCAAAAGTTTTGCAATTTGAGTCATTTCGGTTTGAATCATACAGATTTATTAACTCTAGCAGAGAACCACCTCATTTATTTGCAAGAAAGTGAATCGCACTTAATCAATAAAGATGAAACACTTCAGTTTATTTATAATGGCGTGCCGTTAAAAATCGTAGCAAATAAGGCCGATGTTAATTTACAGTTTTATAAATTTACTCCGTTAGGGACTGAGCTAGCTCAATTAATCGGAGATAAAGGTAATGATGGGTTCTTGGAGCATTTAAAAAAACAATTGAGTCATTATTTTGTAGTTACTAGTGATTAACGATACGTAAACAAGTAATAAACAACTTTTTGTGGCGCAACATTTATCTACATCTATGATTTAAATTATAATGTTATATCATATCAATTGTGATATTATTCACCGGACAGGGAACCCTGTCTTTGTTTAAACGATCCTTATCGAAAAAATCTTGTTCGACTCACATCAGTCGAGATGAATAAGTTAAATTCAAACATCGAATAAGCAAATATCATTAATTTAGATTCGTGGAATAATAATGTTAGATAAAATAGGTATTACAGCAACTTCTTTATGTGCATTACATTGCATATTATTACCTATATTATTACCTTTACTTCCTTTAGTCGGCTTAAGCTTTTTGGCTGAGCATGCTTGGGAGCATGTTTTCCTGCTTATGACTGCAGCATTAGGTACTGTCGCTTTATTTTCAGGTTTCAAACGTTACCATAAACGTTTATATCCATTTTATTTGCTTTATTTAGGCGTGACTTTATATTGGATAAAACATGATTTTGCACCGAGTTTAGAGCCCTACTTTATTATTGGCGGAGCTGGACTCATTATTGCCGCACACTTTATTAATATTAAATTATGTAATAGCTGTAAGCAGTGTGATGATGAAGAAGTATGTGCCGGTTAAACCCTTGTTTTAAGCTGTTTGGTTTTCTCTCTCATTAACCGTATAGCTTTAGTATACACGTGCTTTTTCACATACAGTTAGAGTAAAAATATTACATCAATTACTTAACGGTTTTTTGGTCGGCTTTTTAAGTTAACTATCACCTGTAAAACACAAAGAACTATACTATTGCTTAGTTCTTTATGTTTTGCTTATCACTTAAAATAACCCTATTTATTTACTTATCAAACTCTTTTAATTTTCTAGTTAAAGTATTTCTACCCCAGCCTAATTTTTTTGCTGCATCTTGTTTATGCCCCTGTGTAAAAAGCAAGGCTCTATCAAGCATTATCTTTTCAAACTCTACCTGAGCATAATCTAAGATAGCTTCTTTTCCTTGTGCTAGCTCTTGATCCATCCAAGCACTTAAGACATCTTGCCAAGCATCAGAATCTTGCTGTAAAGGTATTGATTTTTCGGTGAGTTCATTAGGTAAGTCTTCAACCAAAATCTCTTGGCCACTTGCCATAACGGTTAAAAATCGACAAATATTCTCTAATTGCCTAACATTGCCAGGCCATTGACAGTTATTTAAAAAATCACTCGCCTTTTTACCTAGTGTTTTTACCTCAACACTGAGTTCATTAGCTGCTTGTGTTAAAAAATGTTGACTAAGTTGCGGTATGTCTTCTTTACGCTCTCTTAGGCTAGGTAGGTGAATACGAATAACGTTAAGACGATGGAACAAATCTTCTCTGAATTCGCCTTTCTTTACTCGTTCTTCTAGGTTTTGGTGAGTTGCTGCGATTATACGAACATCAACTTGTACCGGTAAATGGCCACCAACACGATAAACTTGACCATCAGAAAGAACGCGGAGTAAACGTGTTTGGATATCTAATGGCATATCGCCGATTTCATCTAAAAAGAGTGTACCTTTGTGAGCTTGTTCAAATCGGCCTTGTCGAACTGCATTAGCGCCAGTAAAGGCTCCTTTTTCATGTCCGAATAATTCAGATTCAATCAAATCTTTTGGAATTGCAGCCATGTTTAATGGAATAAAGGGTTCGTTAACCCTTGGGCTATGAGAGTGTAATGCCTGAGCGACTAATTCTTTACCTGTACCAGATTCACCATTAATTAATACACTGATGCTCGATCGTGATAAGCGACCAATAGCGCGAAATACTTCTTGCATCGCTGGCGCTTCGCCAATTAAACCTACAGATAATGGAGTATTTAATTGTTGTTTATTTTTAGAATTGTGTTCTCTGGCGTGTGTAAGTGCACGTTTACTTAGTGTTATAGCATCATCAATATCAAATGGTTTAGGTAAGTATTCAAAAGCACCACCTTGGTATGCATTAACCGCGCTGTCTAGATCCGAGTGTGCAGTCATAATAATCACAGGGATATGATGATGCTGTTTACGTAATCGGTCTAATAACTCCATACCATCGATATTTGGCATACGAATATCAGAGATTATAACTTCGGGTTGTCCGTGATCTAAAGCGACTAATAGGTTTTCAGCACTTTCAAAAGCAGCACAGCTTATGTTTGCATTAGCGAATGCTTTTTCAAGTACCCATCTAATTGAACTGTCGTCATCAACTATCCACACTTGTTCCGTGATCATAATTTATTCTCTTCTGATAAAAGGGCTTGATTTAAAGGTTGTTGTTTTGAAACTTGCGGTTTAAGCGGCAATAAAATTGTAAATTCAGTATGACCAGGTCGACTATGACAAGATAATTTACCTTGATGTTGGTTTATTAAGGTTTGTGATATAGACAAACCTAGTCCGGTACCATTAGAACGCCCTGAAACCATAGGATAAAAAAGTGTATCTTGAATATCGTTTGGTATACCAGGCCCATTATCAATAATACTAATAAGGACTGCTAATTTTATACGTTTACCGTAAATGGTTTTATTACTCGCAATACGCGTTTTCAAAGTGATAGTATTTGATTCATCAATGGCTTGAATGGCATTGTTAACAATATTGAGTACCGCTTGTTGTAGCTTTTCTTGATCACATTCAACCGCAGGTAATGAGGGATCATAATCACGCATTAAATGTACTTTCTTTTCATTAGAGTAACTTACAAGCTTACATACTTTTTCGAGGATACCGTGAATATTTTGAGCCTGTACCTGAGGGAGTTGATTTGGCCCAAGTAAGCGGTCCACTAGGTTAGTTAACCTGTCAGCTTGTTCAATAATCATACTTGTGTATTCTTGTTGATCGTTACTGACTTCTCTACCTAATAATTGAGCGGCACCACGAAGACCGCCAAGCGGGTTTTTAATTTCGTGGGCAAGACCTTTGATAAGGTCACGTGCAGCTAACCATTGCTGGTGTTGAAAAACTTCTAAGCTAATTTGTTTCTGTTGGTCAATTTGCTTTAATTCAAGTAGCACATGAGGGCGTTTATTAAACTCTACTGAAGAGGCTGTTACTTCAGCAGTAAATCGATGATGTGGATTGAGCTCTACCACAATGTCACTGTCTGTGAATTCTTGGCCCGTTGTAAGCAGTTGTTTTAAGCGTGAGGTGCTAATACTCGTATTTGCAAAAATCACTTCAGAGCTAATGCCATACAAACGGTATAAGCTTTTATTTAATAATGCTTCGGCAGCAGGGTTAGCATAAACAATAGTGAGCTCAGCATTGAGAATGATCACAGCTGTTACCAATTGGCTCGCGAGAGATTGCTGATAAGGTAATATTTGATCTTGTATATAACTACGGCTATGCATAAAACCCCTTAGGAAGATAAATAGGTTGCACCTACTTGGTGCGGCCGACTCAGGTTTACTAAAAAAATGATTTTATTTGCAATGCTATTTTTTAAGTTATGTATGAACAACACTTACAGAGCCCATAAATAACAAGAGTTCAAGTAAAGCATCATTAACTTATTGTGAGGAAGCTCGGTGCATATAAAATGTTACTGATTCAGATGATGCAATAACCTTGCCCTTTTCATCAAGTAATAACATTTTAATTTTGTGTTCACCTCTATCTATATTTCTTAATGAAAACATAGAGTGTGCTTGTGGTTTGTTGTAAGGTTTGCCATCTAGTTGTAGTTGGACTTGTAAACCTGATTTAAAGCGTGGTTTGATTCCGCCATCGATATAAATAGAACCGGTATTATCACGTATTGTTGCGTTATTTTTTGGGGTGTTAATAAATATTTCATATTGCTCTAAAGCAACTGTTGGTGTGATATCAAGTACTTCTGTGTTGTATTCTGTTTGTGATTGAATGACATTATCAGGTTGTAACTTTACTTCTTTGGCGTCAGCTCTTGGAGAATCAGAAAATACCAGCACACCTTGCTCATTACGCCAAACATAGATTTTGGTTGTTTTACTAGAGCTAGCGAATACCGGAGCCGCTAATGTGAATACTAGTAGTGTAAGTAGCAGTGACTTTATCATAGTTCCTTATCTTTCCTGTACTTTGCGTGTTGTTTAACTGCACTATTCCGTAATTTATACAGTTTTCAGTATATATCGATAGTTTAGACAAAAAAATCTTTTTTATTGTTTTTCGAGTATTTAGTGCTATTTCGGTTAAATATAGTTAATTTTTATCATTTAATCGTCATAATGTACTTAAAGTTTATAAAGTAGAATATCTAACCTCTAAATATAGTCTGCAGTTAATACTAATAAAGTAATTAATTAGATTGCTTAAAATAACAACAGGCAGCTATAGCATCCAATAGTTCTTAAACACTTTAACATTATTTCAAATTAAGACTTGTTGCACCAAATGTGATACGTGCGACCTATTTTGGTGCAAAGGTGTTTTTTACAATAAATCATTTATTAATGTCTCATATATTTAGCTAAATTTCTGCAAAATGTTTTTTTTTGTATTCTATATGTTTAAAATAAGAGACAAAATCAAGCCCCCAGCAAATGGATTATTAATATTCAATGGGATTTAATATTATTTACTAAATAAGCACATGAAGTGTAAGGTTTTACATGATTAAATCAATGACATATTTATCGGGAAAATTATTTATTCTTGTTATCTTTCTACTCTCAACAATAGGTTATGCGGAAGAGGGAGCTAAAAAGTTTGTTAAACCAGAGCCTGTATTCAAACAAGATTTTGATTGGATTAAGTTAACATCAGACGAATGGCTTAAAGGTGACATCGTATCTATGTACGACGAGTCACTTGAATTTGATAGTGAAGAACTTGATGTGCAAAATATTGACTGGGAAGATGTTGCTGAACTACGCAGTAAGCAATGGCAAAGTATCCGTATGTTTGATGGCACCGTGGCAGAAGGCTATTTAGTCATCAAAGATAAAAAACTTTCGTTAACTAAAAATGGCATAACAACTTACTACAACTTAAATCAATTATTGTCAGTTGCTTCATCAAGTGTAAACGAACGTGATTTATGGGATGGTTATGTTGATTTAGGTTTTAATTTAAGTAACGGTAATACCGCACAAATTGATTATACTATTGCCGCAGGCATACAAAGGCGAAGTGCTAGTAGTCGTTTAAAAGCAGACTTTATTGCTGATTATAGCCGTTATAAAGATCAAGACACCGGCGAGAAAATTGTTACAGCAGATAATGAACAATTAACAGCATCTTATGACTGGTTTTTTCATCCTAAAATTTATTTTCGTGCTGCGGATTTTGAATATACAGCCGATAAGTTTTTAAACCTTGATTACCGCCTTAATTATGGTATTGGTATTGGTTATAATGTAATTGATAATAGTCAAACAACTTGGGATCTAAATATAGGGCCAAGCTATCAAAAAAGTAAGTTTATCGATGTGCAAGCTGCTGACAGCGAAATTGAAAAGTCTTTAGGTTTAACGTTAGGTACAGATTTTACTTATGAAATTACTAGTGATATTGACTATGCGGCGTCATATAGTATTCAGTTCCTTAATGAAGCATCAGGTAAAAGAATACAACAATTCCAAACAGGTTTAGAAATTGATTTGTTGAACAACTTTGATCTTGATTTAACTTTTTATGCGGATCGCACTGAAAACCCGAAACAAGCAAGTGATGGAAGCCTCCCTGAACAGAATGATTTTCGTTTAGTTATCAGTCTAGGTTATGATTTTTAAGTTATTAACCGCCATATTATAATGCTCCGATTAATATTGATTTTTTTAGCTTTTATTTCGTTTACCTCAATGGGTGAAGAGATAGTTAAAGCAAAACCTAATTGGGTGCCTCAGTCTCCAACATTTTCTCAGAAGTTTGATTGGCTCAAACTTAACTCAGGTGAGTGGCTTAAAGGCGATATCATCTCAATGTACGATGATGAGCTTGAATTTGAAAGTGACCAGTTTGATTTATTGACGTTTGATTGGACTGATGTAAAAGAACTTCGCAGCCGCTTTGATAAACGCATACGTTTTGATAGCGGCGAAGTCAAACAAGGTTTTCTTATTGTAAAAGATAATCATGTTGTAGTTATTAGTGACGGTAAAGAGCAAAAATATCCTTTATCAGAGCTTTTATCTATTACTTCTGCCGCTGACGATCGTAAGGGTTTTTGGAGTGGGAAAGTTAGTTTAGGTGTGGATATTCAGTCGGGCAACACTAATCAAGTTGACTATACCGCAAGCGGTAGTGTTAAGCGAATAACTCCTTATACAAGTCTTAATCTTGACTATTCGTATAGTTATAGTGAATCAACAATAAGTGATACTGCTGCAGTAATTAGTGATAATAGTCGTGTAAATTTATATCTAGAATGGTTTTACAGCTATAGAATATTTTTCCGAGTGTTGGACTATGAGTACTTTAGTGATTTACAACAAAATATTGATTATAGAAATACTTTAGGTGTGAGTTTGGGTTATCACTTTTTTAATACTAAACGATTAAAGTGGGATGTAACCCTAGGTCCGAGTTATCAAAAAACAGCTTACTATACTAGTTCAACCGAAAACCCTCAAAATAGCGCTGTTCTTGCTTTGACTAGTAATATCGATTACTCAATTACTAGTCAAATAGATTTTATTTTAGATTACCAGTTACAGTTTGTTGAAGAAAACTCTGGCAAACGAAATACTTATTTCAAGGCATCTTTTGAGTATAAAATTAATAATGACTTCGATTTGGACCTTGCCTTTGTACTTAACCGTGTTGCAGAGCCAGTAATATCAGATGCAGGAGTTATCCCTAAATCTAATGATTACCAATTAATTACTAGTCTGAGTTATAAATTTTAACCCGTACTTTATGTTATTCGTGGCTTACTTCAATATCCGTTAGTGGCTCACTACAACAAAGTAAAATATAACCTGCTTCCTTTTCTGACTCGATTAAGCCGTCAGTAGTATTTTGTTTTACTTCACCACTGATTAATTTAGCAAGACATCTACCACAAGACCCGCCTCTACACGAATAAGGTAGAATTAATCCCGCTTGCTCTCCTTGATCTAATATAGACTCGTATGTATTGCCTTTTATTTTTTTACCAAAACGGGTGAACTGAATTGATACTTTCTTATTCGTGTTTTGAGATGTCATTATTTACTCGCTAACGATGAAGGTGATATTTACCTGTATTCTATTTTAACTGACTTAATTGATTTTTAGAAACATGATTACAGCCAAAGTTAAGATATTCAGGTATGATATTGCTCATTATGACGTATCGTTTGTCTTATGAGTTGAGGTTTTAATATATCTATGTCGAATAAAAAAACACACCTTCATATTTTAGGTATTTGTGGCACTTTTATGGGAGGGATTGCAGCAATAGCAAAAGAACTCGGTTTTAAAGTGAGTGGCTCAGATGCCAATGTGTACCCGCCAATGAGTACTCAATTAGAGGAGTTAGGCATAGAGTTAATGTCTGGTTATCAAGTTGAAAACCTTGCTGATGACATTGACTTAATTATTGTGGGTAATGCTATGTCTCGTGGCAACCCTATGGTGGAATATATGCTAGACCGCAATATTCCTTATACCTCAGGACCTCAATGGTTACTTGAAAACGTACTTAAAGATAAGTGGGTATTAGCGGTTTCAGGTACACACGGTAAAACAACCACCAGTAGTATGTTAGCGTGGATATTAGAATATGCTCTCCTAACACCGGGTTTTTTAATTGGTGGTGTACCGCAAAACTTTAGCAGCTCTGCACGATTAGGTAATGCTCCATTTTTTGTGATCGAAGCCGATGAATATGATAGTGCTTTTTTTGACAAGCGATCTAAATTTGTACATTACCGTCCTCGCACCTTAGTGATGAATAATTTAGAGTTTGATCATGGCGATATTTTTAATGATCTTAGTGATATTCAAAAACAATTTCATCATCTTATTCGTATGGTACCAAGCAATGGCTTGATTTTATCTCCTGCTAATGAAAATGCGATAAATGAAACCTTAGCGATGGGCTGCTGGACGCCAACTGAAGTCTCTAATGCGATACAATTAACACAAGGTTGGCAGGCAGAAAAACTTAATGCTCAAGGGAGTGAGTTTATTGTCAGCTTTGATGGTAAAGCACAAGGTATAGTAAAGTGGAATCTTATTGGTGATTTCAATATCGACAATGCTTTAATGGCTATTGCAGCAGCACGTCATGCTGGCGTACCAAGCGCTATCGCTATTGATGCATTAGCTGAATTTATTAATACCAAACGTCGTTTTGAATTACGTGGCTGCGTTAATAATATTAGTGTTTATGACGATTTTGCACATCACCCAACGGCAATAGCAAAAACATTAGCTGGCGTACGTGCTAAACTCTTGCAACAAGTAAATGAGAAAAAAGCCGTAGGACGTATACTGGCGGTATTAGAGCCAAGATCAAATACCATGAAATCTGGCGTTCATAAAGACTCATTACCGCAATCACTTAATGATGCTGATGAAGTTTTTATTTATCAAGGTGAGCAAGTTACTTGGTCGGTAAGTGACTTAATTGAACAATGTTCAGCACCTTGTTACGTAGAAAACGATATAGAAGTATTAATTAATAAAATTACACAACACGCTCAACCCGAAGATATTATTGTTGTGATGAGCAATGGTGGTTTTGCAGGCATACATGAAAAACTGCTAACCCGTTTAACCGAACTCAATAAGTAACAAAATTTATCAACATACCTTTGTGCTAGTGACGCATGATGGAATTAGTTGCTTAAAGACAAGTGACATATATTTAACTCAATAGCTGACGAATATAGTTAATTCGCTCACTATCCATAAAAGAAAAAGAGATTAAGAACATGACAGTTTTAAACATACTTACCGCACCAAACGAAAAACTTTTAAGACCAGCTAAGCCGGTTACAGAGGTAAGTAAAATTCAAGTATTAATAGATGACCTTATTGAAACTATGTACTCAACAGATGACGGTGTTGGGTTAGCGGCAACGCAAGTAGGTAGTGAGGCTGCTGTTGTTGTTATTGATATTTCTGAAAATCGTGATGAACCACTTGTTTTAGTTAACCCTGAAGTGGTTCACGGTGAAGATGCGGCCAAAGGTCAAGAAGGCTGTTTATCTGTGCCTGGTTACTATGCTGATGTTGAACGTTTTACTAAGGTAACCGTTGAAGCATTAGACAGAGACGGAAAAGCATTAACAATTACCAGCGATGACTTTTTAGCGATTGTTATGCAACATGAAATTGATCATCTTAAAGGCAAGTTATTTATTGAGTATTTATCGCCGCTTAAACAGCAAATGGCATTGAAAAAAGTAAAGAAAACCCTTAAAAATGGCTAAGTAATAGCAGTAATTAAACATTTAGTTACTGCTGACTGATTAAATTAATCGATATATTTTGAGTAAAGGTAATAAGGTGAGCGTAAGTGAATAAGGTAGATAATAACTTCAATGGTAAAATTACCCTAGCAATAACAGGCGCTTCAGGCTCTGCTTATGCTTTGCGTTTAATTGAATGTTTAATTGCCGCAAATTATCAACTCTATATTTTATGCTCTAGTGCTGGACGTATTGTACTTGATACCGAAGTTGGTATAAAACTACCCGCCTCACCTGAAGCCGCAGGTAAGTTTCTTAGTGATAAGTATCAAGCTAAAGATAACCAAATAACAGTATTTGGCAAAGAGCAATGGTTTTCTCCGATCGCTTCTGGCTCAGCCGCACCGAAAACCATGGTGGTTTGTCCATGTACTACTGGCACTATGGCTGCTATTTGTCACGGCATGAGTGATAATTTAATTGAACGTGCTGCAGATGTGGTTATTAAAGAACGCGGACAATTAATTTTAATGATACGTGAAACACCTTATTCAACATTGCACTTACAGAATATGCTCAGCTTATCTCAACAAGGTGTTACTATTATGCCTGCATCTCCAGGCTTTTATCATAAGGCGGAGTCAATTACTGACTTGATTGACTTTATGGTTGGGCGGGTATTAGATCACCTTGGTATTGAGCAAAACATTATGCCGCGTTGGGGTTATAATGCGAATAATTAAATAAAGCATTAAAAGTAAATTTTTATTTATGTATAAGTTTGTACACTAAGACTTAGGAGACTTAAGCCATTTTACTGCGTTATAGCGCTCAATAAAAATACATATAAAAAAGCTACTAGATCGCTTTTTTATATGTAACTTAATGGGTTGTTAGTTTAAATATCAATCATCAAAACTAAATTCAATATACGCTTTGCCTAATTCATTTTTTAGCGGAATGATAACTATAGGGCCTTTCGCTTTGTGATGAATTCTATGGTTTAGGCCTGATACAACAATGGGCGTTGCCATATCAAACTCTATGCCTTTTTCACTGAGCATACGTTTGGCACCACCAGTAACCATATTAGTAATTTCACCTACTAAATCAGTAATTTCTTCATTCACTTCATCAGGCGCTTCACCAACCATTTTTTTCATAGTTGCTAAGGCTAAAGGGCCTTCAAAAGTAATTGATAATGAGCCTTTGGCTTGATCACTGACCATGCCAATTAAGCCAGAGACGTCACCCATAGCGATCTCATCTTTTTTAAGGCGGGGTTTTTCTGGGACTAATTCCATTTGCGCCATGGTAGACATGACATTAAGCATTGAAGATAAAAATGGATTGATAAACTCTACATTCATGGAGATTCCGAATATTAATTGTTTATTTAAATAAAGTGCTTAATTTGATTTTGCATATTTATTTAACAAATGTAAATCAAATAGCGTGATAGTTGCTAACTTATTGCTGTTAATTATAGATATATTTGATCCAAGTACTTATTTAGGCATATTTTTAGGTATATTTTTGCAAAATGCTTTTGCGAAAATATATTGGTGTTAATGCTAAACAGTGAAAAAATTTAGTCTTGAAGTTGTTTATCTTAAAAAATTAACAGTTTTATCTGATTAGGTAAGTATCGGTGAATATTGCAGTTTTTACCACTATTTGCGAAAAACTTTTTTATTTTAACTTTATTATTTTTATTGTACTCGAATAATGAATGAAAAGTGGGCAAACAATAACTTTATATTATCCCTTAATTGTTATTTCGTAATATATACCCGTTCCACTTGAAGATGCTCGTTTCAGGAAGCCTGAGCGATTCATAACCAAGGCACCTTTTTCTATCAAGGGTTGTTCCCTTAAAAAGAAATGTAACGCAGAGTATGATTTGCTCAGTCTTCCCCAAGGGCTGGTTTAGAAACGCTTTATGCCGCGTTATTGATTTTGAGAATGAACAACCATTCTCTACAATCAATGCCTTGCCTAAAGGCGTTTCTAATTCCAGCTGAATCCTGCATCTTCAAGTGGAGCGGGTATAGTTATTAACTTCATTTAGTATGTGAATATTTATAAAAGAGTCAATGTATTCATCATTATTAATTAATACAAATTAATACAAACAAAAAGACAGCGCTGTCTTTTTGTGGTTGAATGCCTTTGAACAATAATTAATATTAGGAAATTCACATGGCTCGTTATCTAGCACTCGATGCGTTTAGGGGCATTACCATTGCCTTAATGATTTTGGTAAATACACCAGGAAATTGGTCGCAGGTGTATGCACCTTTATTACATGCAGAATGGAATGGTGCGACCCCAACCGATTTAGTTTTTCCTTTCTTTTTGTTTATCATTGGCTCGGCTATGTTTTTCTCTTTCAAAAAGAGTAATTTCACTGCAACACCTGAGCAATTTATAAAAATAGTCAAACGTGGTTTTATCATGTTCTTTATTGGCTTGATGCTAAATGTCATACCATTTACGACTCATATTGAAGATTGGCGTATTATGGGAGTTTTACAGCGTATTGGTATTGCCTATGTTGTGGCTGCATGCTTGGTGTTAATACTTAATAGGGCAGGTGTATTTATAGTCTCAGCAGCTATATTACTCTTATATTGGGGATTATTATTAAGTGGCGGTGATGGTGCGTTAACCCTGGAAGGTAATATTATTCGTCAATTTGATATCGGCATACTTGGTACAAATCACATGTACGCTATAGGAGGTGTTGCTTTTGAGCCAGAGGGCTTCTTAAGTACTATTCCTGCGGTAGTTAATATGTTGCTTGGTTTTGAATTAACGCGCTACTTAACCAATATAGAAAATAAAAAAAATAGTGTAATAAAGTTGACGTTGATTGGTGGTTTAGCAATTGGCTTTGGTTTGCTTTGGGGATTAGTATTACCGATTAATAAATCTCTGTGGACACCATCTTATGTTATTTATACTACAGGCTATGCTTGTCTCTTACTTGCTGCTTTTATTTGGTTAATTGATATCAAAAAACAAGTTAAATTGGCAGAGCCATTATTAGTTTACGGAACTAATCCTTTATTTGTCTATGTATTATCGTTTTTAATAGTCACTGTATACTTAAATATTACTATTGCCGATACCAATATGTACGCTTGGTTATATGCTCAATTTACTCTCCTATTTCCACTAAAATTAGCGTCATTTTTATTTGCTTTTTCACATGTTATCTTATTCTGGTATGTGTCATTAAAGCTTTATCAACGTAAAATATTTATTAAAATTTAAGTGGGATTTTTATCTTGTGTCATCTAGCTTCTTCAATCTCGGATGTAAGATGGATTTTAAATGAAAAACAGAAGGAAATAACTATCTAAAAGCCTTGTTTTTGCTATTCTTATTAGTAACTTTTAATAAATTATTTTAGTACAAAATAAAGGCTTTTATACGAGTGAACAGAGCTAAGTTAATTCAAGATGAAAACTTGTCTTTTAAAATAAGTCATCAGCTATTACCAGAAGACTACCAACGCATTGATCTTTACTTCTCATTACCGGTTGAAATGGGTATAAACCCAAGTACCTTGAATGTAGAAGAATTCTTTTATGCGAATATAAAAAATCAAAGCGCATATTACGCTGATCAACTTCACCTGCCATTAGTGAGAAGTCGCTTTATTAGTCAAAATAAAGGTGAGCAAAGTGATTACCGCTTAAACCTCAATTTATACTCTTATCAAGTTAAAAAAGCCCTCGATTCGGATATTAAATCTACTTTAAAGCTAAAAACTGCGGAAGAGTTTTATCCTGCGGCAGTAGAACTAGCAGAGCAAACCTCTGCTTTAACAAAGAAGTTAAGACGCTATACACCGTCGGATAAAAAACTGAATTCATTTTTTGAAAATGCTGATAACTATTTGAGTTGGCATATAGAGCAGTCTTTTTTAAGATTACTTTCAAGAGGTCCAAAAAGTTCAGATTTTACCGTAGAGCGTGAAGCACTGCTCACTTTATGTAAAAGTGAAAATGATTATCGCATTGAAAACGAATATAACTCACAAGTGACCCTTGATGATGCTAACCGTATAACTAATAAGATGCGTTTATTAGAGCGCTTGATAGAGTACGGTGTAGTTTTTCAGCGTAAACCTCGTTATTTAAATGTTAATTTAAAACGCTTTGTTCGCGGCATTGTAACAGCCTTTATTATGGCATTTGTTATGTTGCTGGTACTGAATGCGCGTACCAATTTCACTGAAGTAACCATTGCCCTAGTTGCCTTTTTAGGTGTGGTGTATGGCTTACGAGAAACTTTTAAAGATGATCTAACCGATATTATATGGCGAAAAATTCAAAAAGGGCGGCCTAAATGGCAAAATTTATTTACTCATAGTGTGACTAAAAAACGGATTTTAAATCAAATTCTATGGCTCGAATATATTACCCCAAAAGATTTACCTAAAACCGTTAACGAATTATTTCAACAGCGTGGTCAGCAAAATAAACAAGATGCTCAGTTGTTGCATTTTCGTTGTGACAATAAAGTGTTAGCAAAGAAGTTTTTACCAGGCTACGATGAGATACAACAACAGACCTTTTTTAACTTAACGCCTTTTGTGCGTTTTTTAAAAAGAGGTGCAGGGCGTTTGTATAGTTTAGATGGACAAAAAATATCAAATCAAGCAGTAGAGCGTCGTTATCAAATTAATATTGTTTTACGACACACCAATAAAACTGAAGAGTCTATACAGCGCTTTAAAATCACACTTAACCGCTCTGAAATTGTTAATTTTGAACGTATTAAAGATAATTAACCTGACACCCGATATATCGCAGGCAATACAAGTTACTTTTTGATGAGATAGTGCCACCCTCACAGAGTAAATTAACACTAAAAACCGACCTATAAATTTAATCAAGGTGGTCGATTAGTATTGCTTGCTATTATTGGTTGTTTTCCCTACAATACGCATCCTTAATTCAGCCTGAACTTTTTGTTCCTTGCCTCAACTGGTGTTTGGCTGAGCCAGATTATGAGGCTACAACCGTAAGGAGCTCGTAATGCGTCATTACGAAATCGTATTTATGGTTCACCCTGATCAGAGTGAACAAGTGCCTGGTATGATCCAGCGCTACACAGACTTGATCAATGCTGCTGAAGGCAAAATCCACCGTCTTGAAGACTGGGGCCGTCGTCAATTAGCATACCCAATCAATAAATTACACAAAGCACACTATGTTCTAATGAACATTGAAGCGCCACAGTCAGTTATTGATGAACTAGAAACAGCTTTCCGTTATAACGATGTTGTTATTCGTAACATGATCATGCGTACTAAAGACGCGGTAACTGAAGCATCGCCAATGGCTGCTGCTAAAGAAGACCGTCGTGACGATCGTCGCGAAGTTAAGAAAGATGTTACTGATGAAGTTGAAACTAACGAAGCCTCTGAAGAGACTTCTGAAGAAGCAGCTGAATAAGAGTCATTTGTGATTGTCTCGCAAGGTAGCTTGCAAGAGAATCTCCTGGTGTTGACTGGTGCGGTGGTGAAAACCCCGAAACAATCAACAAGCCCTGCAGGTATTAAGCATAGCCAGTTTTCAATAGACCATAAGTCTATACAAAATGAAGCGGGTATGAATCGACAAGCTTTTGTCAGAATACAGGTAGTCGCTACAGGTGAATTATCACACTTAACACGTGAATTAGTTGCTGGGAATGTAATAAAAGTGTCTGGTTTTATAAACCGTCATGAATCTAGAAACGGTAATCCGCTTTTAGTATTACACGCTCAGCATATTGAAATGATTAATTAGGCTTTATTTACTAACCAACTAATAAGTTCGTTAACTAGATAAAACCATATTGGAGAACTCCATGTCTCGTTTTTTTAGACGTCGTAAGTTTTGCCGCTTCACAGCGGAAGGCGCAACATCTATCGATTATAAAGATATTGCAACGTTAAAAAATTATATCACTGAAAGTGGTAAAATTGTTCCTAGCCGTATCACTGGTACTGCTGCTAAATATCAACGTCAATTAACTCGTGCTATTAAACGCGCTCGTTACTTGTCATTGTTACCATACACCGACTTACATAAGTAAGCTAATAGGGGTTTAAAATGGAAGTAATTCTTCTTGATAAAATCGCCAAATTAGGCGGCCTTGGTGACAAGGTAACTGTTAAATCTGGTTATGCACGCAACTTCTTATTACCGAAAGGTAAAGCAGTATTTGCATCTCAAGCTAACGTTGAGCACTTTGAAGCACGTCGTGCTGAAATTGAAGCTGACCTAGCTAAAGTATTAGCAGCAGCAGAAGCTCGTGCAGCGAAAGTTGTAGCATTAGCTGAAGTTACTATCGCATCAAAATCTGGTGAAGCTGGTAAATTATTCGGCTCTATCGGTACTCGTGATATCGCTGATGCGATCACTGAAGCTGGCGTAGAAGTTACAAAAGCTGAAGTACGTTTACCATTAGGTGCTATCCGCGAAACAGGTGAATTCGATATCGCAATTCACTTACACACAGATGTTGATACTAGCATCAAAGTTGTTGTTATCGCTGAAGCTGAATAACTTATTTTTATAGCGTAAGCTATAAGTAGAAGTTATTGACAAAAACACCGTACTCTCATTGAGGATACGGTGTTTTTTTATGGGGCTTTTAAATGGGAGGAACCTGTAATTTCACTACCAAGTGGAGCCTGATTGAATATAGAAAATAGTATCTTCAGGGCCTTTAGCGATATCGATACCCATATTAAAATTATATCTACGGGCAATTAAGTATCGAAAACCAACCCCTTTACTTATACGGCTATGACTTTCTGAAAACTCAGAAAAGCTATCACTCGCTTTACCCACACCGGCAAATACACTTAATTCCCAGCGAACATTAACTCGGTACGCTACTTCAAGCTCAGACATAGCTACCGCTTGTCCTTGATATCTTGAACCAGGCATACCGCGCAGTGAAATAGATGGTGTAGCATAAGGAGGTAGTATTTTATCTGAATTAGCATAATTTGCTTCAATTTTTAATCCAGTTCGCCATTGCTCATTGAATTTGAAGTAATTTAATGCGGTAAATTCGGTGAGGGTGTAATCAATGTCAGAGCCAATAATATCGTCAAACCAAAGATAGTTTAGTTCGAATTTAAAGCCTTGTGTCGGAGAAAAATAGCTGTCTCTCGCATCATATTCTAACGAAAGGCCAACACCAGAAGTAACAGTGTTTGTTGATAGCAAAGAGCGTAATTGCTCTTCAAACCAAGATGGTACATTACCGGAAAGAAAATCAAGATTACCGGCACTTAAGTCAGCATTTATATAACGTTGTAATACACCGGCATAAAAAGGACTATCCGCTAATTTAAACTTTAACGACTGCATTACACCATAGGCTTGGGTATTAACTTCCACCGCTTTTGGTAATTCGATATCACCAAAACCGTAAAAATCTAAATGAATATCGCCGTAACCCGCCCCACCTTTGTAACGGATACGTCCTTGATCATAAAAGCCTAAATGCCCGCCACCGCCAAAATAAGAGCCATTACCCGTATACGCACCAAATGCAGCAGTGATACTTGGCGGCAACAAATTCTTTACGGCATTTTCATTACTCTCATCTTGCATTGCCGCTAAGCGTGAGTTTTTTTCTTCTTCAGTTTCTTGAAAAAATAACCCTGTCATACCTAGACCACCGCCAAAGGCCGGATCGGTGATAATTATCGGAACAGGTAAAAATCCATAAGCATTTTCAGAAAGGTATTGCGAAGCGTCTAAATTACCATCGAGTTTATCAAAGAAAAGATCTGAAGCCGCAATAGACGACATTGAATATAGAGACATCAAAATTGTACTAGATATTTTAGATAATAAATTCATTATGTACTCTTTAAAAGAAACGATTGATTCTCGACGATTTACGGAATAATCAATATGATTTATAAGTATTTTCTACTAGTTAAAGTTGATAAGCAATAGTGCATTTGTGTTGAGGATATTTTCTGGTGCGTTGTTATTAAAGGTATCGACTAAAGGTATCGACTTTTAAGGTGGGACTGTGAATAAAGCTATCAGGGAAATCATAAACAAAATTATTCTAGTTCTCTGTAAATATTATAGAAGTATTTGCAGAGAGCTATGGAAGCTTATAACTTATAGAATAACCATATCATCGCGGTGCACAACAGCATCACCTTGATCATGACCTAAAATACTGTCAATACTATCGCTGTGCTTACCCATAATTCGTTGTAAATCATGTTGGCTATAAAGGCTTATACCTTTAGCAATAACCTTATTAGTACGTTCATCAATTAACTCAACAGAATCTCCTGGTTTAAAAGCTGACTTAACAGACTTTATTCCTTTAGGCAGTAAAGACGCGCCCTTGTTTACAATAGCGTTAACTGCTCCTGCATCTAAAATTATTTTACCTTGGCTTTTTAAACTGTGTTTCAGCCAGTGCTTTCTCGATGATAGATTTTTATTGGCAATAAAGCGCGTGCCAGGATTTACGCCAGCGAGTAACGATTCAAACACTTCAGCACGTGTACCATTAACAATGTAAGTATTAATGCCGTGCTCAACTGCTTTTTCTGCCGCTTGAATTTTGGTTTTCATACCTCCAGTCGCAAGGTGGCTTCGCGTAACACCAGCCATTGCATATATTTCGTCGGTAATTTCCGCTATTTCAGGTATTAATACAGCATCAGCATTTACTTTCGGGTCTTTAGTAAACACACCTTCAATATCACTTAAAATAAATAAAGCATCGGCTTCACAAACTTGTGCTACTAAAGCAGCAAGGTTGTCATTATCGCCAACCGTTGCTTGTTTATCTGCAACCGTATCGTTTTCATTAACGATAGGTAAAATACCATTAGCTAACTGAATTTTTATGGTGTGTTTAATGCTAATAAAGCGCTCTCTATTAGTAAAATCTTCCTGAGTTATTAATATTTGGCTACAAGGAATGTTAAAAAAACGCTGCCAATTGGCCATCATTTGCATTTGACCAACAGAGGCCATTGCTTTTCTAGTTGCGCCTGATAATTCAGGTGAGCCATGATGAATGAGGTTACGACCTGCAGCAACAGAGCCAGAAGAGACTAAAATTATCTCTTTACCTTGTTTTTGACATTGCCTAATAAAGTGTGAAATAGCTGCAATATACTTGTCGCTACAACCTTCTTTATCTGGTGCAATTAAGGCACTACCTACTTTGATTACTGCTCGATTAAAGTTCATTTTTTTAGCCTGATCATTACTGTTTTACTATGTTAATTTAAGCATTTTCATTGTTATATAAATATTAGCTAACCTTGAGGTTTTATATTCACGTTTTTTTATATTCACATTTAGTGAACGCAGTTGACAGGGTATAGCTTTTCGCGGAGTATGCGGATAACTAATTAGGCTGTAAAACAAATAATAATTATCGTAACGATAAGAGATTGTGTGATGGATATTGAGTTAATAAAAACTTTTTTAGAAGTTAAAGATTGTCGTCATTTTGGTAAAGCGGCAGAGAACTTATATTTAACTCAAGCGGCTATCAGTACGCGGGTTAGGCAACTTGAAAGATACTTTGGAGTTGCTCTATTTCACCGCGCTAGAAATAACATTCAGTTGACCTCAGCAGGTGAGCGACTAGTTCCTCATGCAGAGAATATGCTTAATACTCTTAGAATGGCCAAACAAGATGTTGCCCTAACAACAGACCAGGTTACGCAAATATCTATTGCAGGAACCCCTAATACTTGGGATGTTTATATTCACGATGCTATTTCTAAAATTTATATTAACCAACCTCAAATTAGCTTAGTTGCTGAAATTCTATCGCGTGAACAACTGACTAGGCAATTACTTGAGCGCACTTTAGATGTTGCTATTTTATTTGATCCGCCGAAAGTAGAAGAATTAAAAATAGAATCGCTACACATGTTTAACCTAGTACCCGTTACTACTTTCGCTAAGGCTATTCAAACGCCCGATGAAGTGCAGCGTTACATTATGATTGATTGGGGGACTAGTTTTATTAATTGGCATGCTAAAGAATTACCTGGTATTGCTATCCCCGCGATTCGAACAAGTACAGCTAGGATCGCACTTGATCTAATGTTGCAGTGTGGTGGCAGTGCTTATTTACCTGATATGTTAGCAAAACCCTTTATAGAGCAGGGTAAATTGTTTGCTATAAACAGCTTACCTATTTTCGAAAGAGAGCTCTTTAGTGCTTTTCATAAAGACAATGAAAATGAAGAGCGCATTATTGAAATTAAAAACTTATTACGAAAAGAAGATCCCGAAGCGCCCGCTATAATGAACCCTTTATAAACTTAAGTTATCGGAGTTAAGTTACAGAAAGTTAACTGGCAATAAAGTAATTGAAATTAACTTTACTGCCTGAACTCACTAAAATTTCACCAAGGTAAAATAAATTTATCGTTAACTTAAAAATATTTTGCTTTAATTCGTTGGCAAAAAAGTAGAATATCCGATTTTAACCATGATTATCTTTTGGTGAGATAACAATGACCATGAATACAAATTACGAATTACCTGATTTTGACAATGATTACTACGACAATCAGGGAGCTTCAGACGACATCGACAATAATATTGCTGAGTTTGAATTAAGTGTGCACTCAACTGAAGAGAAGAGTTCAAAGCATAATAACAAACGAAACTTCTTAGCGAAGAAAAAGCTAGAACAGCAGCAAAAAGACAGTCGTCGCAGCAAATTCGATGATGACGATTATGATGACTGGGATTAATCAGTAAACTTATAAAAGTCACTTATAGAGCCAACTTGTTGGCTCTATAAGCTTTACTGTTAATTATTCCATCTCATATTATCCCTTTATAGCTTTTCACTGCCGTTACTTCGCAACATACATGCGTGTTCAACGCTAAGGTAAGTGAAATCATTCCACATAACTACGTTTCTGTAATATTCATTCGATAAACTATTTTATTTATTATGTATTTTACAAAAACAGGCAATACCATGAATATACTTTTTTTAATGTACCCTTGGGACAAAATTGACCCAGAGACTGACTCTACTTTACGTTTAATCCACGAATGTGTTTCGCGTAATCATACTGTAGCTATTGCAACGCCGCATAATTTAACCATGCGAGACTCTGTTTCAAGTGCATTTTGCCAAGTGATTAAAAAAGGCGCGACGGTGCCATCTAATATGGTGTCTTTTTATAAAAAAGCAGAGTTTAAAAAATCACAACTACCATTGGCAGGCTTCGACGCTATTATTATGCGCGCTAACCCGCCGTTAGATCCTATTACCTTAAACTTTCTTGATTCAGTACGTGATGATACTTTTATCATGAACGATATCGACGGTTTGCGTATTGCTAATACCAAGTTGTATACGGCTTCGTTTGATGATCCTACTAACCACTTTATTCCGGTAACGCATGTTTCTAAAACAACAGAATACTTAGTCGATGTATTAAAAGAGTCTAAGTCAGACAAAATGATCATGAAACCCCTTGATGGTTATGGTGGTCACGGCGTTATTTTAGTTGAGAAAAGTGCGCAAAAAAGTTTCCACTCATTATTAGAGTTTTACATTAATAGCGGTAAAGGTGGCAACTACGTTATTTTACAAGAATATGTTGAAGGCGCAGATGCCGGCGATGTACGCATTATGATGTTAAATGGTGAACCGATTGG
This sequence comes from Colwellia sp. E2M01, assembly GCF_018860585.1. GTDB lineage: Bacteria > Pseudomonadota > Gammaproteobacteria > Enterobacterales > Alteromonadaceae > Colwellia. The sequence continues at coordinate 40,684 of NZ_JAHKPR010000063.1, forward strand.
TGCCATGAAACGTGTACCTGCAAGTCATGATGTGCGCTCAAATATTCATGCCGGCGGCTCAGTGGTAAAACACACTTTAACAAAAAAAGAAAAAGCCCTGTGTAAACACATTGGTCCTAAATTAGTGCGTGATGGTTTATATTTTGTGGGTATTGATGTTATTAATGAAAAGCTAATTGAAGTGAATGTGCAAAGCCCTGGCGGCATCATGCGTATTAATAAATTAAACAATGTAAAACTGCAGAAGAAAGTTATCGATTTTGTTGAAAGTGTTGTTAACGCCAAAGAGGCGTTAGCACAACGTAAAGATGAATTTAGAAAGGCGATAAACGATGCTCACGTTATCTGAAAATGAATGTATTGAGTTAATCAATAAAGGTGAATGCTTTCACGCGACAGTAGAACATGGCGCATTTATTATAAAAATAGATGAATACAGCCCTGTTGTTTGTGCTGCTATTCATAACGGGCATCAGCTTAGAGATGACTTAAAAAAAACATTCTTATTAACCAATAAAGAACAAGCCTATGAAGAGTCGCCTTATACGGCTGACTTAATTTCATCATTCCCTATTGTGTTAATTGGTAACGATTCACGCTTTGAATACGATCTAAATCGAGCCAGAACTTTATCAACTTCAACTAAAACCACTAAAGATAAACCGGTATGGAAAAAAGCATTAACGATTAAACAACGTGGTGTGAGCCATGCTAAACATGATGCTTTTTATAATGTGGTTAAAGCATTAATTACAAAACTCGAATTGCAGTTTAAAAACACCATTGTGTTTGACGTACACTCGTATAATTACCAGCGTATTAATAAAGCCTCGCCAACATTTAATATTGGCTCGTCGCAAATTGATATGGAGCGTTGGGGGGCAATTGCCCGAAAATTTCAGCTACAACTCAATAAAATTGATTTACCTAACATGGACGCATACGCCGCTACTGATGAAGTATTTCATGGTCGAGGTTATTTAATTACTCACATTAGTGCGCATTTTGACAATACTTTAGTATTACCTATTGAAGTGAAAAAAGTGTTTATGGATGAAACCAATGGTGAGCTATTTCCTTTGGTACTCGAAGAATTGAAAGCGGGCCTTAAGCAAGCGATTAGCGAAACAACCGCGTTTTTTATGCGTAAGTATAATAAGCAAAAATCAGCGAGAAGCTCAGATATACTTTCATCATCATTAGCACCTGAAATTATTAACCTTGATAGGCAACTTGTGGATCTGTGTGAAAATGTTGAAACTCTCAATTATATCAACCCGATAAACATTGCTAGTGAGCGCAAAAAGTTCTTCTCAACTAAAAATACGGGCTCGCCAGATTTTCATTATAAACAACTGAATATCGACCCATATCAGTTTAGAGAAAAGCTATATAAGTTACCTGTTAGTGACATTATGGATGCAGACATTCAACAACTGTATCGCCATACCATTGATAATTTAGCCAACAAAATTGACTTGTTAACCTCTATCGGCACAGATGATTTTGTTTATAACTCATTACGTTATTACGGCGAGCCGAACAGGCAAGATATTGCTAATGCCGAATTTATTTTGCGCGCACCGGAAATAGAAGGTGAGTTTGAAGAGTCTATTCATGATGCGGATTATGCAGTTAGCTATTATAAAGAGCAGGCGGCTAAGTGGAATTTACAATGTAGAATAGAAAAATCAGCAAAGCTGGTTGCTAAAGCTATGGTAAATAATGAAAAACGCTTATTACTTATCAATAAAGACGCAACATTTACCCGCTCAGAATTACAAGGGTATGCGTTTCATGAATTAGGCATTCACATGCTTACCACCATTAATGCTAAAGAATCACAATTAAAAGTATTCTCTATTGGCTTAACGGGGAATACCCATACCCAAGAAGGTTTGGCTATTTTTAGTGAATATTGCTCAGGTAATTTGACTTTAGCTCGATTAAAAACCTTAGCGCTACGTGTGATCGCCGTGAAATACATGTTAGAGCATGGCGATTTTACTAAAACCTATCAATTATTGATGGCCAACTATGGTGTTAGTTCAGCTAATGCTTTTACTTTAACTACGCGGGTTTATCGAGGTGGCGGCTTTACTAAAGACCACCTTTATTTAAAAGGCTTTAGAGATATTCTTAATATTAGAACTGAAGCCAATATTGAAGACTTATTGGTAGGGAAAACTGGCTTGTTAGACTTTTCGGTTATTTCTGAAATGATAGAGCGTGGTCTAATCAACAAACCAACGTCTTTATTTCCGTTAGAAATTGAGCGTGATAAGCCAATGAGTATTTTAGATTACCTGGTGAGCTCAATTAAGTAGCGTTATTGTTTGCTATTAATAAAATAGGTGCTTGTAATGTAAATGAGACTGCAAGCACCTTCTTGAATGAGCTCATATATGGTCTCCTCCC
>NZ_JAHKPR010000073.1:0-11773 GCF_018860585.1 Colwellia sp. E2M01
ATCAAATTGGTATTATTAAACCGAGAGCAGATTAAATACAATTGTTTGGAAAATAGGGGAGATATACCTCAATAAGAAAGGCTATTAACAAAAAAGCAATTTAGTTTCCTAAATTGCTTTGTATCATTTAAATCCAAGTGCTTTTTTATAAAACAATATAAGTAAAGTTAGTCTGCAATATACTCGACCACTTCAAGGCCGAAGCCTGATAAAGAATGGTACTTAGTTTGAGAGCTAAGCAAGCGCATTTTACTTACGCCTAAGTTAGCTAATATTTGTGAGCCAACTCCCACATTACGTGAGCCAATATGGCGGTTAACTTCTTTTACTGATTCGCCAGCATCAAGTTTCGCATACTTTTCAACTAAGCTAATAAGTTGCGCTGGAGACTCATGCTTACCTAATAACACCAATACGCCACCTTCTTTGCCTATTTTTTCTAAGGCGCTTGCCATAGGCCAAGTTGCTACACTTTCGCGTTGGCTAAATAATAGGTCTCTGAAAGTGTTTTCTAAATGAACACGTACTAAGGTTGGCTCCTCTGCTTTAATTTCACCTTTGGTTAAAGCAAAGTGTGCTTGACCATCAATGGTATCTTTAAATACAGTTAAGTCGAACTCACCAAAATCTGTAGGTAATTTACATTGAGAAACACGTTCAATGGTGGTTTCATTAGCATTTCTAAATTCAATTAAGTCGGCGATAGTACCCATTTTAATATCATGTTTTTTGGCGATAACTTCTAAATCTGGACGACGCGCCATGGTGCCGTCCTCATTTAAAATTTCAACAATAACAGACGCTGCTTCAAAGCCTGCCATGCGCGCTAAATCAACCCCTGCTTCAGTATGACCTGCACGATTTAACACGCCGCCATCCTTAGCAATTAATGGGAATATATGACCTGGTTGCACAATACTCAGATGAGTAGCATCTTTATTTGCTGCAGCTAATACGGTAGTTGCGCGATCAGCAGCCGAAATCCCCGTAGTTACGCCTGTAGCGGCTTCAATAGATACCGTAAAGTTAGTACTAAACTGTGCATCATTTTTATCAACCATTAATGGAAGTTTTAAAATTTCAGCTTTTTCTCGACTCATTGGCATACAAATTAAACCACGACCATGAGTTGCCATAAAGTTAATCGCTTCAGGCGTTACTTTTTCAGCGGCCATAATGAAGTCACCTTCATTTTCTCTGTCTTCATCATCCATTAAAATCACCATTTTACCTAAAGCGATATCTGCGATGATTTCTTGCGGGGTATTTAAATTCATTTCGGCCTCTTTAATGACTAACTAAGGTTAGCCTGTCTTTTACTCTTTATTTTACTATGATGAGTAAATTGTATGATGATTTAAGATTTTGTTTATTGTACATATTTATATGGCTGTTTATTTAATAAAACCAGCTTTTAATAACATAGATTCGCTAACATTCGATATTGTAGCTGTTGCATCTTTTTTCGTTAACAAGCGCTCTAAATAACGAGCGATTAGGTCCACTTCAATATTTACTTTAGTGCCTACTTTGTAGTCTCCGAAAATAGTTTCTTTAACAGTGTGCGGCACTATGGTTAATCTAAATTTACCTGCACCGCCGCTGTCCGATAAAGCATTAACCGTTAAGCTTGTACCATCAATAGTCACCGAACCTTTTTCAGCAATATAATGCGCTAAATCACTTGGCATACTTAACCAGTATTCAATGCTGTTACCGTTGTTGTTAATTTCAAGTATTTCACTAACACCGTCAACATGACCTGAGACCATGTGACCGCCAAAGCGTGTACTGGCAAGCATGGCTTTTTCTAAATTAACTTTGCTGCCCACTTTATAATTTGCAAAACCTGTACGTTGCAAAGTTTCATTCGAAACATCAGCACTATAACTACCACTGTTTTGACTACTGTTAAAGTCAACAACGGTTAAACAAATACCATTAGTGGCAATAGAGTCACCTAATTTTACATCGCTCATATCTAAGTTATTAGTATCAATAACTAAGCGTGCGCCTTGTGCATTAACATTGATAGCTTTAATACTACCAACGGCTTCGATAATTCCTGTAAACATAGTTTTGCCTATTTAATTTGTCTCAATTTTATTTTGAAAATTGACTGGTAATACGAATATCATTACCAACCATTGAGATGTCTTTTATTGTAAGTGCTTTAGCTTGTTCAAGTTTTAATATTGATGGCGTAGCCACTAAGCTTTTACCATCACTGCCCATTAACTTGGGCGCTTGATAAAGAATTAATTCGTTAACTAAATTCTGTTCAATAAAAGCGCCGCTTAATTTAGCACCTGACTCAATCAATACATCATTAAGCCCTAAACTTGATAAATGTGTTAATAACGCTTTTAAATCTATTTTCAACTTATCAGTTAAAGGTAACTGTACATGCTCTACAAAATGCGGCCATTGTTGAGCATTTTCAACCTTATTATCACTAATGTTAGCGCTAATAATCAATACTGGCGACTCATGTTCAAATAAGGCTAAATCAGGTGTTAATCTATTTTGACTATCAATAACAACACGGAGCGGTTGGCGTATTGTATCTTCAGGGTAGTCTGCTGCTAAATATCCAAGTTCAGACCAACGCACATTCATTTTAGCATTATCAAAAATAACAGAGTCTGCGCCCGATATGATTGCACAGCTTTGTGCACGAAGACGCTGAACATCTTGTCTTGCTTCACAGCTTGTTATCCATTTACTTTCACCACTCGCCATAGCGGTTTTACCATCAAGGCTCGCCGCTAGTTTACAGCGCACATAAGGTAAGTTATGAACCATTTTATGAATAAAGCCAACATTAAGTGCGTTTGCTTCTGCTTCAAATAAGCCAGATTGTACCTTTACACCTGCTTGTTCTAATATCACTAAACCATTACCAGAAACCTGTGGATTAGGATCAACCATAGCGGCAATAACATGGCTAACTTGTGCATCAACTAAGGCTTTAGCGCAAGGAGGTGTGCGGCCAAAGTGACTACAAGGCTCTAAAGTCACATAAGCGGTAGCGCCTTTGATTAGTGTAGGATTATTTTTTTTAGCCTCAGCAAGGGCGTTAACCTCGGCGTGTCCCTGCCCTGCTTTTTGATGAAAACCTTCACCAATAATTTTACCAACACCATTTTCGTAATGAACTAACACACAGCCGACACGAGGATTTGGAGATGTTGTGTAATGACCTTTTTTCGCTAATTCAATAGCGCGCGCCATGAATTTTTTATCTTCAGTAGTAAAGCCTTGAGCGTTAGTTGGCGTATTAACTGTCATGTTATTTAGTCGCTTTTACAGTTTTTGTTTGTTTAACTTGTCTTGCTTGTCTGCCTCTACCATTTTTTTCTTTACCTAAACGAGCTATCTCATCGGCAAATTCACTCACATCTTCAAAAGATAAATAAACCGAGGCAAAACGTAAGTAAGCAACTTTATCTAACTCTTTTAATTGCGCCATAATTAAATCACCGAGCATTTCACTGGTAATTTCTCGCTCACCTGTGGCACGCATTTGTGATTTTAATTTATTAATTGCTAACTCAATTTGCTCTGTACTGACCGGACGTTTTTCTAACGCTCTAGTTAGACCTGAAAGCATTTTATCTTCATTAAAAGGCTCTCTGCTGCCATCACGTTTTATAATGCGCGGCATCACTAATTCAGCACTTTCAAAAGTTGTATAGCGCTCATGGCAAACTAAACATTCACGGCGACGACGTACTTGATGGCCATCTGCCACTAAGCGAGAATCAATAACTTTAGTATCAGTAGCCGCACAAAAAGGACAATACATAGTAAACCTGTGAAATAAGAATATTAATTACGAACAAAGGGGTTCGTTCAAGAACAGTATTTTAATATAAAACAACTTATTAAGCTAAAACAAACTGGATTCCCGACAAGAAACTTCGGGAAAGACGATTTAAAGGATTGAAATACCGATATCTCACAATTTTTTGTACTTTTAGAGATTACATTCTAATTTACTATTCTTGAATTCTACAGTGTCGCGGTGGCGACGACACCAAGAAAGAGAAAGGATACAACCTCCGCTTTTACCCTGCCTTTTGACTCCCTCGGAGCTGCTGCTCAAGTATTATCCTACATTCAAAATCATATTTTCGACGTAACAGCGCTGAACGGGCATCCATGCCCTACATCGCTTTGTTCATCATCCATGATGAACATACGTGAATATGACTTTTTCATTACGGTACTTGAGCCAAGCAGTCTTGGTGCTTGTTGGGTGTCTAGTGTTTACTTTTAAATACAACACTTTGGGGGAGTTTTAAATAAAATATCCACCTACCAGTCTACAATATAATTTCGGATTTTATTAGCTTCAATCTTTAGAAACAAAAATGGTCGCACTAGGCGACCATTTTATATATGAATAAGTGATTAAGTTAAATCTGGATTCCCGACAAGATACTTCGGGAATGACGTTAAACTTATATCAATTCATTCATATCAGTAGATGTTATCTTTAAGTTGTACGGGAAAATTTAAAAGAAAAAGCACGGAGCTGACGCTAGTCAATACTCCGTACATCCTGTACTCCGCCTTTCAGGTCAGTCTTCGACTGTGCAAATTCTTTCCCGAAGAATTTGTGAGTACTTTTGATACCTAAATTTTTCTTTACAACGACAAGATAATATTTACTTTTCGTATACTGGGAAACGAGCGCAAAGTGCTGTAACTTGACCTTGAACACGAGCAATTACTTCTTCGTTTTCAATATCATCAAGAATGTCACAAATCCAAGTAGTTAACTCTTTAGTTTCTGCAGTACCAAAACCACGACGCGTGATTGCTGGTGTACCTAAACGTAAACCTGAAGTAACAAACGGAGAACGTGGATCGTTTGGTACAGAGTTTTTGTTAACTGTGATGTGCGCTTTACCTAATGCAGCATCTGCATCTTTACCTGTGATATCTTTATCAATTAAATCAAGCAGTAATAAGTGGTTATCTGTACCGTTAGATACTACTTTGTAACCACGTTCTTGTAATACTTCTACCATTGCTTTAGCGTTGTCTAAAACACCTTGTTGGTAAACTTTAAATTCTGGTTGTAAAGCTTCTTTAAATGCAACCGCTTTAGCAGCGATGATGTGCATTAATGGGCCACCTTGACCACCTGGGAAAACAGCACTGTTTAGTTTTTTGTAAACAGCTTCGTCATCACAGCCAGAAATAATTAAACCGCCACGTGGGCCAGCTAATGTTTTATGTGTAGTTGTAGTAACAACGTGTGCGTGTGGTACAGGGTTAGGGTATAAACCTGCAGCAACTAAACCAGCAACGTGAGCCATATCTACGAAGAAGTATGCACCAACTGAGTCTGCGATTTTACGCATGCGCGCCCAATCAACAACACCAGAGAACGCAGAGAAACCACCAATAATCATTTCTGGTTTGTGTTCTTGTGCTAAACGATCTAGTTCTTCGTAATCAATATCGCCAGTTTCTGGGTGTAAACCGTATTGAAAAGCTTCATAAGACTTACCAGAAAAACTTACACTTGAACCGTGAGTTAAGTGACCACCGTGCGCTAAGCTCATGCCTAACACTTTACCGCCTGGAGAAACTAATGCTTGGAAGACTGCAGAGTTTGCTTGAGAACCCGCATGTGGTTGCACGTTTGCGTAAGTAGCGCCAAATAATTCTTTTGCACGGTCAATTGCTAATTGCTCAGCAATATCAGCAAACTCACAACCGCCGTAATAACGCTTACCTGGGTAACCTTCAGCGTATTTGTTAGTTAACTGTGAGCCTTGTGCTTCAAGAACACGAGGGCTACAGTAGTTTTCAGAAGCAATTAGTTCGATGTGCTCTTCTTGACGAACAACTTCGTTAGCGATTGCTTCAGCTAACTCTGGATCAAAAGAAGCGATATTCATATCACGAGTAAACATGGTTTATTCCTTAAGTATTTCAGCCCAAGGCTGCAAACTATGTCTAAATTAACTGCATTAAAACAGTTTACTCAGACACACAAAAATTAATGGCGGTATTTTGCCTGAATTTTGCCTAGTTGTACACGGTAAAAAAGACTGGCGTTAGTGCATTTAGCACTGATTTATAGCTAAACGGTTAAGCACTAACACTTAACCGAGAAATTATTTTTTTTATCAAGCGAAACATATTGGTATACCCACTCTACTTGAAGATGCATGATTCAGCAGGAACGGGTATAAAGGTCAGCAAACAATAAGTAAAAGTGACGATTTTGTACAATGAAAGCTATTCATGTACTGATGAATTAATCGTTTAGCTAAACTTTAACTAAGCGTTAACTAAGCGCCATTACCACTTTTTCAGACTTCAGTTTTTTAGCTAAAGCTAAAACAAGTACAACTGTGATAGTAATTGTCACAACACTAGTTGCAATAAAAGCTAGCCAATTAACTTCTACTCCTTTAAAAATGTTTTCAATGATCATTGATTGACCCGCCACAGGTAACCAATTAAGCCACTCTGGTCTGTCATCCATCAACGAAACAACAAATGGTATAAATGCTGGAATACCAATAAGAATACTCACCGTTGACTGCGCCTCTTTGAAACTTTTAGTTTGAAATGCTACAAATAATTGGCAAGCTGAAGCAAAAAAGCAAATAGGCAATAGTAAGGTTAATAGAGTTAATGATGTGCTGATATCAAGGGTGAAGGTTGCGCCTATTTTAGTTAAATCGACAAAACCAACAGATAACGAAGTAAGACCTAACACGAGCACAATACCAAGAATAGAAATGGTTGATGCGCTAATTAACTTTGCTAGCACTATTTGTAAAGTACTTACCGGTTGGCACAAGAGCATTTCTAATACATTACGTTCTCGTTCGCCAGCGCTTGAATCTATTGCCACCGAAAGCCCCGACATAAAAGCGGCAAGCATCAAGTAAATACCGAGCATAATGGAAATAAGCATAAAGGTTGCATCAGGTTTTGAGGTGTCTTGTTCAACTAAGGTAATTGGATTTAACAAACGAACATCAACACCACGTAACAAAAGACGTTTATAACCAATATTTAACGAGTATGAGCGCACCGCATTATTAATACGTCTTACTGGCGAGCCAACCGCTTTGTCAGTAAAGTCAGCTTGTAAATAGAGTTTAATAGGCCGCCCTTGTGCCATATCGGTTTCATAATCTATTGGAATATTTACAGTAATATTACGTTGTTGCCATATTGCTTTATCCCCCTCAGGTACATCAGCAAGACTTAACAGGTTATTATCCGCAAAGTATTCCATTAATTTAGGGGCGTATTCTGCACCATTAAAGTTTACGTAAATAGGCGGCTCATCAATCAGTTTTTCAATGGTTATTTTTGACATCAGCACAATCATTACTGGCGCCATAAATGCCATCATCAGCGCTACTATTAACGCTCGCTTATCTCGAAAAGCTTCTTTGTATTCTTTTAAAATAAGTGACTTTAACTGGTATAAATATAAGTTCATGCTTGAGTTAACGGTTGAAGAATGGCTCATTAAGCTGCAACTCCTTCGTCCGTACCAATGAGTTTCACAAAGGCATCTTCAAGGTTAGTCTCTCCTGCTAAATCACATAACTCTTGCGGCGTACCTTGGGCGGCAAGCTTACCATTAGCAACAATAATCACTCTGTCACACAGTGCGGCAACCTCTTGCATTACGTGTGATGAAAATAAAATACAGTGCCCTTTCGCTTTAAACTTAGCAAGATAATCACGTAATATACGAGTACTCATTACGTCTAAGCCACGGGTTGGCTCATCAAGTACAAAATTTTGCGGCTGGTGAACGAGTGCTTGCGCTAAGGTTACTTTCATCCGTTGACCTTGCGAAAAGCCCACCGTTTTACGATGCGCTAAATCACTTAAATCTAAATCTTCAATCACTTGAGCAATTGCTTGTTTTTTGGTTTGTCCCGATAAACCATGTAGGCTGGCAAAATAATCAATTTGTTCATAAGCAGTTAAACGCTCATACAAACCAAATTTATCGGGGAAAATACCCAGTTTAGCACGCGCAGCTAATGGCTTTTCGGTAACACTAATACCATCAATGGTGGCAAAGCCTTCATCAGCACAAAGTAATCCGTAAAGTGTACGTAAACAAGTGGTTTTACCTGCGCCGTTCGGTCCTAAAATGCCAGTAATTTCGCCATCTTTTGCGGTAAATGACAATCCATCAAGGGCTTTAACTGTGTTGTTTTTATCTTTTTTATCGATAAAAGACTTATGTAAATTATTAACTTCAATCATCGTTATGCTCTCACTAAATAACTTACTAAATACCATTAACACTGGTCATAAATACCTCTTGGGGAATATCTTTTAAACATGACTCATCGAGTTTATTAGGCACTTTACTATTTAAAAATTCATTCACCAATTTATTAGCACAAGTACTCATTGCCACCGTGTGCGACGCACTTTTTACAATTATATGATGACTATTAGGTAACGAATTTGCAGGATATTCACCATTACTTGGCGGTGTTACCGGATCTAAATTACCCGATAAAATAAGAGTAGGAATATCAGCAGTTACGCTTTGGTAAAACGCTTCGCTAGGTCGATACTCTGGAAAATACGGACAAACCATATGCCATGCTTTTTGACTATTGTTACCGTCAAAATTATTATTCGCATCTGCGACTTTATCTTTTACTGACACTCTTGGCATATCTTCGTTACACACAATATTAAAGAGTAATCCGGTATATACCATTTGCTCGCCTTCATTTTGCGCCATTAAGCCAATCAATGGTTGATAATTACCTAGAAAAGCTTGATGGATCACTAACGGCAACATTGAGCGCCCGCGCATACTATACAATTGAAAACGTAAATTACCGGTAAACTTAGTGTCATCAAGTACTAACTTTGTTGGTGTACCTAAACGAGGGTGTAAAATATCAAGAGTGACAGGCTTTTTGGCTAATCGTGCTTTCACGGCTTGAAACTCTTCTGCTAAATCAGGAAAAGCTTTATGGCATGATTCATTCTTATTGCAATTTTCAAGTAACAAGTTAAAAGCTCTCGCGCCACTTTGACCAAACAGCCCAATAGGCACTTCAACGGGACCCACACTATCAAGAATTACACTGTCGAGTGATTCAGGAAACATGCGCATAAATACTAACCCTGCTCGTGTACCGTAAGAGCCACCGTAAATATTTATTTTTTTATGACCAAGTGCGGCGCGAATTGCATCAAAATCTCGAATGGCATTTTCAGAATTGTATTGGCTTAAATCTTTAACAACACCTTTAGCAACATCACCAGTAAACTGCGCAATACAATCTTTTATTTCGGTTGGCGTTAACTCATCAGGTAATGAACTATAAACATTATTCATCGCTTCAAAGTCACAAGTTAACGCACTGCTTTCACCAGTACCGCGTTGATCCACTAAAATAATATCGCGTGTTTTACGTATTTCTCTAAAAACTTGATTCAAGCTAGTTGCTAACTCAACTGCCGCTTGTCCTGGACCACCCGCCAAAAACATTAACGGTGTTTTATATTCACTATTATCAATGGCTGGCAATACCGCTACATTAATTAGAATTTTAGCGTCATTAGGTTTGTTGTAATTTTCGGGTACTTCAAGTTTACCGCACTTTACTTGCGTACGAATTTCACCTAAATGACAACTTTCAAGTGTTAACGCATGATTTGCAAATGCCGCCGTAATTGCTCCTATCGGAAGTATTACGACAACTAACGAGTACACCAATACTTTAATTATTTTCCACTGTAATATCATTCTTTGTGCTCAATCAAACATTTGTTCATTAATCAGATTTAATGAACAAATTATTACAGAAAACTTGCCTAAAAAGTTAATAAAGCTAAAATTAAATTAGAATAAAAAATATCAATGCTAACTGACTGATAAACAATCGATAACTTATTTAAAGTGAATTTTTTTATTAAGGCATTGAAAAAAAATTAAATAGCGATTCCCAAATGCTCAAATAAGGGATAAGGTCTGTTTATTATATTTTAAAATTTGTAGGTTGGATTACATATGGAATTAAATCAGTGGGTCGATGAGTTATTCGAAGTATTTGACGAAGATAAAGATGGACAAATTAATCGCTCAGAATTTGTAGAGTTAATTGATGTTTTATTGCAAGACAAAGGTATTCGTATGTGCGAAACCATTTTTAATCAATTTGATAAAAATCACAGTAACTCTATTTCTAAAGATGAGTTAAAAGACATGGTGATTGATTTAGCACTTTAGTGCTTGATTACTGATTACTTTAGTACGTTATAAATGGATATTTTTTAAGTTACCTATAAGTAAGAATATAATAATCATATCGAACTTAAACTTCTTAAATTTAAACATTAAACCGCACTTACACCACATCTAAATGCGCTTGCCTATCTCAAGGCTAAAATTACTTTAGCCTTATATCCACGCAATTTGGCAGTTATTTGTTTTAAATGGCGAGACTTGCCACTTTTTAATGATTTATTGGTATGTTTGATCTGTCGTGTAATACGCCATCAATATGCGCTGTCATAATGATTTGAAAATAAAGTAACGAATAATTGAATACCACAACTTACACTTATCTAGTTGCTGCTTTAGTCTACTAATTGATTTTAAAAATGGCCTATAACACCAACAAAAACACCTTTAAAATCAAGTTCTGTATATAGATTATTAATATCTGTAAATGCCATATTCACCACCCTATACCCTAAAGTCAGGTTATACTTGCCCGTTCTGTTATGAATAAGATCATAGCTAAAACCCGCTTGATAATCTGAAAGTGAGTGTTCATCTGTCAATGACAGATCAGCTTGGGCAAACACGCTTAACCTTGTTAATGGTAAGCCAATGTTGGTAGCCATATAAAGCATAGGCACAATATCATCAGTTTTTATTTTGCCTGTAGGAGTAACAGAACGTGAGGTTGATGCTAGCGAACAATCCCCTTTTAGATCACCGTTTTCGTCATAACATGACTCATGCCAATCAGTTCTGTCAGGTTCACCATCTTCTATAATTGGTGGGCCGGCCACTGTGACACCACCACCAAAATCTCTCGCACTTAATCCTAAATCAAAAGAAAATTGCTCATTATCAAACAATTCGTAATATAAGGTGTAATCAATATAACTGACATTAAAACTAGCATTAACCTCATCACCTATAGCAAAGGGCTCACCATCAAAGCTAAACGCTTGCGTTAAAGTCGTTTTACCTGTGGTATCTAGCGAAGTATTTGCAATACGAATATTAGGAAGTAAAGAATAAGGGTGCTCAATGGCAACAAAATAGTTAATTTGTAGCGCTTCTTTTAAATTAAAATCAATGAGGTTATTGTTTTCCCCAAAAAGGCCGGTTGCTTGACTTTGCCAGAATTGGCCGCCCAGAGATAATCCAACCGTATTATTTTCTTGCGGAGTGAAAGTAAAAGCGGCTTGTGCGTTAACTGTAAATAATGCTGTAATTATCGTTGAAAAAATTAACTTATTCATAAAATATCATCCTTGTTGCGTCTCCGCCTTACATACAAATAAGCAATTAACCTATTTAACTGACTTTCTCTATTTTGATACCATAATAGATTGCATATATGTATTCATGTAATTTTCAATTATAGCTAAAAATACAATATTTACACCGAGCGATATTTTATTCAACTTATAAATCAACAAGATAACATTAGTCGTTATCAGCTCAGTAAGAAAGTATAAGGGCTGGATTAATAGCTGTGCGAAGGGAAAATATTTAAAG
>NZ_JAHKPR010000073.1:11808-16557 GCF_018860585.1 Colwellia sp. E2M01
TATTTTAACCAGTACAGGTGATCAGTAATTTAACGGACTTGGTATTAAATTTACATAACATACTAGCTCAAGACGAACCAATGGAGTGGCCAAAAACAGCATCTACATTAGCTAATTCAACAACCTCACCTGCCTGCAAATTATCAATGTGAATATTACCAATGCGCACTCTGACTAACCGTAACGTGGCAAAACCAACAGCGGCGGTCATTTTTCGTATCTGCCGGTTCTTCCCTTCATTTAAAGTGATAGAGATCCAACTGGTAGGCCCATGTTTCGGATCGCGTATTTTACGACCTCGTTCAGGCAGTTCTGGTTCTTCATCAAACTTAAACGCTTTACAGGGTAGAGTTTGGTAGTTTTCGCCATTCACTGTAATATCAACACCACTTTGCAGCTTTAATATCGCATCTTCTGTGATCTCGCCATCAACTTGCACAAAATATTCTTTTTCTATGTTTTTGCTTCTTACCTTAAAGCTCGTCATACCATCAGTTGTTAATAACAATAATCCTTCGGAGTCATGATCTAAACGCCCTATTGCCATAATGTTATTAGGAAAATCAAATAAATCACCTAAAAGGTGTTTATTCTTTCGTGATTCAGGAACAAACTGACTTAAAAATCCGTATGGTTTAAATAACTTGAAATGTTGATGTTTGTAGTTTGATTCAGCGATGGTCGGCTCGAGAGGTTTTGTTAACCTGTTATTTCAAAAAGCATTCGTTAAACTAGTCATTAAGAATTAAAGAATAGTTTAAAACTAAAAAACCGCATTTTACTATTAACGTAAAGTGCGGTTTTTATAATTTAGTTTTTGCTTTGTAATACAAAAACTAAAACAATTAAAACTTAAACTAAGTTATTAATTTCAACTTCAGGGCTAACATCTGCATCGTAATCTACGCCAGCAACCTCAAAACCAAACAATTTTAAAAACTCTTGATGGTAACCAACGTAATCAGTTAATTCATCAATAGTATCAGTTTCAACTGTGTTCCAAATATCAGTTACACGTTGTTGTACGCTATCTTCTAATTCTTTGTAGTTTTGGCTAAAGCGACCTGCTTCGTCTAAACGTGGAGAAGCACCGTAGATGTTCTCTTGAAATAAGTTAGAGATTTGCTCAATACACCCTTCGTAAGTACCATCTGCTTTCATTACTTTGAACATTGCAGAAATGTATAAAGGCATAATTGGAATAGCCGAGCTTGCTTGCGTAACTACCGCATTTAATGACGTAACACGTGCTTGACCGTTTAAGTCAGCTGTTGCTGCATTAATCGCTGTTGCTGCGCGGTCTAAATCTTCTTTAGCTTTACCAATCGTTGCTTTACCGTAAATTGGCCAAGTTAATTCTTTACCAATGTATGTGTAAGCTACGGTTTTAACTCCTTCAGCTAAAACACCGGCTTCGCTCAGTGCATTCATCCATAATTCCCAGTCTGCGCCGCCCATTACGTCGATAGTACCTTGAATTTCAGCATCGTTTGCTGCTTCAACTGATACTTCATCAATAACACGCTTTGAAGTGTTTAGGTTTTTAGTAGTAACGCTTTGGCCGATTGGCTTTAAGGTAGAAGAGTAAACTTCACCAGTATCTGGATCAGTTCTACGCGGAGAAGCTAGTGAGTAAACAACTAAATCAATTTTACCCATATCAGCTTTAATTGCTTCAATAGCTTGTGCTTTTATTTCGTGAGAAAAAGCATCGCCGTTAATGCTTTTAGCATAAATACCCGCTTCATCAGCGGCTTTTACGAAAGCGGCAGTATTGTACCAACCTGCAGAAGCTGTTTTTTTATCTGTTGGTGGTTTTTCAAAGAAGATACCTAATGTTTTAGCATCGTAACCAAAAGTAGCGGTAATACGTGAAGCTAAACCGTAACCCGTTGAAGCACCAATAACTAGAACATTTTTAGGACCAGTTGCCGTTGATTTTTGAGATTTTACATAAGCAATTTGTTCATTTACATGAGCTTCACAACCCACAGGGTGAGCGTTAGTACAGATAAAACCACGAATTTTTGGCTTGATAACCATATTAAGTTAACCTTTTTATGTTTATTTACGTATAAATGACTTAGCTAAGGCAATTAAATACCCACTAAAATAGCTAAGGCTTGAAAAATATTCAGTGTATTGTTAATTAATTTACGAGCAATACTACTGATGAAATTGCTAGCATTGTACCCTGACTGAACCATAAAGAGGTATGACCAGAAAACAATCTATTTTTGCCTACTTACTACCACCTAAACAATTAGGCGATGTTGGTACATTACCAAACTGTGCTTGCCACTCTTGTTCAGTGTAAGTATGAATTGCTAGTGCATGAATTTTTTCAGCTAATTCTTCAGCAAGTGCGCCATTAACTAAACGATGACGTTTGATTAAACGTTCACCCTCAAAAGCTTTAGCAACAATCACTACTTTAAAGTGTGATTCACTACCCGGCGGTACATTATGATTATTACTTTCGTTAATCACTTCACAGTGCATAGGCTCAAAGGCAGCAAGTAATTTTTGTTCAATAGCTTCTTTCACAGTTACGGCAACACTCATTCTTTTCTCACTGGGTCGGGGTATAAATAATTTGGCAAATATTTTAGCTGATTTATGTTGATAGACCAACAATATGTTGTGAATTATGCCACAATAGTCGCCAATTTATTCCTGAACTTCAGCCTATTTTTATGATCAGCCCTTTTATTGTTAATGATAAGAATTTATTTCTCAGCCGTTTCCCTATTGCTCAAGTAAACCGTAGCTTACAAGCGTGGGATTCAGCAGATGAGTACCTTATAAACTATATTAATGAAGAAGGTCTCCTTACTTCTGAAATAACAAATACGAATAAAAAGATAGCTATTTTTAATGATGCCTTTGGCGCATTAGCTGTTAACTTTTGCCACGACAACGTAGCAAACCCTACTGTATTTTGTATTAATGACTCATACATTAGTCGCCAAGGCATCAGTTATAACCTTGAACAAAATGGCTTAGATGATAGCAATATTGAGCTGCGAACCTCCCTTGATAGTTTGCCAACTGATCTTGATTTAATTTTATTTAAAATCCCGAAAAGCAAAGCCATGCTTACAGAACAATTAATTCAAATTAAGCAAATGATTAAAAACAGAACTTCAGATAAAGAAGTTATTTTTATTGCCGCTGATCGCGCTAAAGAGATCCATAGCTCTACCTTAAAAGTCTTTGAAAAATACTTAGGTACAACAAAAACTTCACTTGCCGTAAAAAAAGCACGTTTAGTTTTTTGTGAGTTTGACTCGTCATTTGGCACTAAGCCCGAGCATAAATCACCTTACCCAACAGTCTGGCCACTACCCCATAAATCAACAATAGATAATTCATCTCGTGACTTTATCATTAGTAATCATGCCAATGTTTATGCTCGTGAAAAACTCGATATTGGTGCCCGTTACTTTATTGAAAATTTACCAAAAGTTGCCCCCAACACCAAAGTCATCGATTTAGGCTGTGGTAATGGCGTATTAGGTTTAACTGTTTTAGCTGACCAACCAGAAGCACAGGTACAATTTATTGATGAATCATGTATGGCAATCGCTTCAGCTAAGTTAAATATTGAAACCAACTTACCTGATGTGATTGAACAATGTGAATTTATCCTCAATGATTGTTTAAGTGATATTGAAGGCGGTAGCGTTGATTTAATTTTATGTAACCCGCCTTTTCATCAAAATACCGCGACAACAGACCATATTGCATGGCAAATGTTTAAAGACAGCCACCGAGTACTTAAAAAAGGTGGTGAATTACGTATAATTGGTAATCGTCAATTGGCATACCATATAAAATTACAACGTTTATTTGGTAATGAAAAATTAATTGCCAGTAACGATAAGTTTGTTACACAATCGGCCATTAAACGATAAATACCAAGCACTTTAAAAACATAAAACCAATTTATAATGGATAAAAAATGAACTTCCGATATAGAAAAAACATTACTTACAGCACATTAAAGTCAATAGCACTTAGTTTAGTCTTATTAACCATAGCAAGCTGTAACAGTACTCCTACTCATTTAGTTATTACTCCAGAAATAGATTTATTACCTTCTAATCAACTCACCGGTAGAAACACTCAACTACGCGTGATTGATATGCGTACTAGCCCACATATTATTCAAATATTAGAGCCAAAAGAGCCCGCTATTATTCTGTCTTCACAACGACGTCTTGAGGCGGTAATTCAAGATATTTTAGCCCAAGAATGGCAAACACAAGGCTTAACATTAACTGATACATCCACCAACAAGATGACAGTTAGTATAGAAAAAGCCATTATCAGTGTTGATCAAGCAAGTATTACTTATGACACGCAAAGTGAAATAATTATTAAAGTGACCGTTGATAATTCAAAACAAACCTTAACTAGTCACTTTAAAAAAAGAGCACACAGTGAAGGCGCGTTAAATCCGAATATCAGCACATTAGAAGAAGAATTTAATCTGCATTTAAGTGAAATACTTAAACAAGTATTAATCAGCAAAGACATAAAAACATTTTTATAATGTCACTTAATAACGAATATTTAAGTTTGCTAAGTTATACCAATTTGATTAAATTTCTTCCCAACTCAGAGCTATGCTCGATGTGCAATGACAAGGCGAATTTGTTTAGGTTTAGTCATTCTAAATCAAATAAATTTAACGATGTTAATGTACATCGAGCAAGCTCCCAAAGGGCGAATACCTAATTAAAA
>NZ_JAHKPR010000082.1:0-47858 GCF_018860585.1 Colwellia sp. E2M01
TAAACTGACGCATAACGCCTCACTAAGAGGCAAATAATAGTTGGTTAAAATAAGCGACGGAGGAGCAAAAACCAACTGTTATTTGTCCTTTTAAGTGACTTGTTATGTGTTTTGTTCTAAATATTGAGTAGCTTTTTTTACTGCTACTTTTTTTGCTATATCAATGACTATTGATAACCCTTGCTCTTTGAAGTTATTAGTTATAGTTGCAAGAATATCAGGCTTATTTAAAGAGTTGGCAAAATCATGACCGTCACTAGATAAACGCCAAGGTTTAATATGCACCATATAATTATCCGATATTCCACGGACGCCTAAATTATCATTAGTTAAAGATCCAACTATCAAATCTTTGTCTTGTAAGATCTCCAAATGAAAAACTAATTTATGCTCATTATCCACACGTTGTTTTTTAAAATCATCCCATGTTACAAAAGGAAGATCTGAATCCAAAAACACATCGAGCATTTCTTTTAAATAAACATAGTCGATTCTCATAAATATCCTTACACACCCAACTCAAGAAACACATAACGCCCAAATAATGGGCTAAGTAATGTTGGCTAAAATAGTGAGGAACGAACGGTAGCCAACTGTTACGTGTCCCTGTTGATTTGCTTGTTAGTTGCGTTGTTTATTGAACACACAAAACTGACAAAAACTTACCATGCTTAAGAAATGGTAGGAAGCACTAAAAGCACCGCCGCAATACACACCAAAACGTAAACTTTGAGCCCTAAAAACTAAAGCTAAATAGATAACCTAAACGCGTAAGGCGAAAACTGGGTTTAGCAAAAGGGAAGGGGTAATTGAAAGGCACTTCCATTGCCAAACCAAAGATTGAACCACACACAAAATATCAAGTTGAGCACATAACGCGATAATAAAATTTACCGAATTATTGCGGACAACTAACGCTTTGCTCAGCGGCTAAGTATGGTTGGCTAAAATGCGCGAGGTACGAGCCGCAGCCAACTGTACGTGTCCGATGAAGCAACTTGTTATATGTTTACTGATTAGAAAACACATAACGTTTAAAAAATATAAAAGTTAGTAGAGTGGAATGAGTAGAACTAACAACGAACCACCACTTTGCCACTAACCATGAATTTGAGCCGCTAACACTTTTGTAAATGGATTCACCAAAACACGTTAGGCGAAAACTGTGTAGCCACACATTTAAAACTATTTGGCTGCGCTAAAACTTACCACGAAAAAGAACGAAGCAAGCGCAATATTTTTTACTAAAACACTAAAGCCACAACAAAATATTACTTGAACAAGTGGTGGCATATAACGCCCCAATAAGAGGCAAAAAATAGTTTGCTAAAATGTTGAGGAACGAAAACAGCAAACTGTTTTTTGTCCTGCTTGATTGGCTTGTTATGTGTGTTTTACATGGCAAACACTACACTTTTAAAACCCACAAAAGGTTTTAGCATGGAATGAGTAGAACTTAAAAACAGATCGTCACTCGCCACTAAACCTTGAATTTGAGCCTTAACGCTTTAGCTAATTATTCGCACTAAACAAATTAGGCGAAAACTCTGTAACCAAAAGCATAAACCAATTTTTATGCGCTAAAGTTACCACAACAAAGAAACGACACAAGCACAAACATTTTAAATTAAACGCCAAAGTCCAATAAAATATTATTCGAACAGTGGCGACACATAACGCCCCAATAAGGGGCTAAAAATTGTTGGCTAAAATCAGCGAGGCACGAGCGCGAGCCAACTGTTTTTAGTCCTGCTTGATTGGCTTGTTAGGTTTCAGTTTTATTGCTTTTTCCGCACTAATACAAGGGAAACCACCATAACCAATATATAATTCTGCTTTATTTAATATTTCATCCGAAAGATAAACGTTAGCACTTATTTTCTCGTATGCAGTTTGAAAGTTAACAGGAATTTCAAAATAGGGCTTTTCATAAGTTGAAATTCTTAACCGAGTTGCAGTAAAACTTTTATATTTTTCATCGGCTGTTATTTTTATATGCCACACATTGTTAGATATGTCTGGTCTAACTGAATTTTGGGATATTTCAACTTTAATTATCCCGTCAGGTATTACCTCACGATCATTCGTGCAAGCATAACTAAATGGAGCTACTAATATAAAAATGATTATTACTAATACTCTCAAAATAATCGCCCCTCCATGTTTGAAACCTAACGCCCTGTTAAGAGGCAAAATTTAGTTGGCTAAAATGTTGAGGAACGAAAACAGCCAACTGAATTTTGTCCTGCTTTAACAGCTTGTTAGCTTTCTATTTTTGCCAAATATTTTTTAATATCAAATGTTTCAAATTTGTGTTGAATATTTTGCTCTTCGGCATACTTATCGATGTAGTTTGCACATAATATTAAGTTAACCTGACTAGGTGTAATAATATACTTTAAATCTATAGGAAGTAATATTTCGTACCCTTCGTTACTTCTGTCAATTGTAATATTTGATACATCGGGATCATAAGGGATTGTGCAATAAGCAAGATTATCTTTAGGATTATCAAAGTAAAATAGAAATGATAACCTTTTAATATTCGCTTGATACTCCGATATATTTTTAATCCTACACTTAAAATAAACTATACTGCCTTCAAATTTTTCAATGCTTCCAAAAGTATGGAAAATTGGATTTGAAGTAACGAGCCTATCTTGTTTTTCTAAAGCAAAGCCTTCCGATTGTAACCTATACGTTTTATATGAATAAAAGGCTGCTGTGATAGCGGCTACACCTGCGATAAAAGTAATTAAGTCCATGATTCCACCAGAAAGCTAACGCCCAAATAAGCGGCTAATTGCAGTTGGCTAAAATAGTGAGGCACGAACGACAGCCAACTGTAATTTGTCCGTTTGATTGCCTTGTTAGTTGGTTGATAGTTAAACACATTTTATTCACCAACAACACTGAAATTTAATGGCGTAAGTAAGAACTAAAAAGCACCGCACAACTTGCCGCTAACCGTGAATTTGAGCCTTAACACTTTTGCTAATTGAATTTACAAACCGAGTTAGGCGAAAACTGTTTAGCAAAAAATATTGAACGCGTTAGTGTCAAAAAAGTTAGCCACATAAAAGAACGGAAACAAGCGCAGTTTATGCGAGATAACCACCCTATTTACACAAAATTATTCTTGAACAAGTTGTGCCAACTAACGCCCCGCTAAGAGGCAAAAAAAAGTTTGCTAAAATGTTGAGGAACGAAAACAGCAAACTGTTTTTTGTCCTGCTTGAGCGCCTTGTTAGCTGATTTTAAACCTTGAACTTACAATGTTTTCAATAATATATTGAAGTTCTAATTTTGAGTTCCCTGAATAATAACTTTCAATTTGACCAAATTCGATGAAAGTCCCCAAACAAAAACAACTATTTTCATCATCAAATATAATGCAATTATTCCCCATTATTGCAACAACCCAATTATGTTCATTTGCATAATCATCAGGGCAATCCCATATTTCTGGAATTGATAGTTTTATTAAACGCCAGAAACTTTTAGGTAAACCTTCAAGTAAAAATTCAGAATCATCTATGAGTCTCTGTAATTTTTCATCATCTATCATAGAACTCATTACCTCGATGAAAGTCAGCTAACGCCCAAATAATGGGCAAAAAATTGTTGGCTAAAATGTTGAGGAACGAAAACAGCCAACTGATTTTTGTCCCTGTTTATTTGCTTGTTAGCTAGCAATTATACAAGATTCCGCATTTGGTAATAATTTTTTCGCTTTTATAAAAAGACTTTCAAGCTCATCATTTGACGGCCAAATATCAACAGAATGACCGCTAGTATAAAACAAAGAAATACAATCAGCCTTTTGGATTTTAATAATTTTATTTTTAGGAATAATCAAAGGGGACATATTAAAAACTTTAGAAATGAAACCCATTTTTATCCCTATATTGTCATCTAAATCTATTAGTACTTTATCTGGTGAATTTAACCAATCAGATTTAGCTATATAGTTTATTAGCAACATGATAAAAATACTCATTGCACAAGTAATTAATATTGACACTAAACTCTCCTTGCTAGCTAACGCCACAATAAGCGGCAAATTGTAGTTGGCTAAAATAGTGAGGCACGAACGGCAGCCAACTGTAATTTGTCCGTTTGATTGCCTTGTTAGTTGGTTGATAGTTAAACATATTTTACTCACCAACAACACTGAAATTTAATTGAGCAAGTAAGAACTAAAAAGCACTGCACAACTTGCCACCAACCGTGAATTTGAGCCTTAACACTTTTGCTAATTGAATTTACAAACCGAGTTAGGCGAAAACTGTTTAGCAAAAAATACTAAACGATTTATTCACGAAAAAGTTAGCCACATAAAAGAACTGAGACAAGCGCGATTTATGTTAGTTAACCGCCCTGTTTACACAAAATTATTCTTGAACAAGTTGTGCCAACTAACGCCCTAATAATGGGCAAAAAATTGTTGGCTAAAATGTTGAGGAACGAAAACAGCCAACTGTTTTTTGTCCTTATTAATTAGCTTGTTATGTGTATTTACACAACACCTAATTTACTTAAAACATAGAGTAGACTAAAACCTACCATACAACCTGTTAAACCTAAGATAATCATTTTTCTAACGTATAGTTTATTAGGCGCATACCACTTTTTAAGAAAAAGCTCTGGTATATGCATTATTGAAATTCTACTGGAATAACCAGACTCTTTTAACGTTTGCACATTCACGGAGAAAGGAGCCATTAAAGTACCTACAAATAGGCTAATAAATGATAAAGATAATAGAATAAACAATAAAATTAGCATTTAACTCATAACCCTAGATACACATAACGCTTTGCTAATGGGCAAATAATACGTTTGCTAAACTGCGCGAAGCGCGAGCAAACTGTTATTTGTCCCTGTTGAGCAACTTGTTATATGCAACATTGGTAAAACCAAACTGTGCACGACTTAAAGTTGCCGTAATAATATAACCTGACCGTGAATTTTGAGCTACTCACTAAAGCCAGAATGAAATGAATAGCGTTGCCACCTTTGAAAAAGGTATAAAAGGCAGCGCTGATTCGTGACGCTAATTAACGATTTTAGCGAAAAAACAATAGTGATTTTGCTGTTAAACGTTTTATAAAGTGCCTAAATAAATTACTTTTAAGAAAAAAATCTTGGAAAGCATATAACGCCTCATTCAGAGGCAATAAAATAGCTGGTTAAAATTAGCGAGGCACGAGCAAAAACCAGCTGTTTTTTGTCCTGCTGAAATGACTTGTTATATCGCTATGATAAATGCTGCTCCGCAAAGCCCTGTACAAATAAAAGCATCATTTGAACTTGAGATTTATCATATTCACCATACTCTCCATGAGCTGCTTTATTTCGTATATGCGCCCAACTTGTTACTTGCTTTTGAGTTAATTTAGAATATACGGCTTGTTTTGTTAGTTCTGTATTTAAAGGTTCAATTGTTAACGGCGAACCATTAGGTTTTATTGTAGCTATTCCATTTTTGTCGCATAACTTCCTTAATCCGTCTTCTAATACGGCTCCAATTGTAACCGCAGCAGCATCCTTATAGCCTTCTGCTAATAAGTGCTCTCCAATCTCAAGGAAATCAGCAAATATGTCTGCTTGTAGCAACCCTTTAATGTTTCCAAGCAAATCATTTTCAACATCATGTTTAACAGTTAAAGTAATTCCATGAACCTGAGATATATGACCATACCAATTACTGTGAATTGTATAAAAACTATCTGTCGATATTGCTCTATTGTAATTATCAAAATGCTGACTATTGTCACCATATAGTTTCCGGATCAACTGCCCTATACGAGTTACCCAAGATGAAACACTTGCCAAATCACTTCCGCTTAATGAACTGCTAGCACTAGATGCTAACTGTACAATTTGCTCTCCTAAAGCTACGAGAGAGTTTATTTCATTTTTAATCGTAATATCTAATTGAGTCATCATACTTCCATTTATTGAATTAAGTGCTGAACCTTAAAGCGATATAACGCCTCGCTAAGAGGCAAAAAATAGTTGGTTAAAATAAGCGACGCAGGAGCAAAAACCAACTGTTATTTGTCCTTTTGAGTAACTTGTTATAGCTAAAAACTTGATGATTACCAAATACCTAAAAGCTCTAATGCGTAAATGACACCTATACCAAACATAGGAATGCTGCCAAATTTAAGCATTTGCTTTTTTTTAGCTAATTCCTCCGGTTCCATGCCGTCAGATTTCTTAATTTTTATATAACCATAGCCTTGGCATAAATTGTAAATACAAAGGCTAAAACCTGTAATCATCATTATTAAAGGGAACAAATATGCCTCCGGTATTGGTTTAGCTATAACAGTTTATTAGTAGGAAAAAATCCTCCTATCCACGGCAGGGGATTTTTCTTATTTTTATTTAATATTCACAGAGATTATTACAGAAGAACTTTTAAATCAACAAATTATAATTATCCATTAAACTGGTTGACGAGTGAAAGGAGGAAAAATTCCTGCTTTGTTGTAGAAAGCGTGATCAAGTGGAAACTGTATTTATATACAGTAAAGTTTTTTTGGCGGTAAAATAAAATATATACCTTACTGATAAATCCTACCCTGATGTTTTAACCAATAACCAATACGTTTCCTATTAGGATTGTAGTGTGACAATGCGTTATTCCACCTTTGTTTTGAATATGTTTCGAACGTAACGCGATGGATCAACTATTTACTATTAGTAATAAGTTTTAATTATCCTAATCACTCTAAAACTAATGTCGGCAATTCGCTATCAGAAGATTTAACACTGTCATTTTAAAAAGTCTTTCGGTACTTTTTAACAAATAAAACCTACTGCCGTATTTTTTTCTATCTTTATTTCGTTTCTACACTCATCTACTGTTTTAACAATTATCGTAATTATATTTGTCGCTTAAAAACAGATGCTCATACTTAGCGATGCATTTTTTGCATCACAAGTGTGTAAAATTAACGGTATACATAAATCACGCATGTTGATTTAATGAACCCACTGATATTGATCATTAACTAATTTACAGAATACTTAGCACAACACACTCGCTGAATATAAAACACAGCAGCGTATAAGCTAATAAAAATAACGTATGTAGTACAAGTCGTTAATAATGAAGTGTATCGAATACTACCGAACAGATATCTAGGGTTCCGGTTTAACTAACTTGGTAACAAGTGAATTAAATGTCTGGACCGAGAGTTATCAACCTGGTCACTGTATTGTCAAAATACAGTTTGCATTTGCAAAGGGTTACACGGAGGGATAAAAGCCCGGGAGGTCGTTATTAACCTCTTGTGCTATTTATAATTTACTCCATTTGAAGCTGTATTTTTCAAATGGAAAATGAACCTAACCTGTGTAACTTTTGGAGATGTCCCATGAATAAATTAAAACTACTACTTGTTTTAGCCGCTCTATTTACTTCTCAACAATCTTTTGCTGCAGAAACCAAAGACAAATTCTCTGTTTGTTGGTCTATCTACGTAGGTTGGATGCCTTGGGATTACGGCGATAGCTCTGGCATCATCAAAAAGTGGGCTGATAAATACGATATCGAAATTGATGTTGTACAGTTCAACGATTACATCGAATCAATTAACCAATACACTGCCGGACAATTTGATGCCTGTACCATGACCAATATGGACGCATTAACCATTCCTGCAGCAAGTTTTGTTGATAGCACCGCCTTAATTGTGGGTGACTACTCAAACGGCAACGACGGTATTGTATTAAAAGACAAAAAAACCTTAAAAGATATTAAAGGCCAGCAAGTAAACCTTGTTGAGTTAAGTGTTTCACATTACTTTTTAGCCCGTGCTTTAGAAAGTGTTGGCATGACAGAGCGTGATATTAAAGTAGTTAACACCTCTGACGCTGATATCGTTGCTGCCTATTCAAGTAAAGATGTAACCGCTGTTGTTACTTGGAACCCTGCCCTTTCAGAAATTACTCCACAACCTAGCGCAACTGAAGTTTATGACTCATCAAAAACACCAGGTGAAATTCTAGACCTAATGGTAGCTAATACTGAAACATTAAAAGCCAATCCTAATTTTGGTAAAGCTTTAGTGGGTGCTTGGTATGAAATTATGGAAAAAATGCAAGTAGACAGCAAAATCAGAACTGAAATGGCTGTAGCCTCAGGTACAGACTTAGCCGGTTACGACGCACAGCTTGCGACTACTAAAATGTTTTACACTCCGAAAGATGCAGTAACTTTCACTGCAGATAAGCAACTAGCGAAAACCATGGAATATGTAGCTAAGTTCTCTTTTAAACACGGTTTATTAGGTGAAAGTGCACCGGACTTTGGCTTTATTGGTATAGAAACACCAGCAGGCATTGTGGGTGATAAAAACAACGTTCAACTACGTTTTGACACTTCTTACATGCAAATGGCATTAGACGGCAAGTTATAAGCTTAGCTATATCAACCGTTATCATTTAAGTTGATATCCTCTTAAATGATAACGGCCATTTAACCCAAAGTAGGCATCCACATGAAACGTCTTATGAATATCGAGCCTTCGCCAGCGTTGCGTGGGTTCCTAACACTTTTACCTTTTATCTTGGCGCTATTCGCATATTCTATCGCTTCTGAAGCGCGATTGGCTGAAAACCCACACGATAAATTATTACCAAGTTTTACTCAGATTGTCGATGCGGTTGACCGTTATGCTTTTACCGAAAACAAACGCACCGGTGAATATTTATTATGGCAAGACACGGGTGCAAGTTTATATCGCATAGGTTTAGGTATAACCATTAGTGCCATTATTGGTTTGTTTATTGGCTTATGTAACGGCCTATTACCTATAGTGAGATCAGGATTGTCACCTTTTATTACCATTATTTCACTTATTCCACCGATGGCAATTTTACCCATTCTATTTATCACCTTTGGTTTAGACGAACTAGCTAAAGTAATGTTGATTATTATCGGTACCGCGCCGGTGATTATTCGCGATATGCAATCGCAAGTAATGCAATTACCAAAAGAACAATTAATTAAAGCACAAACCTTAGGCGCTTCAACCTGGTTAGTTACCCTACGTGTTGTGTTACCACAAATAATGCCGCGCCTTTTAGCTTCAGTTCGTTTAACGCTAGGTGCTGCTTGGTTATTCCTTATTGCTGCAGAAGCTATTGCCGCGCAAGAAGGTTTAGGTTACCGCATATTTTTAGTTCGTCGTTATATGTCGATGGACGTTATTTTCCCGTACGTAATTTGGATCACCACACTGGCATTTGCCATGGATTTCAGCTTACGCAAAATATCTGAGGTTTGTTTCCCTTGGTACCATCAAGGAGCGAAATAATGAGCTTTTTAGAAATTAAAAATGTATGGAAATCATACGGCGATGCACAAATTTTAGAGCGTCTTAACTTAACCGTTGAACAAGGTGAATTTGTTTCTATGGTTGGCGCTTCTGGTTGTGGTAAATCAACCTTCTTAAATATGCTACTGGGTAAAGAAAACCAAACCAAAGGCGAAATATTATTAGAAGGTAAACCGCTAATACAAGAGCCTGACGAAGAGCGCGGCATTGTATTTCAACGCTATTCGGTTTTTCCACATTTAACAGTTTTACAAAATGTGATGATTGCTGACGAGTTTTCAGCAGCTAAACTATTAGGTTTTGTTTTTGGTAAGAAAAAAGCCGAGATAAAAGCGAAAGCAGAAGAGTTTATTGCTGCGGTAGGCTTAACTCCAGCCCTCAATAAATACCCACATGAATTATCAGGCGGTATGCAACAGCGTTTAGCCATTGCTCAAGCGTTAATGAAAAAACCAAAAATATTATTACTTGATGAACCTTTTGGCGCGCTTGACCCAGGTATTCGCGCCGATATGCACGTGCTAATTCGTGATATTTGGAAAAAGAATAACTTAACCATTTTCATGGTAACCCACGATATTAAAGAAGGTTTTGAACTGGGTTCAAGAGTTTGGGTATTTGACAAATTACGTCACGATCCACAAGCACCTAATGCTTACGGTGCACAAGTAACTTACGACTTAGACATCGGCTCAGAAGGCAATAAATCTGATTCAAAAATGAAGATTGATGAACTCTCAGCTACAAGCAGTAATCCAATCATGCAAGAGGAACAAGCATAATGATTTTATACAAAGACACATTGCCCGGCGGTAAACACTGGTCAATGCGCATGCGTCGCGGTACCACATTAAAATTGGTTGACGTAACGGGCGGCGCCAATGTTGGCATGCTGTTTTACAACCCAGAAAACTTACTGGAACGTTACAACGCACCCGACACATTAAAATGCCAACACACTTTTAAATTAACCAAAGGTCACTGTTTATATTCAGATATGGGACGCATTTTTTGCTCAATTGTAGACGACAGCTTTGGCTGGCACGACACCCTTTGTGGTAACAGCCATGCTAAATCAATCACTAAACAATTTGGTAAACGTGATTATCAAAACAACCGTAACGACTGGCATCAAAATGGTAACGACGCGTTATTAATTGAAGCAACCAAATACGGTTTAAACAAACAAGATTTAGCCGCAAACCTTAACTTATTTAGCAAAATAACGCCTGATGACGAAGGTAAATTAAGTTATCCCGCAGAGCAATCTAAAGCAGGTGACTTCATTGAACTGCGTTTTGAAATGGACACCTTAGTGTTATTTCATACGTGTCCGCACCCGTTAAACCCGGCAACCGAATATCCGTACAACGACGTTGAATATCAAATTCTTAAATCTGATGAAGTGAGTGATGATGATTTTTGTAAAAACAGTTGTGATGAAAACCAACGTGGTTTTGAAAATAACCGTTTGTATCACCTTGGTTTATAAAGAGTCTTATAAATAGTCTTATAAAACACAGTTAAAAACAGATTAAGAACAGGAGAAAATTCATGATAGTAGAAAGTAAATTTACCGCCGAACAAGCCGTTTCAAGCGATACTGTAGATGCTGGCGATTACTATTTAAAAGTGGTTAAAAAAGGTCAAACCGTTCGTATTTTAGATATTGAAGGTAACCAAGCAGCTGATACCTTATTTTACAGCGCTGAAGATCCAGCAGAGCGTTATAGCGCAACCGACACAGTACGTGAACAAGGCGCAGTGTATTTAACAACGGGCAGCGTATTAATGTCGAATGACTGTAACCCAATGCTAAAAATTGTCGCGGATACCTGTGGTCGACACGACACTGTTGGTGGTGCTTGTGCAACAGAAAGTAACACAGTGCGTTACGCCTTAGAAAAAAAATGTATGCACGCATGTCGCGATAGTTGGTTATTAGCCATTGCTGAAAACCCAGAATTAGGTTTAACCAAACGTGATATTACCCACAACATCAACTTTTTTATGAACGTACCAGTAACTTCTGACGGCGGTTTAAGCTTTGCAGACGGTATTAGTGGTGCAGGTAAGTATGTTGAATTAGAAGCACTAATGGACACCATAATCTTAATTTCTAACTGCCCACAATTAAACAACCCATGTAACGCTTACAACCCTACGCCGGTTGAAGTACTTATCTGGAACTAAGCTATTTGTAAAATGAATATAAGCACATAAATAGCAATATCATTGAGGACGACCTCAGTGTAAAGAAATCAACCTAAGCAAAGTAATTATAACGCTAAGCGATTTCATCTGTTTGAACCGGGACGACCCATTTTAAACATTTAATAAACGAGTAAAAATTATGCCGACTTCTACGATTACCACAACACAATCTACCCAAAAGATGTTTACCAAAGTATTAATTGCTAACCGTGGCGCTATTGCCTGTCGTATTATTCGCACCTTAAAACGCTTAGGCATTGCCAGCGTTGCCGTTTATTCAGAAGCCGATCGCGAATCTCTGCATGTATCACAAGCAGATGAAGCCTACAGTTTAGGCGAAGGTGCAGCCAGCACTACCTATCTTGATCAAGACCAAATTATTGCCATTGCCGAAAAAACAGGCGCGCAAGCTATTCACCCTGGCTATGGTTTTTTAAGTGAAAATGCCGATTTTTCAGAGCGATTAGCGCAAGCAGGCATCACCTTTATTGGCCCACGCCCACAACAAATGATCGGTTTTGGTTTAAAGCATGAAGCGCGTGACTTAGCCGAAGCGGCAGGCGTGCCAAACGTTCCGGGTACTGGCTTATTAGCCGATTTAGACGAAGTTATTACAGCCGCCAATAACATTGGTTTTCCTATTATGCTTAAAAGTACTGCCGGTGGCGGTGGTATTGGTATGCAACGTTGTGACTCACAATCAGAGCTTGAAAAAGCCTTTATCAATGTTAAACATTTAGGCGCACAAAACTTCTCAAACGACGGTGTATTCTTAGAAAAATTTGTCGAAAAAGCCCGTCATATTGAAGTACAAGTTATTGCCAACGGCGCAGGCGAAGTAGTTACTTTAGGCGAACGTGATTGTTCAAGCCAACGCCGTAACCAAAAAGTCGTTGAAGAAACACCCGCACCAAACTTACCTGATGCCACACGCCAAGCCATGTTAGCCACCGCTAAATCATTAATGGCATCAATTAATTACTTAAACGCAGGTACGGTTGAGTTTATTTACGATCACGACAGCGACAAGTTTTACTTTTTAGAAGTAAACACTCGCTTACAAGTAGAACACGGTGTAACTGAACTTTGTTACGGTGTTGATTTAGTAGAGTGGATGTTAAAAGTTGCCGCTAACTATAGCGAAGAAGCTGGAACGCTTACAGGATTAGACCTAAGTGAAATTGCTAATTTAAAACCAAAAGGTCATGCTATTCAAGCCCGTGTCTACGCGGAAAACCCAGTGAAAAACTTCCAACCATCTGCTGGTTTATTAACGCAAGTAGAATGGGCAAATGATAACAACACTGATGACGGTTCAACAGATACTGTCCGTATTGATCATTGGTTAGAATCTGGCTTAACCGTATCACCATTTTTCGATCCTATGCTTGCCAAAGTGATGGTGCATTGTGATGACCGTGCAAGTGCTATTAGCAAGTTAGATAACGTATTAGCTGAATCTAGCTTATACGGCATCACCACGAACATGGATTACGTTCGTCAAATCTTACAGTCAGAGATTTTCCAACAAGGTAAAATGTTTACCCGTAGCTTAAATGACTTTGTTGCTGAATATACAGGCTTTGAAGTATTGAAAGCCGGCACCATGACCTCAGTGCAAGACTACCCTGCCCGTGGCGGTTACTGGAACATAGGTGTGCCGCCATCAGGTCCATTTGATTCGTACTCTTTTTGTATCGCCAATAGTTTACTAAATAATGACGCCGATGCCGCAGGGTTAGAGATCACTATTCAAGGCCCGAGCTTACAATTTTACAGCGACACACAAGTGGTTGTTACAGGGGCAGAAATTGACGTTTGGCTTGACGATGAAGCACAAGCTAATAACCAAATTATTACGATTAAAGCCGGTCAAATTTTAAAAACAGGTAACGTGAAAAAAGATGGTGCCCGTGCGTATATTGCCTTTGCTGGTGGTATTCAATGTCCTGATTATTTAGGCAGTAAAAGTACCTTTACGCTAGGTCAATTTGGTGGTCATTGTGGTCGTGCTTTACGTACCGGTGACTTCTTAAAATTAACTGAGCTCACATTGTCAGAACAAGCTCTACAAACTGCGCCAGCTGAAATACCAGCGCAAGTGATCACGCCAGTCACTGACACTTGGACATTACGCGTAATGTATGGTCCACATGGTGCGCCAGATTTTTTCACACCAAGCGATATTGAAACCATTCAATCGCATCAGTGGAAAATTCATTACAACTCAAGCCGTACCGGTATTCGTTTAATTGGTCCTAAACCAGACTGGGCACGTGAAACGGGTGGTGAAGCAGGTTTGCACCCATCAAACATTCATGACAATGCTTATGCTTTTGGTACTGTCGATTTCACTGGTGATATGCCAGTAATTTTAGGCCCAGACGGCCCAAGTTTAGGCGGTTTTGTTTGTCCTTTTACCGTGATCAGTGCTGACTTATGGAAACTAGGTCAATTAAAAGCCGGTGACACTGTTCAGTTTGAAGTAGTTGATTTACCTAACGCCAACATCATCGAGCAAGCACAACTTAAACAAATTGCTGAGCTTTGTGTTCAAACACCAGAATACCAAACCGCTGATGCTATCACGCCAATTATTGATGAATTAATCACTAACGACGGCGAGCCTGACGTTATCTTCCGTCAAGCGGGTGATAAATTTTTATTAGTTGAATACGGTGAGTTAATTTTAGATTTAACCTTACGTGCCCGCGTGCAAGCGTTATTTGAAGCGGTTGGCAAAGCCAATATTAAAGGTGTTTTAGAATTAACACCGGGTATTCGCTCATTACAAGTGCACTTTGACAGCTTAACGCTACCAGTTGCTGATTTAATCGCGCAGTTAAAAACCATTGATATTGCCCTTGGCGATACCAGCCAATTAAGCTTTGAATCTCGCGTGGTGCATTTACCACTAAGTTGGGACGATGAAGCGTGTCAAAAAGCCATTGAAAAATACATTCAATCAGTACGTAAAGACGCGCCTTGGTGTCCATCAAACTTAGAGTTTATTCGTCGTATTAACGGTTTAGGCGATATTGAAGAGGTGAAGAAAATCGTCTTCGATGCCAATTACTTAGTACTTGGTTTAGGTGATGTTTACTTAGGCGCGCCAGTGGCCACACCGCTTGATCAGTGTCATCGCTTAGTCACCACTAAATACAATCCTGCCCGTACATGGACAGCTGAAAACTCAGTAGGTATTGGTGGTGCATACATGTGTATTTACGGTATGGAAGGCCCAGGTGGTTATCAGTTTGTGGGTCGTACCGTACAAATGTGGAATCGTTACCGTAAAAATGAGGTATTCGCTCAACCGTGGTTATTACGTTTGTTTGATCAAATTAAATTCTACCCAGTAAGTAACGAAGAATTAGCGCAATTTCGTGAAGACTTCCCACTAGGTAACTGGCAACCAAAAATTGAAAAGAGCGTGGTTTCAATGCCAGAGCTTAATGAGCAATGGGCAAAACGTGAAGCCGACATTAAAGCTTTCAACGCCAAGCGTGAAGCGGCTTTTGCGAACGAAATGGCTGACTGGAAAGCCAATGGTCAACTTAATTATCAATTTGAAGAGCAAGACAACGACGACAGTGAAGCCATTGAGTTAGCGCCAAACCAATATTTAGTGGAATCAACCGCTGCAGGTAGCGTGTGGCAAATTAACGTTAAAGAAGGTCAAAGTGTTGCAACAGGTGATTCACTCGTGGTGTTGGAGTCAATGAAAATGGAAATTGACATTACCGCTTTTGAAGATGCAAAAGTGGCAAAAGTGTTAGCGAAAGAAGGACAGCAAGTTGACGCAGGACAAGCGCTATTAGTCATTGAAGTTTAACCACATAAAAGCACCTAGAGCCTAGGCTTTAGGTACTAGGCCAGTAATAAACAGATTAGAAAAATTAAGGAATTAACCATGACCGCAAATATTAAGCAAGACATCAACTTAAGTATTAGCACCTTACAACAAGCTTACGCGTCAGGCGAAACAAGCCCTGAGCAATTAATTAAATCATTACTTATTGAAGCTGAATCCTTAACGGCGGTGTGGATTCACTTATTAACAGAAGCGGAAATAGCGCCGTATTTAGACAACTTAAAAAATATGTCACCTGAAACACACCCACTTTACGGTGTGCCATTTGCCATTAAAGACAATATTGATTTAGCGGGTATTCCAACCACAGCCGCCTGTGCTGAATTTGCTTACACACCAAAAGAGTCGGCATTTGTAGTTAAAGAATTAATTGCCGCAGGTGCAATTCCACTAGGTAAAACCAACTTAGACCAATTTGCTACGGGCTTAGTAGGAACACGCTCTCCTTATGGCGCAACACCAAATAGCTTTAACCCTGAATATATCTCTGGTGGTTCAAGTTCAGGCTCAGCCGTTGCAACAGCAAGCGGTGTAGTGAGCTTTGCATTAGGAACAGATACCGCAGGCTCCGGTCGTGTTCCAGCGTGTTTTAATAACTTAGTGGGTTTAAAACCAAGTAAAGGTTTGTTATCAACATCAGGCGTAGTACCAGCTTGCAGAAGCTTAGATTGTGTGAGTATTTTTGCGTTAACTGCTGATGATGCGAATACCGTATTTCAAGTAGCCGCCAAATACGATGAAGAAGATCGCTACGCTAGAGAAAATATTTCCGCAAACACCAAACCTGTGAAATTAAATGACAAATTTACTTTTGCCATTCCTCTGCCAGAACAACTAGCCTTTTTCGGTTGTGATTCATACGAGCGAGCTTTCCTGCAAGCTGTTACCGCATTAGAAAAATTAGGTGGCACTAAAGTTGAGTTAGACTTCACCCCATTACTTGATGCAGCAAAATTATTATACGAAGGACCTTGGGTAGCAGAGCGCTACATTGCAACACAAGACATTCTTGAAGAACAACCTGAAGTAATGATGGACGTTACTCGCACTATTATCAGCCAAGGCGATAAGCACAGCGCAGTTGACACTTTTTACGCGCTATACCGCTTACAATCATTGAAGAAGCTTGCCGATAAATTAATTGATCAAGTTGATGTATTAGTTACACCAACCGCAGGTCGTCACTTTACCTTAGCTGAAATAGCCGAAGAGCCAATGCTGTATAACTCGCAACTAGGTTATTACACTAACTTCATGAATTTACTCGACTACGCTGCTTTAGCCGTGCCAACAAAGTTCACCTCTAAAGGCTTACCGTTTGGCGTAACCCTATTTAGCGATGCCTTTACCGATCAAAAATTATTAACCTTAGCGAAACGCATTCAAGATAATGCGCAATTGTCTTTAGGTGCTACCGGTTGGACTTTACCAAAAACAGAACTATCGACAGCAAGCGACGCATTTATTGACGTAGTAGTTTGTGGCGCACACCTTTCAGGTATGGCATTAAATTGGCAACTAACCGATAGAAATGCGGTATTAATTGAAAAAACACAATCGGCAGCCAAGTATCAAATGTTCTCTGTAGCAGGTGAAATAGAACGCCCTGCGATGATACGCAACGGTGTATTTGATCAAGAAAAAGGGGGCAGCTTTGAAGTAGAAGTATGGCGTTTACCTATTGAATCGTTCGGTTCATTTGTTGCTGGTATTGCGCAACCATTGGGTATAGGAAAAGTAGAATTGGCTGATGGTCGTTGGTTAACAGGCTTTATTGCTGAAGGTTATGCAGCACAAGGTGAGAATATTTCAAGTTTTGGTAGTTGGCGCAAATATAAGGCTAAGGCTTAAACGAATTAGTTTATAAAAGTTATAGAGCAATACCACTGCATCTTGATTGGTAACAGCTATATTTTAAAAAAACGCCAGACTGAGCACTCAGACTGGCGTTTTTTAATATATACCTAATTAATATACATCTGAATTAATATATACCTGAATTAATATATACCTAAGATGTTTTAACCTATTGAAATAATTTATTAATATTATTTAATCTAATAATTTCTTTTACACTGCTCTTTTTGCACTTCTCTTTTTACACGGCTATTTACTTGCGACTACTATTTTCTTGCGACTAAATGTACAGTGCTAGTTGAACGTTCTAAAAATGCACCTTCGCAATAAGCAAAGTAATATAGCCATAAACGTTTAAACGTATCGTCATATCCAAAGGTGGTCAATTCAGACCAAGAAGAAAGAAAGCTGTCACGCCAATCGCTTAACGTTTTAGCATAATCTAGTCCAATATCGTCAAGGTTTTCTATAACTAAATCCGTATGTTCGGTAATGTTATGGCTTAATATATTTACCGATGGTAAAAATCCGCCTGGAAAAATATATTTTTGAATAAAGTCGACATTATTTTTGTAATAATCAAAGCGTTGGTCGGCAATGGTGATCGCTTGAATAAGTAATTTACCGCCAGGCTTTAACCTGTCGTTACATTGCTTAAAGAAACTTGGTAAAAATTCATAACCAACGGCTTCTATCATTTCTACCGAAACCACTTTATCAAAGCTACCCGTTAGATCGCGATAGTCTTCTTTTAATAAGGTTATTTGCTGACTTAAACCTAATTCTTTAACCCGAGTTTGCGCATACTCATATTGCGCATCAGAGATTGTCGTTGTGGTAACTTTACAACCATAATGTTTCGCTGCGTAAATCGCTAAGCCGCCCCAACCTGTGCCTATTTCTAATAAATGATCTTCACTAGTTAACGACAAGCGTTCACAAATAGTTTTTAACTTATTGAGTTGTGCCTCTGCTAATGTCGCCTCTTCTGTAGGGTATATTGCCGAAGAGTACATCATTTCAGGATCAAGAAAGCGTGTGTACAACTCATTACCTAAGTCGTAGTGAGCGAGAATATTACGTTTAGAGCCTGATTGCGTATTTCTGTTTTTCCAATGACTTAATGCATTTTTTATCTTATTCGACCATGATTTATTAGATTCTAACTTGTCTGTTTGTTGTTGGGCTTTGGCAAAAATTCTAATAACGTTAGTTAGGTTTGGGCTACTCCATTTACCTGCGATAAAAGCTTCTGATACACCAATACTGCCACCTTTTACAAAGTCGGTATAAAGGCTCATATCATGTATATGAATTTTGCCTTTAATACTGTTTTCGCTAACAATTTCAGGAAACAAAAGATGATTACTTCCCTCTACCACTTCAAGTTGACCATAACTGAGTTTTTTAAAAACAGCATGAACAATTGTTCTGCAGCGTTTGTCTAGCCAGTTTGCTGTTTTTAATTCTGTCATTCGTTCAACTTGTTCCATGGTAAACTCCACCTTACTTACTTTTAATTAGCTATTTTTTAATTAACTGGTTTTAAGTCATTAACTTATTTTTTGATAACCAATAAACGGAATACGTTTGATGAACAGCCGTAATGCTTGCCAATAAATACCAACTACAACCTTAATGGTCATAACAGGTAATTGGCACCAAACCGCCAGTAGATTTTTCTGACTGAATGTTTTTCGCTGCATTCTTAAGCTTGCATCAAATAGTTTTTCTAGTTTGCCGTTATCAGTATTTAGCCGTTTATTTTCAATATGTACCATCATTTTGCTGGTATGCTCATTAGGCGGTTTTACTTGCCAAAAATAAGACATATCTAAATCCATAAAGGGTGATACTTGGAAAACTTTTTTATTCACCTTTTCGTTATCATTTAGTAAATCAACTAAGTAATAATGCCGTTCATTCCATGGCGTATTACTTACTTCGGCAAGCATTTGTGTGCAGTTATTATCTTGGTCATAACAAAAGTAAAAATTTGCTGGACTAAAATAAATACCAAAACACCTAACCTGTACCAACATCACAATGCGGTGAACATCATCATGACCTTTTAACGCCATGACTTTATCTTTTATACGTTGCGTTAATCCGTTTGGTTCACCGCGAAGATAATCTTTTTCAACAAAACGTAAAGGATGAAACCATGAGAAGCCAAAAAGCCCTTTTCCTTTATCATTTTCTTTAGCCTTTTCAATATCATGACAATCAAGCGCCAGCATATATAACGAGTAGTCAAAGCTGTGCGACTTTGGACTAAAACGTCGGTGCACGATATTACCGAGATAAATACTGCTATGGCTAAAAGATGTTTTGTTACTCATAAGCTTACTTATTTACTTAAAACACAATCAAAGCGTTTGGCGACTTCAACGGCACTACGTACCCCATCTTCATGAAAACCATTGTGCCAATAAGCGCCAGCAAAGTGGGTGTGATTAATCCCGCAAATACGATCTCTTTGGGTTTGTGCTTTAATCGACTGCGCCGAAAAAATAGGATGGTGATAAGTAAATTCTCGTAAAATGCTAGCGGGATCTATCTCATCTTTTTGATTTAAGGTGACACAAAAAGTATGTTTACTTTGCAGACCTTGCAAAATATTCATGTTGTAAGTAACACTTGCCGCTTTATGTCGGTCTTGGCTTAGCTGGTAATTCCAACTTGCCCAAGCTTTTTGTCTTTTCGGTAATAAGCGTTTATCTGTGTGTAAAACTACCGAGTTTTCGCTGTAAGGCATAGCCGATAAAATAGTATTTTCATCATTACTGGCATCGTTTAATAAAGCTAAGGCTTGGTCAGAATGACAAGCAATAACCACTTCATCAAACTCTTCATATTTAGTTTCCGTATTTGGCTGTGTGTTACCTTCGGTATGGCTAAAGTGCAGTTGCACTTTATTGTTTTCTCGGGTGATGCCACTAATATTCGCCTCTAAATGAATGCGATCTTTAAAAGGTTCACACAACGGCGCCAAATAACTACGCGAACCATTAGGAATAACATACCATTGCGGCCTGTCGGCAATATTTAATAAGCCATGATTATGAAAAAACTGCACGAAGAATCTAAATTCAAAATCACCCATTTGTGCCAGTGAACTTGACCAAATAGCGGCGCCCATTGGCAGAATATAATGTTCCGCAAAATAATCACTGAAGTTATTCTCAGCTAAAAACTGACCGAGGGTTAAACCACTTTGATAGTTTTGTGATTCAAAAATAGCTTTACACTGTTTATTAAAACGTAATATTTCCTTAACCAATAACCAAAATTTTGGACGGAATAAGTTACGTCTTTGCGCGAAT
Source organism: Colwellia sp. E2M01 (assembly GCF_018860585.1). Classification (GTDB taxonomy): domain Bacteria; phylum Pseudomonadota; class Gammaproteobacteria; order Enterobacterales; family Alteromonadaceae; genus Colwellia. Next base: position 20,628 of record NZ_JAHKPR010000082.1, read on the forward strand.
AAGGTATTTAGATTATGACCATTATATTCCATACCTGTTTGGCAATTATGTACCGAAAAGCTCATTTCTGTTGCTTGTTTACCAATACCTATTTCATCAAGTAGCGCTAAATAATTAGGGTAGGTTTTGTCATTAAAGACTATAAAACCGGTATCTATAGCAATTTTTTCACCGTCTTTTTCAATATCAACTGTCGCAGTATGTCCGCCAATGCGATTGTCTTTTTCATAAACCGTGACTTTATGCTTTTTAGATAACAAATAAGCGGCGGTTAGCCCTGAAATGCCAGAGCCAATAATGGCGATATTCTTCATGCTATTTGTTTCCTTATACTTTATCTTGTGGCGGATTATTGTGAGTGATCATTTTTTGCCAAATAGGTTTAGGTAGTAATGACAAAAATTTTAATAGGTAGGTTAATCTCTTAGGAAAGTGTAAATACGCTTTACCCTTATCGACACCAGCAATTATCCTTGTTGCGGCTTGCTCGCTAGTAATAAGAAATGGCATGTTAAAATCGTTTTTATCGGTCAATGGTGTTTTGACAAAACCAGGATGAACTAGCGTGACTTTAATATTTTCATTAGCCAAGTCTATGCGTAAGCTATTGGCTAAATAGTCCATGCCTGCCTTTGATGCACCATAAGCTTCACTGCGCGGGAACGGTAAAATAGTGGCGCTTGAGCTAACAAAAACAAGCTGCCCGCCTTTGCTAATATGCGGCATGGTGTATTGTAGTAACCAACCTAGTGAAGCGAGATTAGTATGAATGAGATCAGCAAACAGCTTGCCGTCAAATTGCTTCGCGTTATCAATATATCGACAGTCGCCAGCGTTAAGAATCACAATATCTAGCGGCTCTAATTGCATTAAGTCTTGAAGCGCTTGTTTGATTTCATCACTGTTATTGATATCAAATTGATAGGTTTTATATGCATCAGCAGCTAATAACGCTAATTTATTCGCGTCTCTGCCACAAGCAATAACCCTATCACCACGAGCGACGTATTGGTTAAATAACGACAAACCAATACCTGAAGTAGCACCTGTAATCAGTACGGTTTTAATAGTCATTAATTAGCCGCCTTTACTTTGATCCATTTAATAAATTTACCAATTAAAGGCAATTGCTCGTAAAGCATCGAGCCTAAATCAAGATAGTCTCGGTGATAAATCACTTTGTCATCTGCACCTTTAATATAAGAGCTACCTAATACAGTCACAGCCTCGCCTTTATTGAGCTTGGAGTGTTGATAAGTCATAGTCCAATAAATCGCAGCTTCATCACCTTCGTTAATAATGTTAGTAATAACAAAATCACAACAGCTTAGGTTGGTATAAAGGTTTTCAAAGTAGTTAACTAAATTATTGATACCTTCAACTTTATGCATAGGATCAATAAAGGTGATACTAGGATGATAAATAGTTTCGAGTAAGTTTAAATTTGTCGCTGACAGTGTTTGATAAATATCAACAAAATTAATTAGCCAATCAGGTGATAGCGGATTTAACTGGTCGTTAATGTTGTTATTGGTATTAGTTTGCATAAGTAAATCACCGTGTTCTTATCACTTAATTAGAATGGCTAAGTTATTTATAAAAAGCGAGGGCGTTAAGTCTTGCTGTTTTATGTTCAACAATGGGTTGGACATAAATATTCATCTTATTCTGCGCAATATATTTATGCGGAAAATGAATATGTTTATCAGGAATACTTTTCAGCTCTGGTAAGTACTTACGTATGAACTCACCATTTGGATCAAAACGTTCACTTTGTCTTATCGGATTAAATATTCGAAAGTAGGGTTGCGCGTCACAACCTGTACTTGCAGCCCACTGCCAACCGCCATTATTGGAAGCTAAATCACCATCAATTAAGTGCTGCATAAAATACTTTTCACCCAAGCGCCAATCTATTAATAAATGTTTAGTTAGAAAGCTCGCCACTACCATTCTAAGCCTGTTATGCATCCAACCAGTTTGCTTAAGTTGCAACATGGCTGCGTCTACTAACGGGTAACCTGTTTTGCCTTGACACCAAGCACTGAAAGCTTGCTGATTGTTAGGCCATTTAATGTGTTGATACTTTTCTTTAAAGCAAAAGTGTTTACAAAGCCTTTGCTCATGAAACATAAGGTTTCGATAAAACTCACGCCAGATAAGCTCGTTCAGCCAAGAAAATTCTTTACTGTCTGTAGCAAGTAATAAGTCAGGATTACGATTTAATAATAGTGTTAATACATACCTTGGGCTGATAACGCCTGCGGCTAAATAAGGAGAAATACCCGAGGTGCCTTTTACTGAGGGAATATCGCGTAAGTCTGCATATTGACTTAACTTAACTTGTAAGAAGGTCGATAAAACGTCAGCTTCATATTTTGCCGCTAATGGCCAAGTGCTAGATAAACTGGCAGTTTCTGTGGACTTTTTATTTTGAGATGTAGTTTGAAGAGAAGGCGCAGTTATCTTGCCTAAATAATCAAAGCCCGCATGACGAACCTGTTTTAACCAAGCGTTTTTAAAAGGCGTGAATACTTTAAACATACTACCCGATTGATTGAGCACTTTGCCTTTGGGTACGATAACATCCGCTTCAAAAAGTGTTAACGGAATCCCCTGTGCGACACAATTTTGATCTCGCTGTTGTTCATTAAACTCTAGTTCACTATTTGCGTATACCGTCTCAATATTATGGTGTTGACAATATTGTGCTAAATAAGCGATTTGATCGGTAAAATACGGTGCTTCAATTAACTCCAGTTCAATGTTTATTGCCGCTAGCTCTGCTACCAACGCTTGTGCATGACGCTTAATAAAATCAATTTTAATCGGCGACCAATCATGTAATTGCCACTGTTTTTCAGAGATAAAAAAAACCGCCTTACGGGGCTTTTCTGAAGAACTGTTATTCAAAAAATGATGTAGGGCGGGATTATCATGTGTTCTTAAGTCATTACGAAACCAAAGTAAAATAGACACCTTTAATACGCATAGCGTAGTTTTAATTCGTCAGGGTACGGAGACAAATAGGCTTGTTTAGTTAAGTATTCTTTCGGATAACGCAGCAAGTAATGATTTATCAAAGTTAACGGAACAAATAGTGGAATTAACCCTTCTCTATAAGAGTCAATCTGCTTACAAAGCTCTTGTCTTTCATCACTTTGCAAGTGCTTAGAAAAGTACCCTTGAATATGCGCAAGCGTGTTTGCGTGTTTTTTGCGCGTGGCGATAATTGTCAATGCCGCCATTAATCCAGCAATATATTGCTGCGCCATATCCGCTAGAGGTAAGTCAGCTCTTGCCAATAATTGTCCTAAGTTTTTATAGGCAACAAGATCATGGCTCATCACCGTATATTTGTATTGGCTGTGAAAGGTGGTGAGTTTATGTTTTGTTAGCCCAGAAGCTTCAACTGTTTGCCAGTGTTTGTATGCATAAACTCTCGCTACAAAATTTTCACGAAGAATAGGGTCAATCAAACGACCATTTTCTTCACATGGCAACAATGGGTTTGCCGCCATAATTTCTTGAGCAAATAAACCAACACCCTTAGACGGTAAAGCATTACCTTCGGGGTTAAATACTTTTACCCGCTCCATGCCGCAACTTGGGCTTTTCGCGCAAAAGATATAGCCACTTAAATCTTTTGTCATGCTGGCTACTTTTTTACCGTAAGCTTGCAAGGCTTCGGTAACATCGCCACTGCCATCGGGTCTTGCCACGGTGATCATGTCATTTTTTTTAATTTGACGTATGGTCGGTCTTGGAATAGGTAAACCAATAGCCACTTCAGGGCAAAAGGATTTAAAAACAACGTGGTTAGCTAGCTCAAGGTTACAAAAATCAGATGTTTTACTGCCACCATCATAACGTACTTTTTCACCAATTAAGCAAGCACTTACGCCGATTTTCAGATCTTCTTTTTCAACTGTATAAATCACAAAGTCTCCTTAAAATAGTACGATATTAATAAATATGCCTATTCAGTTAAGCCTATTCAGTTAACACAGGTAAATGCTGAAACGTCTACTTTGAAGCATCTGACCAAGCACCATGACATTTTAACAACTGGGTCCCCGACAACACACTTCAAGGATGACGAACCTGAGCAAGTGCATAGACGAGTTAGTAAATCAGACCACCAATTGGATTCAGTAACTTATTAATACCTTGGGTAAAGTGTAGTGCATCATTGGCAACTGTGTAACATAAACAACCATCTTTAGAAATTGGATGATGCTGAACAGAGCTATCTAACATAATGAAATCACCTTTTACATACTCACCTTTTTCATCATGAAAAGAACCTTCTAATAACAAGGTTAATTCAAAACCTTTGTGTGTATGTTCAGGTACACCACCGCCCGGTGCAATTTGCAATAAACTAGTACGCACTTCATTTTCATTAAGTTGAATACGGGTACGAGAAAGCTTACCAATAGTGGCTTTTTTACCTAATGTCATGCTTGATAATGTCTTAGGTAATACGTAATTTTCATTTTGATAAATAATCGTTTTATCGGCTGCTACTGTTGTTTGTGCTAATTCATCTGACATGGTTATCGCGTCAACCATGTCATCGATAGACAAACTCTCTAATGTCTCTTCATCGGTTAAATCAGTTGAGTAATCTGCTGTTGAGTCATTATCTGTTGTTAAGCTCTGTTCTAGGTCTGCTTGCAAAGAGTCTTCTTCAAAGCTCACTTCAGCCATTTGCTCTGTTAATAGTGCTATCTGCTGTTGGCATTTAGGACACATATCCGCATGAATAGCGATAGCTGCAGATAGAGACGCTGGCAATTGGCCATTCACAAATAACTGTATTAACTCAAATTTAGGGTGATGGGTGATCATGAATTTTCTCCTAGTTGAGCTCTCAGTTTTGCTAATGCTAAACGTAAACGCGATTTGATTGTGCCTAATGGTAAATTAAGATGTGTCGCTAGTTGCTCTTGTGACATTTCACTAAAATAAAAGCCTTTAACGACTTCTTGCTGGGCTTCAGGTAATTCTTCTAATACCGATAGAAGTTGTTTATTTTCAAGATGATCATTAAAGCTTTCTTCTTCACTGCTCATACTTTCAGCCATTGGCCAAATATCATCACTTAGGTTATCTTCTTTATTACCTTGAATTTTACGCAACATATCGAATGTTACATTACGCATAACTGTATAAACCCATGTAGTTGCTGCGCCTTTATCTGAATTAAATAAATGCGCTTTACGCCAAACATTGGTCATTGTTTCTTGCACAACTTCATTAGCTTGCGCTTCATTCGGAAATTTAGTTTTAGCTATGCGGAGAATTTTAGGCGCAAAAAATTTAAACAAGTTAGTAAAGGCTTGTTTATTACGTTGTGTTGCTACGGCATCAAGCCACTGGCAAAGTTCGGGATGATTAATTTTATCTGACATGTATCTAGATTTATCACTTGTCACTTTGCTAAGCAAGTTAGTTTGCATTGCCTTATCACCGACAGCTGTTGAAAATATATAGGTATATACGGCTAACTATTTAATAAAGATCACAAACATTTTAAATAATTTAGACTTTGTCTTGATAGGCCAAACAAGATTAGTTAATTATCGACTCGACAAAGTGTTTCGCGTCTTCAAACGAATGGATAGCAACAAAGCGACTTTTAACAGATAAATTAACGGGTAATAGCTCTAACCATCTTGCGATAACCCAAGGAGTATCTTGCTTATTTTCATCGGTATAAAGCTGACTAAGGTGTTGCTCTTGCGCTAACACGGCATGTAATGATTCTAGTAAATTTTTATGTAAGGAGCTTTGTTTGGTTGCTTCAGTAATTATATTGTTATGCTGCGACCAATGCGGTATTTTGCTGACCTTACCAAAATGCAGATTATCTGCATCTTTATCTAAAGAAAGTATTTCAACCAAGGATTTACATTTTACGTCGATTTCTAATACGCCGTCAGCACCTTGATCAAAGTTAATAATTTCAACCCAACTTCCCCATTTTATTAATGGTTTTTCGCTATCTTGAGTCGTTAACCAAATAACAAAGCCCTGCCCTTGGCTAGCAAGCTTAACCATTTTTAAATAACGTTGTTCAAAAATTCTTAGCCGAGTGATCCCTTCAGGTAATAAAAAAACAGGCAATGGAAAAATCGGTAGTTTTGTCTCAACTGTATTCATTATAATTTCCTCCTATTTTGAGCCGACAGCAAGTTCGCTATGAGCAGCAGTATTCAAACAGCTTGTTTGTGTTGAGCTTTTATCAAAAAATAAAGTTATTTCAGCAACATCTACGCCGAATTTAGACATGGTTGTTTTATTCATCACTCGGTTTTCATCTAATTGATACATCCAGTCATCCATGGCTAAATTATAAGTAGTACCGTCAATAGGTACTGAGAGGGTATATTGCCAATTAAAGGCATAACCATTTTGTTGCCCATACGCGGTACCAATAACATCTTCGGCAGTGCCGCTGTATTTATCGTTAGGTAATTTGGTTAATTGCCACGTTCTATAACTAATTTCACCGTCATGAAAATAAAACACCTCGGCGAGCTCTCCTTGGTTATTGTCCCAAGTGCCAGATAATTCTACACAAAAACGTCGAGTTACTTTATTGGTGTAATCTTGCACCATACCATTGGCAACGAACTCTCCGGTGAAAAATGTTTTAATATCAAAAGCAGGTGTCGTGTTGCTATAGTCTGCGATATTGGCACTGCAACCCGCCAGTGATAACGTCATTAAAGTAAACATTAGCATTTTATAAGAGTTTTTCATGATTACGCCTCACCTAATAGTTGTGATCTTAGCTTTGCTTGACTGGTTTTAGGCGATAGCCAAATATCTAAGAACAGTTGATAAAATTCTGGTTGTTCAACCATACCAATTTGATCGTTATTAAAATAAAAAATAGCAGTATTATTTTCTACTAACATCGCCAAAGAGTCGCCTGCGCTAATGTCTGGCCAAATGGCTTGCAAACGCGGTATAAAAGCTGAATATTGTGCTTTTGGTATATTAAGGTGCTGCCATTGCTCAACAGTACGTTCAATTAAATCTGCCGAACTAATATCTTTTAAATATTCAATTTTGAAAATAAGTTTATTAGCTTTCTCGGTATAGGAATATTCGCCTGTAGGCGTATAAAGTGTGCTGTTGTATATATCCCAAAATAACACTGAAAATTTCGCACTACCGACTTCTTTAACATTTAATTGAGCAAACTCATCCGGTAGTTTTTGCAAATATGTTTGACTCTCGTCTTTACCAAAAACATTAAAAGAGATTAGTCCTAAACAAAGTAAAATACTGATAACAAATTTACTCATGTTGACTTTCCTTCTTAAAAAACACGGTTTTCAAATGAAAAAAAAGCACCATCAAAACAGCCCAAACAACACCTAATAAACAATAGGTAAATAAAAGTGTATGCCCTAACTCAACGGATGAAAGTGATGTACCTGCGATATAGCTCATTGGTGGAAAAATAAAACCAATAGCGAATTGTAAGTATTTTGAACGCGATAAAATTTGTAAACTGTGGGCAACCGTTGCCGCAAAAGCGCTCCATAAAATCATCAGCCATAAAGGAATAATTAATTCATTGGGAAAGATTAAAACACCGGTAAGTTGCCAAATTGAATCAACACAAATGCCTATACAAGTAATGCATAAGATTAATTTAACTTCAGCAATACGTTGTGCTGAATAATACAAATGTGTTCCAAGCCAACAAATGACGAAGGGAATGAATATATTTCCTAGGATAATTAAGCCAAACCAAGAAATATTAAAACCAATAAGATTAAGCAGCATATTAAATAACAATTGATGATTTTGTTATTTATACGTAGTGAAAGAGGATTTGGATTAAAAATTATTAAAGTATTCGCAGAGCTTGTAATAACGCCTGTACAGCGACAATAAAATCGGCACTAAAAAGCGTTACTTATCTTATAAATTGCTCGTAGTAACTGTTAAAACTGAATGAATAATTACATGCTCTCTGTAACCTGATTATATTTAAATCCTTACAACAATATAACCTAAATAGCGACAAACTTTGTCGCTAATCATCAATATGCTATCGATGTATTCAATAACAAAGTGAACAACTTGGTTAATCAATAATAAATCATGAGGTATTACATGAGAGAAAACATTGAAGCAGCAGCAAAGCTTATAAGCGATGCGGATGCTATTTTAATTGGCGCAGGAGCTGGGATGGGGGTCGACTCGGGCTTACCTGATTTTCGAGGTAAACAAGGCTTTTGGAATACCTATCCTCAACTAAAGCACTTAAATAAATCTTTCCAAGAAATGGCAAGTAGTGACTTGTTTTTGGTTGAGCCAGAACTGGTTTGGTGGTTTTATGGACACAGATTTAATTTATATAAAAACACAGCACCCCATGACGGATTTGATATCCTTAAGAGGCTATCCCTATCAAAACCTACTTTCGTGTTCACAAGTAATGTTGATGGCCACTTTCAAAAATCAGGGTTTAATAACAACCAAGTTATTGAACGTCATGGCAGCATAAATCATCTACAGTGTTCTTATAGTTGTTGTGATGATATTTGGAAGATAACAAGGCTTCCTTTTAAAATTAACAACCTAAATATTTCAATTGAGGGACATTACCCGCACTGTCCAAATTGTGGAGGCATAGCTAGACCAAACATAATGATGTTTAATGATCAGTGGTGGGTAAGTGGTAGAGCAAGGCAACAAAATCAAAACTTTTATGACTGGCTTGATACTCATTGGGGAAAAAACATAGTTGCTATTGAAATAGGAGCAGGTACAGAGATTTCTACTGTGCGTACTGCCTGCTTACACAATGCTAAGAATTTAATTCGTATTAACCCCTTTCAGTGCGATATATCAAAAGGACAAATACCATTAAAAATGTCAGCTTTAGATGCACTTATAGAAATAGACAAATTATTATTTTAAGACGTTATTTTGCTCTAGTTAAAAACTTGAGTTAAAAAATAGTCCTTTAATTGTAAACGTGACTTATATACTCAAGAGGTTTAAAACCTTAATAAAACAACGTATGTCATTAAGCGCGAAGATAAAAAGCAATGATCTTTAGGTGTTTCAATAACTAGCAAGTAATATAATATTGTTATGTTAATAAATATTATATTACCAGTTTAGGCTCTTCATGAATTTAAAATTAAATATTCGACATCTTGAACTACTTGAGTTACTCCCCGTTTATCCTAAGTTTTCAACTGTAAAGCAACTGGTTGAAAAGTTGTCAAATCAACATGAATACAAAGATAGTGATGTCAAAAATATTACACGTAACTTACAGCGTGATTTAAAACAGCTTGAGCAATACAGTATTACTGAATCAGGCGATAGCCCTGAAGGGTTAAAGTGGTCTCTTGTCAAAGACTCAATGTATTTAACTGCCCAGCTTTCACCTTCTGATGCTTTATGCTTCGCTATTATTGAACAATTCATTCAACCGATTATGCCTAATGTGTTATCGCCTTATTTAACCCGCACCTTTGAAAAATCTACACGAATATTAAATAAGCTCAGTTACCACAACAAATTAAAAACCTGGTTAGATAAAGTTTATATTGAAAACAAAGGCCAACCCTTAATACCCGCTAAAATAGATAACGAAGTGCGATGTTGTGTATATGACGCACTGTTAACTGAAAATATTTTATTATTGGAGTATAAAAACAAAAGTGGAGAGTTAAGTAACGCCACCGTTCAACCACTAGGTTTAGTTGTTAGAGCCCATATTCAATATTTAATTGTGCAATATCAAGGTTATAGTGATATTAGAATGCTTGCCATGAATCGCATAATATCTTGCAACATGTCGACCGAGAACTTCGATTATCCTACCGACTTTTCCCTTAAGCATTATGTTTTAAACGGCACAACGGGGGTCGCTTTTGCTGACGAGCCTATTGCATTTGAAGGGATATTCTCAGGCTTTGCTGCTGAACTTGTTTTAGAAACGCCAATCACTGAAAACCAAAAAAACACCCCTTACCCAACCGTTGATGGTGATAAGTTGTTAGTAAAAGCGAGCCTAACCATGAACTATGATTTTGAAACATGGTTATTAGGCTTAGCTAATTACGTTGAGGTATTAAAACCACATAGTTTACGAAATGCTATGCAAGAAAGACTTAGTGCCGCTGCAAAACTATATGAAAAAAAACAATAACTAAGGTTTATATGTTATTGAAATGACAGGATTATCAAAGCAATGCTCCTCAATCACGGCCGTGAATAACCAAAGCACATCATGCTTTTCAAGCATATTACTAATAACTAATGACGTTTCATTAAACACTTTAATTGCATCGTTTGCTTTTAAAAAGATAGTCACTACCACCGTACTTGCTTGAAACCAACGCTCATTATTTTCTTTCGATGCGAGTAATAGCTCTTGAGTAAAAAGCTTTGTTTGGTAGAGACCTTTACGCTCAAAAGCTAAACGATAGTCAGCAAAATCAATGCCTATAGGTCCTTGTTTTGTTAGAGGGTCTAGCAACGCTTTAATTGCTAATACCAACGAAGTAGACAAAGAACTAAACTTTTTAAAATAATGGTTAATTAATGGTGTTGAGTCTATATTCGTAAGGTTAGTGTTATTAAAACGTGCATAAAAACCTGCTAATATTTCACTCTCATTTTGTCTTTTATCATTTGAAAAATCTAACTGATAAACAGGTGAAACATCGTCATAAAAATCATTCACATCATAATCAATAGCGTCAATATCAGATAAGCCACTTTGTAATTGAATCAGCACAGTTTTAGATAAGGTTTTTTCAAAGTTGCCTTGCAAGGTGCCTATTTCTCTATCTTCTTTATATGCATCACACTTGACGTAATATTTGGATGACCAATTTAACAACATAATAGGGGCAATTGAAAAAACTATTGTTAATACCCCTAATTGTTTAGCAACCGATAAAAACTGCATTATTTTTCGTTGTGTACTCGGGTAATTCAGGTTACCTACAAGTATAAGTAAATCACAGTTTTGTACTTCTTTTTTTATTAAATCCTTGGTGCTATTTTTCTCAGTAGTTAATTGAGCAGTATCGCAATAGTTAAAATTCCACTCTAGTTCTTTTAATTCTGCAGTAACCGGAAAGCAAGTCGCTTGACTGGTTTTATCTAAAGGGTATACAGAAATATTAATACTTGACATAAGGGCTCACTGTTATTGATTGATATTATGACTATTACACTCTGTGGCGACAAAGTTTGTCGTCACTTTCAAGTAAAGTATTTCTATCAACAAATAACATAAAAATTAGCTGTAACGATGACATTCGAACAAACAAATATTAAAGAGAATCTTACCTTTGAAAAATTTATCGTTGGGGAGTCAAATAAAAAAGCTTATCAAGCTGCCTTAAATTTAACGCTAGAAATCACAAAAAAAGAATGGCTATGGATATCTTCATGCACAGGGTTAGGCAATACCCATTTATTACACGCCATAGGAAATAAGCTAGTAGAACAAGAATCAAACTTGAGCATTAAACAAATTCACACTCATTTCTTTATGTTAAAAGTATTAGAATCACAGCAAAACGATTCATTAAATCAACTAATAGAATATTATAATAATATTGATTGCCTACTACTTGATGGGATGACATGTTCGATCATGCGTAGGCTCTCCGTATCAACACATATAAGAGAAGTACTTTACGCGATATTATTAACACGTAAAAAAGGTGGAAAGTTAACCGTTTTTACTTCTGACTTGCCAAAAGATTCATCGCAACATCAAAGTTCAAGTATTAAACGCTTATTAAATGACTGTAAATCCGTCACCATTTTACAACCTGGTATCACTTTAAAAAAGCAACTAATCCGACACTTTGCATTACAGCACGGTCATGAATTCTCAGATGACATTATCTCTTTTATTAGCGAACAAGAAGCTAGCAATATCCGCGAGCTTGAAGCACAAATCAATTGGATATTTCTTGAAGAAAAGCCAAATGAGATATTAAGCCTAAGCTTAGATTTTATAAAAACCCGTTATCTACGATGGTACGAGCGTTTTTATCGGGGGAAGACACTATGGGTATAAATTATGAAAGTGTATTTAGATGACGAAAGAACCACGCCAAAAGGTTGGTATCGAGTATATTGGCCAGAAGAAGCCATTGCTTTACTTAAACAAAATATTGTGACTGAAATAAGTTTAGATCATGATTTAGGTGATGATAACCATGGTACAGGTTACGATGTACTGCTTTGGATTGAAGAAGCAGCTTATACGCAAGGGTTTATTCCTCCGATCATTTATGTACATTCAGCTAACACCTCAGCAAAACATAAAATGGAATTAGCTATTGCTAACATCAAGCGTATATAAGTGTTTAATGTTTAACAGGGCAGATTTTACGAGACTTTGACATTTTGACTAATAGCCAGCGCCTAGTTTATATTTTCGAAGTAGCATCATTGCCAAGAAAATAACAGGTTGCATATTTGCATAAGTAAGAGATCCAAATAAGTTTAACCTTTAATAAAATTTCACAACTTTCTCCTTGCTAAATTATCTAATTTATATAAATTAGATAATTCATCATAAAAATAGAAGAATCGACTTATGACCGAGCAAGCAATCTTCAACAATATCAAGCACGCATTAAACGAAGCGCCACGCAATCAGTACACCACTGAAATGCACCTGCAAATGATTAAGTACGCTGATAATCTCAAAAATATTACTGCGAAAGAATTTTGTGAAGGCGTTGGCCTTAAACCAAGCTTCGGTACTGAATTTTCCAAAATGCGTAACCTTACTCAGCGATTAAAAGCCGCAGGTTTAAATACTGACCAGCTTTAATACGGCTAACTTAAAAGGATCAACCAAATTTCCCATGGCAATTAAAAAAACAGAACTTTATTCATCATTATGGGCTAGCTGTGACGAGCTTCGAGGCGGTATGGATGCCAGCCAATACAAAGACTACGTACTTACCATGTTATTCATGAAGTACGTCAGCGATAAATACAAAGGCGACCCTTACGGCATGATTGTTGTGCCAAATGGCGCAAGCTATGGCGACATGGTTGCCGCCAAAGGCGATAAAGAAATTGGCGATAAAATGAATAAAATTATCGCAGCCCTTGCCGAAGAGAACGACCTTAAAGGCGTAATTGACGTTGCCGACTTCAACGATGAAGACAAGCTTGGTAAAGGCAAAGAAATGATCGACCGCCTCACTAAGCTAGTGGGTATATTTCAAGGGTTAGATTTATCCGCCAACCGCGCTGGCGGCGACGACTTATTAGGCGATGCATACGAATACCTTATGCGTCATTTTGCTACCGAATCCGGTAAATCAAAAGGTCAGTTCTATACACCATCAGAAGTATCACAAATCCTAGCAAAAGTAGTTGGTATTACCAAAGATACACCACAAGACGCTACTGCCTATGATCCAACATCTGGTTCGGGTTCTTTGTTACTAAAAGCCAGTGACGAAGCGCCTCGTGGTTTATCTATTTACGGTCAAGAAATGGATAACGCGACTAGCGCACTTGCTCGTATGAACATGATATTGCATAACAATACCACAGCAAAAATTTTCAAAGGTAATACACTATCAGAGCCGCAATGGAAAGATGCAGATGGTCAACTAAAAACCTTCGATTTTGCCGTAGCCAACCCGCCATTTTCCAACAAAAACTGGACCAGTGGCTTAAACCCTGAGAACGATTTATATAATAGATTTACATGGGGAATTCCACCTGAAAAAAACGGTGATTACACCTTCTTGCTGCACATTATCAAAAGCTTAAAAAGCACAGGTAAAGGTGCGGTGATCTTGCCACACGGGGTGTTATTCCGTGGCAATGCTGAAGCCAACATTCGTGAAAACCTCATCAAACAAGGTTACATCAAAGGTATTATTGGTTTACCTGCTAACCTCTTCTACGGTACGGGTATTCCAGCTTGTATCATCATCATAGACAAAGAACATGCACAAAAGGCTGTGTCTAAGTTTGAAGAAGGTGATGAAAATTTACCAACGGTTACTGGCCGCCCCATCTTTATGATTGATGCCAGCAAAGGCTTTATTAAAGATGGCAATAAAAACCGCCTGCGCAGCCAAGATATTCACAAAATTGTTGATGTATTTAACAAAAGGTTAGAGTTAGATAGATTTAGCCGATTAGTACCACTTGACGAAATAGCCAAGAACTATTTCAATCTCAACATCCCACGTTATATCGACTCATCTGAGCCAGAAGATTTACACGATTTAAGCGCGCACCTGCAAGGCGGTATTCCTAACCGTGATATCGATGCCCTTGAGCATTACTGGCAAGTATTCCCAAGCATTCGAGCTACATTATTCAAGCCTGATCGTGACGGTTACAGTCACGGTATGATTGAAGCCAGTGCGGTTAAAAGCTGCATTCTTGCTCATCAAGAGTTTAAAGACTTTGCTACTCGTAGTTTATTGCCATTCAAACAATGGATACCAGAGGCAAAACTAAAAGACCTCACTTGCAAAGAAAAAGCAGTAGGTGACAACCCAAAAGACTTTATCTTTAATATTTCAGAAAACTTACTTAATAGTTATGCCAATAGCGATCTACTCAGTAAATACGATATTTACCAAATTCTGATGGATTACTGGGCTGAAATAATGCAAGACGATGTCTATGTATTGATGCAAGACGATTGGCAAGCAGGTAACACTCTACGTGAGTTAATTGCTAAAAAGGGAGAGAAACTTAAAGAAACGCCTGATTTAATCATCAATAAGAAAAAGTACAAAGCTGAACTTATTCCACCAAGCTTAATAGTTGCCCGATATTTTTCTGATGAACAAGACAAGATTGATGCGCTACAAGCTAAGCAAGACGAAGCCACACAGTCTCTTGATAATTATATCGAGGAAAATGGTGGTGAAGATGGTTTATTGGTTGAAGCACTTAATGATAAAGACAAAATCACCAAAGCCAGCGTTGCTGCCAGATTAAAGGAAATTAACGTCATTCCCGCGCAGGCGGAAATCCAGGAAGAGCAAAAAGCTCTTAAACAAGCAACCAAATTGTTTAACGCTGAAACAGCCGCTAAAAAAGCAATCAAAGAAGCGCAAGAGGCTTTGGATTTAACCGTATTTAACCAATACCCAAAACTCACTATTGATGACATCAAAACCCTAATTGTTGATGATAAGTGGTTAGCCACATTACAAGCTAATATTGTGGCAGAAATTGAACGTGTTACCCAACAAATGGCTAACCGTGTTAAAGAGCTAGAAGAACGTTACAGCACGCCATTACCAACATTAACAAAGTCTGTTAATGACTTAAGCGATAAAGTCGCAAGCCATTTAAAAGCAATGGGCTTGGAGTGGTCAGTATGAGTGCTTTAATACAAGCAATACCTGAAGGTTTTAAGCAAACAGACGTTGGTGTTATTCCTGTAGATTGGAAAATAAAAAATATAGGCGATTTTGCAACAGTAAGCTCAGGAGGAACTCCTAATCGTAAAGTAGCTGACTATTGGGATGGAGATATACCTTGGGTTACGACCACATTAATTAAAGGTGGTGACATTAGCTATGCCAATGAGTTTATCACGTCAAAAGGGCTAGATAACTCATCTGCCAGAATGTGCAAAGCTGGGTCTATATTGATGGCAATGTACGGACAAGGTAAGACTCGTGGAAAAGCTGGCGTGTTAACTATTAATGCTTCAATTAATCAAGCCTGTGCAGCTATTGAAGTAAACAAAAAAAATGCCCAAGAGTACGTACTTCACACATTAAACTACATGTATAAAGAAATTAGAGAGCTTAGTAATTCTGGTGGGCAAGAAAACTTAAGCTCAGGAATAATAAAAGGTATAAAAATACCTTTACCGTCAGAGTTAGAACAAACAGCCATTGCCAATGCTTTATCCGATGTTGATGCGCTATTAACGGAATTGGAAAACCTAATCGACAAAAAGCAAGCGATTAAAACCGCCACCATGCAACAACTGCTGACAGGCAAAACCCGTTTACCGCAATTTGCAACTTACACAGAAGGCGATGACGAAGGAAAGAGAAAAGGCACAAAACACAGCGAACTAGGTGAAATTCCTGAAGATTGGGATGTTTGTTTAATTGATGATGTTGTTGACTCACTCTCTAGTGGGGGAACTCCATTTAGAGGTAACCCTAGTTTTTATAAGGGAGTAAATAGATGGATAACCAGTGGTGAACTTAAATATGGTGTTATTAATGACACTATTGAAAAGATTAGTGATGATGCTATTAAAAAGTCGAATTTAAAAGTACACCCTGAAGGCACTTTCCTAATGGCTATAACAGGATTAGAAGCTGCTGGAACGAGAGGCTCTTGCGGTATTGTTGGTAAACCAGCAGCCACAAATCAATCATGCATGGCCATTTACCCCAATAAAAAACTAACGAGTAAATTTTTATTTCATTGGTATGTTTATAACGGTGAAGAATTAGCGCTGACGTATTGCCAAGGAACAAAACAGCTTAGCTATACAGCAGGTTTATTGAAAACTCTACCGATTTTATTGCCGCGAGATACAGGTGAACAAAGCGCTATTGCAACCATTCTCTCGGATATGGATAACGAAATTCAAACCCTTGAACAGCGCCTGAAGAAAACCCGCCAAATCAAACAAGGCATGATGCAACAGCTACTCACAGGCCGCACAAGGTTGCCCTATTAAATAAAAGGAATTAATAATGATTAGAGACAGAAGTTTAATATATCACCTCACCGATTTAGAGAATTTAGCATCAATTCTTCAACATGGTTTGAAACCTAGGTGTGAACTTAGCAATGATGAATTTAATGATATTGCTGACGGTGAAATTTTATACTCACGGGCAAATCATAGTTTAGATAATTTTGTACCTTTTCACTTTTTTGCCAAAAATCCTTTTGATTATGGCGTGCAACGTACTCATCCTGATAAAGATTTTTTGCTGGTTACTGTTCATAGAAATTTCGCTAGAATAAGCGGTTTTCGAATTGTTCCTACACATCCTTTAGCTGAAGAGGGTTATCAAATTTTAGATTATGATGCTGGCTTTTCAGCGATTGATTGGGAATTGATGGAAGAAAGAGATTATGATGATAGAGCGTGTAAAGTAGTCTGTATGGCTGAATGTTTATCACCTAAAGCTGTTCCTCCTCATTTCTTTTTTAGTATTTACGTAAAAGATGAGCGGGTAGAAAAGATAGTTAATGCCATGGTGCTTAAATACAATGCTAGCTGTCGTGTAAATATTAATTCTAAAATGTTTGTTGGTGAGTAATTTGTATAACTATAGTCAAACTCTTAACCCACAAAAAGCGCTGATATGGCGTATTGTGCATCGCAATAATGTTCCGTGGATTTTAGATAACGGCTTACATTGCGGCAATAGCTTTTGTGGCAATAGTCAGGCGCAATCACCTAATTGGGAAGCAATAGGTAGTTCGGAACTGATACAGAAACGAGCAACTCATCCAGTGCCTATTTCACCCTTTGGTTCTTTAAATGACTATGTACCGTTTTACTTTACCCCTTTCTCGCCCATGTTACTCAATATTAAGTCGGGGCGAGGTGTTATACAGAGGGCTAACGAAGATATCGTTATTTTGGTATCATCGTTACACAAAGTTGAACAACTGAACTTAGATTTTGTCTATACAGACATGCATGCATACTATCAGTGGGCAAATTTTTACTCTGATTTGAATCACTTGGGCAAAATAGATTGGCCTATTCTACAAACGCGAAATTTTGCTAGGGATCTAAATGACCCTGCCAAGTTTGAACGATACCAAGCAGAAGCACTGATAAAGCAGCATTGTCCGATAAATGCTTTAGTCGGTATAGCTTGTTACAACACGCAAGTTGAACAACAATTAAAACAACATATTCAACAGCGCAATATGAATTTGGACGTTATTGTACGTCCGGGATGGTACTTCTAATGATCACTTATACACAAGGTAATTTACTCGAAGCACAAGTAGATGCACTCGTTAATACCGTGAATACTGTTGGGGTTATGGGGAAAGGCATTGCATTAATGTTCAAAGAGCGCTTTCCTAAAAACATGGCAGAGTATGCTAGCGCTTGTAAAGCTAAACAGGTAAATACTGGCAAAATGTTTGTTACTGAAACAGGCGAATTAATGGGTCCTCAGTGGATTGTTAACTTCCCGACTAAGCAGCATTGGCGTGCAAAATCTCAAATGGAATGGATACAAGATGGTTTAATCGACCTTCGACATTTTTTAGAAGCCAATAATGTTAGCTCTATAGCCATACCACCACTTGGCGCAGGACAAGGTGGGTTGTCTTGGCCTGATGTTAAAGCGGAAATTGAAAAAGCATTATCAAATATTGAAACTACAAACATTATTGTGTTTGAGCCTACCAGTAAATATCAAAATGTGGCTAAAAAAGCAGGCGTTAAAAAACTCACTCCAGCAAGAGCATTAGTTGCAGAATTAGTGAGGCGCTATTGGATTTTGGGCATGGAGTGTAGTTTGTTGGAAATTCAAAAGCTCGCTTGGTTTTTACAAAGAACCATCGAAAATACAGGCTTGAAGAATGAATTAAAACTCAAGTTTGAAGCTAACTATTATGGCCCATATGCCAATAATCTAGAACATTTATTAAATGCGTTAGATGGTAGTTATTTAAAATCTGACAAACGAATTCCTGATTGCGAACCGTTAGATGTGATTTGGTTTAATGAATCAGAGAAACAAAAAGTTTCAACTTATTTGAATACTGAGGCTAAAGAATATTTACCCGCATTAGAAGCAGCAACTGAAGTGATTAATGGTTTTGAATCTCCTTTTGGTCTAGAGCTTTTATCTACAGTCGATTGGCTTGTTACTAAGCAAGGCTGTAATAGAACAGTAGAGTCGATTAAAGAAGGCATAGCCAACTGGCCTGCTGGCGCTAAATGGGCACAGCGAAAGTTAACTTTATTTAGTGATAGAGATATTGGGTTTGCTTTAAACAACTTACAAAGGCTTTCTTGAGTTAACTTGATGGTTACTTAATTAACTAAAGCCATAATACATCGAACTAATACAGAATATTTACTTTAGAAAAATTAGACAATACAAATTCTAACGGAACACTAGTGACAAGGATAATAAGGTTAACTATTGATGAATGATAAGATATTAAAAACTATTGATGAACTATTTACAGAGTATCAATTTACAATTCCTAATTATCAACGCTCTTATGCATGGGAAGAAGCTCAATTAGATCTATTTGTTGAAGACTTACGTCATCAACTAAAAACCCAAACCACTGATGTTAAAAAACCTTACTTTATTGGTACGCTATTATTACACAGTAAATATAATCAATATTCATACCCAGCTGTCGATGTAGTAGACGGACAACAACGCTTAACCACTACTTTAATTTTTATTGCTACCGCGCTAAAAGAACATGCAGAAATTGAAGATTATGAATTTATTCAATCTAACTATATTTGTCATCCAGAACGTGGGCAAAAATTCAAAACGATAGAAAAAGATCGTAACTTATTTAGGTCTACTATTTTAAGTATTGATAGCGTTGATGAAGTACCAGACAGTCAGTCTTCACAAAAACTCATTTTTGCACGTGATTATTTTCGCCAACATGTAAAACTTGATGAGTGGCAGCCAATGATAACTCAGCTACGTGAGGCACAAGTTTTAGCTTATGTAATCGACGATTTATCTACTGCAACTCAAATTTTTGAATTTCAAAATGACCGAGGTAAAAAGCTAACTAACCTAGAAGCAGTGAAAAGCTTTTTAATGCACAATGTACATTTAAACTCAAAAAGCGCCTCTGAAGAGAAACTTGATTCAATTCATAGTCATTTTGAATCTATTTTCCGTGACATTGAAGAACTTTCCACATACCCACGAACACCAGGGGAAGACAGTATACTTTCTTATCACTGTGCAGCATTTCTACCTTGGACTGATAACGAGTACTTACAACCTAAAAAGTTAATTAAAAACCAAATTAATGCTATCGAAGATAAAGGGCCTGAAGCCATTATTAATTGGATTAATAGCTTTATTTCTAACTTAAAGAAAAGTTACAAAAATGTGTTAACTATATATAAAGGTATGGATGAACTTATTGAATTTACTCATTTAGTTATATTAAATCGCCTTGCACCTTTT
Source organism: Colwellia sp. E2M01 (assembly GCF_018860585.1). GTDB lineage: Bacteria > Pseudomonadota > Gammaproteobacteria > Enterobacterales > Alteromonadaceae > Colwellia. Next base: position 40,829 of record NZ_JAHKPR010000082.1, read on the forward strand.
TGGCCTCTACTGATAAAAACCTATCACGCAGACAACTCAAACAATAAAGTTAAATTTAGAAAAGCATGCCATTTAATGGAGATATTTAGCCTTAAAGCATATGGACTAGCAAACTTACGCTCAAATGCTGGTAATTCTCACTTACTTTGGATAGCAAAAAAATTCGACAGCAGTGACCAGAACTGGGGCTATGAATGGCTATTTGAAGAACTGTCCAATATGAGTAGTTGGTGGGATATTCCCAAGCGTATGAAAGCCAATATACAAAGCCCAAATTTCTATAATAATAGTAAACAATCTGCATTATATATTTTATGGCGTTATGAGAACTATCTGCGCTCTGGCGGTAACAATCAAAATCAATGGTCGAAACTGTCATGGCGAGATATTGTTATACCTAAAAACAATGCAGAAAAACTGAGCCTTGAACACATCGCGGCACAGAATAATGAATTATCAAAACATATAGTAAGCTGGGATGTTGATGATGAAGCTGAATTTAAAGATATAGCCTTGCACAGGCTGGGGAATTTAGTTCTTGATAGTATTTCATCTAACTCATCGAAAAAAGATCATGATTTTAATACAAAATGGCAGAAGCTTTCAGAGAGCTCGACCTATTTGAGCCAAGGTGAACTAAAAAGGTTCATCTCGCCCGAAACTAAGATATGGGATATAGCAGCCATTAAAAATAGGCAAATAACCTTAACCCAGTTTATTGAAAAAGAATGGAACTAAATATATTTGCTTGACCGTTGCTTGACTGGTTCGTCGTTCGGTTCAGTGCAATACTAGTACTATAAATTTAAAGCATTGAAAACAATGCAATTAAAACCCAATCACTTGCTTGATTGAAAGAACTTATAAGGATGTAATATGAGTAATGTCGGTCAATTAGAGCGAAAAACACAAAATCGCGTTGTTAAGTTTTTCAAAGAACAACTTGATTACGACTATTTAGGCGACTGGGAATACCGTAAGGGTAATAGCAATATTGAAACTGATTTGCTTACCAAGTGGCTAAAAAATCGCGATGTCTCAGAAGCACTTATTAAGCGAACATTACGCAAATTAGATGCTGCCGCAGCTCTTGGTGAAGGTAAAAAGCTTTATGATGCAAACAAAGAGGTTTATCGCCTGTTGCGCTATGGCGTGAAAGAAAAAGAAGGCACGGGTGAGCAAAACCAAACAGTATGGCTGATTGATTGGGAGAACCCAGCAGCCAATAACTTTGCCATAGCTCAAGAAGTGACGGTAAAAGGCGAGCTTAAAAAACGCCCTGATATAGTAATTTATGTAAACGGCATTGCGCTTGGCGTAATTGAATTAAAACGCTCGTCAGTGTCGGTAAGTGAAGGCATTCGTCAGAATTTAGATAATCAGAAAAAAGATTTCATTCGTAACTTTTTTACTACAATGCAGTTAGTGATGGCGGGTAACGACACACAAGGTATTCGCTACGGCACCATTGAAACATCAGAGAAATATTATTTAGAGTGGAAAGAGCCTGACGGTTCAGGAAGTTTACCATCATCAGATATAACAACAGATACTTTATTAGATACTCATGTAGCACAGCTTTGTGACAAAGGGCGTTTTTTACAGCTAGTACATGATTATATTGTCTTTGATGCTGGGGTTAAGAAAACCTGCCGCCACAATCAGTTTTTTGGCATTCAAGCTGCGCAAAAGCATGTTAAGTCAAAACAAGATGGCATTATTTGGCATACACAAGGTTCAGGTAAAAGCTTAACTATGGTGTGGTTAGCAAAATGGATTAGAGAGAATATTACTGATTCTCGCGTGCTAATTGTAACTGACAGAACAGAGCTTGATGAACAAATTGAGAAAGTGTTTTCAGGGGTTGATGAAGACATCTATAGAACCAAGAGTGGTCATGACTTAGTTGCTACGTTAAATCAAGCTAACCCTTGGTTATTCTGTTCTTTAGTGCATAAGTTTGGCCGAAATGGTGAAGCGCTAAGTGATAAAGAAAGTGATGAATACGATGAGGAAGCGACTAAAGACTACCTTGAAGCCTTAACTAAAAACTTGCCAAATGACTTTGCAGCAAAAGGTAATTTATTTGTTTTTGTTGATGAGTGTCACCGCACCCAATCAGGCAAGTTACACGAAGCTATGAAAACCATCTTACCAGAAGCTATGTTTGTTGGTTTTACTGGTACGCCACTAATGAAAAAGGATAAGAAAAAATCCTTAGAAGTGTTTGGCCCATATATTCATACTTATAAATTTGATGAAGCTGTCAGCGATGGTGTTGTTCTCGATCTACGATACGAAGCAAGAGATATAGATCAGTATTTAACCTCAGAGAAAAAAGTAGACCAATGGTTTGAGGCTAAGACTAAAGGGCTTTCAAATCTTGCAAAAATGCAACTAAAACAAAAATGGGGCACGATGCAAAAAGTGCTCTCTAGTAAATCTCGTTTAGAACAAATTGTTAGTGACATTTTGATGGATATGGAAATCAAACCAGCGTTAATGTCTGGACGAGGCAACGCTATGTTAGTTTGCGCAAGTGTTCATCAAGCTTGTGTGGTGTATGAGTTATTTAGCAAGACTGATCTTGCTGGTAAGTGTGCCGTGGTTACCAGTTATCAACCCTCAGCCAGTACAATCAAAGGTGAAGAGACAGGTGAAGGATTAACAGAAAAGCTGTTCAAATATGATACTTATCGAAAAATGTTGGCTGACTACTTTGAACAAGCTGAAGACGAAGCTGCTAAACGTGTTGAAGAATTTGAAAAAACAGTTAAAAGACGATTCATCGATGAACCAGGACAAATGCGACTGTTAATTGTGGTTGATAAATTACTAACAGGTTTTGATGCACCTTCTGCTACCTATTTATATATTGATAAGAAAATGGCAGATCATAATCTTTTCCAAGCAATTTGCCGTGTTAACAGGCTTGATGGCGAAGACAAAGATTATGGCTACATCGTAGATTACAAAGATTTATTCCGTTCGTTAGATAAAGCTATCAAAGATTTCACAGCAGAAGCTTTTGATGGTTATGACGAAGAAGATGTTGCTGGTTTATTGAAAGACCGACTAAAAGAGTCTAAAGCTGATTTAGATAATAGCTTGGAAGCTGTTAGAGCTTTATGTGAGCCAGTAAAAGCGCCGAGAGATACTAAAGATTTCATTCGTTATTTTTGTGGTGAGTCGGGTGTAGAACCACAAGACGAAAATGAACGAACTGAAAAAGAAGCATTGCGCTTAACCTTATATCAAACTGTTGCCAAACTTATTCGCGCTTACATAAATGTTGCAAATGAAATGGAACAGGCAGGTTATACGCTGGCTGAATCAGAAAACATTAAAAAAGAAGTGTCTTATTATGAAAAAGTAAGAGATGAGGTAAAACTTGCCAGCGGTGACTTGTTAGAAATGAAACGTTTTGAACCTGCTATGCGTCATTTACTGGATATGTATATTCGCGCTGATGATAGTGAATTACTAATGGATTTCGAGGAACTTGGTTTAATTGATTTAGTGGTAAACAACAATGGCAAAGGGCTTGAGTCTTTACCTGAAAGCCTTAGGGAAGATGAAGATGCTATGGCAGAAGCCATTGAAAACAACGTTAGAAAAACAATTGTTGATGAAAACCCAGTAAACCCTAAATACTTCGACAGTATGGCAACGTTACTTGATGCCATTATTAAGCAGCGCAAAGAGCAAGCGATAAGTTATCAAGAATATCTAGAACAGATTAAAGCCTTAGCCAAGAAAGTTGTTAACCCTACTGGCAATAAAGGGCATAACTATCCCGACACTGTTGATACATTTGCGAAACAAGCTATTTACGATAACTTTGGTAACGATGAAGTGCTGACCACTAAAATTGACTCTGCTGTTAGGTATACAAAAAAAGCTGAATGGCTTGGTGATAGATTTAAAGAACGTGAAATAGCCAATGCGATAAGAGAAGAAACCACTAGTTATGAAGTGGATATTGTTGAAGTAATGGATTTGGTTAAAGCGCAAAAGGAATATCATTAGTGCCTAAAGCTGATAAAGATATCGCTCGAATTGGTGAGATTGATGTAGAAGTCAACCGAAGAGATATTAAGAATATCCACCTTAGCGTGTTACCCCCAAATGGACGGGTTAGATTATCTGTGCCTACCAAAACAAGTGAGCAAGCTATACGGCTTGCTATCGTCAATAAACTTGCATGGATTAAAAAGCAGCAAGCCGATTTTGCTGGGCAAGAACGTCAATCTGTGCGTGAAATGGTTAATGGGGAATGTCATTATTTATGGGGTCGTAAATACCGTTTAAAGGTCACTGATGCAAAAGGTAAGTATGTTGTTCAAGCAAAAGTAAATGGTAAATTAGAGCTAGCTGTAGCTGAAAGTACTTCAATAGATAATAAACTCAAACTACTCAACCGCTTTTACCGCGATGAAATGCAGCACTCACTAGTGAAGTTATTACCTGCTTGGCAAAAGAAATTAGGGATTGAAGCTAATTCACTCAACACTAAAAAAATGAAAACCAAATGGGGAAGTTGCAACATTCAAGTAAAACGCATTTGGCTTAACCTTGAACTCGCCAAAAAGCCTCCTGAATGTATGGAGTACATCCTTGTCCATGAGTTGATTCACCTACTAGAACGCCATCATAACCAACGCTTTCGATCATTAATGGATAAACACATGCCCAATTGGCGAGAACGCAGAGATTTGCTTAATAGCCTGCCTCTGGCGTATGAAGATTGGAGTTATTAACCAAAACCAAAATGAAACAAACTATTCCACTTTCTCAGTTATTAATAGATTGTCTCATTTTTTTAATAACAGGGTACAACTTGTGTAGTGACAATAAAGCTTGCCCACTTCAACTCAACTAAACGTTTGATAGTGTGGGTCTTGAAACCATTTAACTTTATGCTTTCTAAGCTCAAAAGCATTAATGATTTTTTCAGTGATTGGTTTATTGAAAATAGTTTTATCTAAATAAATATAAAACTGATTCTTGAGGCTGTTATAAATAACTCGACCTCTTGGATAGATTTGATATTCAGTACCCTGCAAGCGTTGAGCGAATTTTAAATAAATGTGATTAGTTTCCCACTCTTCGATATGGGTAAAAGTCGAATCTATTAGCCCAAGTTCATCTTGTTGTAGCTTGTTTATTTGCTTAGTTTTAAAAATAAGCGTGTCGTTGACATACCAAAATATTCCTACCACCATTGCCAAAATCCTCATTTTTAAGGGTCTAAAATTGCTTCAACTGAGTCCTAACTGTTTTAGAACCCTTTTTCCTTTAGAGGTCTTGTAAAACTATTAACGATACCCTACTTTAAATAGCTTATAAGGTGTCGAATCACTTACAGAATTAACATACCAATAGTTATACTCAAATATAACGAATACATAAAAGCATGAGGTTTTAGCTGTTTCAATATTAAAAACAGATATCAACCTAGAAAGTTTTACTTTTCCCCTCCCAATTTTAATTTCATTATATTAAACAAAATTTTTCATTTTTGGCCTCATTTAACCACGGTATTTAGCAGTTAGTTATACGTAAAACGAGATGTAAACCAAAATCACTGTCTTCTCTACAATTTCAATTGTCTTCGTTTTAATTCCATCAATTAACTAAACCGCTTGCCCACAGGCAAAACCACTGGCCCAGCAGAATTGAAAGTTGTACCCGCCGAGCCAGCCGGTTACGTCAATCACTTCGCCTATGAAGAATAAACCCGGTTGTTTTTTGCTTTCAAAGGTTTTGCTGGAAAGCTCATCGGTATTGACTCCTCCAAGAGTAACTTCGGCTGTTCTGTAGCCCTCAGTTCCGTTAGGACTTATTTTCCAAGCGTGTAAGTACTCACCTAACACGTTAATTTCTGGATGATTAAGTTGCTTAACGGGTTTGTCGGCGATCACGCCTTCTTTAACTAATACGTCAACAAAGCGTTTAGGTAATATTGTTGAAAGAAGATTTTTAACGGATTTTTCGCCCTGCTCTTTTTGCCATTGGTTTAGTGTTTCAGTGAGGTTATGCTCTGGCAGTAAGTTGATAGTTACTGCCTGCCCTGCGCGCCAAAATGAGGATATTTGTAATATCGCGGGGCCTGATAAGCCGCGGTGGGTAAAGAGAATGTTTTCTTTAAACTTAGTGCCGTCTTCACTGGTGACTTCAGTAAATAAGCTAATTCCTGATAAACCGTCGAAACGTTGCTTGTCGTGATCATGCAAGGTAAAAGGCACTAACGCTGCTAACGTTTCAAGTACGTTTAAATCAAATTGTTCGGCAATTTTATAGCCTATCGGTGTAGCACCAAGTTTTGGCATGGTTAAACCGCCCGAGGCAACCACTAGCGATTTACATTGGTAACTTTGTTCGGTGGTTTTCACTACAAAGCCTTGCTCGGTATCAGCTGGTTTTTCGACTGAAAGTACTTCTGAGCGCAAGTTAACTTGTACGCCTGCCCATTCACATTCGGTCATCAAAATATCAACAAGGTCTTGGGCGCTGTTATCACAAAATAATTGACCGAGTGTTTTATGATGATATTGCAAACCGTGGCGGTCTACCAAGTCAATAAAGTCTTGTGAGCTGTAACGACTTAATGCTGATTTTACAAAATGTGGGTTTTGGCAAAGGTAGTTTTCGGGTGTGGCATTTTCATTGGTGAAATTACTGCGTCCGCCGCCGCTAATTAATATTTTTCGGGCGGGCTTTTTTCCCATATCGACCACAACAACGCTTTTACCGCGATACCCTGCTTGTGCTGCGCACATTAAACCTGCTGCGCCTGCGCCAATTATTAATACGTCTGTTGTGATCACGGTTGCACCTTAAATATAAATTTTTTGGTAAAATTTTTTTAATAAGCTTCTTTAAAAAATATGGATGAATTTGACATTACGCTTAATTATAAACATTATGCAAATAGACCGTATATAAAAAGCTTAAATACAGCATTTATTAGTGACAAAAATCGTAAATACCAATAAAATAATACCAATTCCGATAATTTTCTGGTCTA
>NZ_JAHKPR010000082.1:47993-86515 GCF_018860585.1 Colwellia sp. E2M01
CAGTAATTTAACGGACTTGATATAAGCATTTAAAATAAAGAAACGTAAAGAAATGTAAGGTTCCTGTAAAAGTTACATAAATATGTGAACTATTCCCCTACGTACTTATCTATTACGGTGCACAGTTAATCACATTTGTTTGCACTTTGTTTGCACTTTTGTTTTTTAAAATAATCTATACCTGTTATTATTCAAAGTACTCGACTGTCAGTGGAAATTAAAATCGCTCAAGCGCTCTGACACATACATCTTGAATGATAACTGTTATATAAGTTTCATTTACGTATTTATTTACGTACTTCATTTACGGAATAGCGATGAAAAAGAAAAAATTTATGCCTAAAAATAACACCCTAAAAACTTGTCTAGCATCAAGTCTATTACTCTTTGCCTTATTCGGTTGTAATGACAGTGACAGTAGTAGCGGCGAAGGTTATGTAAAACTTTACCATCTATCAGACGATGCGCCTGCTATTTATTTAACCATTGATGAAGATCTTGCTATTGAGAGTGATAGCGATAATGACCATTACGAGTCGACTTATAACGGTGTTACCTATGGCGGAGCACACAGTAACATCACATTAGATAGTCAGAATTATGAATTCCAATTAGCTTGGCAAGATGATGACAGTAATGATGTTGCTGATTTAGCAGTTATTTATGAAAGTACGCTTAATATTGCCGAAGATACTATTCAAATGATTGTATTGAGCGACAGTATTTTATCACCACAGGTAATGGTTTATAACATTCCTGAAATTGATGAAGATGATGATGACACTTACGATCTGTTCAACATGAGAGTATTAAATATGCACTCTAGTGGAGAGGCGATTGATTTTTATATCTCTGATGAAGATGAAACTTTTAACGAAGCTATGTTATTTGGCCAGTTTGCCTACCAAGAGTTGTCTGAAAACCAAAAACTAGATCAAGATGATTATATCTTTTACATCACAGCTGCCGGCAGCGACGAAGTGTTATTTACATCAGCTAGTATTCCTTTTTCTTTTAGTTCACAAAACATTATGGTGATAAAGGACAATAAAGGTGCTGGTTCTTCGCCTTATTCTTTAGATAAGATGTCTGACTCTTCGGTAATTGAATATTCAGATACTGAAGCTGAAGCACAGTTTCGCGCTTATAACTCGGTTGCTAATCAAGAAGAGTTAGCTGACTATAACGAAGTGCTTTCGTTACACCTTAACGGAGTGAGTGATGAACCTATTATTGCAGATCTTGCTTATGGCGAAGTAAGTGCTGATTTAGTATTATCAAGCGGAAATTACAGCTTAGACGTAACCACAGGCGAAGAAAATACACCACTGTTAGCTAACCACTTGTTATCAATTACTGAAAATACCAACAAAACAGTATTTATCTATTCAGAACAAACCTATGTTGATGACGATAATGATGGCGATATTGATGAAAACAATGACGGTATCATTGATGAAATTGAAGTAGACCTATACACATTAACCGTGAGTAATAGTTTGCTAACAACTATTTATACTCATGAAATTGAAATAGTTAATTTAATTCAGTCAGACGACTTTTCACAAGCAACTGTTTACTTTGTCAGACAAAATGAAACCATTGAAACGGCTGTCAATAGAAAGTCGGTTAATTATAAAACCAACAATTCTATCTCCTTAAAAAACAATACCTATCAAGTTTTTGTTGTTACGGAAAGGAATGGTAGTTCAATTATTTTAAATACTTTTAATTTGGTACTTGATGAAGACTCTACCGAGCAGTTTTTAGTACTTGAAAACGATGAAACTTCACCAACAGGCTTTAAAACAACCATGTTCAGCCAAACACTTGCAACAACAGAAGAGTAAAAAAACTAGTTAAATGTTAACTAAAGGAAATTCTGTAAATTCTAAAGGCTCTAATCGAGTTACTTCGCTTGAGCCTTTAAATAAAATTATTGTTGGTCAAATAGAGTTGAGTTTTTTAAATCGTTCGGTATCGTGTTGTAAACAGTTAATCACAATAACCGGATTAGAGTTTAATTTACTGGCATTACTCATGCAAAGTGCTGGCGAGATAGTAACTCGAGAGTGTATTGCTGAAAAAGTATTTCAACGTGATTTACATCGTTGTGACAAAAGTATTAATAGCCACATAGTGAATTTACGAAAGAAGTTTTTAACAATATCACCACAGGCTGTGATTAAAACGGTTAGAGGCCAAGGCTATATTTTTATCCGTTAGTCTACATTGTCGCATAGGTAATTTATGTTCTGAGTTATGCGCTAACTGATTTAACTTACCTGTACGAATTTATTTGATCGCAAAAAAACCTCAAAGCGAGTTAACGTTTTGAGGTTTTTTTATGCTTGATTTACTACAAAGTAAAGCTCAGCAGAATCAAGTCAAAGTAACTAAAGACTCTATTCAGTCATTATACTCGTAGTACCTGTTTTAGCTAACTCAGCTAAATCCTTATCTACAAAGAATAGTGCATGACCGTCATTACCTACTAAATTAATTTTATCTAAAATACCTTTAAATAAAGTTTCTTCTTCATGCTGTTCAGAAACATACCATTGTAAGAAGTTAAACGTAGAGTAATCTTGGTTAGTGAATGCTTCATGCGCTAATGAGTTAATACGCTCAGTGATTAAACATTCGTGCTCGTAAGTTAATTGAAATAACTGACCTAATGATTCAAATTCGTGTGGTGGCGCATCAATACCGCCAATAATAGGTAAAGCACCTGTTTCACTTATGTAAGTGAACATGCGGTTCATGTGTTGAATTTCTTCGTCTGCGTGCTTACGTAAAAATTCTGCTGCGCCGGCAAAGCCTTTTTCTTCACACCATGCGCTCATTTGTAAGTACAGGTTTGAAGAGTAAAACTCTAAATTAAGTTGTGCGTTTAACTTTTTTACCATTTCAGCTTTTAACATGATTTTGCCTTTAATATTTTAAGTGTGACGATCTTGCCTTTTTCTCATCTATTTTTCAAGTAGCATACCCTATATTTTCAGATGAAATAAACAAAAAAACCCTTATTAACCAATTGGTTAATAAGGGTAATCATTCTTGTTTGTGTTTCTTTGTACATTACTTTTAATGTTCAATTGAAATACTGTTAGTTAATTTTAAACACAGTTTTTTGTTGCTAATTAAGCACACAAAAATATATTAAAGCTGTTTAATAAGGTATTCCGCTTTACTTACTTCAAACGATTTTGCCGCTTCAACATTTAAACTAGTTACTTTACCATTTTCAATGATCATCGCATAACGCTGTGAGCGAACGCCACCAAAAGCCGCCGTATCCATGTCTAAGCCTAACGCTTTAGTGTAACTGCCATCACCATCAGCAAGCATCATAATGTTTTCGGCATTTTGTGCTTCACCCCAAGCGCTCATTACGAAAGCATCGTTTACCGATAAACATATAATCGCGTCTACACCTTTAGCTTTAAATTCGTCAGCAAGTACTACATAACCCGGTAAATGTGCTTCTGAACACGTTGGTGTAAAAGCGCCTGGAACCGCAAAAAGTACAACCTTTTTGTTAGCGAAAAGTTCGCTGGTATTATGTGTATTCATGTCGCCATTTTTACGTTCTTGAAGCTCACCTGCTGGCATTGTATCGTTTAGTTGTATCATGTTAATCCTTAAAAAAGAGTTGAGGTTAGTTACTGATAATTGGCTATGACTGTAACAGATAATAACCTTATCAACGAATCATTTAAGAGGCTTTATTTAAGGTTAAACCAATGTCGTTAACTTGATTGCTTACATCAATAGAAATCACGTTAGACAATTCTTGCGACTCACTCACTTCTTTATCAACATTCGCCATGGCTTGCTCAAAAGCGATAAAGTGATTACGTTGTAAGGTAATTTGTTCAAGGGTATTTTGAGCAACTGTAGCCGACATTTGTGCTTGCCCGGTAACAGCACTGGCGGTTTCTTGTAATTCATCGGCAACAATACGCTGATTATGAGAGGCTTTTTCAATATCACCAATAATGCCTTCAATAGAATTACTTGCGCTTTGTAATTGGTTTAGACGTTCTGATATTTGTTTAAGTGAAGTTTGTGTTTTACCCGCTAATTGGCGTACTTCATCGGCCACCACTGAGAAGCCTCTGCCATGCTCTCCTGCCCTTGCTGCTTCAATTGCCGCATTTAGTGCCAATAAGTTGGTTTGATCGGCAATTGCGCTAATTACATCAACAATAGACGTTACTGATTGAACCGAATTAAATAATGAAGTAATAGCATCTTTGCTTTCTTTAGCCGCTAAATTGGTTGACTCACTTGCTGCTAAAACTTGAGACACATGATGTTGACTCACTTCCATCGCATTTTTAGTTGCTTCAGCATTATTAACGACTTGCTCAGATAAGCTGTTTACCGTTTCGGTGGCTTCACCTAACGCTATCATAATAGTTCTAGCACCTTGTACGTACTCACCTGTGGTATGTGACGATTGATAGATACTTTTAACTTGAGTTTCCATTGTGCTGAGTGCTTTAGAGACTAAATCAAGCTGATGCGCTTTATCTTTATCATCTTGAGCAAGTTTGTTTACCATTTGATTGAAGCTAGTGGAAATTTCACCTAGCTCAGTTTCTGGTGGAATACCGGTAATATTGTCTACTTTTCCTTGTTCAACCAGCTCTACAAAACTGTCTCGTAAATTACGTAATGGCTTTAAAATAACACTGCGCTGTAACCAATAATTAGTTAATAAAAAAAGCACTAAAAAGACTAATAAGCCGATAACAATCGCGGTAAGCTGTTCGTTTATTTTATCTTGCTCTAACGATATATCAGCTTCGCCTTGCATAATAGCGGCCTCAATATTACTTACTTGTTTCGCTAATAAAGCTAAACCTATTTGACGCTGCTCTTGTTGCGCTAAGGTATTATCTAGCTCACCTATATGACGATTAAATAAAGACTGTAATTCATAAATAGCTTCACTACTTAAATCTTCCGGTTCGTCACTATCACCCAGTAAATCATCTTCTTCTTCAATGCTTTCATCATAAATAGCTAGTGGCTTTTGTGAGGATAAAAAATCACCTGCATTTTTAAGTTCTTTTATTAAAGAGACCATAAAGCTTGTATCCGGATTATTATTACTGAACATTCTTTCTCTAGTGATTATTAAATCGGTCAGTAATTTATTAATTTCTTGTATTTTGGCAAGGTAATTAAGTTGTTCTTTCGTTGATAACTCGCTCGTCGCTTGTGCAAATTTTGCTAAGGAGTTATTAATGGCGATCATATCTTTTTCACCATTTCTCAATAATGCTAATGGATCACCACTGAGCTTACCCATAGCACGAAACTTAGTATCAATATCATGAGAAAGTAACTGAGCTTGCTCTTCTACTTGCACAGAAAGTTTGGGTAAATTTAAACGATGAGTTTGCTCTACAATCTGTTCAAGTTGGCTTTGCGCTTTATTTAATAAACCAGCATCACCTGTTTTTAGGTATTCAACAATAGTTCGGTTAAAGGTAACCGTTGTCAGGGCAATAAGTGATTGATAAGCCTCATATTGCTTTTGACTTTTACTCAATGATTCACCAACGTGATACATAGTTGCGAGAAATATAACGGCAAAAATACTGATGGCAGTAACCGATAAACGAGAAAAGCTAGAAACACGCATAATAAAAGCTCTTTAAAAATAACCGAGGTAATGAGCTCGCTAGAATATGGCAATAATGTTACGAATAGATGACAAACAAAGACGAATAACGCTGTATAATCAAATGCAACGAGCTACTAACAAACTATTTAATTTTTAGTAACTAAATTAGAATTAGCAAACTGTAGTGACGGCGAGATAATTCCTTGCTTTTTAAAGGCTTCATTTACGCGCAAGGTAATATCGGTTTCTAAAGATTTTTCATATTTAGTATCAAGCACATAAACCTTTACGGTAAGCTTGTAATACACCATGTTATTACTCATTTCTTGGAGCACTAATACATTGATAGGCTTTTTCAAATAAGCAAATTTGCTTAATGCTGCGGCTTCTCGAACAATATATTGCGCTAGGGTAAGATCTTGATCTACAGCAATATAAAACTTAATTGCTACCTGCATATCAAGCTCGCCATAGTTGCCACACGAGGTAATGCCGTTTAAAAATATGTTATTAGGAATAGTTACTACGTTATCGTCTAAGGTGTTCATTTTTACTGAGCGAATACCAATGGCGGTAACATCGCCGTACTCACCGCCAAACAGTACTCTGTCGCCCACTTGAAACGGTCGATCGAACATAATAATCACCCCGGCAATAACCGAGGCAGCTAAATCTTTAATAGCAAAACCAACAGCAACCGCTAAAGTACCGCCTAGTAAGGCAATAAGCTCAGTGCTAAATTCAAAACTGATAATGGTTGCGGTAGCAATGGCAATAAAATAGATAATAAACTGGAAAAAAACTAAGGCTTTTTGCAGCAGTAAACGTTTTTCGGCAAACACTTCACTTAAGTCATCTACTACCGACTTAACCATTTTTAGCAGTAACCAAACCCCAATAAAGAGTATTAATGATAAAAATAAGCCGCCCGGTTTTACCATAGTTGCTAAAGTACTTATTGCTTCTAACTCTACTGGGTCGCTCCCTTCGGCATTCACTAACGTTGGGCTAAACACCAATATAGCGAGTAATAGTTTATACATTTTTGATCCTGCTATATTACCAACTATTTTCGTGAAAGCATTACTATAAACATTACTACAAGTATGAGTTAACTGTGTTATTAACATATCCATTAACTTTTACTCCTTAATGGCTCAGTAAGTTTTGACGATCTAAAAACTTGGTTATTGCTCTAAACCAAAGCCAACTAATTTGATATCCGCCTTCTGCATTTTCAATAAAGCCTTGCGCTAAACAAGTTGCTAATGCGCTATTTACTACTAAGCCATTGAGTCTCAAGTTGTCCATAATGTCACTCGTTCCTGCACGTCCAAATTGTAAAATAACCCTTAAAACAAGTAAGGTGTTTATATCAAGTCCTTCAATACGTTTAGTGTCTGGCGATATAGGCATGGTGGCAAAATATTCATTTTTTTGTTTAATAATGGCGCCAGCATATTCTCTAACCGAAATAGCTGGGTTACCTTCGGCATAACTCCAAATCATCCGATAAATACCAGAACGATTACGATCAGTTAAATTATTCTCATCTATATCAACTATTTGGCGTGGAATATACAAGTGTTCATAGGTGGGTAAAATATTAGCGTTTTCACTACGTTGATTTAATAGCTCACTAATGTGCTCTTCAGACCATGATGACAAGGTGATTTTATGATTAAAAAAGCCTTGCGAAACACTTAACGCATTGATCAATTGCCACGCATTTGACTCAAACGACATCACCCACAGAGCTTGTCCTCTTAAATCATTAATTAAGATTAATAAGCGTTTGATGTCTTTTTGCCCGCCTGCTGTAGGTGTTATTAAGTAATGTACGTTATCAAGCAGCATTACATTAATGTTTTTAGCCTGCATGGCTTGCACAATTTCAGCGGGAGTGATGTTGGTAGTATTAACGACATCATCTTTATCTATTTGATCTACTGGTAATCCTAACTCGCTAATTAATTGGAAATAAATATTGTCGAAGCTGGCACTACAATTGATCAAAATATGAGTTGGGTGCTTAGCTGCGATCATAGATAAAAAAGTTGTTTTACCTAGGCCTCGTTCACTAATAACTGCTAAATGACTTTTTTCAGCTATTGCTAATAAGTCATCTATTTGCATAAGTTGCTTTTCACATACGCTGTCATTAGTAAAACTTTTATCTCGTACTAACAGCTCTCTTTGCTCGGTTGATAACTTTTCTTGTTCGGTTAACGAAGCAAGAAACTCTTCGTTGTCTCGAATTAAGCGGCTACGATAAAGCTCTGTTGTTAATCTACGCCCCGTTTCAAGACGAGAGATAAGCTGTAAAAATGCTTTAGTTAACGCAAAGTAAATACAATAAGCAATGCAGATATTACCATTGATAAAGCCTCGAACACCTTTAGGCTTTTGAGCTAGTTTTTTAGCCCATTCAGAAGCATCTCGCTCTGTACGTACAAAAATAAAAGCGTTATTTTTCCAAGCTAAAACAAAAAAGAAGTATATAGGCACACTCGCTATAAATAATAAAGTGCTCACCCAAGAGTAAATGGCCGCCTCGTGAATAAACAGTAAGGTTAGCTCTTGCACACACATGTAGACGCCAAAGCCAAAAATAGAGAGTTTTAACGCCCAAATTTGTTTGCTTGAAATCTCTTTGGTTAACGCTTGTTTACCGCGTGATATTAAAGTGCTAAGTACTTTAAAAATAAATAAAGTAAAACAAATCCATACTGCTGCCGACCAAATGAACTTGTCTAATACGGCTATTTGTAAAAAGTCGAGCTGAACCACCAACACATAAATAAGTAATAACCATTCAAGCGGCGCACGAGTTTGATTGATGTACCAAATAAAACGCGCCACTTGTACGCGAGTTTGCGTGCGCGGTGTTAATATACTTTTTTGCAAGTTAGGCAATACGGTAGAGAGTTTTCTTCTAGCCCAAGTAAAGACGATAATAATAATCAGCAATGTGCCTATTTCACTCACTAAGCTAACTGTTGATTTAGAAAAGCGTTTTGGCAGTTCAACAATACGCTGACTCACTTTTTTATACACCACGTAAAACTGAATACGCAAATAACGCCATTCTAATTCGGCTTCATCAATACCAATAGGCTTAATGCTCGTATGCTCTTGCACAAAATGATGACTTGCTTCATTAAACAAGCGCTCTCTTAACATGAAATAATTTTTTAACTCGGCGTAGTCTGCTAAAAATTGCTGCACATTTTTATTTTTTTGGGCTTGGCTTTGTTTAGGATAGTTATTTGCTGACTGATTTTGTATTGATAAGTCAAAGCTAGTTTTATTTATTTTATTAAGTAAGTTGTCTATTCTTTCAAAGATCACTGGCTTTAAACGAGCATAAAACATCGCATATTCTTCAATGTCATGCTCATCTTCGTTAATTTTCTCTTCTAAAAGTGAAAACTCATCTTCAAATGCGCTTAATGTCTCGCTATTTTTTGTTGTATTTAATTGTGAAGATTTATTAGTGGTGCTTTGCTCTGCACTTTGATTATTAAGTACTTCGTTCTGTTGAACGTTATTGGAGTTAATTATCGCTGGAGATGAAACGGCTTGCGGCGGTGAAAGCGCTGCTGGCGCTTGAAGAATAGTTTGCGCGTAACTGCTTTGGCTGACGAAAAACAGTGAAAAAACAAATAAAAGCGGGTTAATCGCTAAAACACGTTGCAAACTGAAAGTGGCCATAATATTCCTTGGCGAGTAAATAGGATCAAAACATCCGAATAAGCACAACCAGAATACATTTATAACTTAACTGCGCTTCATTGTTAAAATATAACACAGTGATTTATAATGAATAATAAATTTTCGTTTATTAATTTTAGTGATGTTTAAAAAAGCGTTATAAGAATAACGATATGCTGTTGGGAATGAACTACATGACACTTAGGAAAAGATAAAACTAAGCAATAAATTAAGCAAGAAACTATTACCAGAACCAGGTTAGCAATTAATATAAATAACGGCCTCAATAACGAGTCAATTTTTCAGGTTCATCATATTTTTTAATTATCTTCACTTACCCCTTAAAAACACCTACAATAATCGCCAATTATGTCTGGGATAATTATGTTTAATCCATTGTATAAATTGCTATTTATTATAACTCTCTTGATTTCCTTTGTAGGGCAAACAATGCCTTCTCATTTGGTGTATTCATTTGAGGGACTTGCAGATACCCAAACAACAATTCAACAACAAATTCTTGTGAAAGAATATGTGAAAGAAGACACTCATACATTGAAAGACATCGTACCCCAGAGCGATGATGATTGTTGCGAAGTAGAATGCTGTGAAAGTGAATGCGTTTGCCCTACAAACACATGTGCTTCTATTATTTATTTAAGTACTCATTTATCTCTGTCTGAATTAATAGCTTTAAGCGAGCCTCTATTGTCATCAGCAACAAAAGGCACGCGCTTTATTGCTACATCACTATATCGGCCTCCCATTTTTGCCTCCTAGATCACATCCCCTAGATCCCAGATAACATTAAAATTAATTTATTAATTGTGAAAACTTCGCAATTTTTAGCATTATTTGAGGCAAAAAATGCTGACTAAATATTCCAAAGCAACATTCGCTGTGCTGTTAATACCTTCTGTAAGTTACGCAAGTGAAGGTGAACATCACGACGACCACCATGAACATGGTGAAAATAAGATTGAGAAGATCCAAGTAACCGCATCACGACTTGGCCGAATTGTAACTAAATCGGCAACCCGCACAGAAATAATTAACGCTGAAGAAATTCAAGAAAAAGCGTTAATGAGACCAGGTAATATTTCTATGTTAGTTGCCGAAACGGGTGGAGTACGCGTGCAAAATACTTCGCCAGCGCTAGGCAGTGCTAACATTCGACTACAAAGTTTGTATGGTCGTTATACACAATTACTCAGTGATGGGCTGCCTCTGTATGGCGGTCAAACAGCATCAATTGGTTTATTACAAATTCCTCCAACAGATCTTGCCAATGTAGAGATTATTAAAGGCTCCGCCTCATCATTGTATGGTGGCTCAGCTCTTGGTGGAGTGATAAATTTAATTTCTCGCACCCCGTCTGATGAATTTGAAGGTGAGGTACTACTTAATGCTACGTCAAAAAATGGCCAGGATATTACTAGCTACTTCTCTTCACCAATTAATGAGACTACCAGTGCGTCGGTAACGGCTGGTATACACAATCAAGAGCAACAAGATTTAGATAATGATGGTTGGCTTGATATAGCTGAATCTCAACGTGTAACAGTGCGTCCACGGGTATATTGGGAAAATGAAAGCGGTGGCAACTTATATGTAACCTTTGGTGCAATGAAAGAAGAACGTGAGGGCGGCACTGAAGATGGAGCAGCTGTACCTGATGGCAATCCATTTAAACAAAATCAAGATTCGCTAAGGCTAGACAGTGGTTTCATTTTTGATCAACCACTGGGAGAAACGCTTACCGTTAATGTACGCGGCTCTGCTATGAGTCAAGAGCATGACCATATTAACGGCTTTGTCGAGGATAACGATACACACGAAAGTTATTTACTGGAGTCGAGTGTCGCAGGTTATAGCGACAACATAGCCTGGCTTGTTGGAATGGCTTATCAATCGGAACGTTTTCATTCAGAAGAATTTTCTGAATTTAACTATAACTATCAAGTGCCAGGGTTATTCTCGCAAGTTGATTATGAAGCCAGTGATGATATTTCACTATCACTTAGTGCGCGTTCTGATTGGCATAACGAATACGGCACACAATTTAGTCCACGTATTTCTTTGTTATATAGTCCTGAAAACTGGATAGTTCGAGGCTCTTATGGCCAAGGGTTTTATGCTCCAACTCCTTTTATAGAAGACATAGAAGATGCGGGGCTTTCTCGCCTAGCGCCTTTTGAAAACATTGAAGAAGAATTAGCTACTACAGCATCTATTGATATCAGTTATATCGTTGACAGTGTGGAAACAAGTGTCACTTTATTTGCTTCTAACGTTGAAAATGTTACTGAACTTGAAGTAATTAACCCACTTGATATTAACTCTGATAAACAAGTTCGTATCGTCAATGCAATTGGTGCAAGTGAAATCCGTGGTGCTGAATTACTACTTCGTTATCGCTGGCGTGATCTTAAACTAACAGGCAGTTATTTATATACAGACGCTACGAAAAAAAATGAAACCGGCATAGGTAGAGTACCTTTAACACTAACTCCCAAACACTCGGCAGGTGGGGTAATTATGTGGGAAGAGCACGGTAGTCATTTAGTGGGATTTGAAGCTTATTATACAGGAACACAATATCTGGAAGGTAACCCATATAGAGATAAAAGCGACGCATATTGGCACTTAGGGTTGCTTGGACAAATTACCGTTGGTCGCGTGAGCTATTTCTTAAACGCTGAAAACCTACTGGATGTGCGACAAACTAAAAACGAGTCACTACTGCTGCCAGAGCAATCACCAAGTGGACGCTGGACTACTGATATTTGGTCACGCAATGACGGCTTTACTGTCAATGCCGGTATTCGTATTCAGTTTGGATCCTAAAAATTTTTACGATTACAAGATATAGTAGGAGGAGGCATAATTATCCCCTCCTCCTATTCATGCTTTTAATTATTTAACCTCAACTCGAGATACTGATTATTAACCAGATATACACTTAAAGTGTGAATTTTAATGAATAATAATTATCGATAAAACCATATATTGACATAAGGAGCAATAATTAAATCCTCTATATATGACATCTGAAAATTCATATATCACCAGCCATTTAAAGGCTTAGCTACGGTATTGATTGAAGAGGATTATTATTCCCTTATCAAAGCTATATAAGCCTTTAAAAGTGGCGCCTTGAAACACCTGCAACGAGTTTTTTATGATTTCAAATTCTCTAATTTTCGTTTTGAAAACCATTCAAATAACACCGGTAATACAAAAAGCGTTAAGAATGTTGCGGTCACTAAGCCTCCAACAATCACACTTGCGAGTGGTCGTTGAATCTCCGCACCTACGCCGTTTGACATTAGCATAGGTATTAGACCCAATGCTGAGGTAATTGCTGTCATTAAAACAGGTCTTAAACGAGAGGTTGCGCCTTCAAAAATAGCCTTTGATATTTCCAAACCATCTTGTATTCGCTGATTAATACTTTCCACCATAACCACTCCATTTAATACAGCAACACCAAATAAGGTAATAAAGCCTACTGAGCTAGGTACCGAGAGATATTGCCCCGATAAATACAATGAAAATACCCCACCAATCACGGCTAATGGTACGTTTACCAAAATAAGCATGGCTTGGCCTACTGAGGCAAAAGCAAAGTACAGTAGCAAAGCAATTAAGGCTAAAGATAACGGCACAACCACTGCCAACCTTTTTTGTGCTCTTTGCTGATTTTCAAATTGGCCGCCAATAACCACTGAATAGCCCACGGGTAAATCAACTTTTTTATCAATAGCGGCTCTGATGTCATTCACAACACTGCCCATGTCGCGACCTTGCACATTCGCTTGTATCACAACACGTCGTTGTACATCATCTCGGCGAACTTGTGGCGGACCTGATTCAAATGAAACAGTGGCGACGTCACCTAATCGCACCCAAGCTCCTGTAGGAGATTGAATGCGAATATCAGCAATGGCTTCTTTGTTTTTTCGGTATTCTTCTTCAATGCGCACATAAATATCATAACGTTCATTACCATTGATTATTTGCCCTGCAGCCACCCCTCCAATACCGTCACGTACTACATTCATAATGTTGCTAACTGAAAGTCCAAAACGAGAAAGTTCTTGTCTATTTGGCGCTATCACCAATTGTGCTTCACCAGCTATTTGCTCTAGTGCCACATCCTTTGCACCTTCAACCGTTTTAACTATCGCTTCAATCTCTTGGCCTTTACTAGCAAGTACATCAAGCTTTGGCCCAAACAATTTGATTGCCAGTTGCGCTTTAACGCCTGAGAGTAATTCATCAACTCGGGTTGCTATGGGTTGAGAGAAATTAAGAAGAAGCCCAGGAAACTCTTCAAGCGAACGTTCCATTTTTTCTTGCAGTTCATAGCGGTTAGAAGCGGTGGTCCATTCTGTAACAGGCTTTAAGCCAATATAAATTTCTATATTGTTTACAGGCTCTGGGTCGCCACCGATTTCAGGACGTCCGACACGGCTTAAGGCATAGGTTACTTCAGGAAATGCGAGTAACTTTTTCTCTAGGATGGGGGCAACTGACAAGGCTGTTTCAAGACTAGAAGAAGGTGCTAATGTAGCTCTAAGGTTTAAGGTACCTTCTTCTAATTCAGGCACAAACTCTGTACCTATTTGTGGGATAACGGCAAATGCAGAAACTAGTAATAAAATAGATGTTATCACTACAAAATTTGCATGCCGCAGTGCTATTTCAAGACTTTTTTTATACAGTTTATCTAACGGTTTTAGTACAAAACTTTCCCGTGATTTGATGCCTTTTTTAAACATAAAGGTGGCTAACGCAGGCACAACCAGCAAGGCTACAAAAATAGCGGAAACAACCGCTAAAATGATACTAATCGCCATAGGTTGAAATAGCTTAGCTTCAACCCCTTCAAAACTAAACAACGGCATGAAAACCACTAAAATAATAGACGCGGCAAAAAACACAGGACGAGCCACTTCTTTACCTGCCTGCTGTAACCGTTGCTCTATATCATCACCCGTTGATTGGTTTAAGTGTTTAAACATATTCTCAACCATCACCACAGAGCCGTCTACTAGCATACCAATCGCGACAGCTATACCGCCTAATGACATCAAGTTTGCTGATATTCCCCACCAAGCCATTATCATTAAGGCAAGCGCAATAGAAATTGGGATAGATATCAATACTAAGAACGTTGCACGTAAGTTCATTAAGAAAAGTGCTAAAACAATACAAATAAAAATAAATGCAAGAGTGAGTGCTTCTACTACGGTATTCACCGCTTTTTCAATTAAATCAGCTTGATCATAAACCAACTCAAAGCTAACACCTTGTGGCAATGCTTGGTTTATCAAAGGTACTTTGGCATTAATACCGTCAATGGTGGCTTTTGTATTAGAGCCCATTCTTTTAAGCACTATACCTGAGACAACTTCACCTAGGTTTTCTATCTCACCATCGACTGTTCTACGGGTCATTGTTACCGCACCTTGGCGAATTTCACTACCCACTTCTACTTTGGCAATATCTGAAATAGTAACAACAGTGCCGTCTACTGTTTTTACTGGCACTTGTTTAATATTATCAATGCCAGTTGCACCACTTTTAAACCAACCTGTCCCTCTTACAACAAGTTGCTCTTGCCCTCTATTCATATACCAACCCCCTACGTTGGTATTATTATTTTCGAGCGCATGAACAATATCGTCTTGAGTCAATTCATAAGATAACAATTTTGACGGGTTAATATTCACCTGATATTGCTTAACATCGCCTCCAAAAGACAATACATCGGTAACACCATCTACAGGCATGATGAGTAATTTTACTATCCAATCGTTTAAGCTTCTCAATGCCATGGCGTCGTAATTAGTGTCTTTATCTGAAATCAGCAAGTATTGAAAAACCTGCCCTAACCCCGAAGTATTCGGCCCCATTTCAGGTGTGCCAACACCATCAGGTATTAATTCTTTAGCCGCTTGCAACCTTTCAAAAACCAGCTGCCTAGCGAAATAAATATCAGTGCCTTCTTTAAAAACAACGGTAACGCCTGATAAACCCGTTTTAGATATTGATCGTACTTGCTCAACATCAGGTAAGGCATACATTACAGCTTCAATTGGGTAGGTAATAAGTTGTTCAACCTCTTCGGCTGCAAGCCCTGGCGCTTCCGTATTAACCGCAACTTGTACATTCGTTACATCAGGAAAAGCATCTAAATTTAGCTTGGGGATCACCAAAGTAGCGCCAACCATAGTTGCTATAAGTGCAATCAAAATAAGCAATCGGTTATTAATGGACCAATCGATAATTTTATTAAACATACCGATTCTCCTTAATGATTATGCGGATCAAATCCGCCTTTAGCTATTTCAGACGCGACGAAAAAAGCGCCTTGAGTGACAACTTTTGTACCACTTGCTAAGCCTTGTATTTCACGAAAATTGCCCAATGAACGGCCCAATTCAATTTCAACGGCCTTAAATTCACCTGAATGGTCTTCAACAAATACAGTCCAACCTCCATCTGAACTTCTAATTAACGCGTCTTCTGGAACAGCTATCACTTTGTTTGGAGTGGAAAATTGAAAATGCACGGTTACAAACATGCCTGAATGCAATTTATCATCGACGTTTTTAACTGATAAACGAATAATACGTGTTCTAGTTTGAGGATCTATTGTGTGTGCTTCTTGAATCACCTTAGCTACATATTTTTGCTCATTGAATTCAACCAAGACAGGAGAATTAACAGCGATTTTAACTTGCTTATTGGGTGATATTTTTGCTTCTACCCATAACTCTTCTTCATCAGCCAATAACATTATGGTATCACCAGCATCTATTCTTTGACCTTGCAGGAAATCATCTTGTAAAACTACACCTGAGCGCTCTGCAGTTAATGAATATTGACCAAATAAAGACCTGTCTTTATTGGAAATACTTTGTATGGCTTCAGTTGTTAACCCTAACGCTAATAATTTTCCGTAAGAGGCATTAAAGGTTGTTTCAGCTTGCAGTAACCTACTCTCGCTAACTGTTTTATTACCTAACTTTTTAACACGAAACCATTCTGTAGATGCGATCAAATAATCCGCTTGAGCCTGCACCATAGATTCACTAAATAAGGTTACTAGCTTTTGTCCTTGTTCGACATGCTCACCTAAAATGGCATGCCGCTTCAATACCACTGACTCTGTACGAGGAGAAACAATATAACTCTTATAAGCGTTTGCTTTTATTTCACCTGGTGCAGAAATGGTATTGACGTGTATTCTGGCTGTAACAGTTTCAACCGTTATATTAGCAATTGACATTTTTTCAGTACTGAAAGAGATACCTTCATCATGTTCTTCTGCAGAACGTTCAATGTCAAAATGTTCGCTCAATTGAGCGTGACTATGTTCATTTTCATGGTTGAGTTCATTGGTTACTGATATATCGTCGTGTCTTTCTGAATAATGCTCGCCTAAATCAACCTTGGTGTTTTCTTTAGATTGAACCTTGCTAACAGCAAAAATAGCCATACTTAAAGACAGGAATACACCTGTAATGTTTAATAATTTATACATAAAGTTTCTTAAATTTATTGAAAGTAATATAAAACCTTTCACCTCAGAATACTGAAACGAAAGAACATATTGATAAATTTTAAGAAATAGGTGGGCGTAAGATAGCTTCTGAAAATTCTTTAGATTGAATAACGTCGTATGGGATAGTGTTTAACGCAGGTGGTGCTTGATGGGTATAAATGTTTTTAACAAGTATCCAAGTTAGATGAGTACCGCTGCAATGGCCACAATGATGGCAATCATCAACATCATGCCCTTCAGCATCAATGAGTTTTCCTGATTTAGTTTGGTCTAAATGATGATCATGCTGCGTTTGAACATGTTCGATATCCAGCTGATGGTTTTCATTTGTTGCAGATGCCACAACAGTCAACGATTGCAAAACAATCGCTAAAATGAGTAACCCTTTAAAAACAACGCTAGAAAACAAATTAATCACCGATTAAGCATCAAACAAAAAGATAGTAAAATAAAAATAAATAAGTATCAACTACCCTTTAGGAATCGCTTTATTGACGTAAACGTCAAATCTGTTCTTTTTCATGTTAATACTCATTGACGGTTTTTTGTTGGCAAGCGGTGGCGCGTAGCTTGGTCGTTTCACAACAACACGGTATTTAGCCAGTGCTAATGCGGGTTCAAGCAAACCATCTGCATCAAGATCTTCACCAACTAGCGATTGAAAAATACGCATTTCTTTTTTAACTGCGGCTGATTTTTCACGGTGCGGAAACATGGGATCGAGATAAACAACATCAGGCTGATTAGCTAAATCCATACTTTCAATTGATGAAGCATGAATAAGCTGCATGTTTTGGGCAATGTCTCCAACCTCAACATTTAACTTGGCACGTTCAATACCATCGTCAAGTAACGCGGCAACAACAGGCATGCGTTCCATTAACGTTAATTGACAACCTAAACTTGCTAATACAAAAGCATCTCTACCTAAACCTGCTGTAGCGTCTAATACATGCGGAGTAAAACCATGTTTTAAGCCAACGGCTTTGGCAATATCTTGTCCTCTTCCACCACCAAATTTACGTCTATGAGCAACAGCACCTTCTACAAAATCAACTTTAATAGCACCTAATTTGGGTTCATCTAATTTACACAGCTCAAGCACGTGCTGATTCATTTGTAAGATAAACTCTAACTCTGGGTGTTTACTGGCAGAAGCAACATCACCTAAGTAATTCAATTGCCATTTTTTTGCAAGACGTTTAGCGTGATCACTATCTACACTGTCAACATAACCTAAAGCGATATTACTAAGCGGAACCTGAGTAAGTTGCTCATTTTTAAATTCATTGGCAGGGATTTTAGCGGTTTTGTTGATGCTCATAGCGTCCTGTGTTTGTCGATAGATGACAATATGTATTAGTTTGCGAGACGTAAATAATAAAGCCATTATAAAAGCGATAATCTGCTTTGTCTGTCATTACCCCGCAAATTCAGTAATTAATATCCAAGATTATCGTTAAATCAAGCTATTTAAGCACTTTTTAGTGTTTTTACTAATATTTTAACTCGCAAACTATTAACAAAAATACGCTAATCATATTAAAATGAGTTGCAATAACTTGCTCTTTATTCGTACATTTTAGTATTAAGAGAGTTGTCTTGGTTAATTAGTATCACGATCATCTCAAAAAGAGTACAGAGCAAGCATTACAGAACACTGCATTTAACATAAACAGGAATTACCTTTGTCATTATCAGAAACCGTAAATAAACACCCAAAAGCACCAACTCCGCAGCTTTGTGCGGTAACCTTATTGGGAAATTTAGTAGCGACTCCTGATATTCGATATCGTGCTAATCCGGCAACCGCCGTGACTGAAATAGTGTTAGCAACCTCAAGTAAATGGTTAGATAAAAGTACTAATAAGTACAAAGAGTGGACCAGTTATCACCATGTTAAAGTTGAGGGTGAATTAGTCGAGCAAGCATTATTACACGCTAACAAAGGCGATATTATTTTATTGCATGGCTACCTAAGTAATATTAAACCGCTATCAAGTAATGCTACAGCAGCGCATCAAGATATTGTACACGCTAACTTTGTACAGAGATTTCCTAAAGGTTATACCCAAGCCATTAATCAAATTCATTGCAGCGCGCTGTTAACGTCAAAACCTAAGTTGATGCTTACCGAACAAAATAAGAATATTAGCCAAGCAAACATTGTAATTAACCAACATATTTACAATACCGACAAACAAGCTTGGCAAACTGTTTCAGTTGAACGCGCCATTCATATTTGGGGTAAACAAGCGGAGTATATCGCCGAAAATGGCGATATTGGCGACGAATTAATGCTAGAAGGTAAATTAAGTTATACCAGTACAGCGAATAAAGAACAGTTTATTGAAGTAAAAAATGCACATTTATTTAAAAGTATAAAAAGTCCCGAATAAGGTTACTGTATAAACCTTTAACGGACTAGCTAAGTATCAATTGAACAATGGATGAATCAATTAATGTTTACAGTAACAAACACACTGTTATTAGCTTGCTTGCTATTATTTATTAATGGTATGGCAAAAGCTGCGAGCAATAGTGAAACGCCTAGCCAATATATTTTACAAAAAATAGCGCAAGCGCCACAGTTAACCTCGGGCCAAAGTGAATGGTTGTTACTGGAAAAATCAGGGAATAATCAGCATTATTACTTAGCTAATAAGCAAGGTGAAATTTATCAATTAGACCAATTTGATACTAGCAACACCTCGTTATTGTTAGATTTAAAACGCCTCTCCAAAAAGAAATCGATAACAAAACTCACCGCTTTTACCTTACATCCTAATTTTTCATTACGTGCGCAAGAGGGCTACGGTACTTTTTATACCGCCCATATAGAAAAAAGTACAAGCAACAACGCCAATCGCTTATATGAACCCTTGCTTAAACAAAAAGTAAATTATGATGCGGTTATTACCGAATGGCAGTTAACGTTAAGTAAAAGGGTTAATCTCTCTTCACAGCGAGAGATACTAAAAGTTGCTATTCCTACAGACCACAGTGGCATTAACCAGTTAAGTTTTAATCCTTATAGTACATCTTGGGATGAAAATTTTTCCCAACTGTATATTGCAATAGACCAACATTCAGCACTAAAAGAGTACCCTTTATATTCAGGTGTAATTCTGCGTATTCACCCCAAAAAAATGTCATTCGCTAGCTATAACATACCGCAAGATAATCCTTTTATTGGTCACGCCGCTATAGAAAAGTCTATTTACCTTCTAGGCGCAGGTACAATACAAAAATTTATTTGGTCTGATAAACATTCCAATAAGTTACTAGTTTCACATCAATACACAAATTCAGATTCAAACAACACAGCTAATGTTCAGAGTTTGTCGTATGCTTATGGTGGGGAAGATTGGCGCCAGCAAACACCAAATCAGATTTTATATGAAAATATTAATCACAATTTACAAACCAGCTCCCCAATCAAGAATACTGCTTACTTTGACAATAACCTATTAACTTACCAAGGTGAAAGCGTACCCAATTTGCGTAATAAGTTACTTTTTTTGACGCAAACTGATGATCAATGGCAACTTAGATCACTCGCACGTAATGCCAATATGGTAAGAACTGAACAACCAGAAGCAGACTCAGCACTCGCAGTTGAGTGGCATATTCCCGCTACAGACCTAAACACAAAACAACTTTCTTTATATCGTGATAATCGCGGCGAACTGCTTTTTTTCAATGAAGCTTCAGGTGCTATTTACCAATTATTTCAAAGTGATAAAACAGCAAAACCGTATCAAGAACAAGCTACGCAACAAAGTAGCTTTGGTGGCATTGCACTATTTTTTATCATCTTGTCAGCCCTGCTAAGTGGTTTTGTTTTTTATCAAGTGAAGGTACAAAAAAGATCTGCTAAATCATTAGTGCGTAGAGAATACACGGGCATCACTTTAACTGATGATACTTTAGCGTTAAATTTATTTAGGTATCATCAAGAAAAAGCAGAAACGGTTCTTGAGTTGGTTGATATTCATCAATGTCAGATATTAATTGGCGATAACACAGTCGCTACTTTGAGTGCTAACTCAAATTATGGCTTTGACAATCCGCAAGAGCAAGCACTACGCAGCCAGTTTCATAATGAACAAGTCGCTAAAATGGTTGACGGTAAAGTAAGACGTATTAGTTTAATACTCCATACTAGCGACCAAGATAGTTATGTAGTTTGTTTATATTTGCGTAAAGGTAGCGATAGATTAACCAAACACAGTTACTTTGAAGTAGTTGATAACGTTATTGATTGGTGCTGGTATTTTTCTAAGCAGTTTAATAGCGAACAAACTGGGCAGCGGATTATAAAACCTAAACTAACCGCTGATGATATAGCTAAAGCAGAACACAAAACTCATGACGATACCCCCTTACATGCTCAAGCAGCCAAGGTGAGACCGTTAATTAAGCCTGAGCGAGCTAACAATAATGCCAAACAATTAACCAACGACGAATATTATAAAACACCTAAAACCACTGACTCTGCGCCAGTAGACGTTAATGATAAAAAAGCAGAAACCGAACAAAGTGAACATACAAGCCAAGCACTTGCACATGAAGAAACCCAATTAGTATGTGATTTAGAAAAGCTCATTGAATTGAAGCAGCAAGGCTTTTTAACCGCTAAAGAGTTTAACCAAGCTAAAGCTAGCTTATTAAACGCAGTAAAAGTAAATGTGATAAAAGATGAATCAGGTAAAATTGATAAGGAAATTTAACACTGCATAGCTTAAGCTATCGGGCGAAAATATACTTTTTGATAAATATTATTAATTATACGCTCTATAATATGCTTACTAAATTAATTCAAATACTCGCTGATAAGCGCACTATTAAAATATTAGCCAGCCTGATCATGATACTCGTGCTTGTTATTGCTTTAACGCAGTGGTTATCACAGGCGCCAAATACTATTCAAAATATATCTTCTGAATTAGTCACTCATCCAGTAAGTACAGCTGAAATATCTGTTGAAGGCAAAGCTGAAACTAAAGGCTTACGTGCATGGACAATTAACCTTGTTGAGCAATTTAATTGGCAAGATAGCGCCGGTTTAACGGTACTCAATACCTTTCTTTTATTTGGCTTTTTATCGCTAGCAACTAGTGTCGGCTTACCAAGACAAATTGCTGCGCTAGTGGCTGGTATTAATTTAGGCGCTTTGGGTGGCGTAATTATCGCTACTTTGGCCGCCACATTAGGTTGCTTGATAACCTTTAGTGTTTCTCGTTATTTGTTAAGTGATAAAGTTGCTAAAAAATACCCTAGTAAGCTAGAAAAACTATCTGATTTTCTGGGTGAGCAAACCTTCTTAAAAGCCGTGGTGATTAGAATATTTCCGTTAGGCAGTAATTTTTTAACCAATATCATTGCTGGAGTCACAAAAATATCAATGCCTGTTTATGTAAGCGGCTCTTTTGTTGGCTTTATCCCACAAATGTTAATTTTTTCACTAGCTGGCAGTGGCTTACATTTAGGGGAGAAAAATGAGTTAATAGCAAGTGCGGTGCTATTTATTATCGCCTTTGCACTCTCCGCTTATATGTTTAAAAAACATAAAGAAAAAAGCGTTGTAGCTAAAAGGTTACAACACCAACAAGAAAGCAATAACCAATAAAGAACTTTTATTTAGCTGGAATGACCTCTTTATTAGCGACATAACGCTTACTATTACAAAGTCATAACAATAAAGTGCGCATCTCACATTTATTTTATAAAAGTAAGCTCTGTTCAATTTTATGATACACGTCTGTGGCTTCAATTAACGATTTTGCAGTTAAACCTTCGACGCTATAAACCTCTGTTTTAACGCCATATTTATCACGAACCTTGCTCAACAAACGGTCAAAGTCACCATCTCCAGATAACAGCACTACGGTATCTACGTCGGCTGCCGCTTCCATTACATCAATGGTAATACCCACATCCCAATCGCCCTTAGCAGAGCCGTCTTTACGTTGAATATAAGGCTTTAATTTCACCTCAAAGCCAATGTGTCTTAATGCTTTTTGAAACTTATGTTGTTGGTCATCACTACGCTGTATGGCATACGCATTAGCGACAGTAATATCGCCTTGTGCCATCAACTCTTGCCATAATAAACGGTAGTTGAATTGCTTAGCAAAAGCGTCTCTTGTGGTGTAATAAATATTTTGTACATCAACAAATACAGCAATTTTTTTCAAGCTTATCTCCAGTAAAAAAGGGAGTTTATCTCCGATCAAGTAAAAATGTTTTATCGACTAACAGCTTACTACAAACCAAGACAATATTATTTAATGATGCTAAAATCCACTTTATATAATCGTTCGTGAATAATCTTGAGCAATACAACATGTTAGCCTTACGTTCTTTTTTCTATTTTTTATTAAAACTACCACTTAAATTTCTTGTTCGCTGTAAAATTATCACTGACAGTCAAGCGATTACTGAAAAGCCAGACCAGCCAATTTTTTATATTGTATTACATAAATCAGCCTCTGATTTATTAACACTACAGCGTGCTTGTAAAAAACAAAACCTACCTGATCCACTCGGGCAAGTTACTCTTAATGGTACTAGCTTTGACCGTACTTTATGCTTAGCTAATCCAACGCCGCTGTTTTCATGTCGCAAAATTAAAAAAACAACCGCATCAACTCAAGGCTTAGCACTTTTAAAGCAACATACACTTGATGAAAACCTTGATGCTAAACTTATTCCCGCTAATTTAATTTGGGGTAAAGCGCCTACTAAAGAACGCCGAAACCTAAATATTGGTACTTTAATCGCCGATCAAGAATCACCAAGTTGGTTACGTAAATTCTTCATCGTATTGTTTTTAGGTCGTGATACGTTAGTACGTTTTAGTGAATCTATATCGTTACGCGATATTACCGACAACCACGGTAGTGATGAAGATGCTACGCGTAAATTCTTACGTGTTGCTCGTTTTCATTTTCATCGCCAGACTATTGCTGCTAAAGGCCCGAGATTAATGCATCGTAAACAGATGTTTACTGCACTACTTGCCAACCCATCTATCAAACGAATTATTAGCGATGAAGCTAAAAGTAAAAAAGTTTCAGAGGCGCAAATTAAAAAAGAAGCCCTAGCTATGATGAATGAAATCGCCGGTGACTATAACGTGTCTTGGGTGCGTTTTGGTGAGGTAATTTTACATTGGTTATGGGCAAGGTTATACAGCGCAATTAATGTGAGTAACGCTAAGGTGTTACGTAAACTTGCACAAGATGGCCACGAGATAATTTATGTTCCTTGTCATCGTAGCCACATGGATTATTTATTACTGTCTTATGTGATTATTCAAGAAGGTTTAGTAATGCCACGTATTGCTGCAGGTATTAACTTAAATTTTTGGCCAGCAGGTACGGTATTTAGAAAAGCAGGTGCTTTCTTTATTCGTCGTAGCTTTGGTGGTAATCGCTTATATTCGACAATTTTCCGTGAATATTTAGGCTTACTTTTTGAACGTGGTTACAGTGTTAAGTACTACACAGAAGGTGGACGTAGCCGTACAGGTAGATTATTAACACCAAAAACTGGCATGCTTGCTATGAGTATACAAAGTTTATTACGCGGTATCGACAGACCATTAACGCTAGTACCAGTCTACTTAGGTTACGAACACGTAATGGAAGTAGGCACTTACCACAAAGAATTAAGTGGCAGCGAGAAAAAAGGCGAGTCTATCTTTGGCGTACTTAAGGCGATTAAAAACTTACGTAACTACGGTAACGGTTATGTAAATTTTGGTGAGCCAATGAATATTAACGAATTTCTTAATGAGAAAGTACCTAATTGGAAAGACGCTATTGATCCAATAGATCCACAAAAGCCAACGTGGTTAACACCTACCGTTAACGAACTTGCTGAAAACGTAATGGAAAATATCAACAAAAGCGCTGCTTTAAACGGTGTTGCATTAATAGCTTTGATATTACAAACCTCTAAAAATAAGGCTTTGTCTAAAGTTGAGTTAGAAACACAGCTCGATTTTTTCTTAAACGTACAACGCCAAGCACCTTTCAGTAAACAGTTAACAGTACCTAAAGAATCAGCTGCAGAGTTAATTGAACATGTTATTTCTCTTAATAAAGTTACTATCACAGAAGATAGTTTTGGCAGTATCATTTCGCTGTCTGAGAAAGCTAATTTAGAAATGCGTTATTACCGTAATAACATTTTACACAGCTATGTGGTACCAGCCTTAACCTGTCGACTACTCGATAAACACAGTAAAATAAATCAAGACGATTTAATTGCTAAGGTACAAGTATTAGCTTCATTATTGAAAGAAGATTTATACCTTTACCAAGATAAAAAACAAATAGAACAACAAACATTACAAATACTTAACGTATTTGAAGAAATGGATATTGCCAAACAAAGTAAAGCCGGTTTCTGGTCACTTACTGACGATATACAGCAATTAAGTCAGGTTCACGCGATGGCAGACTGTGTTGATGAAAGCTTACAACGCTTAGCTATTATTACTTCTCTAATAAGTCGTTTAGGCCCGTTAAGTAAACGTGATTTAGAAACGAAAGTAGTGGCTATTGCACAGCGATTGTCAGTATTAAACAGCATTAATGCCCCAGAGTTTATTGATAAACGCGCCCAATCTACCTTGATATCAACTATTCGTGAGCAAGGCTATATTGAGGTTAATGAAGATGGTTTATTAGTAACGAGTGACAGCATGGCTGAAATGAAAGCAACCGTAGTTAACCTAGTCGATATTGAAGTATTACAAAGTATTGCTCGCTAGTATTTAAGCTACTCTGCAATTGTCACAGAATCATTAAAAATAATATAAAAAACACCACTGACAACTTAGCCAATGGTGTTTTTTTATGTCTGTTATTTAGCCCAACTTGTCATACTAGTTTCATTGATTAGGCGATAATCAACAGCTCTGGGAAACTCAGCACTAATAACAACACAATGACTTGTATGATCACAAAAGGTATAACACCTTTATAAATAGTGCTTGTTTTCATCCATTTAGGCGCAACACCTTTTAAATAAAATAAGCTAAACCCAAAAGGTGGTGTTAAAAATGAGGTTTGTAGATTCATTGATATTAAAATGGCGAACCACACTAAGTTAATATCTAAAGCGACAGCGACAGGTAATAAAATAGGCACCACTAAAAAAGCTATTTCAATAAAGTCGATAAAAAAGCCTAAAATTAAAATAGCTAGCATGGCAATGATGATAAACATCCATTTACCATCAGACAATTCCATAAAAAAGTCTTCAAGAATATATTCACTACCTGAATAACTAAACACCATCGCAAATGCGGTAGCGCCAATAAGTACAGCAAATACCATCGAGGTGACTTTAACGGTTTCTTTCGATATATCGTGTAATTTATTAAAAGAAAAGGTGCCGTAAAAACACGATAATATTATTGCCCCAACAGCACCAATTGCTGACGATTCAGTTGGCGTGGCGATACCTGCAAAAATAGAGCCTAATACCACTAAAATAAGTAGCATAGGTGGCAGAATATCTTTTAATGCTTGTAGCAATAATTCACGTTTATTTTCTGTTACCTCAATAGGCGGCATAAGATCAGGTTTTATTTGACCTAATATCAAAATATATAAAGTATACAAAACAACTAATAACATACCGGGAATAACTGCAGCTTGAAATAAATCACCAACTGGCACGCCCATCACATCACCCAAAATAATAAGAATAATAGACGGCGGTATGATTTGCCCTAAAGTACCTGATGCACAAATAACGCCAGCAGCAGTTGGTTGATGATAGTTATTTTTTAACATTACCGGTAAAGATATGATGCCCATTGCTACCACACTTGCGCCAACCACACCGGTTGAAGCCGCTAACAAAGTACCAACAATAATCGTTGATATGGCAACACCGCCTGAAATGCCGCCAAAAAGCTTAGCTGAAGACTCTAATAAACGCTCTGCTAAACCTGTTTTTTGTAAAACAATCCCCATGAAGATAAACATAGGTACAGCCATCAATATGGTGTTTTGCATAATAGCCATAATGCGATACGGCATAAACGCAAAAAGATCTAAACCTAGTACAGCCACACCAACAATCAGTGACACACCTGCAAAAGTAAAAGCGACAGAGTAACCTAAGAATAAACAAAGTAGCGCAACCGCAAATAAGACCAACCCCGTCATTATAATGCTCCTTGGTTGCTGTTATTACTGTTGTCATCATCAACACTAGTATCCGTGCTATGCGCTACAATTTTGCCTCTTAGGGTTTGAATACTAGTTAATATCACGTGCAAAATTGCCAAGATTAAAAACAATGACGACAAAGGAATAACACTGCGGACAATCCATCGGTGTGGTAAACCACCGGGATCACCACTGCCCTCACCCATTTCATAAGCTTCAAAGGCATAATTGTAACCGTAATACATAATTAATAAGGTAATGGGTAAAGCTAGGACAATTGAGCCAAAAATATTAATGATGGCTTTCTTTTTTGCAGACATAACATCATAAAATATATCAACACGTACATGCGCGTCTTCTTTTAAAGTATAAGCAATGCCAAACATAAACATAGCAGCAAATAGATGCCATTCTAATTCCTGCATACCTATGCTGACGTCATTAAAGAAATAACGCATGATCACATCATAAAAAACATTAGCGATCATAAGCAGCATTAACAAACTGCAAATATTTCCTAAAACATCAATAATTTTACTGATAACTTTTAAACTAGTATTCATCTATGGGCTCTTTATGGCTCTTATATTTTATGGTTATTTCTGGTTTTTAAACTACTTAAATTCAAGCTATAAAAACAAGAAAGCGCAGCTAAAAAGCCGCGCTTACTACTTTACAGCAAATAAATAAATTACTCATCAAAGTTGTCTAAATAAGCTCTTTCAGACAAATCTGTCCATGTTCTAATTTGACTTTTATAATCTTTTAACGATTGTAAAATTTCTGCTGTCATTGGATCTTTATTAGCAAACTCTGTCAGTAATTCATCATTCGTTTTTTTAATAACATTCATCACACTTTTAGGGAATGAACGAATTTTTATATCTGGATATTCTTTTTTCAGCGACGCTAAGTTTTCAGCACTTACATGCATTGACTGCGCGTACATATCGTATGCTGCAGCTTTCATTGCTACTGTTAAAATAACTTGTAAATCTTTTGGTAAACTATCGTAAGCTTTTTGATTTACCATAAACTGCAGTTCAGCACCTGGCTCATGCCAACCAGTGTAGTAATAAGGCGCTATTTTATGAAAGCCCATACGTAAATCTAAAGAAGGGCCAACCCACTCTACAGCGTCAATAGTATTACGCTCTAACGCAGTATATAGCTCGCCCGATGGGATATTTGTTGGTTTTGCACCAAGTTTTGCTAGAACTTCACCAGCAAATCCTGGAATACGAATTTTAAGGCCTTGGAGATCTTCAACGCTATTGATTTCTTTTTTGAACCAACCCGCCATCTGATTACCAGTATTACCTCCAGGAAATGACATAATGCCGTATTGATCATACACTTTTTTCATCAACTCCATACCGCCACCATAGTAAAACCATGCGTGACGTTCAGAGGCGATCATGCCAAATGGAATCGTTGTAAAAAATTGGGTATTAAAGTCCTTACCTTTCCAGTAATAAGACGCGGAATGCCCCATTTGATATTGACCGCTTTTAACAAAGTCGAAAATACCAAGTGCTGATTTATGTTTATTTGCCGAGTCAATACGAATAGTAAAACGGCCATTTGACATCTCTTTGACCATTTTTGCCATATTTTTTGAAGCTTCACCAAAAATAGGAAAATTAGGCCCCCAGGTTTCAGCTAAACGCCAACGATATTTTTTACCATCATTTGCATAAGCTGAGCCACTAAAACCTAATGAGGTTAAGAGAAGCGATACAAGCAGCATCATTTTTACTAAAAGAGTTTTGTTCATCTGTTATTCCCTTTAAACTTTCATAATTATCATAAATATCTATCTTAAATCTAGATATATACCCGTTACCATTGAAGATGCATGTTTCAGAGCGCTTGAGCGATTTACATCTCAAGTTGCAGTGAGGAGGCGCTGTGATGAAGGAATGGTTATTCAGGAGAATTGCTCCTACATTCTCATTATAAGCTACACCCATGTAGCGTCCTGCTAAGTCACAATGAAGAAGTAATATTGCTCAAACGCTTCTTCGATAGTTGAACTAAAATTGAAACTAAATTTAATAGATAAGTTGTATCGCGATTTAATGCGTGTTTACAAGTAGACATTTTGACAAATTACTACTTTAATTAATAATCGCTAATAAACAAGCGCTTAACTATTGTGGCAATAATTAGCACTAGTTTTATATAAATAACTTAGGCATTATGCAAGATAGCTTAAATAAATCAATAATAAAAAACCAATGGATACAATAAGATGGAAGGAAGTCTGTTCTTTTGGCATACAAACAGCGATAGCCTCGCTGATTTCAAAATAGGCCTAAACCTTGCCCAAGCTAGTGATGCAACAAGTTTAATGGTATTAGCTTGTAATCAAAACGACTATCCAACTCAAGACCTTAATATATTATTAAAAACCTGTTTACTGCCTATTTTTGGGGGAATTTACCCCATGATTTCCCACCAAGATACCTTAATGAAGCAAGGCGCTTTAATTATTGGCTTTCAAGAAACCTATAATATCTCTACGTTTTCTAACTTACATCAACTCAAAGACGAAGATGCTTTAGAAAACTATATTAATTCACAACTAGAAGAAAAACTTAACTTTCATAGCGATAATTTTCTGATGTTTTTTGATGGCTTGATGAATAATGTTGAAGACTTTATTGATTGTCTTTTTGAATGCCTAGATCACGGTATTACTATTGCTGGAGGAGGTGCTGGGCATGTCGACTTTGTTCAACGCCCGTGCATTTTTACTAATCAAGGCTTACGTAGCAATGTTGTATTATTAGTGACTTTACCTAGCAAGTTAACCACTTCTGTGGCGCACGGTTGGAAGATATTTCAAGGGCCTTTTTTAGCTTCTGAAGTAGAAGAGCAAACCGTACTTAGTTTAAATTACGAACCTGCCTTTGACTTATATTCCCAAGCTATAGAAAGCACAAGCAATTATAAATTTACTGAAGGTAACTTTTTCGATATTGCCAAGCGTTACCCTTTAGGTATTGAAGACATTAACAGTAACCTAATAATACGAGAGATCATTGTCTCTCAATATGGTTATTTACAATGTGCCGGAAAAATTCCTATTAACTCAATGATCTATTTACTTGAGGGCGATATTGATAGTTTAATTGAAACTACAGAGCAAACCGCCATCGATTTATTTTCTAAAACAACCGCTGAATCTGCGCAAATATCGATGATCTTTGATTGTATTGGCAGGGTGTTATATATGGAAGATGATTTTGCTCGAGAGTTACATGTCATTAATAAACATAGAACATCATCCGCATTATTTGGTGTATTGTCT
Source organism: Colwellia sp. E2M01 (assembly GCF_018860585.1). Lineage (GTDB taxonomy): Bacteria > Pseudomonadota > Gammaproteobacteria > Enterobacterales > Alteromonadaceae > Colwellia. The sequence continues at coordinate 78,437 of NZ_JAHKPR010000082.1, forward strand.
ATAGGTGAAATAGCCAATAGCAAAAGTGGGGCTATTCGCTTACTTAATAAAACAACCGTTATTAGTACTTGGTAAAATTTGAGGCATTATGAATAAAGCGCTTTTTATTATTTCACTACAACATGAGCTAGCAATGGCTATTGGTAACAAGCTTGATTTAAAAGCTATGTTGAAAGTATTTTTAAAAGTTTGTTTTAATCGACTCAATTTAACTAGTACACACATTTATATTCATTGTGATGAGAATAATATCCCAACCAAATTAACTCCGCTTGAAACCAACAATTACCAACATCTACTCAGTATTCCGAAAAAAAAACAAGGTAAATCATGGGTAGAAAATAGTGCTTTATCTCACTTTACAGCACAACTGATTAATGCTCAGGAAAATATATCTAAGCAATGTGAAAATGGACGCTACTTCTTCGGTTTTATTATTCCTGATCATGGCTTACTTATTTTTGAAACTCATTACGCTATTGATATTGAAGTACAAAAAGCGCTGTTACCTATTTTACAAAAACTATCAACCAGTTGTTATACCTCGCTAGTTCACGACTCACTTGTAAAAGAAGTTTACTCAAGACAGTTAGTAGAAGAGAAAGTGGCATTTCAAGCTCAGCATGATGGTTTAACTGGTTTGGTTAACCGACAACATTTAAACGTATTACTTGCCGAAGCAATAGAAGAGGCACATTTTAATAAAAAATTTGGTTGTGTTGTCTTTATAGATCTTAACCGGTTTAAGCCTATTAATGATTCCATGGGGCATACCGTTGGTGATCAAATACTGCTTATTCTAGCAAACCGCTTACAATCATTAAGCGGTGAGAATATTGATGTCGCTCGTTTTGGTGGCGATGAGTTTGTGCTACTCATTAGAAATTTAAATCACAATTACCAAGAGGTTGTGACAGAAATAATCAGTGATATCAATCAGCTACTTGCTATTCCTTTTGTTATCAAAGCTAACTCATATAAGTTAAGTTGCAGCATTGGTTATGTCTTTTTCCCATTACAAAGTAGTACGGTAAATAATATTATTAAATTCGCTGACATCGCGATGTATGAAGCAAAGCGCAATAAAAGTCGATTAGGTAAGCAATATCACTCCTCGATGTCAGACAAAATAAAAAAACGCTTAGCTTATGTTGAAGATATGAAGCAAGGGTTAAAAAATGGCGATTTCAAATTATTTTATCAACCGCAATACAACCATAGCGGCGATATTATTGGCGCTGAAGCATTATTACGTTGGCAACATCCTATTCATGGTATTGAATCACCTGCTGTGTACATTCCTATTGCCGAAGAAAGTGACTTAATTCTTAATATTGGTCAATGGGTATTAGAGCAAGCATGTGCTGATATTCATAAAATAGAACAATTATCTCTACCTAACACTTTTAAGAATATATCAATTAACGTCAGTGCCAAACAATTAATTCAGCATGATTTTCAAGATAAAGTAATGCAAGCAATCAAAGCCAATAATATTTTGGCGGAGCACTTAGGTTTAGAGTTAACCGAAAATTTACTTGTTGAAAATATTGAAGACTCTATAAAGCTCATTGCTTCATTTAAAGCCAATGCTATTACTTCTAGTATTGATGATTTTGGTACAGGTTATTCTTCATTAACTTATTTAAAACGCATTCCTGCAAGAGTATTAAAAATAGACCGTTCTTTTGTTGCAAATATTGAACAGAGTAATGAAAGTGTCGCCATTGCGAGTATGATCATTAGCTTAGGTAAAACATTACACATGAACGTACTGGCAGAAGGTGTAGAAACAATAGATGAATTTAATTGCCTAAAAATGCTTGGTTGCTATCAATACCAAGGTTATTATTTTAACAGACCCTTACCTTTTGAAGAGTTTATTCAGTTGTTCAACTAAATTTATAGTAGGGTCTGTTATTTATAAATACTCAACAACGATACCAACAAACACGGCCAAACCAACCCAGTGATTGTGTAAAAAAGCTTTAAAACACGCTTCTCTTTCTCTATTAGCAATCAACAATTGTTGATAACTAAATAAGCCCGCCACGACAATAAGTGATAATTGAAACGGCCAGCCAAAAGCGAGAATATCACCTACTGTCCATAACAAAGCTAAGGTCATTAATTGTAAAATACCAATAATACGTTTGTCGTTTTCAGCAAATAAAATAGCGGTTGATTTAACGCCAACTTTTACATCGTCATTTCTATCCACCATGGCATACATAGTATCGTAAGCCACAGTCCAGCACATATTTGCCGCAAATAATATCCATGCAATTGTCGGTATTTCGCCCTGAACCTCTGCAAAGGCCATGATCATCCCCCAACTAAAAGCAGCACCTAAAAACATTTGCGGTAAATGAGTATACCGCTTCATAAACGGGTAAAGCGCCGCAAGAAACACTGCAACGACAGACAGGTAGATAGTAAACAAACTCAGTGTTAATACTAACCCTAGCGCCATGCCAATTAACAAACCAAATAAGTTAATTGCTTCGGTACTGGTCATCATGCCATTAACTAACGGCCTATTTTTAGTGCGTTCAATGCTGCCATCAATTTTTCTATCTGCGTAATCATTTATCACGCAACCTGCACTACGCATAATAAATACACCCAAGCTAAACACTAATAACATATGCAGACTAGGCCAACCATCACTGGCAATCCATATTGCCCAATAGGTTGGCCACAATAATAAATAAGTACCGATAGGCTTATCCATACGTGTAATTAACTTTATTGCTAGCCACTTTTGTTTCAATTTATTCAGCATTATTTTTCTATTCTCTTATTCATTTTTTTCTAATTCGGGTATTGATATTAAACCGAGTACTGATATTAAACCGAGTACTACCAAACATATCTTGATTGAGTCTTCTATTGATAAGCAAAAGCGTTCGGAAGAAATACTTCAGCAACCATTAAAGGTTTATTCTCTAATATAAAAATAGAACGACGGCCCCAAAGTTTACGTTCGCTATCAACTGTGTTGTATGTAACGTTACCTTGCTCAAGTAATGCATTAGCCAACATAGCAATACTAGAGCCTACAGTAAAAGCAGATACCTCTAGGCCTTGGCGTTGTAGTGACGGGTTATTAAATAACACCTGCCCTAAAGGTTGCGCACCCAAATGACCAAGCACCACTTCTTTGCCGGTTAAACTTGTTAAAGGTAATACGCTACGAGCAAATACTTGCGGTACATTATCGCAATATAATAGTACTTCACGTACTAATACGGGCTCACCAACATTAATCAATGCACACGCATCTTCTGTAGAGCAAAGCTGCTGTGCTTCACCAATTACTTTTACATGAAAATTCGAGCTATGGCTTTTAAGGCGAGCGGTAAGGGAGCTTTCGTCAAGTAACCAGTCTTTTAACATAGCTGAACATTGCGATAAATTGGTGTGGTTAGGAACCTGCCATTGTCCTGATAAGGTCACTGGAAAAGTAATGATTTCTTGATTCATATATTTATTGTGCAAAGGCTCATAAGGTAATAAAACGTAAACGGTAACTTATATTTTTGATCTTAAAACCGCGGTATTAATACTTCCAATATAATAACAGACAACAATCGTAAACTCATTTAATACCATTCTCTATATACTCGTTACCATTCAAAATACTCGATTTCAGTGGGAATTTAAATATACATCGTGAATGGTAACGGGTATAGAATGCTCAGATTAAGTGACAATTAATTATAAATTCTACGGATCTTCTCTACTACCGCGTAATAAAACACATAAACTTATCCGAATTAGTATAATTTACAAAATAAGCAGGAAAAAAATAAAAATAGAGGTATGATAAAGGTAAGTTCATTCATTTCCTATCGACTGTTATTTTATGTATAAATATTTAATTCCTTTTTCTTTCCTCTTCATATTAAGCACAAGCACTATACAGGTTAATGCCGCTAGTTATGCTTATTACGGCTTTCAGCCAGACATAGTTACTAATTATGTTGCTTCAAAAAAGAAAATCGGCTTTGTTCGTATAACAGTTGAGTTAATGGTGGAAGGTGATAATTTAACGATTGTGGAGCACCATGCGCCTTTATTACGCGATGCTATTATCGACATTATTGGCCAACAAGAAGAAGCAAAAGTGAAATCGATAAAAGGTCGTTCTGAAATACAATTGGAATGCGAAGAACAAGTGAAAGCACTATTAGTGCAAGAAACTGGCGAGCCGCTGGTTAAAAAATTACTTTTCACACAGTGGCTAGATAATTAATCAAGCAGATTTAAAATATAAACGGAACACTTAACACGACTTCAATTTATGTGTTCCGTTGACCATTAAACTTCTCGCTTACCGCCCACGCCCAATACTTTTACCGTATATAACGCTAAAAAACATCCTGATAACAAACCAAGTAAATGTGCAGTATTTGCTACATTTACAGGTAATAAATCAACAAAGCCAAGCACTAACCAAAACAGTAAAAAACCAACTAATGGTTTTGATAATGATAAGCCTCGTTCTGGCGCTAAATAACCAAACCACCAAATAAATCCGACTAAAGCATAAACAACGCCAGATAAACCCGCAAAATTTGGTCCTGAAACAATATATTGCCCCACATTAGATACAATAGCAGAGATAAGAAACAAGTTAATTAAGGTCATTTTACCTAAGGTTTTTTCTATACTGCCACCTAGTTGCCACCACCACATGGTATTGAAGACAATATGTAACCAAGAAAAATGAAATAACGCTGGGCCAATTAAACGTAATGGATCATGTAAAAAGGCATCAATTGAAAATTGCGGATAAAACTGCAACCTAGTAAATAATGTTTGCGCCCAACCAAGCTCACTACCTAAAAAAACCACCCAGCATGCAATAAAAACAAGCAAGGTAACTATACCTGCATGCTCTAAAAAACTAGCCTTAAAGCTTTTTAATAAGGTGAAGTCATTGGAGCTAAGGCTAATGGTTTCACCACTATCCCAAGCCGCTTGTTGATATTTTTCCGCATGAGGATGCAAAATAAAAGCATCAAATTCTGCTTTACTTTGTTCTAACTTGTCTGCAGGACAAAATATAACATGGCCATCTTCTTGACTTGATTGTAACTGCGCCTGAATACCTAATGTTTGTAAATAATGACTAAACAATAAGGCGATATTACGGTCTTTAAGTTGCACTAAAGGCTGTAAAGCATCCGTATGTTCAACAGACTCATTTGTCATAAGGAGTTATCGCTCAATATCATTAGGAAATTGTGTTTGCCACTGAGTAAAACCACCATCAAGTGAATAAACTTCAGTAAAGTCTTGGCTAACCAAAAACTCAGCTGCTTGTTGGCTTGAAATGCCGTGATAACAACAAACAACAACAGGCGCATCAAGGTCTGCATCACGTAAAAAATCAGGTAATGATTCATTGGTCAAATGAAGTGCACCAGCAATTCTGCCTCCTGCAAATGAGTTAGCGTCTCTAATATCTACTACAACATGTGATTTATTTGCTAAAACGCCTTGTAAATCACTTACTGACATATGCTTAAAACTATTATCTGACACTGTGTATTCCTCATTAATTAGTCGTTATTACAACCACTACTCTGGTGTTAGTCTGCTATGTTAACGCATTTTACATTCATTAAAAATACGCTAATAGGTAAAATGCGTATCAATATGTTAAAGGCGATTTTTTATCACGCACATTGATAAAGCCTTTGTTATAATCTCTTGAGCAATTAATGATAGAGTATATTCACTAATATGATTTCCTTACTAATTTACCGCATTCTCCTGTTATTATTATTGCCGGTAGCACTCATTTTTTTAGTGGTTCGCTCTAAAAAAAATACCGCTTATCGTCAACGATTATTAGAACGATTAGGCTTTTTTCCCACACAACCACAAGCTATACAACAAGGCGGTATTGTTGTACACGCAGCAAGTGTTGGTGAAGTAATTGCTCTTAAAAGTTTTATAGAAAAGTTATTACTCACTTACCCTGATTTACCGGTCACAGTTACCTCATTTACGCCAACAGGCTCTGCACAAATAACTAAGTTATTTGGCTCTCGAGTGCAGCACGGTTATTTACCACTTGATATACTACCTTGCACCGCATTATTTATTCATCGCTTGAAGCCTAAAATGATGATTTTTATGGAAACTGAGTTATGGCCAAGTCTTATAGCCCAATGCCATCGTCAGAATATAAAGTTATTATTAATTAATGGTCGTTTATCGAAAAAGTCGCTTACCAGTTATGCCAAAGTTTCCCCGTTAATTACTCCTTGTTTAAATCGCTTTGATAGAATTCTTTGTCAAAGCGAAGAAAATTTAACTCACTTTATACAACTTGGTGCGAGTACAGAACGTTGTGAAAATAGTGGTAACTTAAAATTTGATATCAGTATTAATCAGCAAATGATGTCCAAAAAAGCTGAGCTGAGTGAGTTACTATTACAGTCAACAACACTCGCGCAAAATGAAAATAAACCTAGCAGGACGCTTTGGTTAGTTGCTAGCACCCATCAAGGCGATGAAGAAATTATATTAAGCGCCTTCAAAGAATTATTAACTCAATTCCCACAATTATTATTGGTATTAGTACCTCGCCACCCTGAACGTTTTGATCACGTTGCCAAGCTTTGCCTTTCGCAAGGCTTTACCTTGGCAAGGCGCAGCGAAAAAACTGCCGTTACTAGCGAACAAGTGTGGTTGCTTGATAGCCTTGGCGAGCTAATGGCAGCTTTTGATTTAAGTGATATTGTAACTATGGGAGGTAGCTTTAGCGAAGTTGGAGGTCATAACCCATTAGAGCCTGCTTTATTTACTAAGCCTATTATAGTGGGTCATAACATGAGTAACTTTAATGAAATAATGCAGCAACTTAGACAAGAGAATGCCGTTATTGAATTAGCCGAAGATGAAGCAAGTACTCAACTGATTGACAAAGTAAGTACTTTATTACGGCAGCCCGCACAGCAACAACAACTTGGTGAGAATGCATTAAAAGTGGTATTAGCCAACCAAGGAGCCAGTGAAAAGAGCTTAACTGCGGTAAAAAAGCTTTTATCACCTATTGTTAACACTATTGACAAGGTTACTGATACAGTAACGACAATGAAGTCTTCTGGAGATAACTCGTGACTGAATCGGTAACTAACGCAAAATTTACTCGGCTTGTACAAGGTAAGACAACTTGCTTTTTCAATGAAACATTAATTGATAATTTTGCTGCCGAGATGCTAAGCCCTAGTTATTGGCAACAAAAAAGTGCTATAACAGGCTCTGCACAAGGCCGTGGAACTACATGGTTTTTAGCCTATACCGATAGTAATAATATTAAACACGATTGGGTATTACGTCATTATTATCGTGGTGGTTTAATTGGTAAATTAATTAATGACTCTTATTGGTTTGATACCATAAACAAAACACGCGCTGCCCAAGAGTTTGCCCTGTTACGTCATATGCAAACATTAAAATTACCAGCGCCTGCACCTATTGCCTACCGTGTTATTCAAAATGGCTTAACCTACAAAGCGGATTTACTTACTAGCCGTATTAACAATGCACAAGATTTGGTAGCGATATTAACTAAACAGTCGTTAAGTGATGAGGTTTGGCATCGTATTGGCGCTACCATTAAGCATTTTCATCATCACGGTATTTATCATCATGACTTGAATAGCCATAATATTTTGCTTGATGATAAAGAACAGGTGTTTTTGATCGACTTTGATCGAGGTGAATTACGCACTAACCCTGTACATACTGAATGGCACAGAGATAATATGGCACGTTTACAACGTTCATTTTTAAAAGAAAGAAAGCAACTTGCACAGTTTCATTATACTGATAAGAACTGGCATACCTTGCTCAATAGCTACTTCAATACGAAACCTTAAAGCTAAGCCGTAACATTAAGCTTTAATACGAAACCTTAAAACTAAGCCTTAAAACGAAGAACATACCTAATACCAATTTGATTAAGTTCTTTCCCACTCAGCGAGAATTAAAAGGCTTAGAGGCAAGGCATTGATTGAAGAGAATGGTTGTTCAGGAGAATAAGCTCCTGCATTCTCT
>NZ_JAHKPR010000082.1:86633-101496 GCF_018860585.1 Colwellia sp. E2M01
TGTTATTGCACATCGAACATAGCTCTGAGTTGGGAAGAAATTTAATCAGATTGGTATAAAACAAATAATCCTACCGAGTACTGCTTAGGATTATTTGTTGTAATCATAGTATACAAAAGCTTAATAGCGATTTGTTACGGTAAAGCATGCCCTCTAGCACTCAACCATAACGCATACCAATGTTCTCTAGTTAAGGTAAGATTATCAACCTCTGCACAGGCTTTTATACGCTCAACATTCGTTGTACCAATCACAGGTTGAATATTAGCAGGGTGACGCTTTAACCAAGCTAACACTATCGCTTCTTTGCTAACTTGGTATTCAGCCGCTAATTTACCGACTAACTCCGCTGTTCTTTGCACAGGTAACGCTTGTTGCGAAATATCACGCCCTGTAAATATCCCCTGACTTAAGCAGCCCCAGGATTGCAGTTGAATGTTATTCTGGCGGCAATACTCTAGTGTTCCTGCGCCATAATTAACCACTGGTTCCCCCGAATTACCTGAGGTTACGCCCTCTTCTAACCAAGCTAAATGGCTTAAACTTAATTCAACTTGGTTAACCACTAGTGGCTGAGATAATGCTGATGATAAATAGGCCATTTGATGCTGCTGCATGTTAGAAACACCAAAACTTTTCACCTTGCCACTGGCAATTAAGCTGTCAAAGGCTTCTGCGATTAACTCCGGTTCCATCAATGGATCGGGTCTGTGTAGCATAAGAATATCTAATTGTTCGATGTTTAATCGAGATAAGCTATTTTCAACTGAATGGGTGATCCACTCAGGGGAGCTATCGTAACGCTGTGGATTTTCGCTATCCGCAAAGCGAATACCACATTTTGATTGAATAGCAATTAAGTCACGTAGTTCTGGACGTGCTTTTAACACCTCTCCAAACACTTGCTCAGCTTTACCTAAATTATAAATATCTGCGTGATCAAACAAGGTAATATTGGCATCAAGAGCGGTATCAACCACATCATGCGCCTGTTGTATTTGCGCTGCGGTAATTGGGTTGTTATCCCAAGTGCCGCCTAAGCCCATACAACCAAAAACAAGCGAACTATTATTGTTGATCATTTTGCTTAGCGGGTATTTGTTATCACTCATTAATCTTGTCCTTTTTATTTATGCGGTATATTTAACCTGCGCTCGGTTTAATAAATGTTTCTCTGGATGCTATTCTTCAACAAAACATTAGCAATTAAAATATGACAAAAAAATAATCATTGTTTAGTATAAAATACAATACCTATTTTTACTGCCTGACTACAACTCATTCAGCGAGTCGCTACACAATGGTTTCGCTTAAAAATTAAGTCTCTATGGAATAAGTTTAATGATGAAAGAACATAAAAAACTTGAACGTTTAATGCTATTTAGTGAAGTGGCTGAGCATTTAAGCTTTACCGTTGCGGCAGAAAAGTTGAACATCTCACGTGGACACCTTTCCAGTCAAATCAGACGTTTAGAGAAAGATATGCAAATGGCATTATTGATTCGATCAACAAGAAGTGTCCGCTTAACACCTGAAGGTGAGAGCGTACTTAACGGCATGAATAAAATCCGTCATGATTTGCTCGAATTAGAAAGAAGCGCCGAACAGGAAGTAAATAAAATAAAAGGCAGGATAAAAATCACTGCGCCTGCAGGTTTTGCAGAACGGTATTTATTTGATATTTTTTCAAAGTTCAAGCAAATTCATCCTGCTATTGAGTTCTCGATTAACTGCAGTTACACCCGATTTGATTTAAACAGAAGTGATTTTGATTTAGCTTTTCGAGCCACGAATGAGCCTCCGCAGAATATGATAGCTAAGCTATTAATGTCTTATCAGCATTGTTGCTGCGCTTCACCGACATATTTTTTGCAAAATGGAATACCAAAGTCACCGACAGATTTAATAAATCATCAATGTTTAAAAGGTGATGAACAGCCAACATGGGCTTTTCAGCAAGGTGATATTCCAACACAAGGATGGTTAGAAGTTAATGATAATAATATGCTAAAAGAACTCGCGCTAAGCGATAAAGGGATTATTAGAGTAGCTAAATATTTAGTTGATCGAGAAATAGTCTTAGGTAAGCTACAACCGATATTTGAAGATAAAATGCCAAAAGGATCAATGATTTATATCATACACCCACAACTTATTCATCAGTCAAAGCGATTATCTACTTTTCTCGAATTTACTCGACAATACTTTAATCAGATAATGACGAGTTAAAAAGTATATTCAAAAATTCAATTTAGATATCGGTTATATGAATTAAAAAGTAAGTTGGCCAAATTTCTCTGACTTCCGCTTCCCAAATTGGATCCGCTTTACCGTTAGGCGATTGTAATAACCAATACCTTGCCCAAGTTCGCACCACTTTACCTGACTTACTTAATTTTAACGGTGAAAATCGGCGCTGATAACTATTACCGTTATACTCGACAATAGTATTATTTTTGGCTCGTTTATGGAGAAAATCTAAAGCGATGCTGATCACTTCAACTTGTGACAAAGCCAACAAACCTTGTTTTTTTAAGCAAGCAAGTATCTCCGCTTTTTTTACACTCATCTGCATATACTCATCAATATGCGGAGTATAAACCATACCCGTTAAGCCATAAATAGATCGACGCTCTCGGTCTGCTAAGTCTTTTAACGGCGCAATTTTTTGATTAATATCATAAAGCTCGCTGATATTGTGAAGTTTCGGAGGCAGTTTAGCCACTAATGACACTCACTTATTATTTACTTAAAAAGATAGATGTATTTACTGGTTCAATACATTCATTTAATGTCTTCATTGCTGCTTGAGCTAACTCGGTGGAAACTAACGCGGAGGATCAATATTATTAGCAATACTATTATTTAAACGGAACCAGCCCGCAATAGAATATCGGTCACGCTTTGCTGGTAATACCTCATGAGGAAACTCTTCGCTTAAAAAAACCACTATCGTGCCAAAATTAGGAACAACCGTGACTTTTCTATTATCAATCACCGCTGAAGCCGGTAGGTTTTTATCATAAATCACTAACTCACCACCATCAGACGGCACCCAATTTTGATTCAGATATACCACAACCGATAAAATGCGATTGTCTTCACCTTTAAATGCATCTTTATGGGTTTTATAAAAATCACCTTTAGCATAATGAGCAAAATGACTTTCAAAAGAAAATAAGCCTAAGAACAGGTGTTTATTTAAATAAACTCGTAACGAGTCGGCCCAGTCAATCCATGCGCAACTCGCCGCTCCTTGGTATGTTATCCAACTGATCTCATCAGTCCGAATAAAATCGTTAACAACCAGATCTTTACTACGACCTACACCAGCACGTTTAAATTTTTCGCTAGATAGCTCAAGGATATGTTGTGATAACAGTAACGCTAAATTCTCAGGTAAAGCATAAGGACGAATACTATAGCCCTTTTCAATAATATCATCGGATATCGATTCAAACAGCGCGGTGTCATCACCAGAATCAAGTACTTGTACTAAGCTCAATTACATTCTGCCTTAGCGGATAAAACTAACATTTTTATATAGCCGTTATCATTCAAGATGCATGTTTCAGAGCACTTTGAATGGTAACAGGTATAGATCATGTAAAGGATAAATAATAGCGCATAATACCATTTAAAATTGGCAAGAGTATAGCGATAAAATAGGCATTAACAGGGATAAAATAATCTCTTTGTCACTGCATTATCATGCTCAGTAAATCGGTCATCAATACGCTATAAAAACCTCTATTCACTTAACGTAAAACCGTATTATTTAGTCGCTTTTTTATCAAGAACATCTACCGCAATTGCTGCTGCACCTGGTCTGCGAGGGTCTGCCGCGCCTAAGAATAAACCGTTGAATTTCATAATACTTTGTAAACTACCTTGGGTGCTTGATTTTTTAACTGTGTAACCCCGGGCTTTTAGTAAGTCGACCGTATCTGCGGGTACATCTCTTTCAACATACAAAATATCAGGCTGCCATTGATGATGTGCTCTTGGTGCTATCGTCGCTTCCAAAATATTCATGTCGTAATATAAAACATTAACCAACTGCTGAAACACTGCGGTAATTATTTTACTGCCGCCCGGCGTACCCGTGGCAAGATAGGGTTCACCGTCTTTTAAAACAATAGTCGGTGTCATAGAGCTTAATGGACGCTTGTTCGCTTCAATGCTATTGGCTTTACCACCAATTAACCCGTAGCTGTTAGGGCTACCTGGTTTTACCGAAAAATCATCCATAGTATTGTTTAATAAAATTCCGGTACCTGGAACCACAATACCGCTGCCATAATAATGATTTAAGGTGTAAGTATTACTCACTACATTACCGGCATCATCCATTACCGAAAAGTGAGTTGTATCAGGGCTTTCATATTTACTTGGCTCACCCTCTTTTATTTCTGTTGAAGGTGTTACTTTGTGACTACCAATATTTTTAGCAAGCGCTTGCGCGTATTCTTTGCTCGTTAAACCTGAGCTTGGTACGTCAACAAAGGCAGGATCACCCAAGAAAGTACTCCTGTCCGCATAAGCACGTTTGAATATTTCAGCTTGTAGTTGAATTAAGGCCGCAGAGCCTTGTTTAATATCACTTAAATCAAATGTTTCCAGTATATTTAACATTTGAATGAGATGAACACCACCTGAGCTTGGTGGCGGCATAGTTAAAATTTCAAAGCCATTAAAGGTGCCTCGAATTGGCGCTACCTCATTAACTTTATAATCCGTTAAGTCTTTTGCAGTAATAAGGCCACCGCCCTGCTCCATTGCCGCAACCATTTTTTTGGCAATATCACCTTGATAAAATCCTGCTGCGCCCTGCTTTTGTAAATAGGCTAATGAGTCAGCCAAGTCGGTTTGAATTAACATGTCACCGGCTTGATAAGCTTGGCAATTGTCTTTTAAAAAAACCTTACATGTTTCAGGATTGCTTGCTAATAAATCTAACTCTCGATTCAATAAAAGCTCCATATCATCATCAACAACAAATCCATTACGGGCGATTTTTTCTGCTGGTTTTATTATCTCTGACCATGACATAGTTCCATATTTTTCAAGAGCATAATGCAAGCCCGCAACCGTACCCGGTACACCTGAAGCCGACAATGTTGTTAATGATTTATCAATAACCGGATTACCATTTTCATCAAGAAATACATCTTTATAAGCTAACGCTGGCGCTGTCTCTCGGTAATCTATCGCAATAGTTTTATCTTGGTCTGCCAAGTGCACTAACATAAAACCACCGCCGCCTAAATTACCCGCTCGTGGTAAAACAACAGATAAGGTAAAGCCAACAGCAACAGCGGCATCAACCGCATTACCACCTTGGCGAAGAATATCGGCTCCTACTTCACTGGCAATACGCTTTTGACTAACCACCATACCTTTTCTACCAATAACAGGATGTGATATGTCCCTGTAACTAACTGGCTTCCAAACCCGTGGTAAATCAACAGTTATAATTTCTTCTGGAACTGTGGCTACGGGTGCAGGTGTAATTATTGGAGGAAATGCAGGTATACTCGCAAAACTATGGGTTGTGATAAGCGCCAGCATACAACTGGTTAATTTTAAGCCTGAGTTGTGCGCTTTTTTTGTTATAGCAGCACTTAAGGAAAAGTGTTTTTGAATGGCATTTATAACATTATATTTCATCGTGATTCCATTTGATTAACAGAAGAAATTACTCTGCTAAGCTATTATATTAACAGAATTATTTATCCTGCGGCTGATCATTATACTGTATTGTACTTGCTGCTACTAAGGCATCAACATGGTCTTGGCATTCACCACAACGTGGTAAAGTGTCATTGTATTGCATGATTTCATTATACTCGTCTTCACCTTCAACAATTGCTTGTTGAATTTGATAAAGATACAAGTCACTGCATGTACAAACTAATGTTGGATCTTGTGCTTTTCTATCTGCATCCATTTATTAGCTTCTTATAAACATTGGGAGATAAGCCCTAATTGTCACTTACTCTTCATTGTCCTTGTGATTCTTAGTATACCAATTAACAAACGGCTGAGCCGTTATGCCATGCGCAATAATACTTATAAATACAGTGATCATTACCGTCGCATATAGTGTTTCAAATCCAGGAATTTCACCCACTTCATGTAATACAATAAGTACGTATAAAATAGACGCAATACCACGAGGTCCAAACCAAGCAATAAACGCTAAACTTGATAAATCTAATTTAACACCGTCTAGCTTTGCGCCTATCAACGATATCATTACTGGTAACATGCGTACAACAGTTAGGCTTAATAAGGCATATATAACCACTTGTATAGTTACATATTCAACGACTTGTGGCACAAAGGCTAGACCAAACAAAAAGAAGCTGATCAACACTAATAACTCACCCTCACTTTCGGCGAAATCTTCAATATGATCACGTGCATGGTTACTTGTATTACCCACCAAGAGCCCCGCAAAAAATGCCGCAATAAAACCATTACCTTGAAAGTTTTCAGCCAGATAAAACGCTAAAATAGCGAGTGCAATAGGAATGAGGTTTTGATAGCTGTCTACCATCCAGTTTTTATTAAGACTAAATACTGATATTTTAGCGCCAATATAACCAATACTTGCGCCAACCAATGCGCCAAAACCTACCTGTTTTAAAACATAGCTAAGCCAAGCAGAGTCACCGGCATCAGTTTTATTAAAGTCACTAACAATCAGTACCAATACTGTGATCACTAAAGGAAAAATAATACCGTCATTAAGACCACTTTCTACATTAATACTTGAGCGTATTCCTTTCGGTACTTTAATATCTGTGACCACGGCTTTACCTAAAGCAGCGTCGGTAGGTGTTAATAATAAAGCTAGTAGTAACATATACATGGCAGGCTCTTCTGGGAAAACAAACTGAGCAGCAGCAGTGCCAAAAATAATTGTCAATGGTAAACCAACCACCAATAAACGCGTGGGCAACTTCCACGATTGACGTAATAATTTTAAATCTAACAACGCAGCATCACTAAAAAGCACTAGAACCAAAGCAATTTCAACTACAATGGTTACAAACTCTGCATCAACATCTACGTCACTAAAATTAATACCTAAAGGTGATAAAAATAAACCTACGCCAGCAAAAAACATTGGTCCTGAAATATTAATTGCGGTTAAAGCTTTAGAAATATAACCGTACAACAAAACTAATAATGCGACTGTTAAAATAATAATATGTTCGTTCATAAAGACTCTTTTTTACTCAAAATATGGCTTCTTAAAAATATGGTTTATGCAAAATAAAGTACGATTTAAATTAATCAGAAAACCGTCTAAATATCGCCTTTACTGTGCAAAATAACGATCTATTTTTTCAAATAATTTTCTTAACTCTTCACGACTAGGCTGTAAAAAGTTATTAATTTCACCAACAACCTCAGCACTTGACTCTTTAACCGTTTTCCAAGCCTCGTCAGCTATTAGGGTAGAGTCAGCTTTAGCCTCTTCCATACATATATTAAAATCAAACGATAAGTTAGTATTATATAAAATATTTTCTTCGTTAATTAACTCGCGTTTCTGTTCGCAATACTCATTAAGTTCAATATAAGTGAGTGTACCCACAACCGCCACAGTACCAATGGTTACAGCAGAAAGAGCAATAGCTCCTACTTTTTTACCTGTGCGTTTAGCAAATTTTTTAGTTGCTTTAGTCTTTTTAGACTGATGATTAGCTTTTAATTTATTTACTGCTTGCTGTGACGCTTTTAATGAAGATAATTCTGCAAGTGGCACCGCTGCGTAACCTAGCACACCCAATAAACTACTCATAAATAATTTACCAATAAGTAATAAGCTAGCGGTAGTTATTGTGAATGTTGAAAGAACTGACTTAATCATCAGTGTTTTCTCCTTGTGTAATAGAAACGATTAATACGACATCGATTTAGAGTAATTACCCTACCCAGTAGATACTGTTAAGTGTTAGAATACCCCTATCAATAACGTTATAGCCAAAAGCAGCAACATAAATAATGGAATACACCTTACTTAGCATTCTTTTGATTAATGTTATCGTCTTAATAGGTAGTTTACTACAGGGGTTAATAGGTTATGGTGTGGGTATGTTTTGCGCTCCACTACTTTTTCTAATTAGCCCAACATTAGTCCCCGCACCATTAATATTAATTTCCACTATTATAACCGTTGTTATGATGATGCGAGATAGAGAACACTTGCAATTTAAACAAGTTTCATGGGCAATGACCGGTGGTTTTTTCGGAGTATTAGCGGCAGGGCTTGTACTTAAAGTTACCTCAAAGGAGCAATTTGAACTAGTATTTGCTTTATTAATATTATTTGCAGTATTTATTTCAATTTTAGGTTTTATCCCAAAAGTAAATAATAAAACGAATACTATCGCAGGTTTTACTTCGGGGTTAATGGGCACAATTACGGCAGTTGGCGGGCCGCCAATGGCGCTACTTTATCAACATGGTGATATTAAAAATATTAAGGCGAATCTTACCGCTTTTTTCTTATTCTTAAATATAGTCGCTTTATCCACTCTCGCCTTAGTAGGACAAATAACCTCAAACACCTTTATTGCTGTAGCCATAGCTTTACCGGGTATAGCAATAGGTTTTTATATATCTTCCAAGGCACACCATATTATTAAGCCACACTTAATTAGAAAGTGGATTTTAACCTTATCGGCAATTACCGCGATTATCGCACTAGTTCGAGCCGTGAGTTAACGGACTTGGTATTAACTTCAGAATTCTACTTTAATGTTAATTGTTATTCTTTTAGCGGATTTTATTTCACCACAAAAAGATATGTTGTATCATAACTAAAATTTCAAGATGATCCTTCGTTACCTAAAATCAAGGATTCCCAAAACTTACTACCCCATACTCTTATTAAGGAAAGTAACTAATGAAAAAATCATTTCAATTTAATCTCATTGCAGCATCTGTTGCAACACTACTTCTAGCCGGTTGTAATGACACCGAAGGTACGATAGGAGATCTTACTGAGATTGTTGATGATCATGAGCATGAAGTTGTTGAATTAGAAGGTCGCTTAGCGGTATTGTCTGCTGACAGTGACGAAACTATCTTATTCGGCCTAGATGACGGTGAAATAGTTGATACCTTTTCATTAACCTACGACAGCAATACCTTAACGGCTTCTGCTGATTATCGTTATGCGGTTATTGCAAGTAGAGCAAATGATTACGTTGGTTTTATCGACAGCGGTATTTACCAAGAAGATCATGGCGATCATTTACACCCTTACGAAGAAGCACCAGTAATGCTTGATTTTGAATTAAATGGTAGTAGCCCTACACATATTGTAAAACACGACGGTAACATGACTGTGTTTAACGACGGTAATGCTGATGCGGGTGTTTCAGCATCAGTACAGGTATTAACCGATGCTGATATTAATAGTGGAAGTGTGAATAGCGAACTTAATTACGACATTAACATGCACGGTGTTGCGAAAATACAAGGCGATTACTTATTAAGTACAATTCGTCGCGACGAAGCTGAAACAACATCTGATGGTACATTACCTGATCAAGTTGGCATCTTCCATTTACACGATGGCGAATATGAACAAGAAGGCGTTTTAGAAGAAAACTGCCCAGATTTACACGGCGCCGCACAAAACCATGAATATGTAGCCTTTGGATGTACTGATGGTGTATTAATCGCCCATCCACATGATGATGAATATCATGCAGAAAAAATCGCCAATATTGATGAAGTTGGTACTGCACGTATCGGTAGCCTTTACGGCCATGATGAAAGTGACTCTATGATTGGTGTTGCTTCGGGTATGTTATTCGCAGTTAACCCTGGCGTAGCTTCAATGGAAAAACTTGAATGGCAACTTGCAGACGGTGTTAGTGCAGTATCTTATAGTTTTTCGCATGAAGCTGAATACTTTTTAGTGTTAGATGACGCAGGTTACTTAAATGTACTTAGCGCTCATGATCACGATGGCGAAGCACATTGGGAACTAGAAGGCAGCATCGATATTTCAGAAGAAGATTTATCAACTATGCCTGACGGTTTGTCATTTAGTATGACAGTTGCACAAAACAGTGACTTTGTTTTTATCGCTGATCCTATTGCTAAACATATTCTACAAATAGGTTTAGCTGACATGAGCATCGAAGGCGACATTGAGACAAGCTTTGTACCTAAATCATTAGTGTGGTTAGGTATTGCAGAAGAAGGTCACGATGATGAAGACGGACACGTTCATTAATTTGTTGACCAAGCTTAGTATTTTATAGTTAGTAAACCATAGAGAGACTTCAAATATTACCTTATGGAGTCTCTCTTTTTACATAACTAGGTTAGTTAATTTGTAATAAAGATAATTAGAATACAATGTGAGATACTATATAATAGTTAATTTGCAGCCAACCAATTAGTTTGAGATAACAATGAATAACCTTGATGAAATTATTAATCATGCCGAACAATATTGTACAAAACACGGCACGCGTTTAACACCAAAAAGAAAGCAAGTATTATCATCACTTATTCAATCTCAAAAAGCACTGTCAGCCTACGATTTAATCGACCTGTTCGAGAAAAACTTTGGTGAGAAAATTCCTGCCATGTCGGTTTATAGAATATTAGATTTTCTTGAAACCGAACACCTTGTGCACAAATTAAGTTTAGCTAACAAGTATATTGCTTGCTCACACATTACTTGTGCTCACGACCACGGTGTTCCACAATTTTTAATCTGTGGGACCTGTAATGATGTTAAAGAAATTGCTATTGATAAAGCAACCATTGGTGATCTTAAAAACAATGTTGAAGACGCTGGTTTTCACCTTGTTAGCCCACAATTAGAAATGAACTGTATTTGCCACAGTTGCGCAGCTAAACAAGCTGAATAACTCTTCACGCCTAACAATAAAGCTATTTCTATGCCATCCATCAGCAGTGCTAATAAAAGCCAGAAAATACTCGCGATACCTACACATATTATTACGGGTTTTTTAGGAGTAGGTAAAACCTCAACTATTCTCAACTTATTAGCTAATAAGCCTAGCAATGAACATTGGGCTGTTTTAGTAAACGAATTTGGTGAAATTGGCGTTGATGGTAGCTTGTTGTCTGGCCAATACAGTGAAGAGCAAGGCGTATTTATTAGTGAAGTACCTGGCGGCTGTATGTGCTGTACCGCAGGGGTACCAATGCAAATTACCCTCAACCAATTATTAAAACGCGCTAAACCTGATCGCTTATTTATAGAACCTACAGGACTTGGTCATCCTAAAGAAGTTCTACAAGCGCTCTCTACTCCACATTATAAAGACGTACTGCATTTGCAAAAAACATTAACCTTAGTTGATGCCAGACAATTAACAGATGAGCGCTACACAAGTCACGACATATTCAATCAGCAAATAGCTATTGCCGATGTCATTGTCGGTAATAAGGCTGATCTATATCAGGTCGCTGACAAAGAAAATCTTAATAAATACAGTAAAAAGCACGGCAAAGCTAACGCGCAAATACTGTTTGCACAACAAGGCGAATTACTAAGCTCGACCAAACAAAGTGATGACAAGTTAGCTACACCCATTACTGAAACGCTGATACATTTATTAAGAAACACCGAATCAGCCGCGATACCAAAACCTATTGCAAAATTAGGTTTAATCAAAGGCTTTAGCCAAAATACTATTGAAGTCAGTAATGCAAATATCGTAGCCCAACCTCATAGCATTACTAATAATAGCATCGACAATAAAGATAAAGCTTTTGAAAGTATTGGTTGGTGTTTCCCTAAAACCACAGTATTCAATTACAAGAAATTATATAACCTATTACAAAGTATCGAGGCACAACGCTTAAAAGCGGTTTTTTATACCGATCAAGGTATTTTTGGTTATAACCTTAATGAAGAAAAAGCTAAATCAACGGGAGATACTGAAAAAAATACTGAAGGAAAAATTGAATATATATTAACAGAGGTTACTTTACATAGTGCGCTAGATAGTAGAATTGAAGTTATTATTCACCAGCTAAATACATCACCTCAACTTAAGCAAAGTATGCAAAATCAACAAGAGAATGACATTAAAGAAGCCTTAATGCTTTGTATCATCTCAGAGAAAATATAATCGAAGACAACGCTTAACATAAATTCAGAAAACGAATATTCTTAAAGATTTAAGATTTAAGATTTAAGATTTAAGATTATTTTTAAAGGTTTCTGCGAGATTAATAAAGCGGCTAATTTCTTCAGTAGAAATATCTTTTGCCATCCTTTCAAAAACTTGTTTTTCTATTTTATTAAAAGCATTAATCGCGTCTTGCCCGTTTGGTGACAAAGTTAAAATCTGACTACGTTTGTCATGCTCATTATGCGTTTTTATGACCAAGTCTTGGCTTACCAACTCTTTAATCAATCTATTTATTTGCGCTTTATCTCGCCCCATTACCTCTGCCATTTTTTGACCTGTACATCCTTCAATCATTGAAATAACCTTTAATGACTTTAAATGCATTAACGATAAATCTATCGGTAATAATTTAACTTGCTGGGTAATATTATTACGCACGGTATGCAACAAATTAAATACCGCTTCACTTAATTCCATCTTTAACTCCACCTGTTCATCGATTAGCACGTACTTATTAAAATATTTTATTCAATAAATTATTAAATATATAGTTGACAATGTCAACCATTAGAAATATAGTAGACATTATCAACCATATTCATTGGGCTAACTTATGCAAATAAAATTAAAAAATATACTGGTAGTACTACCTATCATTCTTACATTAATAGGTACCATTACCGGTATTATGACCTATGTAAACTTAACACCAGCACAAGATTTTATCAGTGCGTGGTTAAAGTCATTTGCTTTTGCCTTTGTGGTGATGTTGCCATTAGGGGTATTAATTTTAACGGCTATGTCAAAGTTAATTGATAAGTTTTTTGGCTCCTTAACTTCTTTACAAAAACGACTATTACAAGGTGTGTTAATGGCTATAGTCATGGAATCAATTCTAGCGGTAGTGACCACAACAGTTAATCATGGTTATGAAAGTCACCTGCAATTTATTAATTTAGTTAGCACTAGCTTTATCTATGCGTTACCTGTCGGTCTTGCTTTTTCATGTTTAATGACCTTAATACTACAACCTAAACTGCAACAGTTTCTTGCTCGTTAATGTTAATTAAGCCTTATAAAAGCTGTTGAATTAAAGATAATTAAATAAATTTCTAGGAGTTACAAATGGGACCTAAAATGCGAATGACCACGGTTACTTCAGTTACTGAGTTATCACCACACATGAAACGAATCATAGTAAGTGGTGATGATCTAAAGGATTTTCCAGAAGATAAAAAAAGTGCGCATGTAAAAGCTATTTTTCCTGATCCAAACTCAGCGCATAAAACACCTAAGTTGGGTTTATATTTTGGTTTTAAAAAATGGATGCGCTCATACACAGTTAGAGAATTTAATAAAGAACGCTTAGAGCTTACTTTAGACTTTGCGGTAAATGACCATAAAGGTCTAGCCACTAACTGGGCCGTACAAGCAAAACCAGGTGATAAGCTTGGTATTGCAGGCCCTGGCGAACCCAAACATACAAACCTACAGGAAGATAATCATTTATTTTTTGGTGATATTACTGCCCTGCCTGCTATTGCTGCAACTTTAGAGCAACTGCCCGCGTCGGCTAAAGGTAAAGCATGGATACAAGTGCCAACCGAATTAGATAAACAAAGCTTTATTGCACCTAAAGATATTGAAATAAATTGGCTAGTTACTCCAAATAAACTAACGGATAAGTTTTTAAATGCATTCGCAGCTGAGCCTGAAGATTTAATGCATACTGCTATTTTTATTGCGACTGAAATGAGCATTGTTAAACAGTTGAAACAACACCTTCAAACTCACTGTAATTATGATAAAAAAAAATTATATGCGAGCGCTTATTGGGATATGAAAAAATAATTTGTACATACCAATAAAAATCCGAGCCTAACACTCGGATTTTCATTTTTACTGCATTGTTAAAAGTTACTAAACGCTAACTTTACTTCGCCTGCGTAAAAAGTAAATTAGCGGTAACTGGCACTGCCGTAGCTATAGATGGCAAACCCGCTAACTCACGTAATTTTTCAATACCTGCTAATAACTTAAAATCACCTGCATTAACAATAATTGGTGCTGTTGTTACCGCGGTAACTGTATTGTTATCCACTTTAGTTATTTGAACTTGTGCTGGGTAAGTATGCGTTTCCCCGTGTAATGTTACCGCTAAATCTACCGATTTAACCGTAACAGAGCCCACAGTTAATGACGCTACGCCATCAATTGCGGTAGTAATCGTAGCTAAAGGAAACTTAGTTGTTTCAAATAACTCTTTTTTCATGCGCTCATCACGAATTGCAATCGCAGTAGAAACACTGTTTAAATCAATAGCTACCGTCGCGATATTTTTATCGTTTAATGAGCCGGTTAATTGCTCAAAGTGATGCACTTCAGCAGTTGTATTCTTTTTTATTGAAATAAAATTCACATTCGATTGTTCACTATCAAGTGACCAATCCGCATGCGCCATTGTTGAAAATAAACCGGCTAATAATACCCCGCCAATTTTAGAATAAACGTTATTAGTCCATATGTTTTTCATGATCATACCTTATCGTGTTATCGAGCCATTAATTGAGATTTGTTAAGTAAAACTATTTCGTTGATTTTATAGTAATTTATTTATAAACCTTAGTCATTAATATTCTTTTTCAATTGAATTTCAGCGCATATACAGCAAGTTAATTGTTATACCAATTTGATTAAGTTCTTTCCCACTCAGC
>NZ_JAHKPR010000082.1:101535-125461 GCF_018860585.1 Colwellia sp. E2M01
AATCAGATTGGTATTAATAACGCTTTATTTAATTTTTCAGTAAACCAATAAAGACCTGTTTTATTGTAATCGCACATATTTGACCTATAATAAATTGAAAATGAAAAATAAATTTTTTTGGAAATTTGTGTTCAATAAAGCTCCCCTAAAATCAAACCTTACGATTAGCACTCGTTACTCTACCAAAAATTACTCTATCAAAAAAACTTGGTTGTTATACGCAGTGCTATTTTTGAGTTATATTTTCTCAGGTCATTTTTTATCTTTTATATCATTTCAAAATCAAATAATGCCCATTTGGTTACCTGCAGGAATTGCACTTGTTGGTTGTTATTTATGGTGGTGGCGTTTTTTCCCCGCAGTAATCTTAGCCTCTTTTATTTTCAACCTATCTATTGCTCCTGATTTTGAGTTAACTAATATTGTGACTCAAAGCGTGCTACAAAATTCCATTATTGCTTTAGGTGCTGGCATACAGGCTATTGTGGGTGGCGCGTTATTACGCTATTGGCTCGGCAACCCTATCCATCAATCGAATAATGGTAAGTCACTCTATTTCATTTTTATAGTAGGTATACTCGTTAATTTAATCTCCGCTACTATTGGCGTAAATGCACTAAGCTTCTTCAACCCAGACTATGCTATTGGAAACGTGAAACTTAACTTACTATTTTGGTGGTTAGGTGACTCTCTTGGTGTTTTACTCGCCACGCCCTTTATACTCACTATTATTAATTTTAAGCACTTTACAAAACAAGGGAAAACACGTGGCATAATACTGTATTCAATTAGTGCCTTATTCATCATTATTAGCTTACTCACACATTTTTTTATCAGTAATACCAAGGTTAATACTGATAAATTAATTGAAAATGGAACAACCATTATTGAGAATGGTATATACCGACAAGTCAGCCATAGTGTTGAGCTATTAAATGAATTAGCAAGCTTGATTCAAGATAACCCGACACTATCACGTAAACAATTTCAAACCTTGACCGCACCTTTATTTAATAAATCGACAACATTAACAGCCATGTCGTGGAATCCACGGATCAAACAAACACAAAAGAATATACACGAAGCCGCGCTTTCCCTCGATTATCAACAAGAAAAAGTGATTAAAGGTACTCCTCTAAATTCTGATGACGATATCGTCTATGTTAAGTTCATTAGCCCTGAAGCCAAAAATGAACAAGCCATTGGGTTAAATGTAAATGCAAACCCTTCACGTAAAGCTACGCTAGCGGAAGTAATGCTAAATTTTCAACCACGAGCAACACCTATAATTCAATTGGTTCAATCAACAGAAAAAGAACCTGGCTTTTTGATATTTTTTCCGGTGTTTGAAAAAACTAAAAAAAGCAAAGAGGGCTTCATTGAAAATAATAAGTTACTTGGTTTTGTGACCGGCGTTTATTTAGCAGAAAAAGTTATTATTAATGCGGTTAGTCACCTACAAAAGAACTTGTTTTATTATAAAATTTTCGAAGAAAATAATCCGCAATGGTTTACTACAAATATCACCAAGCCTATTAAAGAAAGTTTGCGCAAAAAATACAGTATTAATGTTGCGGGTCAGTTTTGGCAGGTACAACTTTTTGCTAACGAAGAATTTTTAAGCCAACGAAGAAATCAAGATTTCGCGCGTTTTTTCTTATTATTAGTGGTCATAGTTACCTCAATAATTACTTCGCTTTTATTGATGAATAACCGACAGTTATATCTCGACAGGTTAGTGAAAAAAAGAACAAATTCATTAAATTTAGCTATGCAGGAAGAAACCGAAGCTAATCAAGCTAAAAGCCAGTTTTTGGCAACCATGAGCCACGAAATTAGAACCCCGATGAATGGTGTACTTGGCACGCTTCAATTACTGAAAGACAAAGTGACACAAAATGATAGCCGCGAACTGTTGAAAAATGCTGAATTTTCGGCTCATTCTTTGTTAACAATTATCAACGATATTCTCGATTTTTCTAAAATAGAGTCCAAAATGTTAACGCTCGAGAATATTGATTTTTCTCTCCGTAAAATAGTTGAATCAGTTACCTCTAACCTAAGTCCTATTTTAACCCAAAAATCTATTGAGCTAAAAACATCGTATCAAAATGCAATACCCGATATTTGGCAAGGTGATCCTACAAGAATTAAGCAGATTTTGACTAACCTTGTTTCTAACGCTAGTAAGTTTTCAGAAAAAGGCTGCATCACTATTGAGTTATTACACAAAAATATAGATGGGGAAACACAACTATGTATTAAGGTCAGCGATACTGGCATTGGTATGACCCAAGAAACGATTGATCATTTATTTGAGCAATTCACTCAAGCCGATACCTCAACCTCTCGATTATACGGTGGCACGGGGCTTGGTATGGCGATCACCCAAAATTTAATTAATTTAATGCAAGGCACTATCGACGTAAAAAGTACATTAGGGGTTGGTACTAGCTTTGAAGTTAACTTACCTCTAAAAGAAGGTACTTCACCAGAATTGATAGAAGAGGATTTGCTAGACGCTCCTGAGCTAAAAGGCAGAAAAATTCTTATCGCTGAAGATAATAGAATTAACCAGGTGATAATTAAAGCTATGCTAACAAAAACTAATGCAACACTTAAAATAGTTGAAAATGGCCAACTGGCAATAGACGCCTACAAAGAGTTTCAGCCTGATATGATCTTAATGGATATTCAAATGCCAGTTTTAGATGGTATTGAAGCTTGTAAAGTTATCAAAAATTTAAGCCCCAACATTCCTATTATCGCTTTTACCGCAAACGTTATTTTAGAAGATGTAGAAAACTATTTAAACAATGGTTTTAACGGACATATAAGCAAACCGATAGAAGTAAATAAACTGTATGCTAAATTAAATAAATACTTAAAATAGAAAGTCTTACCTATACCGGCTAAATATAAAGTTAGGCTCAATAATGTAAACTAAACGGTTAATTGATTAATTTTATTTTTAAGTTTTGGCGATGCAAAATCTAAAAAGCTCTTCATTTTTTGTGGCATGTATTTCCTCGATTTATGCATTAAATTTACCGGTACACTGCTAGGCTCAAACTCTGCCAATATTATATTAAGTAACCCCTTATCTACCGCACTTTTAACTTGGTAATGTAATTGCTGTGTTACCCCTACACCACAAATAGCAGCATTCACTGCGGCTTCGGTATCAGTTACCGTTAATCTAGCAGGCATTTTTATATTAAACATTACCTTAGTATCAGGTTGCATATAACTCCAATCAGGCAGTGATTTGGTAATATTTAACGATATGCTCGGTAATGCAATTAAATCATGAGGAGATAATAATTGTTTATGAGCATTTAACAGTTGTTGATTTGCGCAAGTCACTACTCTAATTTTGCCCACTTGAGTCGCAATCATAGAGCTATCAGGTAACTCGCCAATTCTTATCGCCATATCAACTTCATTCTCATATAAATTGATGTTTCCATCTGACAAAATTAATTGCACGTTGATGTTTGAATACAATGATAAAAATTCATTCACAATAGGCAGTACATATAATTTTCCGAACATAACAGGCGCGGTTATTATTAACTCCCCTCTGGGCTCGGCGTATTCGCCTTTAACACTGCGCTCAGCTTCTTCAACCTGTTCAAGAATACGTTTACAAGCGGCAAGGTAATCTACGCCTGACGCAGTTAATGACAGTTTTCTTGTTGTTCTGTGTAACAAACGAATACCTAATTGCTTTTCAAGCTCTGATATTTTTCGACTTAACGTAGGCAGTGGAATATTTAATGCTTTGCTTGCTGCTGAAAAGCTGCCTACCTCGACAACCTTGATCAACATAGACATCACTTCTAACCGATCCATAATTATCTCATTTATTGAAAATATTATTATCAAATCTACCGTATTATCTTTTAAATAACAAAGTGTCATAGTGCTCTTGTCAGAAATAAACAATCAAAAGTAAATAGCCAAAACTTAAAGGGCACTTATGTAATGAATACGGTATCTGAAATAAACACTGAAGTTGCTTTAGCTTATGACCATATTGGTATCAGAGTCAGCGATAGAACTGAAGCAGTGCGTTTTTATGAACGCCTTGGCTTTAAAGAAACCTATCGCATACCACAAGGTGAAGCCAATGAAATGGTTAGCTCAGCAGGTGTTCGCATTAACCTTATTTTTAATGGCGCAAAAACTAAAGATCGCCAAAACGTACTACTTGATGAAGCCATTAAAAAACCCGGCATCACACATCCTGCATTTATCATTAATGATTTAGCTAAACTGCAAACTTGGTTAGTTAACGCTGGGATAAAAATCACCGAAGGCCCTAAACAGATTGGGCTAAGAAGAATCGCATTATTTATTCGAGATCCAGACGGCAATGTTCTTGAATTCAATCAACTAGTATCAGAGGAAATAAACAATGAAACTCTATGATTTAGATTTATCCGGTAATTGTTACAAAGTGAGATTATTTGCATCACTTATCGATACGCCATTATCTATCATCCCTGTCGATTTTGTTCGAAGAGAGCACAAAGAAAACAAGCTAATGCAACTAAATTCTTGGGGTGAAATCCCTATACTTGAAGATGGCGAGGTTGTATTAAGAGATTCGCAGGCAATATTGGTTTATTTAGCAAATAAATATGGCGGAGAAGCATGGTGGCCTAGCGAGGCGCATTTGCAAGCTGAAGTAATGCAATGGTTATCTGTCGCGTCTAACGAAATACAGCATGGGCCAAACACTGCTCGACTCATTAAAAAATTTGGCTTAGAAAGCGATTATTCATTGTGTTTAGCACGATCAGAGCGAATATTAACTTTAATAAATGATCACCTTGCCAACAATAATTGGTTAGCGGCGAATCGCCCAACCGTTGCTGATTGCGCGGTTTATCCTTACATATCAATTACACATGAAGGTGGCATAGACGTGGATAAATATACTCATATTCAGGCATGGATGGATAGAATAACTAAATTACCTAATTACATATCTTTGCTTTAAATGTATTAAAAACATTTATATAAGCATGGGCTAGGCGTTAACCATATTTTGATGTGCGTTGTTTTTTAAAAAATTGGGTTGGATATGAAGTAGCAATTTCTGGTGCACTTCATATCCTCAATCGACTTAATTTACAGTGCCGTTAAGGCCTAACACTAATATTCATTACATAATTCCCTAACTTTTACTTTCATAATCAATGTTAAAAACAACGTTATTTTTTACAAATAATGAACCAAAAGGTTTGTGAATACTCATTAACTTCTTTTATTTCAAGTAAACCATAGTCACTAAACTGTGCTTTTATCGTCGCTTCATCATAATAAAATAAATTAACCCCATGCTTGCTAGCAAACCTGTTTTTACTTATTTCAACACCTTCGCCATAGGTTTGACTATGCTTAGATAAGGTAACAAATACCATGTACCCATTACTTTTAAGTTGTTGATAGCTGTTATTTATCAAGTTTGTACGCTCATTTTCATTAAGTAAGTGAAGCAAGGCATAACAAAAAACTCCGTCATATATTTCATCATCAAAAGGCATGTTAGTGACATTACCGTGATACACTTTCATGCTATCACCATATTGTTTATGCGCTATGTCGATTGCGGTTGCAGATATTTCAATCCCAGTAACATTAAAACCATTGTCGCTAAAAACCTTGCCATTACGACCATAGCCAAACCCTGGAATTAACACCTTTTTCAAGCCGTTATTTTTAAAGAGTTCAACCGTTAATGCTGTAGTATTTGAAGATTCATCTCCCCACATCATTTGTTTATCTTTAAAGGTAGTTTCCCAAAACTCTAATGATTCGGTATTTTTTGTCATTCTAACAACCTTGTTTTCACTGATATTAACTAGAGCAACTCTTGAATTAATTGTTTATGTGCGCCAATACCTGCCATTACACCTGAGGCAGAAGCAAAAGTAGCATTTTGCATTGGGTTAGCAATATCGCCAGCGGCAAAAACGCCTTTAACTGAGGTTTCTTTAAAATCGTCAGTTACCACTACCGCTCCCATTGGCCCGTCGGTAAATTCACAACCTAAAAGTTCAGCAAATGGACTCGCCATGTGTGTTTTAGGGCCAACATATAATCCACCTAATTCAATCGTTCGACCATCACTAAGTTTTACCGCAGAGACTTCAAGATTATCACCTAATACTTCAACAATAGGTGTGTCTTCAAAGCTAACGCCACGTTGCTGTAAAAATAATTTTTGCTCTGGGTCAGGCTGATATTCACCTTGAGAAAAATAGGTGGTTACGCCCCAATCAGGGATCATACCTGCTTGATGTAACGACATCGGCCCTGTCGCAATAACACCTAACGAACGATTACGTAATTCATAACCATGGCAATAAGGGCAATGAATAACTGTTTTGCCCCAACGCTCTTTAACGCCTTTAATATCTGGTAATTCATCTTTTAAACCAGTAGCGAGAATTATTTTTTTGCAGTCTATTGTGGCGCCGTTGTTAAGTTTTACAGTAAAGCCCTGAGCTTCTTTATTAATATCAATCACTTTATCTTCAATGATAGTGACACTTTCATATGCTTGTAATTGCTGCCATGTTTTCTCTTTAATAGCAGTTGGGCTGTAACCATCTAATCCTAAAAAACCATGTGAATGATCCGTAAATCGGTTTCGCGGTTTACCAGCATCAATTACTGTAACTTTACGCTGAGCTCTTACTAATTGGGTCGCAGCAGAGATCCCTGCAAAACTACCACCAATAATCACAACATCTTGCTTCATCTTTAATTCCTCATATTTTTTAATCGTTAGTGATTGCAGACCTATTCATTAATCATTACTAAGTTACAAATCACTCAAAACCACCAACTCACGAAACATATTAAGTTACATGAGTTAAAAAAGTCAACACATGAAACATTTAAAGTTTCGTGATATTATCAAGCGAATAAATAGCTGTGGCTATTCACAAAAGAATAAGAAAATAGAAAGAGAATAAAATGAGAAAAGACAGTCGCTTATCACGCATGCTCCATATTTTAATCCACATGGATCACATGGACGAGCCTGCAACCTCAGATCATATAGCAATAATCTTACAAACTAATCCTGTTGTAGTAAGGCGTACCATGGGCTGCTTACGTGATAAAGGCTACGTTACTTCAGTGAAAGGACACGGCGGCGGCTGGCGTTTAAATGTCGCACTCGCTGATATCACCTTGCTAGATATTCATAACGCCTTAGGGGAAAGCTCTGTTTTCACTATTGGTTTAAGTGATGAAAATACAGAATGCCTTATTGAAAAAGCAGTAAATCGAGAACTTGCTAACGCACTTAAAGCCTCAGAAGACTTATTATTAGCACGCTTTGGCGAAGTTAGTTTAGATAAGCTAGCCATTTAATATCTAATTTTAGCCCAGATAAAAACATAACGACTAGTTATGTTAACCAAATACACCTAACACAAACACATGAATAGTTTAGGCGACTTTCATCGATATTGCTTTTCTAGTCGATTTAATACGCAAAGGCGCAGATATACAGTATTAATTATACTTCTCATTTATCTAAGCCTACCCCATACCTAAAAAGTAAACTAAACCTCTATAATAGAATTACATAATTTTAACATACTACCATAGAATATAATTCATCATTATGTATAATAGGAATGATTGCTATTCACACTTACCTTAGCATTTGATATAAACTCCATAAACAAAGGATATTCCGTGTTAAACTCAGTTTCCAACCTCACTCAGCCCATAGCGTTTTCTAAATCTATTATCTTCGGCGCAATTATCTTGGCTCTTTCTAACAAAGCATTTGCTGTCGAAAATCAAGAATCTAAAAGTCAACAAAATGAATCTATTACCTTAGAGGCGATAGATGTTAGTGCAAGTGAAGTTCATCAAGCACAATCATTACGTAAGCAAGCGATTGATGCCTCTGCCAGTAACCGTTCAACAAGTCAAACCTCTGGTAGTCAGCTTGAAGAGCACAACTCAGTAAACACCTTAAATACATTGCAACAAAGTGTCAGTGGTATGATCACGGCGCCAGGATCTTCAGATCATTTTGGAGGTAGTACTAAAATCCGTACTTTTGGTGATTTTGGCGCTGCAACTTCTATTGATGGTTTACCAACATTTCGTTTAACGCAAACAGAAGGCGGCGGTTACGCTAATACGTTAATACCAAGTGGTGCCATTGAAAATGTAACTGTATATAAAGGTAGTCAAGGGGTAATGTACGGTGATGGCACTGATGGCGGTACTATCGTTACGCAAATTAAATCAGGTCGTAACTATAAAAACCATGTCGCAGTAACTGCAGATTACAGCACCGCTGATGAATATCAAATACAGCTAGAAGCTGCTAATGGTACTGAACAAGGTGACTACTATATTACTGGTCGCTGGTTAGATGGTGACTATCAAGGCACTCCTCAAAACATGGAAGAACAAACAGTTAAAGGCGGTGTTGCTAAGTTAGGTTGGAACTTTAGCGAAGAAACTCGTTTAGAAGCATTATTCATTGCCGATGATTCGAACCCTTTAATTTATCGTAACGGTGACTTAAATGAAATTGAATCAAGCTCATTAGTGAGCTCGTTAACTTTAGATCATATGGTCGATAAAAATTTATCATTTCAAGCAGGCCTAGTGTATTCAACTTCTGATATGCAATGGGAAGCGCGTAATCGTGATCGTGGCACAGACAACAAAATAGCTTTTGCTAATGCCTTTTTTACTCATACATTAAATGATAATTGGGGTTATGTTGGTACTGTTGGCGCTGAATACTCAATGATAGACGCCTACCGTGATAACCAGTGGCATAACCAGTTTAACGATACGTCTATCAAAAATAGTAATACCTTTACCTATAAAAAAGACTGGGTTTTTACTTTAGGTTTACGTAATACCTGGTTTGACAATGAAATAACCTTAGATAACACCGTTCAAGACGAAAACTTAGCAACTGATTCTGTATTATCTTATGAGTTAAGTGCCGGCTATCAAGTAACAAGTGCGTTAAACTTGCGTAGCTCAATTTCAAGTGGTTACAACCGTTATTACAGTAAATACGGTAACTTTGGTACTGACGCATTAAACCCTGAAGGCGCAGGTGATGAAATTGTTGAAGCGCTAACTTATGAAATAGGCGCTACTTATAACTGGAGTTCTGGCTCAGTTGATATGGCACTTTATCAAGTAGATCAAGACGGTGTTCCACGTCGTAATGACGGTCGCATTGAAAGTATGCTGGTTAAACAACAAGGGCTTGAATTTGATTGGATGCAGTTAATTACTGACAACTTATCATTAACCGTTAACTTCACTCACATTATTGATTTAGACGCTATTCGTGAAGATGGCAGCCATGTTAACGGTAATATCTTTTGGGGTGATCAAGTAACTCCAGTGCCAACTAACCAGCTAGGTTTACAACTAGATTACGCACTAAACAACCAAGTAGCACTATGGGCAAAAGGCTTTTTAAATGGCGGTTTTGATAGCACACAAGCTGATGGCTCTGTTATTGAAAGAGAAGATTATCAACTACTTGATCTTGGTGTTTCGTGGCAATTCAACAGCAAAACACTATTCACCGCACGCATTGAAAATGTTACCGATGAGCATAATTATGGTCAAGTAATTGTAGGTGACAAAGCGCCTGAAGAAACGAATATTGGTCGAGCATTATGGCTTGGAGTAAATTACACGTTCTAATGTTGTAGTCAACAGGAGTTAGGTGCCTTAAAAAGGCACCTAACTATTCATCTATGAAATCAATTGTCCTTACCACTTTATCCCGTCGAAAATACTGGAAGAAGATACACCTTTATTTAGCCCTAATAGCCTGCATACCACTACTGTTAATTGCGATTACTGGCATTATTTTAGCGTTTGATACTTATATTCGTGGACTTAATAATCCACAAACTATCGCTAATCCTAATAACCTTCCGTTATTGCCTATGGCGAAAATAATTAATAAAGCTCAGCAGGAGCTACCATCGTTAACCTTACATATGGCAGTTGCGCCTAAGTCGAGTTGGCACCCTTATTTAATTTATGCATCGAAACAACAAGGCAAAAAGCGTCCTTTTTTTAGGTTATACATTAACCCTTATGATGGTGATATTACTCTGATTGAAAATAGCCCATCATTACCATTAACTTTTATTAAGCGTATTCACCGTAACTTGTTAGTTGATCAGCCTGGCCGTTACATTGTCGCCGCAGTTAGTACAATACTAATGTTACTTGGTTTAATTGGCGTGTATTTATGGTGGCCTATGCGTAAACGCACTATAGTTTACGCACTTAAAAAGAAGCAGCGTTTAAGTCTGCATAATTTGCTTGGTGTTATTGCCCTACCTTTAATCATTGTAATTACGCTTACCGGTATTACGGTTACGTTTAAAAAGGTGGTTATTCCCTTTGTTTATACTATAACGCAATCTCCGCCTTTACTTGAGCCGCCAAATTCAAGACAAAAAGTTAACTCGCATAAGCGTGTAAACCTAGTTTTATCAAAGGCTAGTGAGCAATACCCATTGTTAACTATCACCAGCATTAGTTTACCTAAACCCAATACATTCAAACCCTTTGTAGTGCAATTACGCAGCCCTAATGATGTACATCCTATGGGCTGGAAAAAAGCATTCTATGATGGAAATACAGGTGAAAAAATTGGCTTTCACGATACCGCTAAACAATCGATAGCCGCTCAATACAACCAACTATGGTACCCATTACATACAGGTGAAATTTTAGGCTTTACTGGCGCTATTATTTGGACACTAGTTTGTATTTCAATTATTTACTTAACTTATTCAGGATTATTATTGTGGAACACTCGTCGAAAAAAAGTCGCTTAATAGTATTATTAACTGCGATAACCCTCTTTATTATAAGCGGTACTGCGCATGCTAGTGACGCAAGCGCACAAGGACACGATCTATCACCGTTAGGCATGTTTTTTATGGCTGGCTTAGTGGTTAAAACTGTTATTTTAATATTACTATTCGCATCAGTTATTAGCTGGACTATTGCATGTGTAAAATTTCGTGAAGTCGGTAAATTAAGTAAGCAAATATCAACAAGCTTAGAGCAGTGCTTACCTATTCATTATTTACATGACTTACAAAAAGCCCCTGTTACTTGTAGTGTGAGTCAAAAAATGATCAACACTCCTTTTAGTGAGCTTGATTTGTCTCCTACTGGCATGCCAAGTCAAGGAATTAAAGAGCGTGTACAAATGGCACTAATGGCTATTGAAAAGCAACAAAAAAAACAACTAATAAGTCAACTTGGATTTTTAGCAACCGTTGGCTCTACCGCGCCTTTTATCGGCTTGTTCGGCACTGTTTGGGGTATAATGAACAGTTTTATTGGTATTAGTGAAAGCAACACTACTGATTTAGCCGTGGTGGCTCCGGGTATTGCTGAAGCATTATTTGCTACTGCCTTAGGTTTAGTCGCAGCTATTCCTGCCGTAATGCTTTATAACGTTTTTAGTCGAAAAGTAGCTCATGTTGCTGGACAACTACATGAACTATCAGCGCATATTAACCGCTTACTTTCTCGAGAATTAGACCTAGAAACCTTACCAAAACAAAGCGATCCTAAAAATGCAATTTAATGATACTGAAGAGGAATTAGTTGAAAACCATGACATTAATGTCACGCCTTTTATAGATGTAATGTTAGTGCTACTTATCATTTTTATGGTGGTAGCTCCCCTTGCCACTATTACCGTACCTATTGAACTACCCACCAGTAATAAAGAGGCAAGTGAGCTGCCGCCCCCTAACCCTGTAGTAGTAACTATTACTAAGGAAGGTAGTTATGTTATGGCTGAAAATACCATTTCACTAGAAAACCTAGCGAGTGAAATAAAGCAAGCGGTTGCCCAGCAAGACGAAGAGTTGGTTTACATACAAGCTGACAAAAGCATTAATTATGAGCAATTAATGACATTGATGAATTTAATTAGAAGCCAAGGCATTGCTAATATTGGTTTAGTGGCCGAACCTGAAAAAGCACTAAGTGAGTCTTAAGTGAACGTAAAGAGCAAGGTACGCAAAATTAATAATTTCTTTATTACCCGTAAAAGTTGGTGTTTAGCATTTATCGCAGTGATGTTAATACATACCGCGGTTATTGCAACAATGATAACAAGCAAAGAAAAAAATATTGAAATTAGCGCCGCACCTCCTTCTGCGGTTATTATGATTTATGCTCAAGCCAATACCCCTGCTAAAAAAACCATAAAAAGAACCGAAACGGCTCCAGTGTCATCAACAATAGCAAAAAATCCTGAAATTATTATTGAAACTCAAACAAACAACGGTAAACATCAAGCAGTTAAAAAAAGCCCTCTCATTGAGCAAACCGATATTAAAGAGGAAGTCGTTGAAAATGAAATAAAACAGGAAGTTATTGAAGAGTCAGCCAAGCCAATTAAAGAATCTAAACCCATTGAGCCGGTAGACAATAATAAAGAGGAAATACCAGACGACGTTGAAGTAACCGAAGTCGCAGAAACTGTAGAAGAAAATAATAATATTGATTCACAACAAGCGCTTAATCAGCAAGTATCCTTACATGCTGAGCATCAATTAGACAAAGGCGCTGTTGCTAAAAACCAAAATGAATTAGCCATGGCGCAATGGCAACATAAAGTGCAAGCACATTTAGAAGGGTTAAAGCGCTACCCTCCTTTAGCGTTAAAACAAAAAAGACAAGGTACTGTAACTGTACATTTTGATATTAATAAAGAAGGTGAAATTATATCGTCTTCACTATCAAAAACTAGCGGTGTTAGATTACTTGATAATGCTACAGTTCAATTAATTGCTAGAGCTGATCCTCTACCGAAACCTCCTGAACATATTGCAAGTCAACGGTTATCAATTGAAGTACCGATTAGATACTTCATTAGATAGCTGCTTTCTTGGAAAATTTTCAAATTATCAGCATTTAGAGCATCAACACTAGCTAAAGCCCTCAAAAAATCATAAATGAAAAGAATAGAATATAGATATACTTTCTATTCTATTCATATCAATTATCTAACTGCCATCAACAAAACCTATGATTAAAACTAATCATTAAATGAATTTAAATCAATTTTATTCATACAAATATCCGCGTATAAATCACTCTAGGCTTTTAGCTAACAGCAAAATTATCATTATTGTTTAAACAAATCGGTACTAATTACTTTGTTTGTACATGACAACACGGTAAATAATTTTTGCTAACTAAAGCTAAAAAAGAGCAAACAATTAACTCCGGCTTTATCACTGGAAGCTTACAAAATAGAGTACTTAGCCATGAAAAATAAAGATTTTATATTTACCATCAAAAAAATTAGTTTCGACGAAGACTATCAACCTGCAGAAAATACACGCACTACCACTAACTTTGCTAACTTAGCTAGAGGTGAGAGCCGTCAAGCAAACTTACGTAATGCCTTAACCATGATTGACAATAGTTTCAATGCATTAGCTCATTGGGATAACGCCAATGGTGATCGCTACTCTGTCGAGCTTGAAATTGTTTCGGTCGATATCGATATTGAAGCCAGCGGGCAATCTTTCCCGTCTATTGAAATATTAAAAACCAACATTGTTGACCATAAAACTAATAAATGTATTGAAGGCATTGTTGGTAATAACTTTTCTTCTTATGTACGAGATTATGATTTTAGCATTTTGTTGTCAGAGCATAATAAGAATAAAAACCAATTTAGTATTCCTGATAACTTTGGTGAATTACACGGAAAAATATTCAAACACTTCGTTAATTCAAATACTTACAAAGATAATTTTGCCAAGCCACCGGTGATCTGTTTGAGCGTTTCTGACACTAAAACCTATTACAAAACCGAAAACCAACATCCCGTTTTAGGTTTTGAATATCAACCTAGTGATGCTTCTTTAACCGAGCAGTACTTTAAAAAGATGGGCTTACAGGTTCGTTACTTTATGCCACCCAATAGCGTAGCGCCTTTAGCCTTCTATTTCTTTGGTGATCTACTTGCTGATTACACCAACCTTGAGTTGATTAGCACCATAAGTACCATGGGAACGTTTCAAAAAATCTATAGACCAGAAATTTATAACGCAAATGCGGTGGCGGGTAAATGTTACAAGCCAAGTTTAAAGAACCCTGATCACTCATTAACGCAAATTGTTTACGACAGAAAAGAGCGTAGCAGTTTAGGTATTGAACAAGGTAAATTTGCTGAGCAACACTTTATTAAACCTTATCAAACGGTGCTTGAGCAATGGTCTAATAACTACGCTCAGTAAAATCGCGTAATAACAGTGCACAATCAAACACTAATACGCTCAATGCGATGAAAACAAATTATAAAATGAGGCATGATTTATTATGACAACACTTGCTAAGCCCGAATACACAAACAAAGAACTTTTCAATAAATTAATACTACCTACGTCAACTGCAGGTAGTTTACCTAAACCTGTTTGGCTTGCTGAGCCGGAAACACTTTGGTCGCCTTGGAAGTTACAAGATGAAGAGCTTATCGCCGGAAAAAAAGAGGCTTTACGTTTATCTTTGCAAGACCAGCAACAAGCAGGCATTAACATAGTGAGCGACGGCGAACAAACGCGCCAACATTTTGTGACAACATTTATTGAGCACCTAAACGGCGTTGACTTTGAAAAACGTGAAACCGTGCGCATTCGTGATCGTTATGACGCCAGCGTACCAACCGTTGTTGGCCCTGTTTCTCGTCAAAAATCAGTCTTTGTTGAAGACGCTAAGTTTTTACGCCAGCAAACTACACAACCAATAAAATGGGCGCTACCTGGCCCTATGACCATGATTGATACTTTATATGATGATCATTACAAAAGTCGTGAGAAACTAGCATGGGAATTTGCCAAAATACTCAACCAAGAAGCGAAAGAGTTAGAAGCCATAGGTGTTGATATTATTCAATTTGACGAGCCTGCTTTTAACGTGTTTTTTGATGAAGTAAACGAATGGGGTATTGCTTGTTTAGAAAGAGCCATTGAAGGGCTTAAATGTGAAACTGCAGTACATATTTGTTATGGCTACGGTATTAAAGCTAATACCGATTGGAAAAAAACCTTAGGGTCTGAATGGCGTCAATATGAAAACGTTTTTCCGAAACTACAACAATCTAACATTGATATCATCTCATTAGAGTGTCAAAACTCGCATGTGCCAATGGAATTAATTGAACTACTTCGCGGTAAAAAAATAATGATTGGCGCGATTGATGTTGCAACCAACACTATTGAAACACCTGAAGAAGTTGCTAACACATTGAGAAAGGCACTTAACTATGTAGATGCCGATAAACTCTATCCGTGTACTAACTGTGGTATGGCACCACTACCTAGTGAAATTGCAACAGCCAAATTAAATGCGTTGAGTGCAGGTGCTGCCATTGTTAGGCAAGAGCTTTCAAAAAAACACATTAAAAAACGGGCAAGTGCGTTTTAAGTTATTAAATAATAAAGTACTGTTAATAAGCTACTATTTAGTAAAATAACAAGGCTACGGTTAAATCATAGATTTATACTCACTATAAAACCGTAGCTCTCGCTATGTAAACGCTCGAGTTTTAAAGCGCCAATTG
Organism: Colwellia sp. E2M01; assembly: GCF_018860585.1. Taxonomy (GTDB): domain Bacteria; phylum Pseudomonadota; class Gammaproteobacteria; order Enterobacterales; family Alteromonadaceae; genus Colwellia. The sequence continues at coordinate 117,182 of NZ_JAHKPR010000082.1, forward strand.
CGCCAACATACGTAAACCAGTAAACAGCAATACTATGGCAAACACTCTTTTCAATTTTACCGCATCTAACTTCGCCGCTAACGACGCACCAACAGGCGCAAATAATACCGTTAACGGCACAATACAAATAAAACCAATAACATTCACTAAACCAAAAGTACCTACAGGCGCATCAACAGGCGTAGTGCCTAGCGCGAGCATAGTTAATGCACCCGGTAATGAAATAATTAAACCTATTGCCGCCGCTGTACCAACCGCTTTGTGCGCAGGGTAGTTATATAAGGTAAGTAAAGGCACAGAAATAGTACCACCCCCTATACCCACCATTGAGCTGAAAAAGCCAATAGATGTTCCCATAACAGATTGCCCTGCAGTGCCTGGCAGCTGTTGAAATAACGCAGCTTTTGATGATCTAAATAACATATTTAGCGCAGACAAGGTGGCGATCACCCCAAACAAAATAGTCAGTAACGTTCCATCGACACGAGTTACCAACCAACTACCTGCCAGTACCCCTATTAAAATGAATATTGCCCATCGTTTTAACAATTCAAAATCAACATTACCTTTATGATGATGAGAGCGAATAGAGCTAACAGAGGTTGGCACTATGGTCGCCAATGACGTTGCGGTAGCCACTAACATGGCAGATTCTGGCGACACACCAAAACTCTGAAATAAGAAAAACAACACAGGCACAATAACAATACCGCCACCTACACCTAATAAACCTGCCAAAATTCCGGCAAATATACCTGTAGCAACCAAGGCAAAAAAGGTGGTTATATTATTTGTTATAAATTCAATGATATTCATTAACTTCTTCTTCTATTTTTATAAACGACACTTAGTGTCTGAACTATTATGGCGGAAAATCGCCGTTGAGGTTTTATACCAATTTCGAAAGTTTATGGCCTGATTATACGAAGTAAAAATGGATAGGGGTAAGGCGCTTAATTCAGCAATAGCTGGCTACTGCAATTGAAAAACCGTAATAATTACTAAATAACGGCTTAGCTGCTGATTTTAGCCAGTAGAAATTAATACATAATTCTTGATATTGGTGTTCTGTAACCAAATGACATTTTACTAATACCTCTCGAATTAATAAAAATGATATAAATTCATCATTGCATGAATAAAATTAATAATTAGCCTTGTTATGTGGGACTACTTTAAACGCTAGTTTTTTTGAAATCAAACTCTGTGCTATAAAGAGATCTAAGCTGATTCACATTAGGTTCTGTTGAGCTTTCAGGATTAAAATTTATTCAATTTAAAAAGCAAGCAACAATGAATAAATACGTTTTAAATGAACCTAAAGGCAGCACTTGTTTGAAATTTAGGCGGCATTATCGCATGTGACGTGCCTACTATTAATGCAAAGAAGTCCAAACAAGTTGCTGTAAAAGTCATCTCGAAAGCTCAACAGACCCTATTAATTTATTTATCAGTCTCATTTTCTACCATTAGATTAAATGTTTTAACATCGCAATTATTAAAACCATCACAACCTTTTACAATAAAGGTTAAGTTTGATTTATCTTCATCAAGAAAAGACTCTTCCCCTAGGTTGTCATTTGCAATAGAACAAAATAAACGGTTGTCATCAACTTCACACTCAACCTCCCCTGTTACATTAGGACAAAGCGAAAAAGACGTACTACCGCATTTAAGGCTTACTATTTTATTGCTGTCAGAATGCTCTTCACCGTTAGTCGATAAATATAAATCTATTTTATACGCCGCCAAAATGGGTGACACCCATTGCACTTCAAAACTGCTTCCTTCTGTTATCGTCACCGACTCCCCTTCAAAATAATCTTTGCCATCAAACCTTATGTTTTGCAGAGTAAAATTATCTTGTTCATCGAGAGAGCCACCTGGTGTATCAGTATTACTCCCACCCTGTTTATCATCAGAGCCGCTTCCGCAAGCACTTAGTACTAATAGACTTATGATGATTAAAATGTATTTCATAAATACCTTCATATTTGACTGAATATTTTCAAAGTTTAGTTTGTTGATAAATAAATAACGATACCACGATTTTCAATTAACGGTTCTGCATCAACTCTTATTTTTAACAGATACAAAAAACCTCCAAATACTATAATTGCACTTAGAGGTTTAAATCTACCATAAAAACTCGAGGTATTTTATGCTGCTTGACCAGAACAATAGTAAGTAAATTGCTATAAACAGGTTTAAAGTAAGCAAATTAAATACATAAATCAAAAAAACAAGGCGAGCTTTTATAAAAAGTGCGCCTTGTTTTTTCAGTTTTGGTACTTAATTTTAAACCGTTTTAGCGGATGATTTAGTCGCGGTTAATGCTAAATAAGTGAATCCAATAATACCCGTTAACATAAGTGGGGTCAGAGTAAACTTAAATTTCTCAGCTATACTTTCTAGTTCAAGTCACTTTGAACAAGGAAGTTGCACATGCCAAGACCTCCAAGAATTTGTCCCATCGGTATTCCTCAACACGTTATTCAACGAGGTAATAATCGCCACGTTTGCTTCACGGCTGAAAAAGACTTTAAAGCTTATACTGGATGGCTAAAAGAGTACTCGCGTAAATTTCATGTCGAAATTCACGCGTGGGTATTTATGACAAATCATGTTCATTTGCTTTGTACTCCTCAAAAAGCCAATGCTGTTAGCCTTATGATGCAATCACTTGGTAGACAATATGTCAGATATTTTAATTACACATACAAACGTACCGGAACACTTTGGGAAGGTCGTTTCAAATCTAGTTTAGTGCAAACCGAAGAATACTTAATCCAACTATATCGTTATATTGAACTCAATCCTGTAAGAGCGAATATGGTTAATGACCCTGCCGAATATGTCTGGTCGAGCTATCAAATCAACGCCCTAGGTAAAGCCTCTCAGCTTTGTACTCCACATCAGATTTACCTTTCAATAAGCAACGACCCTCAAGCAAGACAATTATCTTACCGAGCCCTATTTCAACATCAATTAGATGCAAAAATGATTAACGATATTCGTCAAGCAACCAACAAAGGCATGGTAATCGGTAGCAACACATTTAAAGACCAAATAGAAAGACTAACGGGGAAAAGCATGCATCCAAAGAAAATGGGACGCCCTTTTAAAGTAATAGAATAAAGTTTACTCTGACCCTACTTATTCTTATTTCCTAATATTTCCTAACAGATAATTACCATATCTTAAATCCACCTAATTGTTCTAATAAGAGTTTTATGATAGTTTTTTCATAACTAGATGTAAAAGTAAGATATTATGCTTTTCAAATACCTACCAATTGAACGTTTAGATGTTATTGAGAAACTCTCAATTAGGTTCTCTCCATTTAAGTCTTTAAATGATCCATTTGAGTCCTTTCCACTTATTAACGCACAAGAAAACATAGATGGCACTTATGATCGTATGATAGCTAATACTTTAAAGGAAATGGATAATATATGGGAAAATGCACCTGACGAAGAGAAAACCCCCGAAAATAAAAAGATACTTGAAAATAGTAAAAATAGTTTTGCAAATGAAATCTATGAAAACACTAGTCCTTATTCATTTGGTTTAAGTTTAATAGAGCATTTGAAACATTTGTGCATTTTGTCGTTATCAAGAACAAATTCAAACATATTAATGTGGTCACATTATGCATCGAATCATGAGGGGTATATTATAGGGTTTCATGATTCACATGCGTTTTTAAACCAAAGGAATCTAAGAGGTGAAGCAGTAAAGCCTAAGCCTGTGATCTACTCAACAAAACGTCAAATTTTTAATGAAACTAATAATACATGTCTTGAATTGTTTTGTAATAAATCAATAGATTGGTCTTACGAAGAAGAAGAGCGTATTTTCTTAAACCATGTTGATGGCCGTCGTTCTTCTGGAAAAGATGACTACGGAATGGATATTGTGCTATCTGATATTCCTATTGAAGCAATATCTAGTATTTATTTAGGTAGTAACTCAAACAAAGGTACAGAAGAGAGGATCTTAAATGCTCTTAAATATCACAATATTTCCATACCAGTATTTAAAGCCTCGATATCTAAGACTGAATATGAAATAGAGTTTAAAAAGCTATAAAAAGGCCTAGGTCACATAAGTGGGGTCCATATAAGTAGGGTCAGAGTCTGACCCTACTTAGTTAAAACTTTTATTGTGAAGTAATTTCATCACATAGAGAATTATCACCTTTTTGACAAGTATTTAGTTTTTCTTGTTCTTCCTTATCTTTAAGCAACACTTGTTTCAAATCTTCTGTACGTTGTTTAACGGCTACACCATAACTATAATCATCACCCCATAATTTCGCTAATTTTATTAAGGATTCATTATCATGCTCAGCAAATATTTTACCTGCACGTTCTGAAATTTCTTTATCATGTCCGAGTAACGTTAACGCATCAACACCTAAACTCAAGGCTGAGTCGAACGTTTCACGTTTAAAGTTATCAATACCCACATTGATTAATTGAAATGCATGGCGACGATCAATGGCGCGTGCAACAATTTTTAGATGTGGATAGTGTTTTTTGGCAAGTTCTGCTATTTCAAGTACCTTATCTGCGTCGTCGATAGCTATAACCAATAGTTGCGCGTCGTTTGCTCCTGAGGCATCGAGCAAATCTTTTCGCGCAGCATCACCATAGAAAACTTTATTACCAAACCGCCTTAATAACTCTATTTGACTGGGGCTATGATCAAGAATCGATAAGTGGTATCCCTGCGCTGTAAGCAAGCGGCCGATAATTTGCCCAAAACGGCCATAACCAGCAATGATAACGCTTTTAGTCGCTTCAATTTCTTCCGGACTATCAAATGCTCGTTGAGCAGTGTCTTCGCGGTCGATTATTTTATCGTAGAACATGAGTAACAGCGGAGCCATTAGCATAGATATTGCTACGACTAATGTTGTCAGTTTGGTTTGCTCTAGCGTTAGAATACTCAACGAACTGGTGAGTGATAATAGTACAAAGGCAAATTCGCCACCTTGCGCTAGCGCCAAAGTAAACAGTAACTTTTGTTTGCTTTTTATTTTAAATAATATCGCAAGTGCATACAAAACTGCGGCTTTAATAATGATTAACCCACAAACAAAAAGCATAACGTTAGTAAATTGAGTCATTAATAAAGGAAAGTCGATTGATGCGCCAACGGTGATAAAAAATAGCCCAAGCAATAAGCCTTTAAACGGTTCTATATCAACTTCTAATTCATGCCTAAACTCGCTTTCAGCCAAAACAACACCCGCTAAGAACGTCCCTAATGCAGGTGACAAGCCTATTTTTTGCATAATTACGGCGATAACAATTACTAAGAAAAGCGCAAACAATGTGAATAATTCACGTAATCGCGTTTCTGCAATATAACGAAATAACGGCGCTGAAATATACTTACCCGCAAGTATAATGGTTGCGATAGTTACTAAAGCGATGATCACTTGTGCATAAGCCGGTAGATGCTCAACTAAATTGCTATGGCCAGATGCGGCACTTGTTATATCTGAAAATGCCAACAACGGAAGAAGTGCCAAAATAGGAATAATGGCTATATCTTGAAATAGCAAAACAGAAAAAGCATTTTGTCCAGCTTCTTGTTTTATCCAGCCTTTTTCAGTCAATGTTTGTAATACAATCGCAGTTGAAGAAAGAGCAAGCATTAAGCCGATTGCTAATGCAGTTTCCCACCGTAAACTCAGACCAAAATAATACACAGCAAAGAACAGTGAGCTGGTTATTAATACTTGCAAACCACCTAAGCCAACAATGGAATGTCTTAACTTCCATAAGCGCGAGGGCTGTAATTCTAAGCCTACGAGAAATAGCATCATTACAACGCCAAACTCAGCAAAATGCATGACATCGGTTTGGTCACCCACAAGTCCAAATGCAAAAGGCCCAATTAAGATACCCGCAATCAAATATCCCAGTACAGAGCCTAAACCTAATCGTTTTGCTATCGGCACGGCAACTATTGCTGCGGCTAGATAAATTACGGCCATTTCTAACATGTTTTTCCTCGCTGTATGTCGTGTGAAACTTGTTTATAACTCATGTTAATGATAAGTCTACCTAAAAACGATAGTTTAACCTAACCGCTATGCCTTGCTGTCTGATTTAAGTTTAGTTGTAGATGCTGGCTCTTGGTTATCAACATCATAATATTGCATTTGTATGTTCCAGTTAACGTTAAAGTAATCAATGGCATTTAACATGTTACTGCACAGCCATATACCGAAGCATTTTTAAATTTTTTCAGTTTGATGTGGCTAGGTATTGCTCAATGCCATGGCTCGCCGCTTCTATCGCACCGGCAACATAGCCTGGAAATTGCATCGCCCATTCACTGCCAATACCGACTAAACTTTGATGCCACGGGCCATTTTGCGCTGTTATGTCAGGTGCTGGCGCATGCGTATTAGTTGCGTGTGTATCTAGCGACGTTGCCGTGAGTGAGTCTTTTGCCCAGTCTTTAATAATATCAGCTTTTGGTGTGGCGGCTTGTGCGCCAAAAAGCCTGACTAATTGCGCTCGACAATGTGTTATTAAATCTTCATTACTGATGTGTTTTCGATCATCAGCGGGTATACCAATAAAGCCAAATAATGCAGCTTGGCCTTCTGGATTTGATGCATCGTGTATTTCAGCCATTGGCCCAACGCTGCTACGGGCACTGCCTGATAACGCTTGTTCGCGCCAAAATGCTGTATCGTACACGGCAATATACTTGGCATGTGGTGCCATCCATGTTGCGGTATTTTGCCACTGTGTGACTAAATTGCTTGGCAATGCTGGGGTAAATGTTATTTGGCTTACGGCTAAACGTGGCGGTAGCGCAAGCATTACATGCTCAACATTTACTTTATTATCGGCTGTGCTTGAGGTGCTAAAGTTAACTTCAATATTACTGTTTTGGTGGGTAATCGATTTTACCAAAGCGCCGGTAACTATTTGCTTGTTGCTAAGCTTTGCATGTAAGGCATTAATGAGTGTACCCATGCCACCTTTTAACCGCATAGACGTAGGAGCATGCGTATAACCGCGCATCGTTGTTGGCGGTTGCGTATGGGATCTCTCTACTAAGGTGTTGCCTTGATCGTACTGGGCAAATGCTTCAAGGTTTAAGGTGTTAATAATGGCATTTAATTGTGGCTGAAACTCTGGCCAAAACCAGGTAGGGCCAAGATCAAAGTTATTTTTTGTAGTTTGCGACAGGTTTGTAAAGTCCATAATGCGGCCACCTAGTTGGGTTCTGGCTTCAAGCAATATGTAATCGGTAATGCCTTGTTGCTCTAGCCGGTAGGCCGCGTACAATCCGCTTAGCCCACCGCCTATAATCGCAATTTTTGTACGCATTATTTAACCTCCACAGCCAATGTTTTGCCTATATTGTTAAAATCACCGACTTTAAGGTAAATTTTAGCGCTATCGTTTCCCGCTGATATTAGTGCTTTGCTATTACTTGGCAGCCTTAGCCAGCTTCCTTTTGAATATTCTACCTCGTTGTGCAGTACGCTGCCGCTTAGTACAAATAACTCTAAGGCATTATGTGCTTTTACATTATCAAATAGGTGCTGTTGTGGGGCTAGCTTTACCAGTTTAGTAACTTCGTTTTCATCTTGATAAAGCGGGCAGATTGTACGGTTATTTTGTGTTATCCACGTAGCTGGGTCGTGTGTATTTATGCGTACAGGTGTGGTTTCTTTTTCGCTCATTTGCCACAGTTTTACGAAAATTGTTGCGCCACTTTTACTCTTAGGTGCATGTGAAGATCCTAGCGGGTTTCGTAAATAAAAGCCTTGTGGGTAGTCGCCCGACTCATCTGAAAAGGTGCCCGAAAGTACCATTATTTCTTCTCCACCTGGGTGAGCATGGCTTGGAAAAGTAGACTCAGGCGCATAGCGTACTACGCTTGTTGCTCTGGCTTTTTCAGCGCCTATTCTGTCGAGCATTACACGCTCAACACCCGCTTGAGGTGATGTTTGCCAACTATATTGACTTGGCAGCATTGAAGCTTGTTGTGAAAAATCTGAATTGATTCGCATTTGTCCAACCTAAATAAAATAAGAGTAATAATACCAATTCTATTAAGTTTGATCACAACTCAGAGCGCGGTCAGGGAAGTTAGAATGAGCAAAATTTGTGTCGATATAGTCATTCTATTTCAAACAAATTTATGAAATTATCACTTCCCTGACGTGCTCCCAAGGGCGAGTTTAAAAGGCTTATATGCGGCGTTATAGATTTTGACAAGGACGCTACATGGATGTAG
>NZ_JAHKPR010000082.1:125537-146484 GCF_018860585.1 Colwellia sp. E2M01
GAATAACCATTCTCTTCAATCCATGCCTTGCCTCTAAGCCCTTTAATTCTCGCCGAGTGGAAAAAACTTAATAGACTTGGTATAGCATATGTTATTGCTCTATAAATTTACGCTCATTAAGCGCTTTGTAATTGTGCGTGTATCATTGATATTAGTTACGTCCAGCCATTACGCCGCCATCAACATCCCATACTGCACCCGTTACCCAAGCTGCTTTGTCGCTGAGTAAAAACGCAATGGTATTTGCTACATCTTCGCTTGTACCTACACGGCCAATGGGGTGGAAGCTGTTAAAGCCTTGCAGGGCATCGTTTACTTCAGCTTTAGGGATAAAACCTTCGTAAATTGACGTTTGTACAACCGCTGGTGATACTGCATTAACGCGAATGTTGTGCGCAGCTAATTCCATTGCTAAATGTTGAGTTAGCGCATGTAAACCTGCTTTAGCCATTGAATATGCCGACGATGGTGTAGCAGCAATAGCTTGCTTACCCCACATAGAACCCACATTTACAATGGCGCCTGCGCGTTTTTCTGCCACTAAATTAGCGGCTACTTTTTGAGTAATAAAAAACAACGCGCGGTTAATTTGCATGTACTGATCGTAATCAGCCGCTTCGTGCTCTAAAAATGGTTTAGGGAAAAACACACCGGCAGCATTTACCAGTAAATCGACGTCTGCGTGGTCTTGTGAAAGTGTGTTAATTAAGTTTTGCACCCCTTCATCGCTGGTTAAATCAGCGGTTAACACCTCAACAGTGCCTATAGCTGATAGCTGCTCTTTGCTGCTTGGGCTTTTTCTTTACGGTGACCAACAATTACAGCTTGGCCGCCTTGCGCTAAAATCAAACGAGCCGTTTCAAAACCCATGCCGCTAGTACCGTCAATAACGAGTAATTTTTTACCTGAAAATTGCTTAGTCATCATCATTTCTCCAAGCGCCACTATGCGCTGTATTTGTTATATAAATAAAAAGTATTGAATTGCCTAATAGCAAGTAGCTTGCTGTTTGGCTTGGAAGATATTTTTTACTTATTTACTTGCTTTAACAAACGAGATAATCTGAATCACCAATAAAGAAAAAGTTTATCGTATGAAATCACCTATACACCTTAATGCATTAAAAGCGTTTGAAGCAAGCGCAAGGCATCAAAGTTTTTCAGCCGCTGCTGACGAGCTAAACGTAACACCTGCAGCAGTTGGTCAGCTGGTAAAAACGTTAGAAGAGTGGCTCGACACGCCGCTGTTTCATAGAATGAGCTCAGGAAAAACTCGGCTAATAACCACCGAAACCGCGCAAAGTGCCCTGCCATTAATACGCGAAGGGTTTGATAAACTTGCCCAAGGGCTAGACATTTTAAAAGATAACGCCATAAGCGGCGCGTTAACAGTTGCAGTAAGCCCTGCATTTGCCGCTAAATGGTTATTACCTAGGTTGCATCACTTTCAAACAATATGTACGCAAACCAATGTAAATTTAAATACTAATTTAAAGCCGGTCGATTTTGCAGATCAGCGTATAGATGTAGGCATACGCTTTGGCGTAGGTAGTTGGCAAGGCTTAAGCGCAGAAAAACTAATGGATGAAGAGGTATACCCGGTATGCTCACCTAAGCTTTTAGAAGACTCAAACCGCTTAAATACCATTGATAAACTATTGAACGAAACCCTGATACACGATCAGTCAATGGATGATCATACGGGTTTTCCGTCTTGGTCGGCGTGGTTTAAAAAAGCTGGGGTAACAGGGCCTTTAACGACTAAAAGCATTCAAATAAATAACTCAGCTGCTGTACTACAATCGGCAATTGACGGCCAAGGTGTAGCATTAGCGCGTAGTGTAATGGCTAAAGATGACCTAGCCGCAGGGCGATTAGTCAGGTTGTTCCCGAATATTTATTTTGAATCACCTTTGGCGTATTACGTTATTTACCGCCCCGAATGTGCTGAACTGCCAAGAATACAAGCATTTAAAGAATGGCTATTTAAAGAGGTAGAAAACTCCGCAATTTAAATAGATTAAACTGAGCAGTATTTTTATAAAACACAGACAGTAAAGAAAATATTTACTACCATAAAAGATAATCTCTGTAGTTAACCACGTTTACCTCCCGTAAGCTTTAGCTCCAAGTTAGACATTTAAATACCTCAACAATAAACCTCTTTTAAGCTCCTTTAATACTTTTAGGAAAGTGCGACCATGCAAAAATTAAACGCTATAGGCTCAAGCATATCAGAGCCTAGCGATCCTCAAGTTCAAACATCTAATTTATGGCGTTTAATGTTAGCACAGGCACTTTCTGGGGCTAATAGCGTTGTGCTGTATGCAACAGGTGCGGTAGTGGGGAGCTTGCTTGCTCCTACTGCACTTTTAGCCACATTACCTGTTTCTATTTTTGTTTTGGGTATGGCTTTATGTGTTTTACCCGCCGGTGAGTTAGCCCGAAAATATGGCCGTCGTGCAGCATTTATGGCAGGAACTGGCGCAGGTGTTTTAACCGGACTATTAGCGGCTATTGCGTTGTATATAGATAGCTTTTGGCTGTACTGTTTATCTGCGCTGTTGGGCGGCGCTTATGCGGCCGTATCCTTGTCTTTTCGTTTTGCTGCAACCGATGGCGTGCCCGAAAATAAAAGGCCGCAAGCTCTTTCTATGGTAATGGCAGGCGGCGTAGCCGCAGGTGTTATTGGCTCGCAGTTAGTAACGCATACCATGCACCTTTGGTCAGAAAAAATGTTTGCTGCCACATTTATAGCGCAAGCCATTGTTGCTGTTATTGCTGGTATTATTTTGTTTGGAGTTAAGTTAGCTAAGCCTGTAGCAAATCAAGCATATTCAGGAAGGCCATTAAGCACAATTGCCCTGCAACCTCGTTTTATAAGTGCTGTTATTTGTGGAGCTGCATCGTATATGGTGATGAATTTTTTGATGACATCGGCGCCACTGGCAATGCATATGCACGGGCATAGCCAAGAGTCAGCTAACTTAGGAATGCAGTGGCATGTTATTGCTATGTATGCACCTAGCTTTTTTACCGGCAAACTTATTGCACGCTTTGGCGCTGCTCGTATTTCTATTTTTGGTATTATTTTAACCGCGATTTCAGCTGGTATAGGCTTTTTAGGTGAAGGTATCTATCACTTTTATGCGCTGTTAATTTTGTTAGGCATAGGTTGGAACTTTGGCTTTTTAGGGGCATCAGCATTAGTACTAGAAACTCACACGTCTGAAGAAAAAAACCGTACTCAATCGTTAAATGACTTTATTATTTTTGGCTTAATGGCGGCAGGCTCTTTTTCATCGGGTGGGCTATTAAGTGCTTATGGTTGGCATTATGTATTATTAGCATCCTTTATTCCCTTGTTATTGGCTGTTGCTATTTTCATATATTACAAATATAAAATTAAAAAATAAACCCGTTTAAAATAAGGGTTATCTGTAAGTTATTATCTAAATTTGAATTTTCTATAAAAAAATCCGGTTAACTTTTGAAAAGTTTAACCGGATTTAAAAAGTTTTAATCTTTATTGTAAAGTTTCAATCTTTATTGTCCTACGACAACAACCTGATTGATATTTATAGATATTACTCAACCGTTACCGATTTTGCTAAGTTTCTTGGTTGGTCAACATCTGTACCTTTAATAATCGCTACATAGTATGAAAGTAACTGTAACGGTAAAGTGTAGACAATTGGCGCTATAATGTCGTCACAATGCGGTACGTTAATTACCTTCATGGTGTCGTCACTTTCAAAGTGTGCGTCAATATCAGCAAATACATACATTAAACCGCCACGGGCGCGTACTTCTTCTACGTTTGATTTTAATTTTTCAATTAAGTCGTTTTTAGGTGCTACAACAATAACAGGCATTTCTGCATCAATTAACGCTAGTGGGCCATGTTTTAATTCGCCAGCAGCGTAGGCTTCTGCGTGAATGTATGAAATTTCTTTCAGCTTTAATGCACCTTCCATCGCAATTGGATATTGATCGCCACGACCTAAGAATAATGCGTGGTGTTTGTCAGCAAAATCTTCAGCTAAGTCTTCAATTGCTGGCGCTAACGCAAGTACTTCTTCAAGCTTATTTGGTAAGGTTAATAATGATTTTGCGATGCTTTCTTGCTGTGTTGCAGGCATACCGTGATGCTTACCGATGGCTAAAGTCATCATTAACAAGCCAACAAGCTGTGTAGTGAAAGCTTTAGTTGAAGCAACACCAATTTCAGCACCCGCTTTAGTCATAAATGATAAGTCTGATTCACGTACTAATGATGAACCCGGTACGTTACAAATACTCAAGCTTGAGGTGTAGCCAATTTCTTTTGCTAAACGTAATGCCGCTAAAGTATCAGCCGTTTCACCTGATTGCGATAAGGTTACAACCATAGCGTTTTTAGGTACGAACGATTTACGGTATCTAAATTCACTGGCAATTTCGATGTTACATGATACGCCGGCTAATTCTTCTAACCAGTAACGTGCCACCATACCTGAATGGTAGCTAGTACCACAGGCAATGATTTGTACATGCTCTACATTTTTGAAGATTTCGTCTGCACCGTTACCAAAGGTATCAATATTTAATGCAGTACCTGTTAAACGACCTTCTAAGGTATTACGAACTGAAGTTGGCTGCTCGTAAGTTTCTTTTAACATGAAGTGGCGGTATTCGCCTTTATCACCACTATCATGTGATACGTTAGATTCTTTTGATTCACGCTCAACTGGGTTACCATTAGTATCATAAATATTCACTTCATAACGGCTAATTTGCGCTACATCGCCTTCTTCAAGGTATGAGAATTTACGAGTAACCGGTAATAATGCCATGATGTCTGAGGCGATAAAGTTTTCACCTAAGCCGTAACCGATAACTAATGGGCTACCAGAGCGTGCAACGATCATGTTGTCTTTATCACCTTTATCCATAACAACCGTGCCGTATGCACCTTCAAGTTGCTTAACTGTTTTTTGAACAGCAGCTAACAACGTATCGCTCGTTTTTAATTCGTGATGTACTAAGTGAGTAATCACTTCGGTATCAGTTTGCGATACAAATGCATAACCTAATGTTTGTAGCATTGTGCGCAATTCATCGTGATTTTCAATAATACCGTTGTGTACTACCGCAATAGTGTCATTTGATAAGTGTGGGTGAGCATTTTCTTCACTTGGTACGCCATGTGTTGCCCAACGTGTATGGGCGATACCTGTACCACCGGCAATTGGGTTTTGTGCAAGTGCGGCAGTTAGTTCTTGCACTTTACCAACACGTTTAGTGGTTAATAAGGCATTGTCGTTATTAATAATAGCTAAGCCTGCAGAGTCGTAACCGCGGTATTCTAAGCGTCTTAAACCTTCGACTAAGATTTCTGATACATCACGTTGCGCAACTGCGCCAACTATTCCACACATTTTTTATTCCTTTTATATCTTATGTTTATATTCGTTTACTACGAACATAAGTGATTAAATTCTTAATAAATTATTCTTCAGCAATAATTAAATTTATGCCTTGCTCTGTTAGTGCTGTACGCATTTCTTTCGCTAAACCTTTATCGGTTATTAAGGTATGAATTTGCTGCCAGCCTAACTCTAAATTAGGTATTTTTTTGGTTATTTTCTTTGATTCAACCAACACAATAACCTCACGCGCTACTTCTGCCATCACTCGGCTTAAACCTGTTAATTCATTAAAGGTTGTTGTACCGCGCTTTATGTCGATGCCATCAGCACCAATAAATAACTGATCAAAGTCATACGAACGTAGTACTTGCTCCGCAACTTGCCCTTGAAATGCTTCTGAGTTAGCGTCCCATGTGCCACCAGTCATCAATAAGGTTGGCTCGTTTTCTAACGCATGAATTTCGTTAGCAATACTCAACGCGTTAGTCATTACCACTAAACCTTTCTTATTAGTTAATTCGGCAACTAATGCTGATGTAGTTTGCCCACTGTCAATAATAATACGATTGTGATCACGAATAAGCGTTGCTGCCGCTTTAGCTATTAATAACTTTTCGTTAGAAAGGGGATCTGTTTTGGCTTCGGTAATTTCGCTAGGTAATGCAATAGCACCGCCGTAACGTCTAAGTAACAAGCCACTATTTTCAAGCGCTGCTAAGTCTTTACGAATAGTCACTTCTGATGTTTCAAATTGCTTAGCTAAACTGTCTACACTTACTTCGCCTTGTGCATTTAAGTCAGTAATAATGTTATGACGACGCTGTTGGGTATTTCGTTTAGACATACAGTGTTATGTTCTTAATCTCAATATTCTATTAAAGATGAGTAAAAGTAATCTTTCGAAAAACACCTTTTAGTTTCGAAGTGTGAATATTATGTTTCATTTCGAAAGTAATTGCAATTTATTGTCGCTCATTAATTATACCGAATTAAAACCTGGCGCAAAAAAAAGCGCCAATAAATAGCGCTTTAGTTGATCAACTTGTAAAAAATTCAATTCGTAATGCAAATAACTAAGCCTATAAGCTAAACCAGTTGGAAACTATTAATTAAGACTTTTTAACTGGGCGATTCCAGCCACTCACATTACGTTGCTTAGCGCGACCTAAACCTAAGTGGCTGTCTTCAACTTCTTTAGTAATAACCGACCCTGCACCTGTGGTGGCACTTGCGCCAATTGTTACTGGTGCAACTAATGAGCTATTTGAGCCGATAAAAGCGTTATCGCCAATGGTCGTGGTTGATTTATTAACGCCATCGTAATTACAAGTAATAGTACCCGCACCAATGTTCACTTTACTGCCAATTTCAGCATTCCCTAAGTAACTTAAGTGCCCTGCTTTACTGCCTACACCAAAAGTTGTGTTTTTCATTTCAACAAAGTTACCTACATGTGAGTCTTGCTTCATCACTGAGCCTGGGCGAATACGGGCGAAAGGACCTACCGAACAATCAGCTTCAATTACAGCATCTTCAATAATAGTGTTTGGCTTAATTACAGCATTTTCACCAATAGTACTGTTGATGATAATACAATTTGCGCCAATTACCGCGTTGTTAGCAATAGTCACATTACCTTCAAAAATACAGTTAACGTCAATGCTCACTTCAGTACCTGTGGTTAAGTTACCACGCACATCAATTCGTGCAGGGTCACGTAAACTTGCGCCTGCAATCATTAATTCTTCGGCGATACGTGCTTGATAAGCGCGTTCAAGCTGAGCAAGTTGTACACGGTTGTTTGCCCCCTCAACTTCTACTTCTGTTTCAGGATACGCAGTAGCAATAACTTTTCCTTCACTATGCGCTGAAGCAATAATATCGGTAAGGTAGTATTCTCCTTGGGCGTTATCACTTGATAAGTTACTTAACCAACGTTTTAAATCACCACCGTTCGCTAATAAAATACCGGTGTTGGCTTCATTAATTTTAAGCTGCTCTGGGCTAGCGTCTTTTTGTTCAATAATACCTACAACCTGTTGCTGACCATTAATTTCTTCACGAACAATACGACCGTAACCTGTAGGGTTAGCTAAATGCACAGTTAATAAGCCCATGCCATTGTCAGGCTTAACCGCAAGTAAGCTTTCTAACGTTGAAACTTTAGTTAATGGCACATCACCGTAAAGTACTAATACGTTTTCATCGTCTTTTAAAAATGGTGACGCTTGATCAACCGCATGGCCTGTACCTAATTGCTCAACTTGCTCAACAAATGTTAAATCATCACCAGTTACCGCTTCTTTTAATGCTTCACCGCCAAAACCGTAAACGACATAAATGTTACTTGCGCCTAATTGACGTGCGCTATCAATAACATGACCAACCATAGGTTTATGGGCAACAGGGTGTAAAACTTTAGGTAAAGAAGAGCGCATACGAGTGCCTTTACCCGCGGCAAGAATAACAACTGAAAGTGACATGATAAATCCATTAAATGAGCGTTTTGATAATGCGTGTATTGTAACCAAGTTATTAAGGCATTTAAATGAATGGAACTAAATGTTTAGAAATAAGTGAAAGAGATAAATGATTTACGGTAAAAGATATAGATCCCCGACAGGACAACTCGGGGATGACGACTTCTGTTTTGGCTTTTTTAATGATAAATAGAGTGAGCGCGAACAAATTCCCGCGTACAGAAACCTTATACCAATTCCGGTAATTTTCTGGTCTAGCTGTGCGAAGGAAAAATATTTAAAGACAAGGCGCTTGATTGAGTAATAACGGGTTATTGCGATTGAAAGGAACGTAGGATTTAGGTATTTTAACCAGTACAGGTGATCAGTAATTTAACGGACTTGGTATTATATCGCAATATCTTTATCAACGTCATTCCCGAGTTGTCTTGTCGGGAATCCACTTTATTCTTAATGCACAAACCTTCTTAAAACAAAAATCCCACCAACAGTAGTTATACCGTAGGCGGGATTTCAATCGAGCAATATACTTTGAGAGCTAACAACCAGCGCGAATAAATTCACGCCAACCAAATAACGCCTACAACTAATGTTGAAGTAAAACTAAACCGCTATTTTCACAATAATATCTTCAGGTTTATATTGGCGAATCAAGCTCGCTAATTCAGGTTTACATGAGCCACATTTAGTACCACATTGTAGTTTTTCACCTAGTTCATCAACACTTGTACAACCGTCTTCAATCGCTGAAATAATGGTTTTTTCACCGACACTATAACAACTACAAATTTGCTTACCTTGTTGGAATTCATCACTGGCAATACCGAGTAATAAAGACTGAATTGTTGCAAATTCTAATGCTTCTTCGGCAAAAACATGATCTAACCAAGTGGTTTCAAGTGTTGGCCATAAATCAGAAAAATACACTAACGCCGCTAATTTTCCGTTTTGTAAACAAACAATATAAGATTGTTCGCCTTGGTCAAACTGTAACCATTCTCCCGATAACTGTGTTTGTTGCTGACACCACAATAAGTTATCGGCAACAGGCTCTTCAAAGGCTGCTTGATACGCACTACCGTATGCGCTAGTGCCTTTTAACCAAAAGTCGGCATTAACACCTTTATCGTCAACAATGTGTAAGCTGATATATTGCTGATAACTTTTCTTAGTTAATGCAACAGCGCCTTGTTTAGTTTCTGCTTGACCTGAAAGTGGATCAACCACGCTTTGGTATAAGCTAGCAACGTTAGCATGTGAAGCAAAAGATTCGTTCCAATGAATAGGCATAAAACACTCACCTTTTCGTTGTTTGTCATCGACTTTCACATGCGCAATGGCGCTACCTGTTGAAGCTGAAATACTTAACATGTCTTCATCAACAACAGCTAATTCTTCAGCATCCGCTGGGTGTAAATAAATATATGGTTTGCTTGTATGAGCGGACAACTGACTGGCTTTACCGGTACGTGTCATGGTGTGCCATTGATCACGTAAGCGCCCGCTGTTTATCACAAATGGAAATTCTTCTGAGGTTTGTTGCACTGGTAAGCGCGGCGTAATAGCAATAAATTGTGCTTTACCTGATGGTGTTGTGAACTTGCCATCAGCATAAACTCTGCTACAACCTTCAGGGTATTTGTCGTTTACTGGCCATTGAACTGGCGCAAGGTCGTCATATTCTTTAACTGTTAGCTGGCTAATTCCGCTTAAATCAAGTAAGCGACCGCCTGTGTTTTCAAATGCAGTTAATTGCGCGTGTTCATTAAATACTTCACTAACGTCACTAAAATCAAAACCTTCAAAGTTCATGGCTTTGGCGACGTTACAAATAATTTGCCAATCATGTTTAGATTCGCCTGCTGGTAAAACCGCATTACGTTGACGAGAAATTCGACGTTCAGAATTAGTGACGGTACCGTTTTTTTCTAACCAAGGTGTTGCCGGTAATTTTACATCGGCAAAAGCTAAAGTATCGTTTTTTTCAACACAATCAGACACAACCACAAGTTCACACTGTTTAAGTGCTGCCGCTACTTTGTCATGATCAGGTAAACTTACCACTGGGTTAGTTGCCATGATCCAAACCGCTTTAATCTCGCCTGAAGCAATTTTGTCGAACATATCTACCGCTTTAGCGCCTTGCTTATTCGCGATAGTAGGTGATTGCCAAAAGCGTTGAACTAAATCTTGATGAGTTGGGTTATCAACGTCCATGTGCGCTGCTAATTGGTTAGCTAAACCGCCCACTTCACGACCGCCCATAGCGTTAGGTTGACCTGTAATTGAAAACGGACCTGCGCCTTTTTTAGCTATTTTACCGCTGGCTAAATGACAGTTAATAATACTCTGACATTTATCAACACCTGATGAAGACTGGTTAATACCCATTGAGTAAAAAGTAATGGCTTTTTCAGTGCTCTTAAATAATTGATAAACCGCTGTTACTTCACTTTCTGCAACATCACAAAATTCAGCAACTTTAGTCACAGACCAAGCTGAAGCTTCGGCAAGTGCAGTATCCAAACCTTCAGTATTTTCAGCAATGTAGTCACTGTCTAAACCATTATTATCATTTAAATAGTTTAATAAGCCATTAAAGAAGGCGGCATCGGTGCCCGGTTTTAATTGAATAAAATTATCAGCTAATTCACAAGTTGCAGTTTTACGCGGGTCAATCACTACAATTTTCATTGTAGGATTAATTTTTTTCGCTCGTTCCATGCGTTGATATAAAACAGGATGTGTCCACGCAGCATTAGAGCCGGTAAGAATTAATAAATCAGTTTGTTCAAGATCTTGATAAGTACAAGGTACAACATCTTCACCAAAAGCACGTTTATACGCAGTTACTGCTGATGACATACAAAGTCGAGAGTTGGTATCAATATTGGCTGAGCCGATATAGCCTTTCATTAATTTATTGGCAATATAGTAATCTTCAGTTAATAACTGACCCGATACATAAAAAGCCACAGCATCAGGGCCATGCTCTTTAATAATATCGCTAAATTTTTCGGCAACATAGTTTGTTGCTTTGTCCCAAGATACTTGTTCATTAGCAATTTCAGGCACTAATAAGCGACCTGTTAAATCAATAGTATTAAGTAAATTGCTACCTTTTACGCATAATTTTCCATTGTTTGCTGGGTGATCGGCCGTGCCAACTAACGACAATGCTTTATTGTCGGCTACGTTAATATCAACGCCACAACCTACACCACAGTAAGCGCAAGTGCTTTGAATAAGTGACGGTGAATTTTGTGTCACTAAAGGTGAAATGGGCGCTGAAGCAGTGCTCTCGCTGCTCATACGAAACTCCTCAAACAATATCTCTATCTATTTATTAAAAAGAGCTTATATAAGTGTTTATATAAGCTCTTAAATAAACGTATTTATCAAACGATTTCAAGTTATGAAATGCCAAACCTATGATGAAGCTGCTTACCAATGAGTTTTTGCAACTAAGAGCAAACAGCTTGCATTAGGTTTAGTAAAGTACTTGTACCTGTTCGTTTTCGATGCGGATCGGATAAACCGCTATGCTCTTTTCTTCTTGTAAACATTGACCCGTTCTTAACGAGAAATGTTGTTTGTATAAAGGCGAAGAAACCACTGGCTCGTCTTCGATACTTCCAACTAGGCCGCGATATAATACATTGGCGTTACCAATAGGATCATAGTTACCAACGGCATATATTTTCTCTTCGCTGTTTGGAATGTGGAAGATGGCAATTTGCTCATCTTCACCGGCAGCGTTAGCAATTAAGGCACTGATACCAGAATCTGTTACTAGATCAGTTGTGTCACAAATAGTTTTCCAAGATTTCTCTGTTAATGTAGTCATTGTGGTGCTCTCCTATTACGCTATTTCGGTAGCTGCATCTATGATGGTTACAGCTATTTTTTCATCGTCACGTGCCGGACGAATTTGCTCACGCTCAGTAACAAACTGAATATTGCTATCAGCTTTATCTGAGTTAACAAATGATTTGAAACGTTTTAATGCTTCAGGATCTTCAATGGTTGTTTTCCACTCACATTGGTAAGTACCCACAATGTTTTCCATCTTAGCTTCAAGTAATTCGTTAATGCCTATGCTGTCGTTAATTACGATTTCTTGTAAATATGCTAAGCCGCCTTCTAGGTTTTCTAACCAGGTTGAAGTACGTTGTAAACGGTCACCTGTTTGTACGTAAAACATTAATATACGGTCAACGTATTTAACTAGCGTTTCATCGTCTAAGTCGGTTGCGAATAAGTCAGCGTGACGAGGTTTCATACCGCCGTTACCTGCTACATATAAGTTCCAGCCGCCTTCAGTTGCGATAATACCAATATCTTTACCTTGAGCTTCAGCACACTCACGAGTACAACCAGACACACCGAATTTAATCTTGTGCGGAGCACGTAAACCTTTGTAACGGTTCTCTAATTCAATCGCCATACCAATGCTGTCTTTAACACCGTAACGACACCAAGTAGAGCCAACACATGATTTAACCGTACGCAGTGATTTACCGTAAGCATGACCAGTTTCAAAACCAGCATCGACTAACTCTTTCCAAATTGGTGGAAGTTGTTCAACACGCGCACCGAATAAATCGACACGGGCACCACCAGTAATTTTGGTATAAAGGTTATATTTTTTAGCAACTTCACCTAAAACGATAAGCTTATCTGGAGTAATTTCACCACCGGCAACACGCGGTACAATTGAGTAAGTACCATCTTTTTGCATGTTACCTAGGTATGTATCGTTGGTATCTTGTAGTGATAAATGCGCTTTTTTCAGAATGTAATCGTTCCAAGCCGAAGCAAGTACTGATGCAGCTAATGGTTTACAAATTTCACAACCTAAACCTTTACCGTGTTTTGCTAGTAACTCGTCAAAAGTTTTAATTTTTTCTGCAGTAACAATGTCGTAAATTTCACGACGTGAGTAAGCAAAATGCTCACAAATGTCTTTTTTAACTTCAACACCGCGTTTTTCAAATTCGTTATCAGCAACAGATTTAACTAATGCCGCACAACCACCACAACCTGAGCCTGCTTTTGTACAACTTTTAACGTCAGCTACGGTACAAGCACCTTCATCAATTGAAGCAATAATGTCGCCTTTACTTACGTTATGACATGAACAGATACTTGCTGTGTCAGGCAAGGCATCAACGCCTAGTGTAGGTTTGTCACCTGCCATAGGTAAAATTAACCCTTCAGGAGAGTCTGGTAAGTCAATACCATTTAGCATGTATTGCAGTAATGAATCATATTCACCGGTATCGCCAATTAATACCGCACCTAACATGCGTGTTTTATCAGCCGATACAACGATTTTCTTGTAAACACCTTCAGGTTGATTTTCGTAAGTGTAAGTTAATGAACCTTCAGTTTTAGCGTGTGCATCACCAATTGAACCAACCTCAACACCCATAAGTTTTAACTTGGTACTCATATCAGCACCAGTAAACTCACCGTCTTCACCGCTAATGTGTTTTGCAGCAACTTTAGCCATGTTGTAACCAGGCGCTACTAAACCAAAAATAAAGTTATTCCATAACGCACATTCACCAATTGCGTAAATGTTCTCGTCTGATGTTTGACATTGGTTGTTAATAACAATACCGCCACGCTGACCTATGTCTAAGTCAAAATCACGGGCAAGGTTGTCATACGGGCGAATACCCGCTGAGAATAAGATTAAATCGGTTTCTAGCTCTGTACCGTCGCTAAAACATAATTTATAACGACATGTGTCACCTGCAACTATTTCATTAGTTGCTTTAGAAGTATGAACTTGCACCCCTAATTCTTCAATTTTAGTTCTAAGTAGACGGCCGCCCCCAGCATCAACTTGAACTGCCATTAATTGTGGCGCAAATTCAACTACGTGTGTTTCTAATCCAAGTTCTTTTACTGCTTTTGCAGCTTCAAGGCCAAGTAAACCACCACCAATAACCACACCAACTTTACTTACTTTGGCGCTTGCTTCAATGGCTTCTAAATCTTCGATAGTACGGTAAACTAAGCTATGTTCTACATCGCCACCAGGAATTGGCGGAACAAACGGGTAAGAGCCCGTCGCTAGAATAAGTTTGTCGTATTCAAATGAGTCTCCGCTTTCGGTAGTTACCACTTTCGCTGCTTTATCGATATTGGTTACTTTAGCGTTAGTTTTAAAGGTAACGCCTAGCTCGTCATAATGTTCAGGCGTTGTCATCGCTAAATCTTCTGCGGTTTTACCAGAGAAGTATGAAGATAAATAAACACGGTCATAGGCTAATCGAGATTCAGCAGAGAGCACTGTAATTTCTGAATTAGCATTCTTTGCCATTTCTTCTACAAAGTGATGGCCAACCATACCATTACCGACTACTACTACTTTAAACGTTTGATCTGTGCTCATAAGGACAATCCTACTTTTACTTACTTATTTAACAATGAACTAGTATTAGGGAGTTACTAACGGCGCAACTGACTGTAATTCTGTTCAACATAATATAAATAGAGCAAGGGCGGTGCCAATTTATTTATTTATTAAATAACAACAACTTAAAATACAGTGCACTAAATAAGTTCGAGTTTTTGCACTAGCGTGATCATTATTGAGCACTGGTAAGGTGCAAACATTTATCGAGTATTATTGTGGCGCTATGTTTGAGTGAATAATGGCGATAAGGCCAATAAACAGGTGGTTTATTGGCCTTATGATGAATTTATACATATGCCCGTTCAACGCTGTTATACCAAGTGAAAATAAATATTTAATTCAATTGGTATTACGTCGAAGATATTATTTTGAATTGAAGATAACACTGAGCAGCAGCTCCTAGGCAGTCAAAATCCGAGGTATAAGCGGAGGTAGTTTTTCTTTGGGTAGTCGCCATCGCGACAAAAAAGAAATCAAGAGTACAGTAGATATGACGTAACTAATTAAGTGAAGAAGTTGTGGGGATCACTCAAGGTTTAAAAAGCGAACAACAGTGAATAAATTCGTTTTAAGTGAACCTAAAGGTATTTTAATCCCAGTTCCGATAATTTTCTGGTCTAGCTGTGCGAAGGGAAAATATTTAAAGACAAGGCGCTTGATTGAGTAATAACTAACTATTGATGATGAACTAAAACGTTTAGCTCATATTGTTATTTTGTAGTGGATATCGCAAATTTATAAAAAAATACCAGTCCATCGAAGAGAGTAATCACTTTCTGAGATCGACTGGCATTATTCTTCTACGCATTAATTTGAATTAGTGAACTTGAATTAACTCAACTGTACCATCTTCTCTAATTTCAGTAATAGAACCTTTTGGCTCTTGCATGAACAGTAAGGTAATAAAACCGACAACCGCTGTTGCTGCTATCACTAAGAAGAATGTTTGATAACTAACCATAGACAATACCGTTAAGTAAACTACCGCACCAACGTTACCATAAGCACCTGTCATACCGGCAATTTGACCAGTTAAACGACGTTTGATTAACGGTACTGCAGCAAATACTGCACCTTCACCTGCTTGTACGAAGAATGAACACGCCATAACAATAACTACTGCTAATGGTAATGACCAAGTGCTATTAATTGATGCCATAGCAAAGTAACCCACAGCTAAACCGGCAGTTAATATTAATAAAGTTTTCTTACGGCCGAACTTATCACTTAACCAACCACCACCAGGGCGAGACATTAAGTTCATGAAAGCATAAAGTGAGGCAAGCATACCTGCATAAACCATATCTAAACTAAAAGTTTCAGCGAAGAATAATGGCAGCATTGACACAACCGCGAGTTCTGAACCAAAAGTCGCAAAATATAAAACATTAAGTACTGCAACTTGTTTGAACTGATATCTGTGAATTTCTGGTACTTCTTTACTAAACAAATGACCATTTACTTGATAAGTTTTCCATACTTCAAGAATGAATAATAATACGAGCGACACATAAGCAATAATAGTCATGCTGCTTGATAATAAGCTCACACCTTCTGGTGATAATTTCCAAGTAAGTAATGCTAATGCACCGTACATTGGTAATTTCATAATTAGTAATAAGTAGAAATCGCCAACACTTGTTACTTCCATTGCGCCGGTTTGTTTAGGCTTAAAGTAAGTTGAACCTTTTGGTGTATCTGTAACATTCATGTACCAAATAACACTAAACACTAAACTAAGTAAACCAGTTAAAGCAATAGAGTAACGCCACGCGTCTTCAATACCAAAAGTGCTACCAATATAAAGCGTAACAAGTGGTAATGACATTGCAGCTGCTGCTGAGCCGAAGTTACCCCAACCGCCGTAAATACCTTCTGCAGTACCTAGCTCATTCGCTGGGAACCACTCACTTACCATACGAATACCAACCACAAAACCAGCACCGATAAAACCAAGTAAGAAACGCGCTATAGCAGCCTGTTCAAAACTTTGCGCAAAGGCAAACATAAAACACGGAACACTACATACTGCTAAAATAGCGGCATAGGTGAGTCGCGGACCATATTTGTCGGTGAGCATACCCACCACAATACGGGCAGGAATCGTTAACGCCACGTTTAAAATAAGTAGCGTTTTTATTTCACTGCTACTTAATCCTAATGTATCTGCGATTACTGCTAATAAAGGAGCGTGGTTAAACCACACCATGAAAGTGATAAAAAATGCCATCCAACTTAAATGCAGGGTTTTCATTTTCCCTGTAAATGACCATAATTTAATGCCTGCCTGATTACTCATTATATTGCCTTATAAAATGTATATACCTTCATAAAGCAAACAAGATGCCAACCTTAAAACATATTAATTAGTTGTTAAATATCAGTTAATTAAAACAGTTTTTATTTTAAAAGCATTTAAATAAGTGCATATTGATTGGGGCGAAAGCACTTATAAAGTGCAACGTTTTTAATCTACGCCAAGCCTAACAACCTTACTTTTTTCATTTAAAATAAAGTTATTAAATAGAAAACATCGTGATGTAAGGTTAAAAACTTGAGTAGGGTTATGCGGAGCTTGTATACTTTTGCGCAATTAAATCATAAGTAAATCACAGGTGTGTAAAATGAAATTATTATTCGGTTTACTCGTAACCCTTTTAACAATTAGCTTTTTTAGTGCAGCAGCAAATACCAACAATAAAAAACCCGTTGCCCGCGACATTAGTCATTTAATTTCTAAGGAAGAGTTTTTAACTTACCAAGACGTGGCAGACTTTATTGAGCAATCACCTAAAGTGATGGTTATTGTACCTGCATCAGCAGAAGATATAGCAGAATATGGGCCCCAAGTGGCTAAGTCATTAACCGGATCAGATTGCGATAGGGATGGCAAAATGGATGACAACCCTACCTGTAACGCCGTTTTCTTTAAGTTGTGGATGAAGTACGCTCGTTAATTATATTAATGCTGTTCTTATTCTGTTGCCTCAGCAGTAGTATTGACTAAGCTGGTTGCTTTTAAAAATGCCCCCATAGATTCAAGCATCTCTTGATAATAAGGGTTATAGGTTAACCTTTGCATAGGAAACTCTCGCAATAAGTTTAACTCTGTAACCTCACCTTTAATTACCTGTTCATTATGCTTACATTCTTTATATTTAATCGCATCTTTTAGATAATGGCCGCAATTTCTGTATTCACCATTCACTCCATAATGCGGATTATCTGGCGAATTAGTCGTGGCAATATGCGATACACCAAAAATATCACTACATAAACTTTCTGCTGAACATTCTGGTACTATCACGGTCATTAATTTAGGTAATTCCTTCGGCAAGTTTTCGGCTTCACCATAATAAATCAACACACTTTTTTGCATTTTATTTTGCGAAGAGACTTGCTGCCAATCTTGAATGAGGTGCAGGGTATGCATAGTATCAATCGTTTGGTCGTACTCACTTACCACCACAAAAACGGGAAGATCTTGCAACCTCTTTTTATCAAGTGCTTCTCTCCCAACAATAAGGTTCATTACATCATAAACTTGTGCGCCAGCGTTGTAGGTAAAAGATTCATATTTAGCAAAATCAATATCGGCATCTAAATCAATCCAATCAAAGCTTGGGATCCTATCTACATATTGCGCTAACCAAGCTAAATCATTTTTAGCTTTTGATGCAGGTGACCACATAAACAGCCCTTTTATCTTATTATCAATGCTAGGTTGACTCATGACATAGTCAAAAATTAATGCCTGCCCTGTCGATAAGCCGCCTAAATATACTTCATCAAAATCAGCTAAGGTCTGCTCTATCGCAAATTTTGTCGCTTGCTGCCACTGGATAAATTCTACATCTAATAAGTCCGAAGGCGCGGTAGCGTGTCCTGGCAATAATACGGTACGTACAGTAAAGCCTTTTTTATAAAAATACTGACTTATATCATGAAAACCATACGGTGAATCGGTTAAACCGTGGATCAACAAAACCGCTTTACTACTTTTATTATGCACAGGCTGTGTTAATTCATAAGGTGCAACTAACTGCCCTACCGTAGGTGTGCTGGCCCAGTTATTTTGCTGAGCTAACTGCACATAGGTATCAGTAATAATTGGGCAAGGCATATTGGCGCGAGGGTTTTTGTTATTAATGACCTCTGTTGCTTGAGCAATATATTGCTGATAACTATCGAGATGAGTAAAGTCGACCACGGCTAATTTATTGCTCTTCACCTCAGTAGTGAAACGATATTTACCTGACTTAATTAACTCAACATAGTCATTATTAATAGACAGACACGTTGCCGTATCTTTTGTTTGGTTTTTGTCTTGGTCTTTGCCATAGAGATTAGCGTTAATCTCAGCTTGTTGATTATCCGAAGACTCAATAACTGTTTTAAAAAATAACAACGCGGCTATTAAGCAAAGTAATAGTAGAGCGTATTTATTGAGGTATCGCATATTAACTCCTATTTGATTTTAAGTAGGCATAACTTCAACCAGAAGTATCGCCACAAGTATTATATTGCAAAATAAACACTACTACCTCAATAGACACTCTGCCTGCTTGGCTCAAGTGCCGAAATGAAAGGTAATATTCACCTATTTCCATCATGGATGATGGAAAAGTAATGTAGCACATGACGGTACAGGATGTACCTTATAAGACAATGCAGGAGCACTATTGTCCTGATGTGCATTCATTACTGTTAGGTCGAATATATTACCTAGAATGTAGGATTACACTTGAGCAGCAGCTCCGAGGGAGTCAAGAGGGATGCCGGAGGCAGCATCCCTCTTGGTGTCGTCGCCACCGCGACAAAATAGAAATTAAGAATAAAAATATAAAATTAACAACTAAAAATTTAAAAAGTTGTTAGACCCCTAATATTCCAATCTCGTAATGTTAGCAGCACAAAAAGTGCAACCGAGCCTTCACCTACAAACAATAACGGCCTTGAAACTCTCATTCCAAAGCCGTTAAGAATACAACCCGCGTTCTTTAACTTAAATACCGTAATTTTTACGATATTCTTTAATACTGGCTAAGTTTGTCGCTAATTCTGGTTGACTTGCTACTTGCTCTTCGAGATAAGAAACAACATCGCCTAAAGTAACAATTGCCGCAACTTGCGTACCAAAATCACGTTCAACTTCTTGAATAGCTGATAGTTCGCCTTGACCTTTTTCTTGGCGATCAAGCGCGATTAACACACCTGAAAGCTGCGCACCGTGGGTTTTAATAATTTCCATTGATTCACGAATCGCCGTACCAGCAGTAATAACATCATCAACTAACATGATTTTACCAACAAGCTCTGCGCCAACTAATGAGCCACCTTCGCCATGAGTTTTCGCTTCTTTGCGGTTAAAACAGTATGGCACGTCTATATTATGGTTATCGTACAAGGCAACGGTTGTGGTTGTTGCAATCGGAATACCTTTATACGCAGGACCAAACACTAAATCATAATCAATTTTTGAATCAACTAAGGTAGATGCATAAAAACGGCCTAAATGCGCTAAATCACCACCTGTTTTAAATAAACCCGCATTGAAAAAGTATGGGCTAATACGGCCAGACTTTAAGGTGAATTCGCCAAAACGTAATACCTGTTTTTCTATCGCAAATTCAATAAACTCGCGCTGATAATCTTTCATGTTTAAATTCCTGTTCTTTTAACTTAGCTTAACTATGACTTTGCTATACGTACACGCTTTAACGATGACTTAAACTAGCGCAGCTTTTTGAATATCGAATAATTCGTTGATACCGTTTTTAGCCAACTCAAGCATGGCTTGCATTTCCTCAAAGCTAAATGGCTCTTCTTCAGCAGTACCTTGTACTTCAATTAACTTACCTGTATCTGTCATTACCACGTTTAAATCAGTATCAGCGGCT
The DNA here is from genome assembly GCF_018860585.1 of Colwellia sp. E2M01. Classification (GTDB taxonomy): domain Bacteria; phylum Pseudomonadota; class Gammaproteobacteria; order Enterobacterales; family Alteromonadaceae; genus Colwellia. The sequence continues at coordinate 145,758 of NZ_JAHKPR010000082.1, forward strand.
GAATCTTCTGGGTAATCTAAATCGGCAACGGGCTCGCCTTTATAAATACCAACTGACACTGCAGCAATCATGTGCTTAAGTGGGTTAGTTTTAATAATGTTTTTAGCGCGCATGTAATTAAGCGCATCAACTAATGCTACACAAGCACCCGTGATAGAAGCAGTACGAGTACCGCCATCAGCTTGAATTACATCACAATCAATAGAAATGGTATTTTCGCCTAAGGCTTTTAAATCAACTGCAGCACGTAATGCACGCGCAATTAAGCGTGAAATTTCTAATGTTCTACCACTTTGTTTACCTGTAGCAGCTTCGCGGCGCATACGTGAATGCGTTGAACGCGGTAACATGCCGTATTCAGCAGTAACCCAACCTTTACCTTGGCCTTTTAAAAAACGTGGTACACCTACTTCAACCGTGGCAGTACAAATGACTTTAGTATCACCAAATTCAATTAATACTGAGCCTTCTGCATGAGTAGTAAATTGACGAGTAATAGTGACTGGGCGAATTTGCCCTAATGTTCTACCGCTTGGACGCATAAAATGTTTCCTTTGTTTAAAAAATTGAACCCAATTTAAAGGCTTAAATGTAATTTGGATAAATAAATTGCCGCTATTATAGTGCCTATAAGATTTTTTTGAAATATAGTTCAAGCAATCAAGGTCATGTTATTGTTGTAGGCTTATTTATTGAAACAACATTAAAACAATAATACCAAGTTGAT
>NZ_JAHKPR010000015.1:0-11411 GCF_018860585.1 Colwellia sp. E2M01
AAGCTACATCCATGTAGCGTCCTTGTCAAAATCAATAACGCAGCATGTAAGCCTTTTAAATTCGCCCTTTGGGAGCTTGCTCGATGTACATTAACATCGTTAAATTTATTTGATTTAGAATGACTAGACCTAAACAAATTCGCCTTGTTATTGCACATCGAGCATAGCTCTGAGTTGGGAAGAAATTTAATCAAATTGGTATTAGTTAACTCATTTGCATAATATGAAGTATAATTGTTTACACAGAAATGATAATAGCGAATTTATCAATTAACTTTTACACATAGGTAATAATAAATGCAATGGCAAGGTATTAGTGAATTTGTTGGTGTTGCCGAGACTGAAAGCTTTACCTTAGCAGCTAAAAATCTTGCGCTTTCAACCGCCCAAATCAGTCGGCAAATTACCGCTTTGGAAAAACGATTACAAGTAAAGTTACTTTATCGAACTACTCGTAAGGTGTCTCTAACCCAAGAGGGAAGTTTATTTTATCAACATTGTCGTGCAGTACTCGATGGCCTAGCGCTTGCGGAAACAACAATCACTAACTTACAAGCCACTCCGCAAGGTATAATAAAGCTGACCGCTTCAGTTACCTACGGCGAACAACAAATATTGCCACTGATTAATAACTTTCTTCTACAATATCCCGATATTCAAGTCTCTGCGCATTTAACAAATCAAAAAATTGATTTGGTGGAAGGAGGTTACGATTTAGCTATTAGGTTAGGTAAACTCCATGACTCAACGTTAATGGCAAAAAAATTAGCGCAGCGAACCAATTATGTTTGCGCCGCTCCCGCTTATATTAATAAGTATGGTACACCACATACCTTATCAGAATTAAGTAAACATAACTGCTTACTTGGCACTATGGACTATTGGCGTTTTTTAGAAAATAACAAAGACAAAAATGTGCGCGTTAGCGGTAGTATACGTGTTAATAGTGGTTATGGGTTAATGGACGCTGCATTAAAAGGGGTTGGTATGGTGCAGTTACCAGATTATTACGTTAAACAGTATATTGAAACGGGGCAGTTAATTACCGTACTTGATCACTACCGAGAGCCCGATGAAGGCATTTGGGCGGTTTATCCTAATAATAGACAGTTATCGACTAAAATAAGACTGTTAGTTGACTATCTAACTGAACAGTTAAGTTGATACTTAACCTCTACTAACTTATTGAAAAAGTAGTTATATGCTTTCACCAAACGGCAATGCCTTTTTGTAATGCCTTTGTCATTTTAACTAAACAAAAAATAAGTTAATATACGCCACTTACTATAATCTAGTAAGTTTAGAGGCAACTCCTAGCAAGTAACCACTTACCCGCTACACAACTAATAACTGACATAAAACGATAAAGGAACATCATGAATATAACGAAATGGCTTATAGTGATTATTATATTAACACTCACTATTTTTGGTTTGTATAGCTATAAATCATCTTTACAACAAGCTGCCAACGAGCAAGCTGCTATGATGCCCGAGCCTGCAGCTACCGTAACCGCCATTAACGTTACTAACATGCTTTATCAAAAAATGATTAAAGTCAGCGGTGAAGTACAAGCCTTTAAGTTTTTAATGCTAAATAATGAGCTTGCTGGCGAAATTACTCGTTTAAATGCCCCATCAGGTGCAACAGTAAAAAAAGGTCAGGTATTACTTGCCCTTGATCACCGCAACGAAGATGCACAGTTATTAGCAGCTAAAGCGACTTTATTACTGCGCCAGCAAACACTAGACCGTAATATTGCGCTACAAAAAAATCGTGGTATTAGTGAAGATAAAGTTGATGAAGCACGTGCTGCAGTGCAAATTGCCCAAGCAGACATCAGTATTATTGAAACAGCCATTGATAAAAAAACCTTAATAGCCCCTTTTAATGCCAATGTAGGTATTCATACTTTAGAAGTCGGTCAATATTTAGATAAAAATAGCCAAGTAATGGAGTTGGTAGGCGTTAATGACTTCACTTGGGTAGATTTTAACTTACCACAAATTTATCAAGAATTAAGCTTAGGCTCAGTTGTTAACATTATGCCTATTACGGCTAATAGCCGAACTGAAAACTTGTCGGCCAAAATTATTGCTATCGATCCAAAGTTATCACGTAGCTCACGCCATTTAAAATATCGTGCCCAAATTAATTCACATGATATTACGCTCAAGCCAAATACACTGGTCTCAGTTATTGTACCTATCAGCAAACAAGCTAGTTTCCCCGCAGTGCCTGACTTAGCGATAAAGCGTGACGCATTAGGTAGTTATGTTTTTGTGCTAGAACCTGCCGAACAAGGCAGTTATCGCGCCAAACAGGTACCTGTTAAGTTGGGTGAGCGCCAAGGTGATACCGTTATGATCCTTGAAGGCGTAGAGCAAGGACAATTAATCGCTAACAAAGGCGCATTTAAATTATTCCCAGGTATGAAAGTCTACCTTGCTCAAGAGACCAACGATACAAGTGCACCTGCTGATACCAGTAAGCAACAATAAGGGATTATCATGCAAGAAAATAAATCATCGATAATGGACATTTTTGTTAAGCGTCCAGTGGTTGCGATTGTCTTATCTATCATCATTTGTATTGCTGGCATTTGGTCAGCCACTAAAATTCCGGTACTACAGTTCCCTAAAATTGACAGCGCTTCTTTGGTGATTGAAACCTATTACATTGGCGCCTCTGCAGATGTAGTACAAGGTTATATCACTGAACCTATTGAGCGTGTTGCTGCAACCGTTCCGGGTGTTGAATACGTTGATTCAACCAGTACTTCTGGTAGCTCTAAAGTTACCGCCTGGCTACAATTAAATCAAAACCCAACCTTAGCACTGGCTGAATTAACCGCTAGACTTAGCCAAATACGATTTGAATTACCGCAAGGCGCGCAAGACCCTATGGTATCGGTTAGACGTGCCGATCGCCCTTTCGCAGTATTTTATTTAAATGTTCAAGCCAATGGCAATGATTTATCACTAGTCACTGACTATTTAACCCGCCAAGTTAATCCCGTACTAAACGCGATTGAAGGTGTACAGCGTGTTGGTATTGAAGGGGCAAGAACGCCCGCTATGCGTGTTTGGTTAAATGCTGATGCATTACAGGTATTTAACTTAGGTGCTAACGATGTATATCAGGCGCTTGCCGCAAACAATACTATTGCCACCATGGGTTATGTCGAAAATAATCGCCAAAAAATAGATATTGTTGCCAATACACAACTAAGCAGTGTCGAAGAGTTTGAACAATTAGTCATCAGTGAAGTAGATGGTGCAAACATATATTTAAAAGATGTCGCTCAAATAGAGTTAGCTGCCGAAGATACTAACATAACCGCAAGGTTAAATGACGAAGATGCAGTTTATATTTCAATTTGGCCTTTACCAGGCGCCAATGAAATAGCCATTGGCGATCGATTATATGAAACGGTTGACGAGCTCAATAAAACCTTACCGCATGGGCTTTCTATCAACTACGCCTACGATGGTACTCTTTATATGCGTGATGCATTAAGTGAGATTTTCACCACGTTAATCGAAACGGTTATTTTAGTGGGCTTAGTTGTATTACTACTAATGGGCTCATTTAGAACGGCCATTGTCCCATTAATTACTATTCCTATTTCTATACTTGGCGCTATTGCAGCTATGTCGATGATGGGCTTTTCATTAAACCTATTAACCGTGTTAGCTATAGTATTATCGGTCGGTTTAGTGGTTGATGATGCCATTGTTGTGGTAGAGAATGTTGCCCGTTTGATGCGCCAAGGCATGTCAAAACTTGATGCCGCGCTACTTAGCTCTCGACAATTGTTAGTACCTATTATTTCAATGACCTTAACTCTCGCCGCGGTGTACGCACCTATTGGCTTCTTATCGGGTTTAACAGGGGTATTATTTAAAGAATTCGCGTTTACTCTCGCTATTGCCGTGATTATTTCAGGTATTGTAGCAATAACATTATCGCCAATTATGAGCGCTTATGCCTCTCCTAAAGGCGGCGAAGAGGGTTGGTTAACACGAAAAGTAAATCATCTTTTTGAAAAAGTACAACGCCGTTACACTAAGCTTTTACAGCAAACATTTAAATGGCAAGGCCAAGTCTTTTTAATCGCCATTGTGGTATCACTGCTTACTGTGCCATTTTATATGTACTCAAAAAAAGAGCTCGCGCCGATAGAAGACCAAGCAGCGGTCATGTTTGTTATTCAATCACCGCCTGACGCGTCATTAATCTATAGCGTTGAACAAATGAACCCCGTAGTTGAAAGCCTACAAGAAATTGAAGGTGGTAAAAAAGTCTGGCAAATTATCTTTGGTGGCGGCGGTTTTGGTGGTTTAGAGTTAGTCACTGCTGAACAACGTGATTACAGTGCACAATCATTAGTCCCTCAAATTTACGGTAAATTAGCGCAAATACCAGGGCTAAATATGTTTCCTATTTTGCCATCATCTTTACCTAGCTCAGGGCAATTTGAAATAGAAATGATTGTTAAATCCTCTGCCCCCTATAGCGAAATGAAGCAATACGCTGACCAACTGGTTGGTGCAGCCTTCGGTAGCGGTCAATTTCTTTACGCAGATACCGACTTAAAAATTGATTTACCGCAGGTAGAGTTGCAATTAAATCGCGATAATATTGCCGATTTAGGCATGAGTGTCGGCCAAGTGAGTGAGCAATTAGGCATATTATTATCAAGTAACTTTGTTAATCGTTTTGATGCGCAGGGTAAAGCTTATCGTGTTATTCCTATTGTTAATGATGATGTGCGCAGTAAAACAGAAGCTTTGCTTTCGTTAAACATAAAGTTACCTAACGGCGAATTAATACCCGTTTCTGCCGTTGCTGATTTACATTGGAAAACAGTACCAAGAGCATTAGGTACTTTTGCCCAGCAAGCCTCATTTAGAGTTTATGGAGCAGTTGCACCAGGTTCAAATAAAGAGCAAGCATTATCCACTATTGAAAATGTTGCCAAAGAAATATTACCCGCTGGTTACTCTATTGATTATGCAGGTGAGTCAAGACAATTACGTAAGGAAGGCAATACGCTTATTATGGTATTAGCCGTATCACTAGTTATTGTGTTTTTAGTACTTGCGATACAATTTAATAGCTTTAGAGATCCTTTAGTCGTGTTACTTGGTTGTGTACCCTTGGCATTATCTGGGGCGTTACTCATCCCTTATATTGAGTTAACCACTATTAATATTTACTCACAAATTGGCTTAATCACCTTAATCGGCTTAATTGCAAAAAATGGTATTTTAATTGTCGAGTTTGCCAATCATGCGCAAGAGCTTGGTATGAATAAGCTACAAGCTGTAATCGAAGCTGCAACAACCCGTTTACGTCCTATTTTAATGACAACAGCTGCCACTATTTTAGGGCATTTTCCATTGGTATTAGTGACCGGTGCGGGCGCAGAGGCACGTAATAGTATAGGTATTATATTAGTGGCAGGTATGTTTATTGGTACCGTTTTTACTTTATTAATTCTACCGAGCTTTTATTTATTGTTAGCAGAGAAAAGGCAAAAAATTATTAAGGAGCCGGAAGTTGAATTCAATGAAGAAATTATTGAAAAGTCACTTCATGTTTAGTGACTTAAATGCAAAGAATTTAAAAATTAACGCATTGTTATACCAGTTGATTTAGCTAAAATTTAATCAACCGAATAAAACCACCTAGAGAGTTTATCTAAGTGGTTTTTTTTGATCTACAATTTAATACCAATCTCACAAACTAAGTGATCATTTATACGGGCTAAAAGCACTAACTACAGCGTTATTTATTTAATAATTAGAACAACTAGTTATGTAAATAAATGCCTTGTATTTAATGATTTTATCTCCGTCTAAAATAGATCACTTAATTAATGAAACTGGTATAACCTCAAATCACGATAGGTCATATAATTTATGTTTACGTTTATTGTCATCATTGGTTTTGTTATTTTTTCCTATTTTACTTATCAGCAAAATAATAAAAAAAAGATTAAACAAGTACACCAAACTATTACCCGTGGTGTAAAAAAGCAGAATATACACAAACTGCAAACACAGTTTGATCATATCAAAGCACTCGATCCTAATTTTGATGAACACAAAATGATTATTCGTGTGGAAAATGCTTTTTATAAAATTAAGCAAGCATGGTCAGATCATGACATGTCATCGGTACGAGGTTTTATTACCGATGGTATTTTTCAGCGTTACAGTATTCAGTTTGATATTCAGAAAAAACATCAACGACATCGCAAACTGGTTGATCTTGCTATTCACCATTGTGAACTTGTCGGTATTGAAGCAGATAAGCGTTTTGAAACTTTACATTTTAAAATATCGAGTCAAGCACGCCATGTTACACTCAATACCCAGAAGTCCTCTGCCCAACAAATAACAAAACTTCCCGCTAGCAGCCACACAGTAGAATATTGGACTTACATTCGCTTACCTGGGGTAAAAACTCGAACTCAACCTGGCTTACTCGAGGGTATCTGTCCAAATTGTGGCTCAACACTATTACTCAATAAGTTTGAACAATGCCAAGCCTGTGATTCTTTAGTTACCTCAGGAGAATACGACTGGATATTAGCGAAAATAACCAAAGAAGAAGAATGGCGTTTTCAAAATGCTAAAAGACAAGTTAAAGGCGTGGCTGCCTATCAAGTCGTTGATCCGTTATTTAACTTAGCCGTTATTGAAGACAGAGTAAGCGTAATATTTTGGCGTTTACAAAAAGCTTGGTTAATACAAAACGCCGCACCATTACGTGCAGTCTCTGACTCGAACTATGTTAAGCATTTTGAACAAAATAAACTAAACGGTTACTACTTTGATGATATTGACTTAGGGCTTTGCGAAGTAAGTAGTGTAGAGTTTGGTAACAGTGTTAATGAAGCAAAGAACTCGACTGATACTTTTGATAAAGTATTTATATTAGTCAAATGGAAAGCTCGAAAAATATCTATTGATAATGGTCAATCCAACCCCTTAGGCTATTATGCTCACCATTTAACACTAAGCAGAAAAACCGGTGCAATCAGCAACAATAAACAAGGCTTACACTCGCTACATTGTCATAGTTGTGGCGCTCCGCAATCAGAAAAAGCCATAGATCACTGCCAATATTGCCAAACGCCTTTTAATCGAGGTGAGTTTGATTGGGTATTAACTGATTTCGCTCCGCATATAAACCGCGTAGTAGATTTAAAAGGTAAATCTTTTTCTATTGAGTCAGGTGCAAACAAAATAACGGATAAAATATTTGATCCTATTTCACTATTATCTGGCTTAGTATTAATATTACTAGCTGACGGAGAAAAGCATCCCAAAGAACAAGCTTTATTAAACGACTTTGTTAAAAATCGGAGGATTCCGCAACAGATATTAGATGAAATACTCGTTGCTGCTGAAAATGGTGAATTAACAATGTTAGCCCCCGATGAACAATTAGATGCTGCGGCATGGCTAATAAAAATGATTGAGATGTGTTTAATAGACGGTGAAATATCAACGCAAGAACATGAATTATTAGTCCTATTTGGTAAAAAATTTAATATTTTAGCAATAGAAATAGATATACGTATTAAAGAAACTCGCTCAAAATTATATCTTGATGCTAAGCGGGCTTTAACACAAGATGCTAGTATTAATGCAAACAGCAATGCTATTTAATCCTCCAATCAAGATTAGAACTAGGAATATGAATGAATATAATTGATCGAGTCAAATACGAAGGTCCTAGTGATGTTTTTGCATGGCGCTGGCCTCATGACAGCTTAGTGTGGGGCACGCAGGTTATTGTTAATCAGGCGCAACAAGCAGTATTTTACAAAAATGGTAAAGCGCTTGATGTGTTAGAACCCGGTCGTCACACTTTAAAAACCGCTAACATTCCCCTGCTGGAGCATATAGTCAATATTCCGTTTGGTAATGAAACTCCTTTTGCCGCTGAAGTTTACTTTGTAAATACAGCAGTAAACCTAGCAATGAAATGGGGAACGCAAGAGCCAATACCCGTTTTAGACCCTGTTTATAAAGTATTTGTCCCCGTTAGAGCATTTGGCCAATTTGGTATGCGGATTAACGACGCTAAAAAATTCGTTACTGAGCTTGTAGGTACCGTTGATGAGTTTGATGCGGAGCAAGTATGTGATTATTTTCGCGGCCACTTAATGAGTCGAATTAAAGATTTTATTGCCGCTAAAATTGTTAACGATGGAATGTCAGTATTAACTATAAGCACACAACTAAATGAAATGTCAGCCACACTTAAACATGATATTAGTGAAGAATTCACACGCTTTGGCATTGAAATTGTTAACTTTTACTTAAGCTCTATTAATGTTCCACAAGATGATGAAAGTGTGGTTAGCTTAAAAGCAATGCTTGCTAAAAAAGCTGAATTTGAACTATACGGCGAACATTACAATACCGTAAAAACATTTGATGTTGCCGAACAAGCCGCTTCTAACGAATCGGAGGGTAATGTTGCCGGAGCAGGTGTAGGCATGGGCGTTGGTATGGGCATTGGCAACCAAATGATGAATATGAGTGCCGACATGATGGGCACAGGCATTAAAAGCTCCGACGCACAACATAAAACAGTGTTTAATCAGACTACTCAAGACAGCACTGTTAGTTGTAGCAGCTGTCAACAATCATTGCCTGAAGGCGCCAAGTTTTGCTCTGATTGTGGTGGCAAAGCGAATACAGAGCAGAAAAACAAATTTTGCATAGGTTGTGGTAATGAAATACCTGCATTAGCAAAATTTTGTTCTAACTGTGGTACAAAACAACCATAAGTTTAGTGGTGAGTTAGAATCGATGTGCTATGCTTTGATTGTTTATAGGTATTAGTTATAAGCAAGATAATTAGGACTATTCTTTGGAAGTTTTTTACGCTGCCGTAATGACATTGAACGCTATATGCGCAATAGCTATCATGTTGTCCGGCATTCAAAAACAAGAAAAACATTTCTTAACATTGGCTGTGCTAAATGTTTCTATGTTTGGCTACCACTTTTTCTCTTGGCAACTACACACATCTACTACGCTCGAGACAATCACGCTAATGAGTAAGTACCAAACACTGCTCACAATTTCTGCTTTACCTTTGATGGTGCTTACATTTGGAAGTTGGTGTCATTTAAAATATACAAAGCAATTAACACTGACAGTGACAGTTATTTGTATCCCCTTTATTATTTTGAATTTTTTAGGGGATTCCTCAATACGATATACTGGACAAACAGAACTCATCCAATTTCAAAATATTTTTGGTGATAATATTTCTTTGTTAAGAGGTAAATCTAATCCCTTTCTTATTGGTCTTCATATATTATTCCTAGCTAATACTATTTTATTCTTTGTTTTTGCTTATAGCTTTTACAAACAAAAGAAAAGCCTCATGTCTGCTTTTCTCATGTTATTACTTATCAGCCAAATATTTGTAAACTATATTGATTATGAAATAGATAACCTAGAAATAGCATTATTTTATATTGGCGCTTTACCACTCACTATATTCTCAGTTCTTTGTCTTTTTTTAATTAGCTCAAGGTATAAAACTACCAGTGAAAAATTAAAGGTAGGTGAGCGACAAAAAGCAGCAATAGATGAAGCGTTAAACTCATTAGCCCAAGAAGTATCAGATACCGACAACATAAATTTTTATAATAAAACAACCTTTAATATCCAAAAGCTATTTAAAACCAAGTTTGTTTTTATTGGTATCTACACAAATGATGAGTCAGGGAGAAGAATTAAAACGATATCCGTTGTAAAAAATGGTGAGCTAGGTAAAAACTTTAGCTATTCATTAAAAGGAACCCCTTGTGATCAAGTTGTAGGGAAAAGCATCTGCTCTTATGAAAATAACGTAGATACACACTTTCCTAAAGATATATTATTACAAGATATGGGCATCAAAGCTTATGTAGGGCTACCATTATTTAATAGTGAAAAAAATCCGTTAGGGATAGTGTCATTACTGCATAACGAACCTTATCAAATAGATCCAAGTTTAAATAAAATATTAGACATTTATGGTGCTCGCATAGGCGCTGAATTAGCCAGGGATAATCTAGCTAAAAAATTAAAAATGCTTGCTTACTTTGATTATGTAACTAAATTACCTAATCGCGCCAATTTATTCGAGCAAATTAATTTAACCTTTGAGCGAAATACTGAAAATCAAACTAATTCATTATTAATACTCGTCGATATAGATAACTTTAAAGAAGTAAATAAGGTTTACGGTTATGATTTTTCTGATGATATTTTAAAAGAGATAGCTCACAGACTGAAAATTTACGCAGGCGAAAACATTTTTGTAGCTCGCAATGATGGCGATGAATTTGCCATATTAATTGACCAACTTAGCGGTGATAGAGCCTCTTTGATTGAAGTCAGTTGGCAAGCTATTTCTGCCGTGATCAAAGCGCCTATTAATATTAACAAGCAAGAAGTAAAAATAGAGTGTAGCGCTGGTGTTGTTATCTACCCATTACAAACTGATGATAATTATAGTGTAATTCGTTATGCCGAAAGTGCCTTACAGCAAGCCAAACACAACGGCAGAAATCAATACGCTGTTTTTGATAAAAATATTCAAGCGGTGTTTGAACGACAACAAATTATTTTAAAAGAAATACACAGGGCCATGCATGAAGATAATCAGTTATACATGGTGTACCAACCACAAACGAGTAGTGATGGTAAACTGTTAGGTGCTGAAGCTTTAATTCGATGGATAAACCCCAAATATGGCGTTATATCCCCTGCTGAATTTATTCCTATAGTCGAACAAACGGAAACCATATATGAGCTTGGTTATTGGGTGATTAAGCATGTATTTAAACAAATACAAACATGGAAGAATGAAAAAGCAGCAATACCTAAGCATATCTCAATTAACATCGCCGCTAGGCAATTATTACATGTAGATTTTGTCTCTAATCTCGTATTGCTGTGTGAAGAATACCAAGTGGCACCTGAACAAATAGTCTTAGAACTTACAGAATCGGGAATTTTACATGATACTTCCGTGGCTATAGCTAGTTTAAAAACCTTACAAAACCATGGTTTTATTATTGCATTAGACGATTTTGGTACCGGTTATTCATCTTTATCTTACTTAAAAGATCTACCGATTAATATATTAAAAATAGATAAATCTTTTGTTGATGATGTATTTTCCCCAAGCACTAAACAGTTAATTCAATCCATGATCTCAATCAGTAAGCATTTACAATTAGATATTATTGCTGAAGGCATGGAGTCGAAAGGACAAGTTGATGAATTAGATACTCTTGGTTGTAAAACTTTTCAAGGATATTTTTTCAGTAAACCAATAGCAGCCGATGAATTAGTGAATTGGCATTTTATACCAATCTGATT
>NZ_JAHKPR010000015.1:11455-15563 GCF_018860585.1 Colwellia sp. E2M01
TAAATTTAACGATGTTAGTGTGCATCGAACAAGCTCCCAAGGGCGAGTTTAAAAGGCTTATATGCAGTGTTATTAATTTTGACAAGGGAACAACCATTCTCTTCAATCAATGCCTTGCCTCTAAGCCTTTTAATTCTCGCTGAGTGGGAAAGAACTTAATCAAATTGGTATTAATTCCCACCTATAAATATAAAAAAAGTCTTGGGTTTACGGTATGGTAGGGTTATACCAATGAATTTCTTATGACTTTAATTAGCCAAAAGCGGAAGTTAGCTACTTAATTTTAAAAGGCAAGTTTGAGCGAATTGCAGACGTTGGACTTTCCAAACATTCAGTGTAATCTACCTTGCAAGATAGCGATAATAAACTGTTAATGTTCTCATCGGAGTCGACACTATTGTTTGAGAATATATTTATAGATAAATACTCGTTTGAAGAAACCCCACTTGATAGGGATTGCTTCCTTATGAGCGAGAGTTACATGCATGAATTTGATGATGCATTAGAAAAAATGATTCAGAGAGAAGAGTCTAATCCTTATGAAGTAGGATATGTGAGCCCCGTTGCCATAAGAAAGATTAACAACCAGTCATTAGAATTATCTTGGTATGCGGATACACATACTAGGTTTCATGAAGTTTCAATAACTTTACCAAAAAACAAAGTCAAAATTTGTGTCGCTTGCTCCCAATATGACATTAAGCCCTATATTTTTGTTGATCATGAATGGTTAGAGCAGCTCTATTTGAGAGAATATTCCGTATTTGCGTTAATTGACGCAATAGGGGTAAAGGTAGCAATTAGAGATAATCTTCTGACTAAGAAGAAGCTAATAGAGTTAAGAGTGAGGATAGATGAGTTAGCAAAAAAACACGATAATATTTCTTTCATTTCGTTCGCTGACAGTTTAATTCTAAAAAGTAATTGGAATGTTGGCTATTTACACACTGGAGTTGAGTATTCATACCATCCAGAGATATTTTTAACAGTTGTAAATGATATTGATAAAATTTATCAAGAAGTACTCGGCCTTAAAATATATGCAGTGCTTACTCAGGGAAGTAATGAATACTATGGCGAATCCTTACTTCATATATCTGAATCAAAAAATCACATTTGTCTAAATAGTTTAGGAGTGCCGTTTGCTGAGCTATTAGCAATTGAGAGTGCAGCTAAAAATGCTATAAAATCCGGAATACATCCGCCAATGCAACTCTACGTAGATGAACAGTTTTATCACTCTTTACAATTCAAATTCGAATTTAAGAAGAATGATAAACCCCAAAATGCATACTCAGCAATAATGAAGTCGCAAGAGCCCAATTATTTCTATTCTTCTTGTAATGAGTTGATTAAATATCTACAAGAACGAAAGTATTAACCCCTTCATATTTTTGGGAAAATAAGGACACTCACTCAAATTTGTTATTTCACTTGCTGGTGCCGCAGCAGCGGGAGCGATGACATTGAAAGCAGTAAAACTATTAAATATTAATAGTGGTAAAAGCTTTTTATCTATTTTAAAAGGATTACCTCGTGCAGAGAGAAAAAGACTAAGCCAAGAATAATCCGTTTAAATCACCCAGGCATATCAAATAAGTTATTAAAAGCTTTAGTTAAGGCTGGCAGTTACCCTAAGCGTTATTCTGGAATGAAAATAACGCAATCTCTTACACTACAGCTAAAAGATGCTATAGATGCATCAATGAGTTTTTCAGGTAGCGCACTATCTGGTGGTGTGAATTCTCTTGCTGTTGGAATATATGAGGAGCTAGCTAAATAATGAAAAATGAAGAAAAGAATGTTAATTTAATATTTCCACCTTGGAAATTAATGGGGAGGTTTCTATTAGTTATTATGCTGTTAATGGTCGGAACTGGACTCTCCGGTACTATGCTCCTTCTTGAGTATTTTGACGCTAAGCCAGAGTGGTTGGTTGGAACAATATTTTCAGTATCTATCATTTTTTGTTTAGTTAACTTTGGTGTGACACGTGGCTCCTTTTTATGTGCAAAGATTCTCAAGTACTATTCACTTTGCTTAATAATTCTATGTGTACCACTACTGGTGATAGTCGAAGGAGGGAAGTATTACATACTTTTATCACTAAACTTCTTTGCACTTACCGGTGCGTCCTATTTGATATCAGGGGAAACTTATCAAAAGTTGGTTCAGTATCAGTATGACTTTTTTGAAGACATTAAAGAAGCTAGAGAAGTCGTAGAAAAAAAACTAGCAAAATCACGTAAATAAATCACTTGTAAATAGCCTACAAAGTAGGCTCTATCAAGTAGTGCTATGCATCTACAAAAATAACTTCACCGTTAATAAAACCATCTACCGAACGTTCAAAAGCTTTACCTACTAATGTTCCAGGTACAGGCTGAAAACCTGGCATCATTTCACCGTATACATCCCAAGCTTCAGCTAATACCGTTGGGTTAACTACGTTGATACGAGTATTTCTCTGCATTTCTAAAGAAACAATTTTGACAAATGTATCAATAGCTCCACTTGTAGTAGCATCTGCAATGGCAAATGGAATGGGTTTAGTATTTAAAATACCACTGACTAAAGTAAATGAGCCGCTATCAGCAATATATTTTTGACCAATGCGAACTAAATTTATCTGCCCCATCATTTTACTCATCACAGTTGTCATCCATTGAACTTCTGTCATTTCTGCAAATGTAGCGTATTCACAAAAGCCTACAGTATTAACCACAGCATCGAAATGACCTACAGCTTCATATAAAGCACTTATCGATTGTTCATTTGTAATATCAACAATATGATCAACATCACCAGAACGACCCGCAGTGATAACTTTGTGGTTACCTAAACCTGTTAATGCTGCTTGCCCCATTTTTCCTAACGCACCGATTAAAATAACTGTTTTCATTTGATTCTCTCTTTTAGTTTCTATCAATTAGGTTTAATTGATTTGATGGATGAATAATAAAGAACCAGTAAAACAAATAGAAACAATCATTTATTGTTAGTGATACAAGAATATTTGGTTATGTGCTACATTTTATAAAGAGCAGAAAGTATGGTAGATAAATGTGAGTAAGATAGACAGGTTAGACCTAAAACAGTTAAGAGTTTTTCAGGCTCTGATACGAGAACAAAATGCATCAAAAGCAGCAAACCAACTAGGCTTAACTCAACAAGCGGTAAGCGAGCATTTGAAAAAATTACGTGATGTTTTTGATGACAGGCTGTTTCTTAGAAAAACGAATGGCTTTGTACCTACACCTATGGCTGAGTCTTTATCTATAGGCGTCGATAAACTATTAAATGATTTTACTGCTCTTTTATCACCAACAAGTTTTGATCCTAAAACAATTACTGGAACCTTTGTTATAGCCGCAACCGATTATGCCCAACAAATAGTGCTGCCATCGTTAATCTCAATACTGAGAGTGCAGGCCCCTATGTTAAGGTTAATCATTCGTGATTTTGAATTAGATAAAATTAACGAACTGATGGAGAGTGGAAAAGTTAACTTGGCAATTGCATTTCCTGACTATATTCCAGATAATTATCCCGTCGTAAAGCTGTTTGAAGAACACCATGTATGTGTTGCTTCACCAAATGCATCTATCGCACATAAAAACCCTTCTCTCGCTGAAATTGCAAATTACCCAAGCATTATAGCTTCGCCTTCTCGCCCAAACTTTAAAGGCTCTATTAATGACTGGTTCAAGACGTTTGGTTTAAAAAGAAATATTGTGGTGTCCGCACCATGCTTTTCTATCGTGCCAATGTATCTAGAAACGACGGACTCAATAGCCTTTTTACCCGCACGAGCGATAATTGGCTTAGACTTGATAGAAATAAAACTTGAATTCTATCCTGATAAATTTGATGTTATTGCAGCTTGGCATCCTCGCTACAATGAAGATGCACTGCAAAAATGGGTAATTTCGTTACTGCAAATTGAACAATGAATAACTTAGTTAATCTTAAGTCGGTTTAATTATTACTTTAAGTTATTGAAATAGTTATTAATAGTTTCTCTCTATAAAGTACCATAGTAATGCACATAAAAAAGGGGGAATACTTCACGTATTCCCCCTTTTTTATAATAATACCAAGTTGATTA
>NZ_JAHKPR010000015.1:15726-118933 GCF_018860585.1 Colwellia sp. E2M01
TTATTGCACATCGAGCATAGCTCTGAGTTGGGAAGAAATTTAATCAAATTGGTATAATAGGAATTCTACTGGGAGTCTTGAATATTACTCTTCAATAAAACCTTCTGATTCGTCAAAGTCTTCAAATTCAGATTCTTCTGGTAAATCGTATTCTTCTTGTGCTTCTTGCTCTAACCATTCGCAAATAATCGCGTCGGCTTGCTCTGAGCCAGTATATTTAAGTGAAGAAAAAGCTTGAACTCGAATATCTGCATTTAATGCAGATAACTTCTTTTTAACTGCTAATACTTCAGCACTACGTTTACCTTGTGAAAGCTTGTCACACTTAGTTAATAACGCCAATACTGGTAAGTCGCTATCTGCCGCCCATTGAATTAAGTCCATGTCTAAATCTTTTAATGGATGACGTATATCCATTAATACCACTAAACCTTTCAAACTTTGGCGTTTTTCTAAATATTCACCTAACGCTTTTTGCCACTTTTTCTTCATTTCAAGTGGTACTTTTGCAAAACCATAGCCAGGTAAATCAACAAGACGACGATTCTCTGCAACTTCAAAAACGTTAATTAATTGAGTACGACCAGGAGTTTTACTAATACGTGCTAAACCACGTTGGTTAGTTAGGGTATTTAAAGCACTTGATTTACCGGCATTAGAACGACCCGCAAACGCAACTTCAATACCAGCATCAGCAGGTAAACGACGAATATCAGGGGCGCTAATTGTAAAGGCGGCTTTACTTAAATGTATCTTTGTAGCAGACAAGGGCTTCACTCGTTAAAAATTTTCGACATTATAACGTTTTTTTAATCGATTTATTATCAAAAAAACATATAAAACAGTGAAATCACCTGTTTTTTTGATCTATTTTTTCTTCTCAACTCTTACAAGGTGCCCATATTCGTGTAAAATGCCGACATATCAATAATACTTTTTATCATTTTTTAATTAGATAGCGACTATAATATCCTAAAAGCTAGCCAATTAATGACAAGCAGAGAGCAACTCAATGAAAAAAATTATCTTTTCGCTATTTGTAGCTTTAAGTTCAGTAACCACTGTACAAGCCGCAGATGCTAATGCAGGTAAAGAAAAATCGGCCGTGTGTAGTGCCTGTCACGGCCCAACTGGTGTTAGTGCAAGTCCTATGTACCCTAACCTTGCCGGTCAAAATGATGCTTATATTATTAAGCAATTAAAAGACTTTAAGTCAGGTGCACGTACCGACGCTATGATGGCTCCTATGGCCGCTAATTTATCTGATGCAGATATGGCCGATTTAGCCGCGCACTTCTCTGGCTTACCTAGCGCAAACGAACAAGCTGCAGCATCTGCAGGTAACGGTGAAAGTACTGATTCAGCAGTAGCAACAGCTCCTGCAGGAAATGTTGAAATTGTTTCTTCAACACCAGCAGCAGCTATTTACAAAGGTGATGTAGCCGCAGGTAAAGATAAGTCAGCAGCCTGTGTTGCTTGTCATGGTGCTGACGGAAATAGCTTAGCACCTATATACCCAGTTTTAGCTGGTCAAAGTGCTAATTATCTTGCTAAGCAACTTGCAGATTTCAAATCTGGTGAGCGTGCCGATCCTGTTATGGCGGGTATGGTTGCAAACTTAAGTCCTGAAGATATGGATGACTTAGCAGCTTATTTTGCCGTACAAACGGCTAAAACAGGTACTGGCGAAATAAATGAAGCTGGACATAAATTATATATTGGCGGTGATGCTTCTAGCAATGTAGCAGCATGTATTGCTTGTCATGGTGTTTCTGGTAAAGGTGTTAAACAAGCAGGTTTCCCTGGCCTTACTGGACAAAGTCAAGAGTACTTAACCAAACAATTAGTGAGCTTCCGTGATGGTACTCGTGGTAATGATAATAATGGCATCATGCGTAACATTGCGATTAAATTATCAGATGCTCAGATTAAAGATATAACGCAATATATTACTTCATTAAAATAACAATGATCTTATTGTTGGATTAATACGTATTAAAAAGCAGCGATAATCGCTGCTTTTTTTTTATCTTTTTTAGCTGTTTGAATTTTGATACTTTAAACCTACTACATACATTAGTGATAGGGAAAAAATACCCTCTAAATGAATAATAACCTAAATACGAAATCGCTTGTTGCTTGCAAACAATGTGATGCGCTTTATGACAAACCACACTTAAAGCAAGGACAGATAGCCAAATGTAACCGTTGTGGCAGCATATTAATTGAGCGTAAAATCGATTCAATTAACCGCAGCTTTTATTGGTCTCTTGCTGGGTTAATCTTTATGTTGCCAGCTATTTTACTGCCTATAATGGGAGTCACCTTAGCGGGTCAGTTTCATCAAGCATCGTTATTTGATTGTATTATCGTATTAATTGAACGAGGCTTTTTTATGATTGCTTCTTTAATGTTTCTTTTCGCTATAGCTGTCCCTATTGTTAGGCTTTCTGGGGCTTTATACTTAGCTTATTCGTTTAAATTTAATCGCTTAAAACCTTCATTATTAAATTTTTTTCGTGCTTATCATCACCTTGATCATTGGGCAATGCTTAATGTTTTTATGCTTGGTATAGTTGTCTCTATGTATAAATTAACCGATGATACTGAACTATCTGTCAACCTTGGTTTATTAGCTTTTATTTTTTGGTTAATTTGCTCCACTATGTCGGCAGTAGCTTTAGATCAAGATTATATTTGGGACAAACTAGAAGAAGCCTTTGCAAACGAAGAGAAAAATGATGCGAACCGCTAAAGATAACAAGCTTGTTTTATGCCCTAAATGCCATAAGCTCAATGAGTTTAAGTCTGAGCCACAACAATGTACTCGTTGTCATGGACATTTTTATTCACGTCAACATAACAGTTTACAATACACACTAGCATGGAATATTGCCGCATTAATTGCCTTTATTCCTGCAAACCTTTACCCCATAATGATTGTGTACCGCTTAGGGATTGGTACAGAGGCAACTATTTTGTCGGGTATCGGTGAGTTTATTGACCACAGCTTATACCCCATTGCGGTTATTATTTTTACCGCTAGTATCATAGTGCCTTTATTTAAAATTATAGGCTTATTTATATTGGTGTATAAAGCCCACACAGGTATCCGTTTAAAACCTAGCAAAAATAGTAAATTTTACCGTGTTCTTGAGTTTCTAGGGCCTTGGTCAATGCTTGATGTATTTGTGGTTGCTTTAATGGTCGCTGTTGTTGAGCTTGGTTTTATAACCTCTGTGGCGGCAGGGCCAGCTATAAACTACTTTACGCTAACGGTTATTTTTACCATGTTAGCTGCAAATAGTTTTGATCCTAGGTTACTCTGGGATAAACATATAGAAGATAAACAAGTACATATAAAATAGTTATACGGCATAATATATTAAGAAATTATCAACTTATTTAGTTAAAAGTAACTTAACAAAAGAGATATGAATGAACACTAAAAAGGATAGCACCACAGGTGAACACAATAACAAAGCGAACAACGCCGCTGATATTGTGCCTCGTCAAGGGATTTCGATCATTTGGTTTGTACCTTTTATTGCCCTAATTTTTGGTTTATGGCTCACCGTAAAAGCAGTTTCAGAACAAGGTACTATTATCACCATAGAGTTTGATAACGGCTCTGGCATAGTACCGAATAAAACCGAGGTACGTTATAAAGGTTTAGTGACAGGTTTAGTTAAAAAAGTTGTTCCTTCTGATGATTTACAGCACGTTATTGCTGAAGTTGAAATATCTAAAGATTTTACTGATTACCTTACCACTAACACGCGGTTTTGGTTAGTAAGTGCTGACATATCACTACAGGGAATTTCAGGTTTAGATACTCTTATCTCTGGTAGTTACATTACCATTTTACCTGACACCGACAAATCTGCAGACAGTAAATTTCACTTTGTAGCATTAACAGAAGCACCAACATTAGATATGTCTACTCCGGGTTTACATTTAACCTTACAGACTGATGTTTTGGGCTCAATCAGTGAAAATTCACCTATAAATTTCAAACAAATTCCAATTGGCTACGTTACCGGTTATCACTACATTGAAAGTAGTAAAAAAATTGGGGTTAATATTTTTATCGAGCCTGAATTTGCGCATTTAGTCAAAGAAAATTCATTGTTTTATAACACCAGTGGTATGCAAGTTACTGCATCGCTTTCTTCAGGCTTGAAAGTAAATACCGAATCATTCTCATCTATCCTAGCGGGGGGGATATCGGTTGATACGTTAAGCTACCAAGCTGATTTACCGCCAGCTAAAAATGGCCGAATATTCCAATTACATCCTGACTTTCAATCCGCCGAAATGGGACATACTATAGAGTTAACCTTAGATTGGAATGCAGACATAGATCACAATGCCGCCATTTCATATCAAGGTTTAACTATTGGTGCTATTGAATCCTTCAGTAAAATCGACCCTGTTACTCGAAAGATTACGGCTATTGCTAAAGTTAACCCACGCGTTGTGCCTTATTTAACAGATCAATCACAATTTTATATTGTCTCGCCACAAATTAATTTAGCTGGCTTAGCAAATGCTAAAACCATATTAACTGGAAATTATATCAGTATTCGCCCTTCACTAGCCGGTAGTGCTAGTAGCAAATTTAAAGTTTTTAATACTATACCACCTTATAGATACAGCGAGCCGGGGTTACATTTAATGTTAACCAGTAATGATCGTAGTTCATTACAAGTAGGTAGTAATATTTATTACAAACAACAAGTGGTAGGTAATATACAGGCCATTGAAACCAGTGCTCCTGAACGCCATTTAATTCATATCCATATACAGCCGGAGTTCAGCCATTATGTAAATAGCGACAGCCGTTTTTACAATAATTCTGGTGTTAAAGTGTCTGCCAGTTTAATGGGTGTTGATATTCAAGCTCAATCATTGCAAAGCATATTAACTGGCGGTATCTCATTTATTAATCAAGATGATTTACAAGAGTCAAAAGAAAAATCTGTTGCTAATGGCGATAGTTTTTCATTGTATGCCAATCAAAATCTTGCTCAGCAAAAGGTTAGTTTTACATTAAACGTTACCGCCAATGAGTCGGTAGGTGATAACACCAGAGTTTTATATCGTGGTGTTGAAATAGGCGCTATTCATAACATTAAACTGCAAGGTGATAGCCAACAATTACTGGTTGGCTTGCTGCCAGAATACCAACATATTTTAAAAGAGAATACTCAGTTTTATCTAGTTAAACCAAGTATCAGCTTGTCTGGTGCAAGCGATACCGAAGCCTTGCTAGGTGGTGCGTATATTACTTTTAACTTAGGCGAAGGTGAAGCTAAATCGCAATTTCCACTACATACTAAAGCCCCTATTAAACATGCTAGCTCACCAGGTTTACAATTAACCTTGATTGCCGACCACGCTAGTGTAGCGACACCGGGGAGTCCGGTAAGTTATCGCGGGATCACCATTGGTCAGGTTGATAATGTAAGCTTAAATAGAGACGATGATAATATTCATATCAACATAACTATTGATGATAAGCACAGAAGCTTAGTACAGAATACAACACGCTTTTACAATGCTAGTGGCGTCAAAATATCAGGTGGGTTAAGTGACTTTGTCGTAAAAACAGAATCACTCGATGCGATTTTACGTGGTGGTATTAGCTTTTATAATCCAGAAAAATCACCATCAACAAAAACACCTGAAGAAATTAAAGAGCTCGCGCAATTCACCTTATTTCAACATGAAGAGCGCGCTAAAAATGCAGGCCAAAACATTAGCATTCATTTTAATGATGTAAGCGGCTTAAAAGTTAATACCAAAGTAATTTATCAAGAACAAACTTTAGGTACAGTTCAGCGCTTGATCTTTAACAACGGTAAAGTGGGTGTAACTGCTTTAGTGTTATTAAACGATCTAGGTAGTCAGTATGCACGCCAAGGTACTAAGTTTTGGAAGGTGGAGCCTGAAATTGGTTTAGTTGGCTCTAAAAATGTAGCCTCAATACTTGATGGTGCTTTTATTGGACTTGTACCATCATTCGATGCTTTATCGGGTCAAGAGGTAATTGCAGTTAACGAATTTACCGCCCTTGAAATAGCACCCACGGTTGAACAACTCGCTTACGGTTTAAATATTAAATTAACAACCTCTCGTTTAGGCTCAGTACGCGTAGGTAACCCTGTGCTATACCGACAAATTAAAGTAGGTAAAGTTATCGGTATCGATTTAGCACCAAGTGCAGATCAAGTGAATGTTTTTATTAATATTGCTAAACGTTACGCACCACTTGTTAATGGTCAAAGTAAATTTTGGAATACCAGTGGTATCAAAATTGATGCAAGTCTTTTTTCAGGTGTTCAAATTGATTCTGAATCAATAGAAACACTTATCGCTGGCGGTATCGCTTTTGCCACACCAATAATTGATGAAGACGACAAGCTTGAATTAGCGCCATTACCAGCAAGTTTTACGTTACATCAAGAAGTTGATGAAGACTGGTTAGACTGGCAACCTAAAATAGACATAGCTGAACAACCTACAATGGATACCAGTGATGAGGTCGATGATGAAATGAATGAAGTAAATAACAGTGCTGCAGAATAAATAGCATTAAATAACAATACAGGCATGAGTTAACAGTAGGTTCACGAAAGCGCTAATAACATAATAACGGACGTTTTTAAGCAAGATAACTAAAAATTACCGTTATGCCACAGACAACAGTTGACAAATTAAGCTATTTGCATGAACATATAGCCATCTAAACGTCCACGAAAAAGAAGAAATATTTTGACGATAACATCAGAGCTACAAGCCCGATACAACGATATTAATCGAGGTGTTTACTTTATTGGTACTACACCACCAAAAAGCGATACACCATTAGATACCGTATCTGACATTGCCGAAAAATTACTTGATCGTGTTAGCGACATCGATTTTGATGGATTGATTGTTTATGACATTCAAGACGAAGATTCACGTATTAGTAAACCGCGACCTTTCCCGTTTAAATCAACACTCGATGCCAGACTTTACTCTTCTTTATTGAATAAAAAATCTAATCGTCCAGTGATCACATACAAAAGTGTAGTGCAATCTAACGGTGACGACTTTAATCAATGGGCGAATGAAGCGTGGGAAAAATACGGCGTTAAAGACGTAGTGCTCGTAGGCAGTCCATCAAAGAAAAACGAAATATCATTACCTCTAGCTGATGCCTACAAAGCCTTAGTCAAAAACCAACATGAATTCTTTATTGGTGGTGTTACCATTGCAGAGCGCCATGCCAGTAAAGGTGATGAACACGAGCGTTTAATTAGCAAACACAAGCAAGGTTGTAGTTTCTTTATCTCACAAGCAATTTATGATCCGCAAGCGACTATCGATTTACTGACCCGTTATGCCCTTGAATGTAAAAAACAAGGCTTAAAACCACAACGCTTGATCTTAACGTTCTCACCGTGTGGTAGTAAGAAAACCTTAGAGTTTATTGATTGGCTAGGTGTCAATGTTCCTGAAGCAACAAGCTTACGCATTCTAAATGCAGATAACCCATTATATGAGTCAATTCGCATTTGTGTTAACAGCTTACAACAAATTTTAGATGCAATATCGCCATACGATTTACCGTTAGGTTTAAACATTGAAAGTTTAACTAATCGTAAAGAAGAAATTGACGGTTCTATTTTGTTATATAAATTATTACGCTCGAAAATGGATAATTTTTTAGCTAAAAAAGAATTAGCCGCGTTAGGTAAAAAGTAAGCTCTTTAAAAAATAATAGATGAACGTTTATTAGTCGAAATATAAGTTAACTTATATACCCGTTCCAGTTGAATCCTGCACCTTCAAGTGGAACGGGTATATAACAAAAAAGCAGTGTTTTTAACACTGCTTTTTTGTTAGTAAAAACTCAATTCCCTAAGCAACCATAGCAACCAGTATTGTTATAATAGAAGCACATGAAGTTCTTTATAATTATACCAATCTCACAACATTTATACGGGCTAAAACCACTAACTACAGCGTTATTTATTTAATAATTAACGCTGCATGAATGTAGCTTATTAGACAATACAGGAGCAATTTTCCTGAACAACTAGTTAGGTAAATAAATTCCTTGTTTTTAATGATTTTATCTCCGTCTAAAGTAGAGCACTTAATTAATGAAACTGGTATTAGTAAAGAAATAAATAATCTACTACACTATTCTTATGTCGTATTAACAATAAATAAGACACCCTTTGAAATACTTACCTTCTACATTTTATTTATCAGGTTTCACGGAAAAAGAGTTTCAACTTCAGTTAAATAAAAACTCGCATCGCCTAGCCAATACAGTTCTTTATTTGTGCATATTCTTTTTATTTTCTTTTACTGTGACCTCTTTGCTCAGTGAAGGCTTCATTGATAATTTTGTTATAAATACGCTCAGAATCATAATGATTCTCCTATCTGCCATATTTATTTTTTTGAATAATAAAAATAATACTGAAAAATTACATAAACACTTTTTTTGTTATGCCGTTTTATTTTGTTTTTTGATCAGCTATTTATTTTGGTCGTTCTCTTTAACTTATAATGAATTAAAGGAAGGCGGTCCAATGTTGGTTATCGCAGTGATCACATCAATTCCTATGTTGCATTTAGGGCATAAAGCTGTGCTTTGGTTTATTATTTGTATTAATTTAATTGGTATTCAGATATTTACGCCTATTTCAATTTCGTGGACTCTTTATTTCTTATTTACCATGATTATTGTTATGGGCAACATTCAATACCAACTTGATATACTTCTGCGGACACAATACAGAGCAGAACTAATGGAAACAGAGAAAGCGAACACTGATAAACTAACAGGTGTATATAATAGGCGCAGTTTTGAGACTAAATGTAATGACTTAATGACACACCTCAAACCCTTACAGTTTATTGCTCTTGCGATGATCGATATCGACTACTTTAAAAAATACAACGATAGCTATGGTCACTTAGAAGGAGATCGAGTGCTTGTTAAAGTGGCTGAGATATTAAGTGATTGTGGGGCAGATATAGTTGTTAGATTTGGCGGAGAAGAATTCATATTAGTAAAGATATTAGATACGGATCAGCTAAACTGGCTTCACGACTTGCCGAATAGATTTTCTAATAATGCCATCCCACATCAAAGTTCGTCATTTGGGAGAATCACTGTTTCCACAGGTATAGCATTAGCTAATGAATACAACAAACAAAATATATCCATAAAAAGTTTATTAACAAGTGCCGACGAAGCAATGTACAAAGCAAAAAAAACCGGAAGAAATAAGGTTGTCAGCCAAAAAATATAAATCGAATTTAATTAGTAATTTACGCTAAATAAACACCTCCTTTTCACAATCTTCAAATCGCTTTTATTCACGATTTTCAATAAATTTACGTAATACTAACTTACCTTCATTTTGCATAAAATCATAAAATAACTTGGCTAAAATAGACTGCTTACGAACTTTATTCTGTGCCAAATACCAAGTACTTTGAATCGGAAAATCTTCTACGTTAAGGGTAACTAACCCTGACTTTAAAATATAATCAAGGGTATGTTGGCTGAGTATAGCCAGACCTAAATCTGCAACAACAGCGTGTTTAATTGCTTCGTTACTTTCTATAATCATTCTTTCTTTTAAGCTTACTTTGTGGCTTTGACAAAACTTATCAACAGACATTCGTGTGCCTGAGCCTATTTCTCGCATAATAAAAGGGTAATGGCTTAAACGTGTTAAACTGATTGATGGTTGCCGAGTAAGTTCGTGATTCTCCGGCGCAACAACAACTAAAGGGTTATCTAGAAAAGGGTCGGCACTTATATTTTTATCTTCAGGACAATCATTTAACACATAAAAATCATCTTTATCTTCTTTAAGGTTAGCAAGTACTTGCGCTCTATTACCTATATTCAACTCGATATCAATCAAGGGGTATTTTTTACAAAAAGAGCCTAACAACAAAGGTAGAAAATACTTAGCGGTAGACACCACATTAATTTTTAACTTACCTGACTTAACCCCTTTAATATCGTCTAACTTCGTTGATAAATGATTTAGCGTAGTAAATATTTCATCCGATGCATTTAATACTGCAAAGCCTGCTTCAGTTAATTTAACGGTTTTACCAATAACATGATAAAGGGCGATATCAAATAGCTCGCTTAGCTTTTTAAGTTGGATGGAAACTGAGGGTTGCGAAATAAAAAGTTTTTCTGCTACCAGTGAAATATTTTTATATTCAGCAAGTGCCTGTAGTATTTGTAATTGTCGTAATGTCGGCGTTCTATTATTCACGATATAGCCTTTTATCTATACTTGTAATTAAAATTATATATTTTTAATTATTAAATGTCTTGTCTATGATGTTTAAAGACTAAATTCAAGTAAGCTAGTTTCTCGAGGCTTATACATTCTTAGCAACAACTAAAACAATGAAGGACTCTATATCTATGTTAGAACCTATTCAACAAAATGTGCGCGACTTAGGCACGCTATTAGGTAAAACGATTGCCGCAGATCAAGGCGGAAAATGGTTAGAAGAAATTGAAAATGTTCGTTTAGAAGGTAGAGAAATAGCCGCCGGTGATGTTAAAGCAATTGCCGCACTTCAAGAAAAATTTGCTAATTGCGATGAAAAAGAGTTACTGATTTATTCACGCGCATTTAGCCAGTTCTTAAACCTAGTGAACGTTGCCGAGCAACAATATACAACCAGTGAAGAAGGTTTAGATGAATTAGATCTTGCTCATCCACTCGAAGATCTTGAAGGTCATATTACCGATATCGACCCTGAAGTTATTACCGCTGCACTGAAGAAATTAAAAATTGAATTAGTATTAACGGCACATCCTACCGAAGTAAACCGTCGTGCTTTTATTCATAAATACAGCAGCATAGGACAAGCTTTAGACACGCCAAACAATGCTTTATCACCACGCGTTGAAGAACTTGTAGAGCAAGCTTGGCATACCGACGAAATTCGTCATAAACGTCCTACCCCACTAGATGAATCTCGCTGGGGTTTAAACAGCATCTCAGATAACTTCTGGTTTGCTATTCCTAAATTTATGCGAGAGCTTGACGATTTCTCAGTGAAAGTAACTGGTAAAAATTTACCCGAAGATTACACGCCAATTACTATGGCGAGCTGGATGGCTGGTGATCGCGATGGTAACCCATTTGTTACTGCTAAACTAAGCCGCGAAGCATTAATTAAAGCGCGCTTAATGGCCGCTCATTTATATTTAAAAGACTTTGAACTGCTTTATTTAGAGCTTTCAATGTCTAAAGCCACACCAGAGTTAACGCAAGCAGACAAAAATTTACGTGGCCCTTATCGTCAACATTTAGCGCCGGTAGTGCTGTTATTAAAAGCAACTATTGAGCAATTAAAAGAAGGTAACACTGACGGCGTTCTTGCTAGCTCAGAGCAGTTACTACAACCATTAAAAACTTGTCGTGATAGCTTATTAGCCGTTGGGTTAACTAACGTTGCTAATTCACTAATTCTTGATTTAATGCGTAAAGTTAACAGCTTTGGTATCTCGTTAGCTAAATTAGATATTCGTCAACATAGCGAACGTCACGATAGCGCAATAGCCGAAGTGACTGAACTTTTAAATTTAGGTACATATACCGATTGGAGCGAAGAGCAAAGACAAGAGTTTTTGTTAGCCGAGCTGAAAAACCCTCGTCCATTATTACCAAAAAATAACTGGTCAGCAGATACTCAAGAAGTACTTGATACTTATGCGTTAATTGCTGAACAACCTGCTGAACTTTTTGGCCTTTATATTATTTCAATGGCGAGTAAAGTCAGCGATGTATTAGCAGTTAAATTATTGCTTAAAGCGTCTGGCGTGCAATGGAATATGCCTATCGCACCATTATTTGAAACACTTGACGATTTAAATAATGCACCTAAAGTCATGGCTGAGCTATTAAGCATTGAAAGTTATCGCAACACTTGTGATGCACAACACAATGTTATGATTGGTTATAGTGATTCATCGAAAGATGCGGGTGTACTTGCCGCGACTTGGGGCCAATATAAGAGTCAGGAAGAGTTAGTTAAAGTATTTGTTGAGCAAAATATTGAACTGAAATTGTTCCATGGCCGAGGCGGTACAATTGGTCGAGGCGGCGGCCCTGCACATGCGGCAATTGCTTCACAACCTCCTGGCACATTAGACGGCGGTTTACGAGTAACAGAGCAAGGCGAAACTATTCGTCATAAATTTGGTACGCCAAACTTAGCTAATCGCAGTTTACATTTGTATGCTTCTGCTATTTTAGAGTGTTTGATTAATCCACCACCAGTACCAACACAAGCATGGCGTGACATTATGGAAACTATGTCTGCTGAAAGCTGTAATACTTATCGTCAGTATGTTGAAGGCAATGATGATTTTGTTAAATATTTCCGCCAAGCGACGCCTGAGCCAGAGCTTTCGTCACTGCCTTTGGGTTCACGCCCAAGTAAACGTAAAGTAGATGGTGGTATTGAGTCATTACGTGCAATACCATGGATCTTTGCATGGGCGCAAAATCGCTTAGTTGTACCTGCTTGGCTTGGTTTAGGCAGTGCAATAAACACCGCTTACCAAGATAACGAAGCGCTGATACAGGAAATGGTAAAACAATGGCCATATTTCCGCTCACGTATATCATTAACTGAAATGGTATACTTAAAAGCCGATAAAGATATGTCAGCACTTTATGACGAATCTTTAGTTGAAGATTCACTAAAAGTAATGGGTGAAGAACTACGTGCTCAATTAGTACAAGACAAAGCAACTATCTTAGGTATTTTGGGACAAAAAGAAGCGTTAGAGAATGATCCATGGAACTTTAACTCTTTTGAACTACGTCGTCCTTACTTAGCGCCGTTGCACTTATTGCAAATTGAAGCGCTTAAGCGTTTAAGAGCTCAACCTGAGCATCCTGAAAACGAGCAAGTACTTATGGTAACTATGTCTGGTATTGCAACCGGTATGCGTAATACTGGTTAATGGTGCGGATTAGTATTTACCTATAGAAAATAACAAGTTTCAACTATATCTAAACTTGTTAATAAATGCCTCTTTATGCTTAGTACGTTATTGTTCTTAAGCAAAAGAGGTATTTTTTTGTCTTATTATTTTGTAGCAAGATCAACAAAATGACATACCTTCAATGTATAATGACAGACAATGAACATAACTTTTCCAAAGAGCTCTTTATGACCATACCAAACAAACAAGTATTACTTTTTGATTTAGACGGAACCTTAGTAGACAGTGCTCCAGACCTTGCTGCCGCCTTAAATAAAACCTTATCTGACCTAGGTAAGCCTGAGTTTGCACAGGACACTATTCGTAGCTGGGTAGGTAATGGCGCACAAACATTGGTAGCGCGTGGTTTATCTGGCTCAGCAACTATTGATAGCCAATTAGATAGTGAGTTAGCGCAACGAGCAGTAACGCTTTTTTTAGATCATTACCGTGAACAAATGTGTGTAGAAACTGTGTTATATCCTGATGTAAAAGAAGGCTTAGTTGCTTTAAAATCTGCAGGTTTTCGCCTTGGCATTATTACCAATAAACCGGTAGAGTTTATTCAACCAATATTATCAGGTTTAGGTATTGATAGACTGTTTGAAATAATTATTGGCGCCGACACACTTGCCGAGAAAAAGCCACATCCTGCGCAATTATTTTACGCCGTAGAACAACTTAATGTAGTAACAGAAAATTGTTTAATGATAGGTGATTCTAAAAATGACATATTAGCCGCACAAGCTGCGAGTATGGACAGTGTGGGATTAACTTATGGGTATAATTATGGTGAGGACATCGCTAATTATAATCCACAATGGTGTTTTGATACGTTTGCTGAGTTTACCGCTGCGCTTCAAAACTAGTTAATAGACAAAATAGAAATAGGTAAAGCTATAAGTTTTTAGCTAACGCCACAGGGTAATCACGCTGCTTAGCTAACAATACTGCCCGCTCGGTTATTTCACTATCTGAACATTGCTGACTTACCGGAAAGTAATGTTCAGTTAGGTAATCTTTTAAGACTATCTCTGCCCCTTCACTAGTTAAAACATCATCAATAAGTCCACACTCAACTAAGTTCGCTAAAATTGCATCGGATGCGGCAAGTGCCGATGAAGCTTTGACAATTTCTGCACGTGCATAATGTTTACCATGAAAAGAAACATCTGCAGCGCGTAAATCAGGATCTTCTCCAGGTATTTGCTGTGCGCCAAACAAAGGTTTTGCCGCAACAGTGGCGGAACTAAACTCAGGAACAAACTGCGCCATATGCTCAATTGAACCCAATGTTCTGTTTTGAATTAATTGCTCCGGCCACTTTTTATCAATTTTTTCAATAAATTGCGGCGCTAATTTCGGTTGCGCACTTTGCAGTGAACTAGCTACTAAGCCTTGATCAAAAAGAGTAATATCTTGGGTCATGCCATGTAGCTGAAAATAACCATCAGGATAAGGCGTTAATTGCGCCATGCCTTGCGGTGTGCCACGTTCTCCGTAAAAAACAATCTCTGGCCATAAACCTTTACATTGCGACCAATGTGCTACGTAAGCGGCTTTAAATTCCACCATACGTTGGCGCTTGGCGCTAACCATGTCATCAATTTCACCACTTTTAAAACCACAAGCATTGATCACATAATCAAACTGTTGCTGCTGAATAACTTCACTACCGCTTTGTTTAATAGATACCTGCCACCCCAAGTTATCTTCATTAGCTTTAACCGCGATAACTTGGCTGTTGGTTTGTAAGTGACAACTCGGTAAACGTTCTATCGCTAAGCTAGCAATAGCCGCAAAACGAAAGGCTGATAAACCATACTCTTGTACTAATAAAACAGGAAATTTAAGTTTGTCTAAATCGGTGCAATTAGCAAATGAAATTAACCAGTCACTAGCTCGCGTGGCCTTACTAGGAATAGGTTTACCTACTAACGCATCAATTTCTGTGCGCGAATAAAACCTAAAATAACCTGCCGGCTCACCTAATACTTTATTACGATGATCTTGCTCAACTAACTCACTATATCGATCCCGTAATTTTTCTAAACGCGGTAATAAGTCCATCGGTTGGCCGTGATCTGTTTTCGGTAAAGCAATAACGGTTGGTCTGATATTAACACTTTGTGGATACACTTTTACGGTATCAATAGATTGCTTGAGTAACGTTAAACATTGTTCATCTGATATTTCACGATATAAATTACCGCCCGCATGTAAATGACAAATAGGTGGACCATTAACCAAGCTCGGTCCTTTTTCAATCAAGGTTGTATCTAAGCCTAACTCAGCAAAACGTAATGCAATAGTTGACCCTGCAACACCACCACCAAGGATAGCAATTTTAGTGCGAGTATTTAATAAGGCTTGCTCTGTGATTGAACTTTTATTCATAGAATGCGAGAGTTTTTCGAAAGTAAATACTTTAATAAAGCTATTTTACGTTGATACGTATGATTTGCGTAGAGGGATCATTAAAAAAAATGATTTAAGTTGTTAATAAACATGTTTGTTTCCTTTTTTAAAGAAAGCTACATAGCTTTAGGTTTCACGCTTATTTTTTTGATAATACGCTTCTATACAATTATTACAAATACAACTAACACCTTGTAACGCAGATGGAATTTTATCTAATAACGTTTGCGGTACATTACTATTCATACACCAACAACCTTTACTAGCATTGACATCGCAACGATTACTTTTGTTACATAAAGGACAGATACTGTCATCAACCTTATCAATCATCGTTTTGACGCTACCTTAATTTATTGTGCTTATACCCAAAGAATGAATGTTAACGTAAATAGAGAAAAAAAGAATAGTTATACCCGTTTCATTAATTAAGTGATCTATTTTAGACGGAGATAAAATCATTAAATACAAGGCATTTATTTAATCACTAGTTGTTCAGGACAATTGCTCCTGCAATGTCTAATAAGCTGCATCCATGCAGCGTTAATTATTAAATAACGCTGTAGTTAATGGTTTTAGCCCATATAAATGATCATTTAGTTTGTGAGATTGGTATTATTACTGGTTAGCTTTTTCATCAGCTATAAAAAAACGACCTTACGGTCGTTTTTAGGTAATAACTAGCCAGCTAAGATGACTGAATGTTCAAGAAATAGTCACTGGCACTATGCCGAAAAATAGCTACTTTTCTTGTTACGACGACTCACCATAAAACCTAACGCCAATAACATAAGTAATGCAGTCGCTGGCTCTGGTACTTTAATAGGATTAGTAACATTGGCTATGCCACTTACTATGTCGTTTGCACAAGACATACCCCAACTAAATGCTAATTGAGATGCATTTTGAAAAGCATCAATGCCGTTAACATTAAAGCTAAAGCTAATTTTATCTGTCAGTCCAGTATATCGTCCATAATTAGTAGTAGACCAATCACCTTCTGTACCATTTCCTACAGCAGTTCCAGCCATCACCTCGCCTGATGATGTATAACTATCTGCACCATGATAATCTTTTGATGTAATGGTAGAGCTAATCTCAGTTAATGTACCTTGTTTATTTTTCTCTTTAGTATTCCATTTACTGTTATTACTATAATTACTTTCTCTACCGTCAGATAAAACAAAAGCATAATCAAATGGACTATTTGCCCCTTGAGTACTGATCAACAAATCACCAAAAACAATTCTTCCGTCGTTAGCATCATATCTATTATTAGAATTTACAAAGTTAGTATAAATATCAACTGTAATTAAATCTCCAACTGAACTTATATTCATACTATCAATACCATATATTGACTCAGAACCATTAACTTTATCACCAGAATCATCTATTGTAGTATTGACTAGAAAATCTGCGGCTACTGCATTAGCAGACGACAAAAAAGCCGTCACAACTAAAATTTTAAATACACTTTTAATTAAAGTCATAAAGAATCACTTTTAATAGGGAAATATAGAATAAATACTTGTTAATACTTATTGCCAATTAATATAGTTAAAACAAAGCAATTTTCATTCCAACAAATTAATGTCGCCATTTAACAACACTTTAGTAATTATACGCCAATACAATAGCAGGATAAAGTTGCTTTGTGTAAAAAATACTGACATATAATCTCATAGATAACTAACTAGCGATTACACTATAAGCTTTTATAATCAATGATGTTTTTTAGATAACCTGTGTTTTGGTTGCTATCAATATCCTTTAGTTTTAGCTATTATCTCACTATAAATACAACTGTCGCCATATTAAAACAGTTTTTAAAAACGGTGTAACATGAACACAACAAAAAAATCACAAAATTTTATACTCTCGTTATTTTTTATTAGTGCGTCTGTTTTTGCGAATGACAATATTAATGCTAGTTACGAAAAAGCCTTAATTGCCTTTCAAAATGAAGCTTACCCAAGTGCCATTATCCATCTAAAAAATATTATTCAAGAAGATCCCACACACATGCCATCTCGTGTGCTAATGGCACAAGTGCTGATTAATCAAGGTAACGGAGCAGCAGCAGAAGTTGAGCTTGATCGTGCAAGAGAAGGTAAAGTAGATAATGATCGCTTAATTACTCTTTACGGTAAAGCATATATTCTTCAAAAAAAGTATGATGAAGCTATTCAAATAGCCACTCTGGGGCAACGTAACTCTCAAATAGAAAGTGAGTTATTACTTATACGTGGGCAAGCCTATATTGGCAAAAAACAATATCAATTAGCAGATAAAGCTTTTATTAATTTATTAGCTATACAGCCTAATAATCAATTTGCTTTACTTGGAAGAGCGCAAATAGCATTACAACAAGCACAAGTTGATATTGCACTTAACTATATAGATAAATCACTCGACAATGCCAAGCCTTTTATAAATGGTTGGATAGTAAAATCTAAAATATTACACCGCCTAGGAGATCGCAAAGGTGCTTTAACCGCTATAGATCAAGCACTACTGATCAATGAAAAACATTTATCAGCACGATTAACTAAAGCAATGCTGCTTTTAGAATTAAAACAATATGAACAAGCGCAACCCCATGTAGATTATATCTTAGAGGAAATCCCTAACGAGCCAAGGGCAGGTTATTTAAAGGCGATTATTAATGCCAGTTTACCTAGCGATACTGAAACAACTTCCGGTACTGATGATAAAAACAAATTAACTGAAGTTATTGCCACTTTAGCTGCAGTTCCCCCTGAGGTCATGCGAACGACTCCTGATTACTATTTTTTAGCTGGCTTAACAAACTTTCAATTCGGCAACTTAAATGATGCCCATAGATACTTAACAAGCTACTTGAGTTATGTAGAGTTTGATATTGATACTGTTCGTATGATCGCCAGTATTGAAATTGAGCAAGGCCAGCTAAACTCTGCTCGCCATCTACTACAAAAAACGAACATTGCTCGCCCTAATAATCCTGATATTTTAACTTTACTAGGTATTACATATTTACAATTAGGACAGAGTGACAAAGCGCAATTTTATTTTGAAAAAGTTGTTAATACCTATCCTGACTCAACCCTTGGTATAAGTTATTTAGCGCGCAGTAAAATGCAATCTGGAGATTATACTGCTGCCATTGACGCTTTATTGGCAGTTAAAGACAATGACGTAAATGGTACACAAATAAAACTACTTCTCATGGACGCATATCAAGATACTAAAAATTATTCGTCTGCGATTAAAATTGCCAAGGACTTGATATCCGACTTTCCTAATGACAGTTTTTTACAACAACGTATTGGCTCTTTATATGGATTAAATAATCAACTAGTCGAAGCCAAATCGGCTTTTGATAAGTCACTAACATTAGACCCAAATAATATTACTTCTATGGTACATATAGCGCGCATGGATAATATTGCAGGTAATAGTGATAAAGCGTTAACTTTTTTACAAAGTAAACTCGCTACATTTGATAAAAACACGCTATTAATGACCGAAATATCTGACACTTATTTATTTAAAAATGATATTGAAAACGCACTGCTTTGGACTCAAAAAGCTTACTCACAAGATCCTAATAACTTTTCTGTAGTCAGTAAATTAAGCCGTATTTTAGTTAACCAAGGTAAGCTTGCTGAAGCCGTTGATTTACTTGATGTTTACATCGGCTTAAACCCTAAAGACCCTGAAGGTTTGTTAACCCTTGCAAAACTATATCAACAACAAAATAAACACCAACAAGCAATATTAGTATTTCGAGATTACGTAGAAAAGTCTCTTAATAAAGCCCAGGCGCTAATTGTATTAGCTAAAGCGCAGTTAGCCGCTCAAGATATCACTGGTGCTGAAAAATCTTATAAACAAGCTATTATCGCAGATGATACCTACTTACCTGCTTACATAGGGCTAGTCAATTTAACCATTAAAAATAAAAATGAAAGTTTTTCGCTGAGCCTTATATCATCAATTGCCGATCTAACTAAAAGCGACAGTTTATCTTATGTTTTCAAAGGTGACTTATACTTATCGTTAGATGATACTAAAAAATCGATTACTTTTTACAAAAAAGCCTTACAAGCATCCGATCAAAAACAAGCGATTTTGGGTTTATATCGTAGCTATAAACAAAGTAATTCAGTACGAAAAGCTATCGCGCCATTAAAAAAGTGGTTAGCAAAATATCCTGATGACATGTTAGCGGGCATAGCCTTAGCAGATAGTTATAAAGGCAGTAATTTATTAAAAAAATCAAGCGATTTATATGGTCAGCTTATAGAGAATTATGGCCCTTTACCTATTTTATTAAATAATGCTGCCAGTGTAGAATTTGCCGTTGGTAATACCGAAAAAGCAAAAGCTTATGCCGAACAAGCCTATAGTTATCTACCTGAAAATGTTGCGATTATCGACACTCTTGCTTGGCTTAAAAGTCGCATGGGTGAACACAATCAAGCAGTAGCGTTATTTAGAATAGCACTCACTAAAGACTATGATAATGCTGAAATAAAATATCATATTGCAGCAACTCTTTTCGCTTTAGACCGCAAGGTTGAAGCCAAAAAATACCTAATTGAATCCGTTAATAGCCCGCAAGACTACCCTGAAAAGCACGAAGCAATAACATTATTAGCGAGTTGGCAATAAGCTTGCTTTAAAGCTGAGTAAACAAAAATTAAGTTCAACTATAGGTAATTTATATCGTTTGCTGAAATTTTTCTTTCAATAAGCGGTCTAATAACAAAGATACTTCAAGAGGCTAAATCAATATGAAATCACGTTCATTTTTCAACAAACCAACAGGCAATAAATTATTTACTGTTACACTCACGAAAAGCTTAGCTAAAAAAATGGCAATGCTTGCTATATTGTGCTTATTTTCGCATAACGCTTTTGCTAAAGCAGATATGAATATAGGTCCTAAAGTTGGTGTAATGGCACCTGAAATTTCGGTGCTTAACTTAGAAAATCAAAGCACTGATATTAAAAAACTAAGTGCGGACAAAGGGTTAATCATTTTATTTTTTCGTTCTGCTGATTGGTGTCCGTATTGTAAAAAACATTTAATAGAATTAAATCAACAAGCAAAACAGTTTACTGATTTAGGTTATGGATTAGCGGCAATTTCTTATGATAATGCCGATATTTTACAAACATTTACTAAAGAACAAACTATAAGCTACCCACTTTTATCAGATCAAAAAGCACAAACAATGCAAGCTTATAATATTCTTAATAAAGATTATGCGATGGGCGATGACAACTATGGTATTCCATACCCTGGTGTAGTCGTTATTAATAACGAAGGTAAAATTGTACACAAGTACTTCTTTGAAGGTTATAAAGATCGCGTTAAATTTTCTGACTTGTATATGCAACTCAATAAATAAAATTAGTGTTTATCGGATAATGAGCTTTCGCAATGAAAGCTCATTTACTATTACCAACCCTCACCTTGTTCTTCCTAAAAGTAATTTTCTTATTTTTTCAAATTATTCCACAACGATACTTTAAAAACGCACTGTAAAATTCTTTGCCTAGTATTTTTTCTGTCTAAATTCGTTAACAAAAATTACACATTATCGTCACTAATAATTAATGATGTTTTTTTATTCTTCTACGGCTGGTTAATCTTTTATCTATTAATGAATGATACCAATTCCGATAAGTTTCTGGTCTAGCTGTGCGCAAGAAAAATATTTAAATACAAGGCGCTTGATTGAGCAATAACTGGTTATTGCGATTGAGAGCAACGCAGGATTTACTTATTTTAACCAGTACAGGTGATCAGCAATTTGACGGACTTGGTATTAATTAAATCCATGGAGCAAGGTAATGAAAAAACTATCACTTATCGCGTTAAGCGTGTGTATGTCGTTTTCTGCAAGTGCAGAGCTGTTTATTTCAGAATATGTTGAAGGTGGCAGTTACAATAAAGCCATTGAACTTTATAACCCAAGCAACAGCAATGTTGACTTATCAAATTACCAATTAAAGCTTTATCAAAATGGTAATAGCACAGCAAATTATGTTATCAATCTTTCAGGTAATATTAGCCAATACAGCACCTTTGTTATTGCTCATAACGATATTGATAGCAGCGCAACCGTTGACCTAACAACAGGTAGTTTATTACATAATGGTGATGATGCTATTGAGCTTGTTCATAACGATGTTGTTATTGACAGTTTTGGCCGTGTCGGTGAAGACCCTGGTAGTCAATGGGGAGCAGGTGACATTACCACTAAAGATCATAGCTTAGTACGCCTTGCCGCTATCAATAACGGTGACGTTAACAGTAACGATGAATTTGAGCCAAGTGATGAGTGGCAAGCTTTCTCTAAAGACACGTTAAGCAATTTAGGAAGCCATATTTTTACTGGTGATGATGGCTCTGGTGACAATGGCGAAGATGGTGACAATGGCGAGGATAATTCAGGTAACGAGCAAACCGCTGCTTGTGGTACAGATTTCACCCCAATCCACAGTATTCAAGGTACAACCGATACTAGTCCATTAGTTGGTGAAACCCTTTGGAGTGAAGGTATAGTTACGGCTAACTTCCAACAAAGCGGTTACAACGGTTTCTTCATACAAAGCGCTGACAACGAAAAAGATTTATTAGCTGAAAGTGCTGAAGGTGTTTTTGTTTACCATAACAATACCATGGTGAGTGTTGGTGATAGAGTGCGTATTAACGCAACAGTATCTGAGCACTACGAACAAACTCAACTGTCTTCCGTTGAACAGCTTATTATTTGTGAGTCAGACGTAAGTTTACCAACAGCTGTTGAAGTAACTTTACCAGCGCCAGCGCTTAATTTAGCTGATGGTGTTGATGTATTAGAGCCTTATGAAGGCATGCTAGTTAACTTCAAACAACCTTTATATGTTACCGACACCTATAATTACGGTCGCTACGGTCAACTAGGTTTAGCAAGTGAACGTTTATTTAACCCAACACAAATAGCAACACCTGGTGTTGAAGCGCAAGCACTTGCGGCAAGTAATAAACAAAAAGTGATTATTTTAGATGATGGCGAAACAAGCCAAAATCCTGAGGTATTACCTTTCCCTGCACCTGAATTAACGGCGTTAAATACAGTTCGCTCTGGTGATACTGTTGAAAACCTAACTGCAGTATTAACTTACAGCTTTGGTGCTTATCAATTATTACCGACAGCAGCCGTACAATTTACCGCAGCTAACCCACGTACAGAAGCGCCAGCTAATGATCAACAAGGTAACTTACGCGTTGCTAGCTTCAACGTATTAAATTATTTTAACGGTGATGGCACTGGCGCAGGCTTTCCTACTGCTCGAGGGGCATACACGGCTGAAGAATTTACTCGCCAACGTGACAAAATCGTCCAAGCCATTAGTCAAATTGACGCTGATGTTATTGGCTTAATGGAAATAGAAAATGATGGTTTTGATGCTCAATCAGCTATTGCTGATTTAGTCATGGGCTTAAACGATATTCATGGCCAAAATGTTTATCAATTTATCACGCCAACTACACCAACCATAGGCAGTGATGCAATCACTGTTGGTATTATTTATCGTACTGATAAAGTTGTACCACAAGGTATGGCAAAAGTACTTGATAGCAGTAATTCAACTCTTGATGAACAAGGGCAGGTATTGTTTTTAGACAGTAAAAACCGTCCAATGTTAACGCAACAGTTTGCATTACTTAGCAACGAGCAATCAGTAGTAATTGCTGTTAACCACTTAAAATCAAAAGGTAGTGACTGTAATTCATTAAATGACCCTGATCTTAATGATGGTCAAGGTAATTGTAACCTTACACGTACTCGCGCAGCTATCGCAATGGGCAATTTCTTAAATACTAATTACCCAGAGCAAGCTAGTTTAATTATTGGTGACTTAAACGCTTACGCTAAAGAAGATCCAATCACTACACTAGCAACGCAAGGCTACCACAATATTTTTGCAGCGCTGAATAAAACAGGTGCTTATGGCTATATATTCAATGGCGAATTAGGACAACTTGATCATGCCCTTGCCAATGATGAATTACTGAATCAAATAGTTGATATCCATTCTTGGTCAATCAATGCTGACGAACCTCGCACCCTTGATTACAGCACGCAATTTCAATCTGCAGGTCAACAAGCTAAGTTTTATGCGCCTGACGCTTACCGCTCTTCAGATCACGATCCTGTGATTATTGATATTAAACTTGAAGGCACCGCGGTAGTAGAACCTGTATTTGGCGATTTTGATAACGATCAAGATGTTGATAATAACGACATCGCCATTTTTTATCGCCAAGTAGCAACGCAAGCGTTAACAGACATGAACTTCGACTTTAATCATGATGGTCAAATATCAAGATTAGATGTGCGCGGTTTCATGCAGCTTTGTACAAGAAATCGCTGTATCGCTGAATAAATAATAAAACTATTACAAACACAAACTACGTCTTTATTCCTCAACTCGATAATGAGGAATAAAGGCAATAAATACCAAATTAAAGGATCTAACATATGAAAAACTTAATGGCTATATTCACAACTAAGCCTGTCAAATCAATTAAATCAGTAGCTACAGGCGCGTTATTATTTTTGTCTTTCGCGTTAAGTACAACAGCTAACGCCAATTTAATCACTTTTACGCCTGACCAAGCAAGCTACGGCACTGGAGACAGCGTGTTAGTTGACGTGATGATTAATAATATTAACCCTGAAGCGGCAGAGTTTGGTTTCGACATCAGCTTTGATGATGCAGCATTATCATTTGATGAATTTACTTTCGACAACTCGGTATTAAGCTCAGCAATCTTTGCCGATGCAAGTCAGTTTATGTCGGGTTCAATCACAGTGTTTAGCACTTGGTTAGACGCTATTGACGTACCAGGCTCTAACTTCAGCTTAGGTCAAATGCGTTTTTCAGCATTAACTGAACAAGCCGTCTCTTTTGGTGTTGATGATTTATACCTAGCTGATAATAACTACAACTCGGTATCTGCGCATGGACCTGTAGCAGTATCAGCACCGAATAGCGCACTATTAATATTACTTGCTTGTGGCTTTTTTTCACTACGCAAAAAACGTAATAGTTAACACTTAGCTTTTGCTAACAGTTCAAGGAAAGTTAATGATATTAAGCTAACTAAGTGAGCTCTTAGTTAGCTTTTTTATTAATTGACGTTTAATTAAAGCCAAACTCGCACCTTATTTTTATAGGCGATAAACTCCTCTTTAAATAAAACGGTTAATGCTCTTTCTTCAGGCATTATCTGAAAACGTTGAATATAAGCAATATAAAACCCGATTAGCGCCACACTCCATACTGAGCCTAAAAAACTCGCCCAAGCTAACAAAAACGCAACAAAACCAACGTACATAGGATTGCGAGTATATTGATAAATACCTGAGGTGACTAAGGAACTCGCCTTGTCAGGTTTTAAAGGATTAACGGTAGTTTTAGCTAATCGAAAGGAAATTACCCCAGCAAGATCAAAGAAAGCACCTATACAGATAAAAATGCCAATTAACGAAAATTTTATGAGTTGCGATATGGTAATAACCGGAGTTACCGTACTTAACCACCACATAATCGCGGCAATGATTATTCCGACTAAAGGCGGCGGTATTTTATTTTCTAAAAAAGCCATCAACATCCCTTCTGAAACTGATTTTCACATTCACTTTAAGCATTCACTATCAACATTATTAATAAGCGTTGACTATAGAAAACTTCATTCATCAGTGCTACCGAACGAAAATTTAGATACCAAAGTAGACGTTAAAAATATTTAAAAACATGAGCCTATTAAGTATAGTTTTTTGACAATAACCTGTTAAACCTGATGAAAACTAAGACCACATTTCTATCATTAGATAGAAAAAATTATAGTTAAATCAGAATTCACCAATCACTAGAAACACAAAAACACCAACCATTAAAATTGATGTTTTTGGAGTTGAAATATTTAAGAAATTATTAATATTATTTCTTAAATCGACGTGATGCTAAACCAAAAATTCCTAATGCAAAAATTGCAAGTGTCGAAGGCTCAGGAACAGATACTATTAAATCTGGATCAGCTTCAGCTGAAGTAATAGCTCCAATGGCATCGATATCAGCACCAGCATATGGAAAGCCGCTTAAGCCACCATTTAAATCTGTAAGCCTTACAAAGCTATATAATTCATCTAAGATAACCCCACTGCCAATAAAAGCATCGATATCAATGCCATCTGTAGCTCCACCAACAGTACCTACAGAAAACCATGAAAAACCATCCGTACTAATATCTACATTTGCTGGCTCAATAGCATTACCAATTTCAAAAACCCATAAATCTAAAGAAGCATCACCAGAAGTTGTAAGAGAATTATCAGTGAATTGTACCGTTAAACTACCAGCACCACCAAGAGCAACCCATGTATCATTACTCCCTAAATCAGGAGCCCCAATAGCACCTAATGGATTGTTATGTGCATCACTTACACCAGTACCTTCTGTATAATCCACTATCACATCTGCAAATGAAACCGCGCCTTCAGAAAACTCAATACCATCATACGTTATTGGTGTAGCTTGGACTTTCATTATAAATAAAGAGGTAATAAGAGTGAGTGTTTTTATAAAAAGTTTAATATTCATATTTATCTCCATATAATATTTATGTAGTTAATACTTGTGCCGAATATAGTCTTCTGTACAGAAAATTCTCAAAAATATAATATCAGGCGCATGTCGTACCAAGCATTTTTTAGACCAATGACATGTAATGTATATTATTCAGAGGGATAGGTTTTTATATTTTTTGTGAAGTTAATATATGTAAAATAAACCGACACGATTAAATAAATTAAGTCAGATTGAAACTTACAGCACCCAATTTAAACAAAAACACCAATTATTCAAACGGTTAACTAATGGGGCAGTGAGCCTGTTAGTCGCTTCAGTGAATTTATTAGCGCTTATAGGCAAAGGAACCGAAGGGTTTGAACTTAAACGCGCCTAACAGACGATGATACCTTGCAGTTGTTTAACTGCTTGCTCGGGTGAAATACCGTGCGACTTCTCTGCTTCAGTTATCGCGGTAACCACAGCAATACTTTCAACACCTGTTGC
The DNA here is from genome assembly GCF_018860585.1 of Colwellia sp. E2M01. GTDB lineage: Bacteria > Pseudomonadota > Gammaproteobacteria > Enterobacterales > Alteromonadaceae > Colwellia. Next base: position 42,317 of record NZ_JAHKPR010000015.1, read on the forward strand.
ATTCACCTCGGGCGCACGTTCTAACGTAATTCCACCAATAGCTACCACAGGTATTTGTTGCTCAAGGCTTTTAGGTCTTAACGCCAAGACTTGCGTTAAGTTATCAATACCTTGAATTTGCCCGGTCATGTCTTTGGTTTTAGTCGGAAATATTGCACCAATCGCAAGGTAAGATGGTTGTAATTGTTGCGCTAATAAAAATTCGTAACAACCGTGGGTACTTATCCCTAAACGAATGCCTGATTGTTGTATTGCGAATAAGTCCGCATCTTGTAAATCTTCTTGACCAATATGCACACCATATGCGCCATGCTTAATAGCTAACTGCCAATAATCATTAATAAACAATCGAGTTTTATAATCTCTTGCTAATTGAACCGCCTCAATAATTATCTGTTCCAACTCATCACTTGAGACGTTTTTTACTCGCAGCTGAATAATCTCTAGCCCTAAAGGTAATAAACGTTTTAACCAATAAAGTGAGTCGATTACAGGATAAAGGCCGAGTTTTTCATCTTGTAAATCAAGTGAACTAAAGGCAGGTAGATTTACATATTGCTTACTTAACTCATCAACAACTTTTGGAAAATAACAGGCTGTACATGGCCAACCTTGTTGCTCAAACGCACCATAATATTGGCGACCTATTAAACTATTAACCTGTTCACTTACAGGAGCGCTAGCCACTAAACCTTGGGTAATAAAAGCTTTTGTTAAGGTAAACGCATCTCGTAATAAATAACCTTGCGCGAGAAAACTTGCTAAGGCTGTAGCAAAACTGCAACCGCCACCATGACTAAACGATGTATTAATACGTGGCGAACTTAGCTGATAGCTAATCGGCGCTTTAGTTTTGTCTTGGTTGTCTTGTTTTTCAAGGCTCAATTGATTTAATTGGTGCAAGCAATAATCACTACTGCTTAGCTCATCATTACTGTGCCCGCCTTTAATAATAACCGACGTAATAGAATATTCGTGATGAATAGTTTCAGCAAGTTGCTTAATAGTAACAATACCATTTTTAGTAATATCCGTAATACTCTTCGCTAAGCTTCTCGCCTCTATCAGGTTCGGCGTAATTACATCAACTTGTTGTAATAAAGGCGTTAATTGCCACATAGTCATCGCATTAAAGCTACCGCCAACACTGGCTTGACCAACGGGATCATAAACGCTGAGTAAGTTAGGAAAGCGTTGTTTGTAGTCAATCAATAATTGCGTTAACCATTGCACTTGCTCAGCATTTGCTAGTAAACCAATTTTGATGACCGATGGCGGTTTATCATCTAATAAGATATCTGCCTGCTGCGCTAATATATCCACTGAAACCGCATTAACAGCAATGAGTTGAAAAGAATTCTGCACCGTATTCGCGGTAATAAGTTGGCAAACCTCAACACCTAAACCATGTCCTGTTTTAATATCAGCGGCAATACCTGCACCGCCCGAGCAATCGCTACCTGAAATGGTCCAGATGATTGGTTTTTTCTTGTTTAAATGGTTCATGTTTTATTGTTCTAAAGTTTAGGTTTAAATTCTGGTTTAAATTATTTAAGCGCAAATATTAAGAATTACATTTATTGAAGTTGTAATACCGAAGAGCAAGGAAATAGCACGGAGTTGACGCTAGTCAATGAGTACTTTTGACGAAGTTATTCGGTATTACAGCAAAAATAAATTAATTCTGGTGCCAGAAAGGTGTGTCTAGGGTCGGCGTCGATGGGTGTGCGGTTTGACGTTGTTGCATTATACCTGCTACGTAACCCTGCTCCCCTGCTTGTAACGCTTGCGCAAATGCTTTCGCCATCAAAGTCGGATTATCAGCCAGCGCTACTGCGCTATTAAGCAAAACACCGTCATAACCCATTTCCATGGCTAAACACGCATCCGATGGTTTACCAATGCCAGCATCTAAAATCAGTGTCGCATCAGGCAAACGTAAACGAATAGTTTCAAGGTTATACGGGTTCATCAAACCTTTACCTGTACCAATGGGCGATGCCCACGGCATGATCACTTCACAACCTAAATCATATAAACGTTGGCATAATACTAAATCGTCGGTGCAATAAGGCAGCACTTTAAAACCATCAGTAATAAGCTGTTCAGTAGCTTGTAATAACTCAATAGGATCAGGTTGTAAGTTATAATCATCACCAATCACTTCAAGTTTTATCCAATCGGTTTGAAATATTTCTCGACTCATTTTCGCGAGCGTTACCGCTTCTTTTGCGGTTTTACAGCCTGCAGTATTTGGCAATAAATAACCGTTAGTTTCGCTAATAATATCTTGAATATAGGTCCAGATTTGTTGACCTGATTGCTCATTCGGGTTTTGTCTTTTTAATGACAAGGTAACCACTTTTGAACCACTAGCTAAAATCGCTTGTTTCATTACTTGTGGTGACGGATAAAGCGCGCTACCAATAAGTAAGCGGCTGTCTAATTGGGTTCCGTAAATATTTAACGACATAACTTTTATCCACCTTGAATCGGTTGTAACACATCTAGGCTATCGCCACTTTTCACTAGCGTTGTGTCGTAATCGGCTTTCCCGACAAAATCACCATTTAGCGCTACTGCAAAGGTACTTTGCTGAGGCGTTTCAAAATGAAAGGTTAGCGCGGCACTAACATTAATGCCTTCTGCTTGACTAATGGGATAAGCTTGTCCGTTAATATGAATGTTCATGTTCTGGCTCTTCTTTCGATACTTTAGCTAATTGCGCCTGCTCTTCACGCCCTGTAACAGTTACAGGTAGTAAATCGTTATGTGGCAATGCGTTATTAGTATTATTTAAAAAATTAGTAATGACGGCGAGTGATTGCTCAAGTACTACAGGTGCAATTAAATAGCCATGGCGGTATAAACCATTCACTTGAATTAGTGAATCTTGCACTATTATTTTGGGTTGATTATCACTAAAGGCAGGTCGGCATTGGCTAACATGTTGACGAATATTCGCTTCGGCAAAACCTGGATGCACACTATAGGCGGCACTAAGTAACTCCATTGCCGAACGTACTGTCATCGGTGACATATCATCGCTCTCAATTTCAGTTGCGCCAACCACATAATAACCATTACCTTTGGGTGCAATGTATAGCTGATACCTTGGGTGCATTAAGCGGATTGGTCTTGAAATATTAACGTCTGGTGCGAACAACTGAAACAACTCACCACGCACTGAACGTAAATCAGTTAGCGGCGCACAGTCTTTGTTTGAGCTGTCTGTAGAACTGCTGTTTGAGGTACTTGCTACTCGACTATTTTTAAGACTTGCGCCCGTGCCTCGACAGTCAATAACCAAGTCAAATTGTCTACTTTGCTCTTCATTATTATGTAAGTATTTTACTGTACTAAGCTTTATAGAAACTTCAATATCAACAACCGTACATGCGCTTAACCATTGCAATTTATTGCTAGTAATCTTACCTGTTTTATTTAACTCGCTATCCGTGTCGTTTTCATTTTCATTTTCAAGTTCAAGCTGTTTACGCAAAGCGATTAATAAACGGCGATTACCCACCTGCCCTTCTTCAGGCAGGTATAATCCTTGATTAAAGCTGCGACCAATTTCTGGCTCAAGTGCCGTTAACCCTGCACGATCTAAAGTCTGCACAGGGTCATCAGGATAGTTATTTTTTAAGTGCCGAACAAAACGCTGATAATCACCTTTGTCTTGCTCGTGACTAACCATAATCGCACCAGTTTGCTGAAATATGGTGTGCTCTTGCAAGCTATCAAGAATAGTTGGCCATAGCGCTAATGACTTAAAGCCCATTTCAACAATATTCGGCTCACAATGTAAAGATTCGCCTAACGGCGTTAACAAACCCGCAGCCGCATAAGCAGCACTGTTGTGTGCTTGTTTAGTATCTTTATCAAAAAGCGTGATAGTAACGGGGTCACTTTGCTGCTTTCTTAGTAAAGAAAGTGCAAGTAAACGCCCCATTAACCCTGCGCCAACAATGGCAATATTCATAAGATATCCATCAAAGATAATTCAACCAATGGATTCCCGACAAGACAACTCGGGAATGACGATAAAATACCAAACAGTGTTCGAATGACAGAAAGATCATAAAGCTCACCTGCTTAATTCGTCATCCCCGAAGTCTCCTGTCGGGGATCCAGTTTTATATCACTTCAAAAACACGTGACTTCTTCCTGTCACGTCGACAAGATAACTCGGGAATGACGTAAAGAGTGCAAGTGCAACTTGTTATAGTTAACAAATCACGGTCTAATTCGTCATCTTCGAAGTTTCTGATCGAAGATCCATTGTTTACCTAAAGTGTAAGTTAAACCAATCTGATTTAACTTACACTACATCAACTAGTTAACTAATCAGCTAACTGGTAAATTTCACTACCGGTTGCTTTAAACTCAGCCGATTTTTCTTGCATTGCTTTTTCTATGGCTTCGTCAGAAGTTAACGTAATAGTTTCATCCAGTAATTGGATCTTAATGGCATTTTTACCTTCAAGATCAGCCGCATAATCACGTACTTCTTGTGAAATCTTCATTGAACAGAACTTAGGGCCACACATTGAACAAAAATGCGCTACTTTACCTGACTCTTGTGGAAGTGTTTCATCGTGGTAAGCTTTAGCGGTTTCTGGATCTAAACCAATGTTGAATTGATCGTACCAGCGGAATTCAAAGCGCGCTTTACTCATCGCATTATCGCGAATTTGCGCACCTGGATGACCTTTGGCTAAATCACCAGCATGGGCAGCGATTTTATAGGTAATTAAACCTTCTTTAACGTCTTCTTTGTTTGGTAAACCTAAATGCTCTTTCGGTGTTACATAACAAAGCATGGCACAGCCGTACCAGCCAATATTAGCAGCACCTATACCTGAAGTAATGTGGTCGTAACCTGGAGCGATATCAGTAGTTAATGGGCCTAATGTGTAGAAAGGCGCTTCACCACAATGCTCTAATTGCTCGTCCATGTTTTCTTTGATCATGTGTAGTGGTACATGACCTGGACCTTCAATAATAGTTTGTACGTCATGTTTCCAAGCTATTTGGGTTAATTCACCTAAAGTACGTAACTCTGAGAATTGTGCTTCATCGTTGGCATCAGCCACTGAACCAGGACGTAAACCATCACCTAATGAGAATGACACATCGTATTGCTTTAAGATTTCACAAATGTCTTCAAAGTGCGTGTAAAGGAAGTTTTCTTTATGATGCGCTAAACACCATTTCGCCATGATTGAGCCACCGCGAGAAACAATACCTGTAACACGTTTTGCTGTCATTGGTACGTAACGTAATAATACGCCAGCATGAATCGTAAAGTAATCAACACCTTGCTCTGCTTGCTCAATCAGCGTGTCACGGAAAATTTCCCACGTTAAGTCTTCAGCAACACCATTTACTTTTTCAAGTGCTTGATAAATAGGCACGGTACCAATAGGTACTGGCGAGTTACGCATGATCCACTCACGGGTTTCGTGAATGTTACGACCCGTCGATAAATCCATTACCGTATCTGCGCCCCATTTAGTTGACCATACTAGTTTTTCAACTTCTTCTTCAATACTTGAAGTAACGGCTGAGTTACCAATGTTGGCGTTAACTTTAATTAAGAAGTTACGACCAATGATCATTGGCTCACATTCAGGGTGATTAATGTTTACTGGGATAATTGCACGACCGCGAGCGACTTCATCACGAACAAACTCAGGGGTGATTTGCTCAGGAATGCTAGCACCAAAAGATTGACCTTTATGCTGCTGTAGTAAAATTTCATCTTTTACTTCTTGACGCTTTAGGTTTTCACGAATAGCAATGTATTCCATTTCTGGGGTGATAATACCTTGGCGTGCGTAATGCATTTGCGTTACGTTTTTACCTTTTTTGGCAATACGTTTGGTTGGTAAGTGCTCAAAGCGAATTTCGTCAACGTTTTCATCATCAAGACGTTCTTGCGCAAATTTTGAGTGGGTTGTCGTGAATTTTTCTACATCGTCGCGAGCATCAATCCATGTTTCACGTAAACGTGGAATACCTTTGTGTACGTCAATATCTACGTTTTCATCCGTATAAAAACCTGAAGTATCGTAAACACAAAGTGGCTCATTTTTTTCGTAAACAGGATTTTCTTTACTGCCACTAACTAAAGTATCCGTTAAGGTAATTTCACGCATACCGACTTTGATATCGTGAATTTCACCTTGCACGTATATTTTTTTAGAATTAGGGAACGATTGGTCTGAAACATTTTTTAAAAATGCTGCTGCCGCTTCACGTTTTTCGCGGCGAGTTTGTGGTTTTTTCACAGGTTTTTCAGCAGAACTTTCTGCAGCATTAACAATATTATCGTCTATTGGGTTAGTCATGGATCGCACCTTGTTTTTGTTTTTCTGAGCCCTTTTAAGTAAAGGTCAGAATAAAATAAAAATAGGCGGAGTTTTCTGTCATTAATTCCTACTTATTGCTAAGTAAGTAAACAGAAGAGGCAAAAAGAGTTTGTTAGAAATTAAGCGCACAGGCTTAGTCATTCTCTCTTGTTTCCTACGCAGATACTAATCTGATCAGGTTTTACGGATCCCGCTTTCGCGATCTCAGCCTTTGGCACTCCGACAAGTGTGTGATGATTACGTTATACAAAACCGTAGTTTTACAAATAGGTAACAAATCACGCTGAGATTCTAACGTGAGAATTAGATATATAGCAAGTAATAATATCTAAAGCTAATAGAAAGGATATATCAGAAACAAATAACGCCTCACGAAGAGGCGTTATTTTAATCACTATAAAGAACTATATAGCTTGAATAGCGTAACGATTAAATAAAATTAACCTAGTAGTTTACCTAAACCTTCAGTTAATATATTTTTAGCGTCAGCACCATCATTGCTATCAAAATAAGAGCTTGCTACAGATACAAATTGACTGATCATTTCAGAATCTAAACCTAAAGCTTCAAATTGACTTTTCACTGTATTAATCATTTTTAATGTGTCGCTATACTCAGATGCTTGATTAAGTAAACCACCTAAGCCTTCGCTAGAGTCACCACTTAAACTACTGATTGCAGGCATACTGTCAAGAAGGCCATCCATATTAGGTACAGCTTCAGCTAATTGACCAAATTGATCTGCTGAAACATTGCCTTTTACATAATTAAAAATTGCTCCCATACCGCCAGATGCTTGTTCACTGTCAACATTTAACGAACTTGTTAACATATCAACTAAGCCTTTGCTCGCTGTAGCTGTTGTATCTTCAACTTTAGCTGCAGCTACTGTGGATTTTTCTGCCATGGCATTTTTTTCAGCTGACACTTCATCTTTAGTTTCTTCTAAACCGACAAAGCTTTTAACACTATCAAACCAGCTTTTTTCTTCTGCTAGCGCTGAAGTACTTAGTACAGTAAGAGTTAGTAATAAAAATATTCTTTTCATAAATTTTATCCTTTGTTTCATGAATTAAGATTGTTAATAGTGAGATTATACAGCAGTTATTACAAAATAATGAGTAAATATCTAGCAAGTAATCAATAATTTAACGGCTTATCGTTTTAGATGGTTAACGCCCCAGAATTTGTCATCTTTTGAGAGTAAAGACCAGCCTTGTTTAATGAGTGACTGTCTAATAAAACGATTAAGCACGCCATGAGCAAACAACACCACATTGTCATGCTTTTCAGCTAATAAAATTAATTGTTCCGCGGCTTTATTTGCGCGAACTTTAGCTTGTGAAAAAGACTCAAACGGTCCTTTAACACCAAGTAGCCAAAGTATTCTTGAAAGATAAACCCAATGCCAAGCTTTTAATTTAAACGGTAACTTATAACGCGGTATTTCCATTTCCCGATACAACTTATCGGTAACTTGAGGTGATCTACCAAGATAAATTTGAGCAGAATGTACGGCGCGCTTTAAGTCGCTAGCAACACAATAAAATGAGTTAAATTGCTGATCAATTACTTTAGGTCGACTATTATCAGCCACCATAGAAGCATTATAGCGTTTAACCCATTGAGTATAATCAGCAGCATTAAGTACAGGATTAATAGCAGACATGGGCTTGCCATGTCTAATTAAAGTGATTTGCATAACGACTTAAAGAAAAAACATACCTATGTACAAGAGATATACTGACGTGAACACCATAACGCTAATGGTCGTCATCATGCCAAAAATTCTGAATTTCAGGTTTTCATTTTCTTGGCTCACACCGTAAGCATGAACAACCCGCGCGATTAATAAAGATGCGCCAAGAATATGCATAAGCACTGAGTTAGTCTGTTGTGTTTCAAGAAAATATAAAAGCACAATCGCAAACGGCACATATTCAGCAAAGTTAGCATGCACTCTTATCGCTCTACTTAATTTATTGTTGTCACCATCACCAATTGAAACACGAGCAACCCTACGTGCACCAATCGTTTTAAATGTTAAATATATATAAACTAATGCGAGAATCGCAGCATAATAAATGGTAATAAACATAAAGCTTCCTTGTCTGTTCTTTTAACTGTCTAAACTTGATACCTAATTAGTATTTATAAGTAATCTTTGAAAAACAGTTGTATTTAAGTAACGCCAATATCCCATAGTTTATGTAAGAAGTATACGCACAAATAAATGTCTATTCTTCAGTATTAATTTACAAAATAATACTTACAATATGTTTGCTAAAAACACTAATAATGAATCACTATCTTCGCTCGTTATGGGGTGTTTTCAACTCGCTCATTTGATTTGCTCCATTGCTTTGGCGACTGTCCATACATCCGTTTAAACTCTCTACTAAATTGAGATGAGCTTACATAACCAACTTCCATTGCTGCAACATTTACGTTCGTCCCTCCTGCTATTTTCGTTGCCGCATTATTTAGCCGCATTGATTTTACAAACTGCATTGGCGACATATTGGTCGCTTGTTTGAATTTACGATGAAATACCGCTCGGCTCATGCCAATTTGATCTGCCATATCTTCAATAGTCATTACATCACTTAAATTAGATGATAAGAATTCAATCGAGCGAGCAATTTCATTGCCAACGCCAAATGCACGCTTAAAAGCGTTTCCTGATCCACCTTTTAATATCGTGTAATAAAGCTCACGCAACCTACTATCACCAAGTATTGCTAGGTCAGCGGGGTTATCTGTAACAAGCAAAAGCCGATAAAGCGCGTCAGTAAAAGCTTGGTCCCATTGTGATGTTGATAACCCCTGCGGATGTAAGCTGTTTTTAGGCGTACGAGATATGCCTATTGTACTTTCCATCTCAAGCACTAGCTCAGTCATCACTCTTGTATCTAGTGAAATGTAGACACCCAGCAGAGGATTATCTATTGATGCTTCAGGTGTACCAGTTTCAATTGGCATCGACATAGTGCAACAGATGTATTTTTTGTTATCGTAAAAGTGCTTCTTCCCATCCAATATCGCTTCTTTATTGCCACTGACAATTGCCGTTACTGAAGGTTCATAAACTGCAGGTGCACAGTTAATGGGTTCTGTAATCCTAAATAACTGCACCCCATTAACGCCAGTTTCCATTAAACCGCTTGCGCTAACTCTTATGTTAATAAAGTGTTCAATTAATGCTTTGCTCATAAAAATTACATCGTAAAATAAAGTTAACTCAAAGTATCACCAAACACTTACTCACTCAACACAGTGATACAAATAGGCATTTTTTAGCGATTATTCAGCCTATTTATTATATTAAATTGATTTTATAGTGCACTTATATTGAAGCTTTAGCTTTTTATCATTAACGATAAGTTGGAAGGTAATCATGACTATCAAAAATCAATTTGGCCCTAAAGGTTGGGCGCCAGAAAATATTGACTCACTTGTTGGGAAGAACTATCTAATTACAGGCGCGAATACTGGCGCAGGATTTCAAGCAACACGCATACTGTTATCGAAAGGTGCCAAGGTGGTAATGCTAAATCGTAATCCAGTAAAATCAGAAGCTGCAATTACTGAGCTAAAAAATGAATTTGGCGAAACCGTAGAAGTGAGCTTCATAGAGATGGATTTAGCGAACCTTAGTTCAGTGCGTAAAGCAGCGAAAGAAGTTTTGGAGAAAGAATTTCAAATTGATGCCTTTATTTGTAATGGCGCAATCGCACAAATTGCTAAGCAAGAAATTACCGTAGACGGTTTTGAAAGCCAGCTAGGTGTCAACCACTATGGACATTTCTTACTGTGCGGGTTGTTATTTTCTCGCATTGAAGAATCAAAGGGGCGTATTGTCGTGGTCTCGAGTGAAGGTCACAAAATGGGACTAAGAACAATCCAGTTTGAAGATATGAATTGGAACAGAAACTATCACCCAAATAAAGTTTACAGCCAAAGTAAATTAGCACAAATGATGTTTGCTTATGAACTACAAGAAAAAGTCAAAACAGCAGGTAAAAATGTCAAGGTTTATGTCTGTCATCCGGGCGCATCAAATACGTCATTAATTAGAGAAAGTGCTAGTTTAGCAACACGATTATCTTGGGCATTTATGGTGAAAATAGGACTTGCGCAGACCGCTGAAAAAGGTGCTTACCCAGAGGTGATGTGCGCCACTGAAGATAACTTAAAAGAACGAGCATATTACGGCCCAACAGGAGTAATGAATTTTGGCGGCCCCGTAGGTGAATGTAAGCTTGAACCATTTGTTTTAAACAAAGATGTGCTAGCTAAGTTATGGACACTTTCTGAAAAAGAAACTTCGTTTAATTGGCTGCTTTAACTCTGCCAACTCTTTAAATTTAGGAAGATGTCATGAAAATATTCATGTTATTTTTAGGATTCTTTATGTTTACTCCCATTATTTCATCAGCTATTGACAGTCACAATGTGTTAAATGCTTCGCAAACTAACAGCCAAGAAACAGTGCAAGACAGTGACGGCAATATTTATCGTACGGTGAAAATAGGCGAGCAAACCTGGCTTGCAGAAAATTTAAGAACGACTACGTATCAGGATGGAAGTAAGGTAAATACAGGCTTTATTCCAGATGATGACGCGAATAACTTGTTAACCTACGGTCGACTTTACGATTGGCATGACGCTACTGATGAGCGCAACATATGTCCAAAAGGCTTTCGAATAGCATCAGATAACGACTGGAAGCAGCTTGAAAAAGCTATAGGTATTTCAGCGCAAGCAGTCGAACAAGAAGGCTGGCGAGGCGAAAATGATATTGCAATCACCCTTATGGCAGAGCGACCAGATACGTTTTTTAAAAGCTTTGATCAATCACAGGTAAACAAACACCAATTCTCTGCAACGCCTGCTGGCGTAAAGCTTGGTAATTGGTATATCACCCAGGGTATGTATACTGAATTTTGGACAAGTAGTAGTGCGAGCGAAAAACATGCTTATGCTAGAACACTTGCTTATTCTTGGTGGAATATTCATAAAGGGGAAATTCGTCGTGAAAAGTTAACTAAGCGCTATATGTTTTCATTACGCTGCGTAAAAATTTAGTTAAAGTTAACTCTAAAGCTATGCCTAAAGTAATACCTAAAGTTATGAGTAAAACAATACCTATAGCATTCATATTGCTTGTGTTTTTGAATATGCTCGGTTGTGCAAATTCAGACGTTCATACTGCTACATATCAGCCAGATGATGAGCTTGTGGTGCTTGCTCACGGCTTAGGAAGAAGTGATTGGGCGATGTGGCGATTTGCTCAACGTTTAGAAAATGCAAACTATAAAGTTTGTCGTTTAGATTATGCCACTATAGGTGAAAGTGTCGATACTGTTTTGACACAAACCACTGCACAAATTGACAGCTGTATATTACATGCTCCCAAAGTTCATTTCGTCGGGCACTCCCTAGGCGGACTAGTTATTAGGGCATACCTACAACAAAACATTCACAAATTTTCAAATGCTAGCCTTGGAGAAGTCGTCCTTATAGGTACACCAAATCATGGCAGTGAATTGACTGATCACCTAAACGACTCATGGCTAATGGCAATAGGAGGAGGCATTAGTCGCGCCCTCGTTACAGGGAGTAATGGCTTAGGCAACCAACTCGAAGAGTTAGATATAAATTTAGGCATCATCGCAGGTACAAAACCTTCTAATCTGACCAGCGAGTATTTTATAGGACCAAATGATGGCTTAGTTTCAGTTGAATCAACAAAGCTAAAAAGCATGAGTGACTTTATTGCTATTGAAGTGGGTCACTCTCAAATGCGATATAACCTAGAAGTTGCTGAGCAAACTATTTATTTTTTACAAAGAGGGGCTTTTAAGTAATGAGGTTAACTATTAACCTCATAGCTGACTTCACACTTGAACGTTTTGAATGTCTGCAATATCAAATGATCGATGTTAGAAATATCTATGGCTTACTTCAATGATAGATGATTATTTAACCCCAAGTGTGTACTTACTTATAAACATACCATTAATAAGATGAATATAGATAGATACATTATCTGCATATCATGTAGGACTTCAAAACTTAACCTTGCTGGATTTTTTTATATTTAAACTGGATCCCACACAATTTAAATAATCGACCAAAGTTAAAGCTTGCCTTTAATTACAGCCTGTATATACTACCAGTAACACTGTCTAAATTTACAGGCTACGTTTAAATAGTAGCCAACTAAATACCTCACTCAGTAATCTAATTAAAGCAAGGCTCATATTATGATAGATCCAACTGCAGAATTACGTCCACTTACCAATCGACAACAGCAAATTTATGATCTCATTAAAGAGAAAATTCAAGAAACAGGTATGCCGCCAACACGAGCAGAAATTGCCAAGTTTTTTGGTTTTAAATCAGCTAATGCCGCTGAAGAACATTTAAAAGCGCTAGCTAAAAAAGGATACATTGAAATGCTTGCGGGTACGTCTCGCGGTATTCGTTTAACGGAAGAGTTGGACGAAGAAGAGCTTGGCTTGCCACTTATTGGTCGAGTGGCTGCGGGTGAGCCTATTTTGGCAGAAGAGCATGTTGAAGATCATTACAAAATGGATGGTAGTTTATTCCATCCTGTTGCTAATTATTTATTACGAGTGCATGGCGAAAGCATGAAAGACATTGGTATTATGGATGGTGATTTACTTGCCGTACACCAAACAACTGATGTACGTAATGGTCAAGTTGTGGTTGCCCGTGTTGAAGAAGACGTGACTGTTAAGCGCTATAAACGTGAAGGTAATATTGTTTATTTACACGCTGAAAATGAAGACTTCTCTCCGATCAAAGTCGATTTAACAAGTCAGGCATTTAATATTGAAGGTATTGCAGTAGGTATTGTTCGCAGCGGTCAATGGATGTAATTTGATCAAATCATTATTACTAATTTACCTATATTCATGTAAATAACATTAAGGTCATAAACGATTTCGTCGTTTATGACCTTTTATATTTTATGCACTGAAAAAAACTTTCCCCCTACAAATTTATCTTGCAAACATACAAAACCTTAACACACCAACACCTCCCGTCATTTAGAGTTATTACTCCATTGAATTAATTAGCTTTTTTAATAATAGTTAGCTATAAAAACATTTGACCGCAAACAACTTTTAGCGTAATTCTAGCTATTAAGGCGAATAAAAAACGAACACAAAAAGAATGAAAATACGTCAATTTGTTAATCAGGTATAGCACTAATTATTTAGTGCTATACCTGATTATAAATTCTCGTCTATGTTTAAAATATAATAATAAAACGACAGATATTCAGTTCAGTGAGTTATGAAGTACATTGCTGCAAATCTGTTCTCTATCATTAAGAAGAGGAGATGTCGTGTGGGGAAACATAAGCTAATTTGGCTAATATTGGTAAGTTTATATACCAATATTGCTTTTGCAGAATCGCAGTTAAACCTTACCAAAGGGGTCACAGCTGTTAGTAGAGATGTTTATGATCTACATATGCTGGTACTCTATATTTGCACTGGTATTGGCGTTTTAGTGTTTGGTGCTATGTTCTGGTCTATTATCTTCCATCGAAAGTCTAAGGGTGCAAAACCTGCTGATTTTCATGAAAGTACTAAGGTAGAGGTATTATGGACAGCCATCCCCGTTGTTATTTTAATTGCTATGGCTATTCCCGCCACAAAAACCTTAATAGCGATGGAAGACAACAATAACTCTGACGTTACTATTCAAATTACAGGCTCGCAATGGAAATGGCATTACAAGTATTTTGACCAAGACATTGAGTATTACTCTGTTCTTTCTACCCCTCGCGATCAATACCAAAATCACTTAGATAATACCCCCTTAAAAGGCGAAAATTATTTACTCGAAGTTGATAAACCTTTAGTTATTCCTGCCAATAAAAAAGTACGCTTTTTAATTACTTCTGACGATGTTATTCATGCCTGGTGGGTTCCCGCTTTTGCCGTTAAACAAGATGCTAATCCAGGTTTTATTAATGAAGCTTGGACTAACGTCGATGAGCCTGGTATTTATCGCGGCCAATGTGCTGAATTATGCGGTAAAGATCATGGTTTTATGCCTATTGTTGTTGAAGTAAAAAGCCCTGAAGATTATGAGCTTTGGCTTAAAGAGCAACATCAGCGCATTGCGCAAGCAGCTGATGCTGAAAAAGCTTCATTGAATGCTTCTTTATCAAAAGACGAATTAATGCAATTAGGTGAAACAACTTATACCGCTTATTGCTCAGCCTGCCACCAACCAACCGGTCAAGGGTTACCTCCTGCTTTTCCTGCTTTAAAAGGTAGCCCTATTACCACAACGGGAGCGATAGCTGATCACATCAATATTGTCTTTAACGGTAAAGCCGGCACGGGTATGCAAGGTTACGGTAAGCAATTAAGTTTAAAAGAAATTGCCGCGGTAGTTACCTTTGAACGTAATGCTTGGGGCAATGACACAGGTGACTTAGTACAAGCGGCAGATGTTAAATCAGCCGTTAACAATGAGTCCGAAGCTAACGATGCTGTAGAAGCTGTTGAAAATAAAACGGCTAAAGAGACAGATAGCGTCACTGAAGTAGCAGCTGAATCAACATCTATTGAAGATTTAACAAAGGAATATAGCCTAGATGAGTTAATGACCATGGGTGAGCAAGTTTATATGAAAACCTGTGTTGCTTGTCATCAACCATCTGGGGGAGGTATTCCGCCAGCATTCCCAGCTTTAAAAGGTGGTGTAATTACCACAGGTGATGTTAACGCACATATCGATATTGTCCTTCACGGTAGTAAGAAAAATCCGGCAATGGCCGCGTTTTCTGGCCAATTAACTAAAACAGAAATAGCTGCCGTGATCACCTTTGAGCGTAATGCTTGGGGAAATGATACCGGTGATTTAGTGCAACCTGCAGCGGTTGATGCCGCAAGTGCGAAATAGGAGGATATAAAATGACTACAGACGTTATAAAAGAAACATCGCACGACGATCATCAAAATGACCACCATGGCGATCACAAAATGACAGGTATTAAGCGTTGGTTGTACACTACCAACCATAAAGACATTGGTACTTTATATTTATGGTTCTCATTTATCATGTTACTCACTGGTGGCGCGTTAGCCATGGTGATCCGAGCTGAATTATTTCAGCCAGGTTTACAAATAGTTGAGCCTGACTTTTTTAACCAGTTAACCACAGTACACGGTTTAATCATGGTATTTGGCGCCATAATGCCTGCGTTCACAGGCTTTGCAAACTGGATGCTGCCAATGATGGTTGGCGCGCCAGATATGGCATTACCAAGAATGAATAACTGGAGTTTTTGGATATTACCTTTTGCTTTTGGCATTTTGCTAAGCTCTTTTTTCATGGAAAGTGGTGCACCAAATTTTGGTTGGACTTTCTATGCTCCTTTATCCACAACATATTCAAACGGTAGTACCGCTTTCTTTGTATTTGCCGTCCATATCATGGGGATATCTTCGATAATGGGGGCAATTAATATTGTTGTTACCATTATGAATATGCGCGCACCGGGTATGACCTACATGAAAATGCCATTATTCGTATGGACATTTTTCATCACTGCGTATTTATTAATTGCGGTAATGCCGGTGCTTGCTGGTGTCGTTACCATGGTATTGACCGATACTTATTTCGGTACCAGTTTCTTTAATGCTGCAGGTGGTGGTGACCCGGTAATGTTCCAGCATATTTTCTGGTTTTTTGGTCACCCTGAAGTTTACATCATGATTTTGCCTGCCTTTGGTATTGTTTCAACCATCATCCCTGCTTTTTCGCGTAAAAAATTATTTGGCTATAGCTCGATGGTTTATGCAACATCTTCCATTGCTCTACTCTCTTTTATTGTCTGGGCACATCATATGTTTACTACAGGTATGCCGCTATTTGGTGAGCTGTTTTTTATGTATTGCACCATGCTTATTGCGGTACCAACAGGGGTAAAAGTATTTAACTGGGTAGCTACCATGTGGCGTGGCTCGTTAAGCTTTGAAACACCTATGTTGTTTTCAATCGCCTTTGTTATTTTATTCACCATTGGCGGCTTTTCAGGCTTGATGCTGGCTATGACGCCGGTTGATTTTCAATATCACGATACTTACTTTGTTGTTGCCCATTTTCATTATGTATTAGTGACAGGCTCGCTATTTTCACTCTACGCTGGCGCATATTATTGGCTGCCAAAATGGACGGGGAATATGTACAACGACGCGCTCAGTAAATGGCATTTTTGGTGCTCACTAATTTCAGTTAACTTGTTGTTTTTCCCTATGCACTTTTTAGGCTTAGCGGGTATGCCACGTAGAATTCCTGATTACGCATTACAGTTTGCTGACTTTAATAAGTGGGTAAGTATTGGCGGCTTTGCCTTTGGTTTATCACAATTGATTTTCTTAGCTGTGGTCATTAAATGTATTCGTGGTGGCGAAAAAGCGCCTGCTAAACCTTGGGATGGTGCAGCAGGGCTAGAATGGACGGTTGCAAGCCCTGCTCCGTATCATACGTTTAGTACTCCACCGCCACAAAGTGATATTGATAATGCCGATCAACATAGTCATTAATGCATAAAAATATTTATATATAACGGGTAATAACTATATGAAGAGTGATGCCAACTCCAAAAATGCTAATAATACCAATAGTGTTAGCACGACCAATAATAAGTCCGTTAAAAAATTATTACTGGTTGTGCTTGCTATGTTTGGCTTTGGTTTTGCTCTTGTCCCTTTATATGACGTGTTTTGTGATATTACTGGCCTTAATGGAAAAACCAATACCAGTGCAGCAACTTATGACGCCAGTAGTATTGATGAGTCTCGTACGGTACGAGTGCAATTTATTACCCGCAATGCACAGGGCGTTCCTTGGAAATTTGAACCAGTACAGAATGAAATTGAAGTACACCCCGGTGAAATGAAGTTTGTATCTTTTTATGCAAAAAACAATGCCAATAATGACATTGTTGGCCAAGCTGTTCCCTCGGTTTCTCCTGGGCGTGCAGCAAATTATTTTCATAAAATAGAGTGTTTTTGCTTTACCCATCAACCACTAGGTGCAGGTATGGATGTTGAGATGAGTTTACAATTTTACGTTGATTTAGAATTACCTGACGATATAAAAACATTAACGTTATCGTACACCCTGTATGACATTACCAACAAGTCATCATAGAGAACGACAACATACAGATAAATAAGGGATAGAAAATGACTAACAAAGAATATGAAAGTTATTACGTACCCAGCCAAAGTCATTGGCCAATTGTTGGTGCAATTGCACTTTTCATGATTGCACTCGGTGCTGCTCACTACGTAACTGATTTGTCTAAAGAACAAAATGGTTACGGGGGTTATCTGCTTTTAGCCGGCATAGCCCTAGTTATTTATATGTTAGCTGGTTGGTTTAGCGATGTTATAAATGAGTCTTTGGCTGGTAAATATTCACATCAAATGGATAATTCATTTCATCAAGGTATGAGTTGGTTCATTTTTTCTGAAGTAATGTTTTTCGCCGCCTTTTTTGGTGCCTTGTTGTATTTACGTGTATTTTCAGTACCTTGGTTGGGTGGTGCAGGTAATAATGCAGAAACTGGCGCCGTGCTGTGGCCTGATTTTGTTGCTCATTGGCCACTTTTAACGACTCCTGACGGCACCACAACCTCGGCAATGGGTTGGTATGGGCTCCCACTTATTAATACTGTTATTTTAATCACCTCTTCAGTGACCGCTCATTTTGCTCACGATGCACTTATTAAAAATAACCGTAAACCACTTAAAGTGTGGCTTGGTTTAACTATAGTGTTAGGCATCATTTTTATGTCTTTACAAATATTAGAATATTCACATGGTTACTCTGAAGAAATGCGTTTGTTTCTCACCAGTGGTGTTTATGGCAACAGTTTTTATCTATTAACTGGCTTTCACGGTATGCACGTAACCTTAGGTTGCATCATGCTAATAGTTATGTGGTTTAGAATATTAAAAGGTCACTTCACACCTAATAATCATTTCGCTTTTAAAGCAGCAAGTTGGTATTGGCACTTTGTTGACGTGGTGTGGGTAATGCTATTTGTGTTTGTTTATATTTTATAGAAGCTGATTATTACTTGAACCTTACATTACATAAGAAAATAAAAAGCAACTTATTAGGCAATATACTCTGGCTTGGGCTAACACTTATTGTATTAACAATACTGATAAAATTGTCGTTATGGCAATACGATAGAGGAACAGCGAAAGAACAGCGTTCTATACGTATAGTGCAATTAAATCAACGCACGCCATTAACACTTAATGAAGTTGTGCAACTTTCGCACACTAAACAATTTACCAATAAGGAAAGTGTGAATGACTTTCCTGTCACTATTGATGGTGAATTTATAGCTGATTACGTATTTTTACTCGATAATCAAGTTGAAGAACGCTCGTTAGGTTATCGGGTATTGCAAGTAGTACAAACGCCAAGCCATGCGGTTTTAGTTAACTTAGGTTGGATACAAGGCTCAATTAACAGAAATACATTACCCGAAGTAAAGCCATTGCAGGGGCAGTATCAATTTACGGGGCATGTACGTGTCGTTGAACAAGGAATAATGCTTATGGAACAAAATTTTTCGAAGCCTAGTTGGCCGTTACGCGTGCAGCAAATAGAATTAGAAAAGTTTTCAACATTAGTATCACCCTTAATAAATAAGCCTTTATTACCTTTTGTTATCTACGTAGATAAAAAAGAAAGTCTTGGTTATAAAAAAAATTGGCAACCAATAGTAATGCCTGCAGAAAAACATTTTGCCTATAGTTTTCAATGGGCTGCATTAGCCTGTGCTTGGTTGATATTAATGATTTCTTTACGCGTTAAAACACTGAGATCCTCAGCTCAATAAATATATAAATGAAGAGATAAGTAAAATATAAAAATAATAAGGCGTGTACTATGATCCAAACAGAACAAGCATTACCGCAAGCTTCCACGCACAAAAATCGCCGTAGTTTATTACTGCTACTCGCTGTATTTATATTGCCCGTAGTACTAGCAAAACTAGCGCTTGATAATCAATGGCTAAGCTTAGGAGTTACCAATCAAGGCAAGTTGATAACAGAGCCATTAACCTTAGCTGAACTTGGCTTAGATGGGAAAATAACTGATAAAAAATGGCAGATTATTTATCGACTACCTAATGAATGCTCCGAGCTTTGTTTGCACAGTATTGAAACCGTCCATAACAGTTATGTTGCCTTAGGAAAGTATATGCCAAGGGTCTCTGCAGTATTACTTAAAGAAGATATTTTTTCAGTTCAACAAAATGAACAGCTTGCTAAAAGCCAATGGCAAATTCTGTCTTTATCAGCACAAATGCATCGCTCAATCCCTAACCCACAAGTACTTATTGCTGATCCGTTAGGTAATGTGATTTTGCAACACTCCATACCTGAAACTGAAGCGCAGCAAAATAGTTTTGGTAAAGCCATTATTGCAGATATGAAAAAACTACTGAAATACTCCAAGGTAGGTTAAGTCATGACAAGTTGTGCTAAAACAGAAAAAGCTCCGACAAAAACACTAACACGCTTGGTATTCTGCAGTTTGTTATTAACCATTGTTGTTATTGGTTTAGGCGCGTACACACGTTTAACTCATGCAGGATTAGGGTGTCCTGATTGGCCAACCTGTTATGGTTTACTTGATGTACCTAGAACCGCAGAAGAGATTATTACCGCTGAGCAAGCCTACCCTGAACGTCCTGTTGAACCCCATAAAGCATGGAATGAAATGGTTCATCGATACTTTGCTGGCAGCCTTGGCATACTTATCGCGATCATTGCTTTTTATTCAATTAGATTACGTGTTAATGATAGAAAATCAGTAAAAAACACAACTATTCAACCATCTTATAACAGTAAAAAACCGCTTGTTTTACCCTTGTGTATTTTATTGGTTGTTATCTTTCAGGCAGCATTAGGAATGTGGACGGTAACCTTAAAATTAATGCCTGTTATTGTTATGGGGCACTTGCTTGGCGGCTTTACTACACTGTGCTTATTATTTTTATTATATTTGCGCCTTAATTCTGTAACGAGCAACACCATCACCACAATAGGCGAGCAGAATGTAAAAGCAAGTGCGTCAAAAGCCACTAGCGCGAGTCAAAATGTAAACACACCATCAATTAAAAAATATAGTCGCTACGCTTTACTCGGCATTGTTATTTTAACGGCACAAATAGCTTTAGGCGGTTGGACATCGGCAAATTATGCAGCCATGAGTTGTGTAGAATTACCTATTTGCCAAGGTGATTGGTTAGCTGAGTTAGATTATCAGCATTCATTTACTTTGATTCCACCAGTAAAAAGTAGCTATGAATTTGGTCACTTTAAACATAATGAACGAGTAACTATTCATGTAACACATAGATTAGGCGCTATAGTTACTAGTATATTTATAACTTGGCTCGCTATCTTGGTGTTTATTAAAACCAATAAACCCAATCTTAAACGTTTGGCGATAGTTTTACTGAGTATGCTTACTATTCAAGTAAGTTTAGGTATAAGTAATATTTGGTTTTCATTACCCCTTAGCGTAGCGGTTGCACATAACTTAGTCGCGGCTTTGTTAATGTTAAGTTTAATAGCGTTAACCTATCAATTAAAGCAACATGATGAGGAAGTTCGGTATGAGTAAAGTCATCAATAAACCAATAGTCGATTCGTTGAGTAAAAGCCTACCGGTAACACGGCCATCAGCTAACTCAACAGCAAATGAGTTCTTTCTTCGTCATTTTGTTGATCATTGGCGCGCTTATTATGATATTACCAAACCCAAAGTTGTGGCTTTACTGGTACTAACGGCCTTAGTAGGTATGAGCTTGTCTGTACCTGGCGGTTTACCGTGGCAATTATTAATACCCGCCATGCTAGGTATCGCTTTATTATCCTCAGCCGCAGCCGCAATTAATCATATTGTTGACGAAAAAATAGATACCATTATGGGACGCACTCACAACAGGCCTTTGCCTGAAGGTAGAATTACTGTCGAAAATGCCATTATTTTTGCGGTGAGTATCGCAGTGATTGGTTTTGTTATTCTCTTTACCTTAGTGAATCCGTTAACCGCTATGTTAACTTTGGCTGGTTTAGTAGGTTATAGCTTTGTTTACACTATGTATTTAAAGCGCGCTACACCACAAAACATTACCATTGGTGGTTTAGCGGGTGCCATTCCACCGTTACTAGGTTGGACAGCAATGACCAACGAAATAGCACCAAATGCTTTATTATTAGTGCTAATTATTTTCACTTGGACACCGCCACATTTTTGGGCTTTAGCTATTCATCGTAAAGATGATTATGCTAAAGTTAACATTCCTATGTTGCCGGTAACCCATGGTATTAGTTTTACTAAAACTCAAATATTACTTTATACCTTATTACTTTTTGTGGTTTGTTTATTACCTTATTTAGTGGGAATGAGTAATTGGCTTTACTTGGCAGGTGCTTGTGTCTTGAATTTAATTTTTATTGGCTATGCTTGGCAGTTAAAGTTCCATGCAAAAAAAGATACTGCGATGGCCACATTTAAATTTTCGATTGTACATTTAATGCTACTTTTTATTCTTTTATTGCTTGACCACTATTGGTTACCAATAAACTAATAGCAACCCTCTTATTGAGAGAAAAATAATTTAATGAATAAATATCTTTTGGGTTTGATTGCCGTTATATCGTTAAGTGTCGGTATTATTGGTTTTTACTTAATAAAAAATAGTAACGAATTACCAGCGCCTGAATTCGCCTTACATTACCAACAACCTCGAACAATAACTAACTTCTCTTTTACGGATGAGTTAGGTCAAACTTTTCAAAATGAACAGCTTAACGGTAAATGGTCATTTATATTTCTTGGCTATACTTCTTGTCCTGATGTTTGTCCAATGACCTTACAAAAGCTACATGTTATCTATGATGATTTACTCAAAGTTACAGACAAGACTCAGGTTATTTTAGTATCGGTAGACCCTCAACGAGATACGCAAGAGAAACTCTCTCAATATATTGCTTATTTTAATCCTGACTTTAAAGCAGTGCGCGCCGATCATGATGTGCTTTTTCCTTTTGCTCGCAGTATCGGCTTAATGTACGCCATAACAGATTACAATAGTGATTCGGCTGATTTAACCAATAGCAGCACTACAGATAAAAATTATTGGGTTGATCACAGCGCATCTATGGTATTAATAAACCCTGAAGGGAAAGTGGCCGCTATTTTTAAACCTGAGCAGAAAGCTGGCGAGGTACCACATATAGACAAGAATAAATTGGTAAGCGACTACCCTAAAATAGTCGCACTGTATCAAAAAAAATCACTTTTATAGCAAGCAGTATTAACTCATTTGAAGTTAATTTATAAATGATACCAGCTACCATCAGCATTCAAAACAAACCAAGGTTTAGAGTACCAATAATAACGTCCTGGTTTACTAATACTAGCAGCTGTACAGTTGGCTCTAACACGACCTACAGGCAAGCTTGTAGAAAAAGTAATACTAAAAGCTTCATCATCGTGCCAGTTGATTTTTTGTTTGCCTAAGCCAGAGATATAACAATTTAAACCTGATTTATAAAAGTCATCACTAGCCACTTCAAAGGTTATATTTTTCGCTTCTTCGTATACAAACACGGTTTTTGCTTGCTCACCTGTTAAACTGATATCTAGCGGTAGAGAATTTAATTTATCACGTAATCCTGAAATTTTGTCGTAAGGTTGTGATGCCGGAAAACGAGGCACGCTAGTTAGGTCTGTATTTAAGCCAATAGCGCCTGACTGTTGTGAAAATGCCACAAAATTATTGGCCTCAATCCAAGCTTGAACCGCTAAATCATATTCACCGTAAGGGTATGCAAAATAACGCCAGCTTTGCCCTGTCTGCTCTTTTATAAGCTGCTCAGCTTTGAGTAGTGATGTCGTTTGTTTATCTAACCATTCTTGTTGCGTTAATCCTTTAGGGGTGCGAGCCATAGAATGGTGTTCATAACCATGGTTGGCGATAATCACACCTTCATCAGCTAATGCTTTTAATTGATCCCATGACAAATACTGTGAACTAGATTTTTTGTCATTACGGTTGATAATCCCAGGGTTGACATAAATGGTGTACGGAAAGTTGAATTTATCTAAAATCGGTTTAGCTTGCGTTAAAATATCGATGTAGGCATCGTCAAACGTAATGGCAACACTCTTATCAGCTAATGGTGTTTGCTTTTTAATTCCATCAATTAAGTTAGATAATGGAACAACTTTAAAACCATTGTCTTTAAGATACTGTAGGTGTACTTCAAACTGCTTTGGTGAGATACTCGTGCTACTAGGACTGCTATCACTAACATGGTGGTACTGTAAAATAACAGCGGCATAACTGTTGAGTGAAATACTCATTAATAATGAAGCAAAAATGAATGTCTGCAGTAAATATCGCATGAACTTTCCTTTATAAAATAGAGTAACTAATTTGAGTTCAGATTAACTAAAGTAACGCTTTTTACTATTAACCTCTAGTACTTTACAGTATTTCCATATTCCGTAAAAAAAGCTATTTGAGATAAAAATTATCAGGCTATCTAAACCATTATTTCATTAACTTTTGTTTTCTTTATACAATGAAAAATAATCAACTATTTTAGCAAGGATAATTCCGCAAACAAGCCCAGTAACGTTAGCAGCCATATCTAGCCATTCTCCCCAACGATTAACATAAGGCTGAATCAACTCTATTGCACCACTAAAACAAGCAAATACTATTACAATCCATAACCAATGTTTTGGTCTAGCTAGTGCAACAGGAAACATTAACGCACCATAAGCAATAAAATGATGAGTTTTGTCGCTACCAGGAACTTGTGGTAATGAGGCGACGGGCCATAGCGATAAAGTCGCAATGATTGCCATTAGAGCAATAGTAATAAATAACCAATAAGATTTAATTAAATTAATCATAATTTTCTAACGAGAGTTTGTATCAGTCGTGCTGTTTTGGGAAGATTGAGTTCGGTATAAAATATTTAGCCAACGATTTGCAAATATACCTAAGTAGCCCCATGCCGACAACAAACAAGCTATCGCTAGGGTAATAATACCGATAACTTGCCACAGATAGTGGTAAAAGTAACCTAAAGCAACAAACAATAAGCCAATAACAAAAAGGCCAAGACCACGTAAAAAAAGCATTAAGCTATGTTGTGGATCTTGACCTAGTTTTTCTAATAACTTAATCATACGTTACGATGAGATAGTTAAATTTTTAGTAATATGAATGATCGCCGCGCTCATGCTCAGTTGCATCTTTAACGCCTTTAATTTCGCCAGCCATTAAATCAATTAATTGCTTTTCAATACCGTCTTTTACCGTCACATCAATTTGTGCACAACCATTACAGCCACCGCCAAATTGTAATACAGCGTAGCCGTCATCGGTAATTTCAACTAATGTACATTCGCCACCATGTCCTGCTAATTGAGGATTAACTTCGGCTTGTAGAAAGTAATGTACACGTTCAAATAAAGGCGCATCATCAGCTACTTTACGTAATTTTGCATTAGGGGCTTTTAACGTTAATTGTGAACCCATTTGATCGGTAGTAAAGTCAATTTCTGCGTCTTCTAAAAAGCCTTTACTGTCAGCATCTATCATGGCTGAAAAACCTTCAAAAGGAAGTTCTATGTCGTCTTTTTCAACGGCATCAGGTGGACAATATGAAACGCCACACTCTGCTTTTGCGGTACCTGGATTTACAACAAAAACACGAATATGGGTACCTTCTGCTTGTTGCGAAAGTAGGTTAATAAAATGCTTTTGAGCACTCTCTGAAATACTGATCATTGTTTAGCTCTCTTTACTCTTTTGGTACTCAATCAAAATACTAGTATATGATCTATTTGATTGATCAATAATATACTGTAATGATGAGTACCTGACTATTTTACTCAAGTATGTGTATTTTACGCGGCTATTTAGTTATGTCTAATGATTTCTACGCTTTTGTCGAAGACTTACTTTTGGGTAAGGTTAAACAAAGGGCGACGACACTTACAATTTCAACACCAGCGCTTTTTAACAGTTTACTGATCTCGCTCGCTGTAGTACCCGTAGTCACCACATCGTCGATAATTATGACATGTTTAATATGACTCGCTAACCCCTGTTTTAATTTAAACGCATTCGCTAAGTTTTTACGACGTTGACTACCTGTCTTGCCGATCTGACTTTGATTGTGTTTACAGCGTATTATGACATCTTTCTCATACGGTAACGCCAGTTGTTGTGCAAAATCTTGAGCGATAAGGTGTGCTTGGTTATAACCACGAACTTGCCACTTTTTAACATGCAAAGGTACAGATATGACTAAATCTGCAGGCGGTATTAATGTACTCTCCATGGTTTTTTGCCATTGAGCGTAGAGTAATGAGGCAAACAAATTAGCCAGTTCAAATCTTCCCAAATACTTCATTTGCGCTAACCAAATATTGAAAGGGTAAATGTAGGGAGATAACGCAAAAAGGTATTCAAAATGAATATTAGGTAACGCTTGCTTGATTGTAGGCCAATTCAGCAGATTTCCATTTATAATATCTTGTTTAAAAAACGGCAAATCATTAATGCAATGCTGACAAAGCAGAGCTTGCCTTAAACGCTTTTCTTGAAAGTAACTTGCACCCACATTAGCGGCGCACAAATCACAGCAACTTAAATGTTGCTGTATGTTATTGAGTCGAAACTTCCCTGTATTAAAAATTAAAGCAAGCTTACTTCTATAAACAGCTTTAAGCGCGACACAACACCTTACAAGAGTTTTGTTATTTAACTTTATTAACCGTGACGTCCCTGCCATCTTACTTTCCTTTTATTAATCGCAAGTATAAAATAACGCTTCATTACTTTCGATTTATATAGTGCAGTAGTAAGCATGGCAAAAAGCTTAGAATTTTCCATATTTCCAACAAATGATTCAATAAAAAAAGAAGCAATACCAATTGTTTTCTTGCATGGTTGGGGGCTTAATTCCGCCATTTGGCAACCATTACTAACGTTATTTAACAACAGTAGCTATCAATTAATTACTATTGATTTGCCTGGGTTTGGTATCAATAATCATGTTGAGATATCTCCTTACTCGCTAACAACTATCTGCGAACATATTAACCAAGTTATTGACCAACCTGCTGTATATGTTGGCTGGTCATTAGGTGGTTTAGTTGCAACAGAAATGGCGCTGCAATATCCAGAGCAAGTATTAGCTTTAGTAACCGTTGCCAGTAGTCCGTATTTTGTTGAGCAGTCTTGTAATGATTGGCCTGGAATCAAGGAGAATGTACTTAATAACTTCCATCAACAATTAGCTACAGACGCAGCAAAAACCATCAGTGGATTTTTAAAAATCCAAGCAATGGGTAGCCCTCATATTAGGCAGGATTTAAAGCTAATTACACAATTAGTAATGGCTCATCCATTACCTAGCCAACAAACCCTAGCTGACTCCTTAGCTTTACTAAGTCATTGTGATTTAAGGCCACATTTATCACAAATTAAACAACCATTTTTACGTTTATATGGTAATAACGACAGTCTAGTGCCTAAAGCCGTCATTGAGAAAATAGATAACTTAGCGGAAAAAAGCACAAAACATATTTTTTCTCATGCTTCTCATGCGCCATTTATTTCTCATCTTGATGACTTTTATCAGGTGTTATTTTCTTGGTTAAAAATAAATATTAAAATTAATTAATACGAATTAGTAACTTAGCTGTCCCCTTATAAAATAAGGTGTTACAACAAAATACTTAGCTAAATTAACCTTTACTTTTTAGCCTTAAAGGTTAATAATTAAACAATATATTTATTTTCCGTGGAGGACGTCTAATGGAAATATCATCAGCATTTAATTCCGGTGTACAAGGCTTACAAAACGCTAGAGCAACTGCAGATAAAGCTGCCAGTGATATTGTAGCTAGTACAACCCTAAATACTGAGCAACAAGCAAATACAGTCAATACTTCAAGCTCTAATATTAGTGAAGTAAATACTGAAGTAGTTAACCGAGTAGCAAAAAGCGAAGAGTTGCCAGATTTAAATCAATCGCTTGTTGATCTTAAAGTGGCAGAGTATCAAACCAAAGCGTCTACTGAGGTCATTAAAAGTGCCGATGATGCTTTAGGTACATTATTAGATGTAACCGCTTAAATTTTAAATATTTAATAGATTGACTTTAAACGTTATATTATACATTAAGCAGTTCATTGCTAATGTAGATGAGCTACAACTAGACAAGCTAGTATCATATAACTAATTGGTGAATAAAATTTACTTATGAATATCACGTCGCATACTGCCAGTATTCCTCTAGCAACCGTGGTTAATCAACCTACGGAAGTATTACGTCGTGATAATCATCAACGAGAAGTCAACCCTCAAGTCGCTGCAACTCATCCGTCTACCGCTGATAAAGGCGCAGCGTCTGAGAAAGAGCGCTCTCGTACTCCCGCACAAACCAATGAAAATATCGATTTTTCAGCCTTAAGAAAACAAGCGGAGCATGCCGCTACCTCAATTTCAGACAACAGCAGTCAACAAGGCGAAAGCCAGCAAGATAATCAACAAAACAGCCAACAAAATCCTGAAAGCTCAGGAAATGAGCAAAGCCACAATGCTGCTGAAAAAAATAGCGATGAAATAGAAAAAAAAGAAGCGACTGAAAATAAAGAAGCTGCTACAAATGAAAGAATAATCAATCAATTACAGCTAAGAGATCAGGAAGTAAAAACGCACGAATTAGCACACGCTACAACAGGAGGCGCTTTAACTGGAGCGCCCTCATATACTTATGAGGTAGGTCCTGACGGTAAAAAATATGCCGTAGCTGGTGAAGTTTCTATTGATTTAAGTGTTGTGCCTGGCGATCCAAAAGCAACTATCACTAAAATGCAAAAAGTGTATGCCGCGGCATTAGCACCTGTCGATCCCTCGGCACAAGATATTAAAGTTGCAGCAAGCGCTACTCAGAAAATACTGAGCGCACAGTCAGAGCTATTAGCGCTTAGTAATAATAAGGATGGCGAGCCAAGCCGCGCTAGTAACAACCGCGACTTTAATACCAGTGCGAGATTACAATCAGAATTATCAGCAGATAATAGCAGTAATGATTTTGATGCACTCATCAATAAAACCTTAGCTGCGCAAGAGGCTATATCGCCTAATAAAACTAGCGACTCAATGACAACTTCTATCAATAATCTACAATCTACAGAAGTTATTCAACGAGCTCATCGTATTGAAAATTTTTACCATACAGTAAAACAAGGTTATGAAAAGCCTAATAATTTTCAATTTGAATTAACCGCTTAAAGCTAAACATTTAAATATATACCCATCACACCTTTATCTTATCAGGCGTACCAAGAATTTAAACTATCGCTTCTTCTTGAAATCTTTGTTTATATACATCACGTGCATGATTAAGTTCATTAATAGCGTGCCCTTTTGTATACGGGCGTAAAATGACTAATATTTTCAAAACGCCTTGATAAAATACTGCATCATTGACTTCATTTGAAGTGGTTTGTGTTTGATGAAAGCTTACCCAAAAAGTGTTGATAAGACGTAAAACACTAACAATTTCAGGTAGTTCATCATCATCAAAATCTATAAAATCTGCTGCTCTTAATGAGATCAGTAGTTGACTAACACGCTCTGATATAGACTGTTGAACTTCTACATATTTTTCACGCAGGTTTGGACTTTTATCCAAAAGTACAGGTAGGTTACTATAGAAAAAACGGAATTTCATGGTTGTTTGAAAAACAGAATCCATATACAAAACCAGTGAATCAAGAGGCTTAACCTCTGCAGATACGGTAGGTAAAGTGTCTAAAAGTAGACTTCGAGCATATTCTTCGTAAATAGATAAAATAATGTCTTCTTTATTGCGGAAATGGTAATACAAGTTTCCTGGGCTAATAGCTAAATGTGCGGCAATATGGTTTGTGGTGACATTACGCTCACCTTGCTCGTTAAAAAGTTCAATACTAGCTTGGATTATTTTATCTCTGGTTTTCATATAACTACTTCTTATTATTATATTGATTAAATCTAAAACAATAATACTATCAACATTTACTATATATAAAGTCTTTTGAGTAAATACTTTAAGATTTATACTATTTTTATGATTAATTCGGGGTTTTCTTTTTGTTTAACCTTCTGGAGCTTAACTCTGTTAAATACAAAGATTAAAGCCTGACTTTGTTTTCGTTCCCGATTCAAGTAACGATTCATCGGATAATACTTGTTACCTACTGAGGTATCAAACTACAATACCAAATAACAATTGCTTAAATATATAAAAAACAATGACTATAACAGCTATTTATCCAGGTACTTTTGATCCTGTAACTAACGGTCATACTGATCTAATAACACGTGCCAGTAAATTATTTAATAATGTTATTATTGGTGTCGCTGCAAGCCCTAGTAAAAAACCTCGCTTTGATTTAACACAACGGGTAGCAATGCTTGCACAAGTGACTGAACACTTACCTAATGTGACGGTTGTCGGTTTTAGTGGTTTATTAGTCGACTTTGCTAAACAACAGCAAGCAACGGTACTCATTCGAGGCCTACGTTCAGTTGCTGATTTCGATTATGAACTACAGCTCGCTAACGTTAATAGGCGTTTATATCCTGATCTGGAAAGTGTGTTTTTAACACCTGCAGAAGAAAACTCATGTATTTCTTCCACCGTAGTTAAAGAAGTTGCATTACACCAAGGTGATGTAAGTCCATTTGTACACCCTATTGTTAAAGCCGCATTAGAAGAATAGCGCTCAGCTTTAAACTAGCTTAATAGCCATTTAGCACGATACCTACCTCAAAAAAACGCTTACTTTTTTTGACAGTTAGGGCAATAAACCGTTGCCCTCCCAGCTTGTTTAATTTCCTTCAATATTCCTTTGCAAACAAAGCAAGGTTCACCAGAACGACCATAAACTTGTAGTTCTTGTGCAAAATAGCCTGGTTTACCATCTGATTGGGTAAAGTCTTTTAGGGTTGTACCACCTTGCTCAATTGCATGAGCTAGAGTTTGCTTAATATGTCGAGTTAATTCTATGTACCGTTTTTTAGAGACTTTACCTGCTTGTTTACGAGGGTCTATGCCTGCTTTAAATAAGCTTTCATTGGCATAAATATTACCAACTCCAACGACAATATTATTATTCATCAGAAAGGTTTTAATCGGTACTATTTTATTACGTGATCTTTCATACAGACACTCGTCGGTAAAATCGGAGGATAAAGGCTCCGGACCAAGACTTTTCAATAACTTGTGTTCATTAATATCTTCGGTTACCCAAAGTACAGAGCCAAAACGACGAGGATCATTAAGCCTAAGCGCTAAACCATTAGTAAGCACCAAGTCAAAGTGGTCATGTTTAGTTACTGCTGTAGCTTTATCAATTACTCGAATAGTGCCAGACATACCCAAATGAATCATTAATATACCTTTACTGGTTTCCAACAGAAGATATTTAGCACGCCGAGTAACAGAACGTATTGTTTCACCACAAATATCTGAGATAGTTGGTGTAATTGGCCAGCGCATATTGGCATTTCGGACAATAACATCGCTTACCTGCTGGTTTAAGATATGTGGTTCAATTCCACGTCGACAAACTTCTACTTCTGGCAACTCAGGCATAATTTCTTCTTATTTCGGTAACGCTAATTCTATTGATGTATATGAATATTGATTGATGTGAATAATGGTTTGAATATTTAAAGCGAAATAGGTAATAACTGTTTAGCTAATGCTGCAGCTAGAGCTAACCATTGGTCTTCTTGGTGTTGATAAATTAATAATTGGTCATTAAGTGGATATAATGTGTAAGTACGTATTTGAGTTTCTCCTGCTAAAGCAATATTAACGGTTAGCCCCTGTTTTTCGTCAATCACAATATCTGCCGCTTGTACTAACCCGATACTTTGCTGCCAAGCAAACATCATTTGTTCAATTTGTTGTTGGCTTTTTTCAAGTGTTAACCCTTGCGTAGTTAATTGCCAACTTCGCCCTACACGCTCTATGAATACTTGTTGGCTTGCAGAGTACTCTACCGACATAGTTAAAATAACAGCGTGTTCAGGTAGAATGAGCTGCTCCGCATGAGTCGAATTTTCATTATCTGGAAACAATTTATCATTAGTCACGTTGATCATTAAAATAATAATCATAACGGAGAAAATAATGACATTATTCCAGCCGGTTTTAGAAAGTTTCATATCAAAAGTCCAAATTACCTAGTACGGATATCATACTGAAATTTTTAAGTAATACCAATTTAGGGTCTGTTGACCTTTCGAGATTACTTTCACAGCAACTTTTACATACAAATACATACGATACCAATAGACTGCTAAATTTTAGATATAAAAAAACCCGGTATAAACCAGGCTTTTTAACAAAACAAAAATTAATTACTTAATTTTAGCTTCTTTGTAGATTACGTGCTTGCGAATGGTTGGATCAAACTTTTTGATTTCCATTTTCTCAGGCATAGTCTTTTTATTCTTATCAGTAGTATAAAAATGACCAGTACCAGCACTAGAAACTAAACGAATTTTATCGCGCATAGTATTTTCCTTTGAATAGTAAAGTAATTAAACTTTTTCGCCACGGGCACGGATGTCAGATAAAACTACATCAATACCTTTCTTATCGATAATACGCATTCCTTTCGGAGTTAAACGTAATTTAACGAAACGATTTTCGCTCTCAACCCAAAAACGGTGAGATTGAAGGTTAGGTAAAAAACGACGACGAGTCGCGTTTCTTGCGTGAGAACGGTTGTTCCCTACGACTGGTTTCTTGCCTGTTACTTGGCAAACTTTAGACATTTGAGTCACTCCAAAATTAATTTCAGCTCGAGCTATATTTCCCCAAGACCGTCGCCTTAGGATCCTAAAAAGGTGGCATATTATAGTGAAACTGGATAATTAATACTAGCTTTAATGAAAAAATACATTAAAAAACAGTCTTTTTTAATGTATTTCAGCAAGTTAAATAGAATAAACAATAGAAAAAACCTGTTGTTTTCTCGACTTTCGATTAAATATTATTACGTTCAAGCGTAAAAAATATTAATTTCACGCGTAAAAACTCAACAAAAACACTGTTGGCAAATAAGAAACTTTGCTTACTTTCCTCATTTTAACAATAAATAACTAAGTCATTTCATTATGCTCTGCAAAAGAGTAACACTGATGTCCGGCGACAATAATATGATCCAATACTCGTACATCAATCAGTTGCAATGCTTGTATTAACTTTTGAGTAATTTGTTTATCGGCAATACTCGGTTGTGCCATACCTGAGGGGTGATTATGGGTTAATATAACGGCCGCCGCGTGATGTTTTAATGCTTGTTCAACCACTACCCTAGGATAAACGGCTGCAGCATCAATGGTACCAAAAAAGAGTCGTTCAAACGTTAACACACGGTGTTGGTTATCTAAGAAAAGTACGGCAAATATTTCTCGGCTCTCTAAACGTAATTCACTTTGCAGAAAGTCCCGTGTAGCTTGTGAGGATGTTAATGAACAATCGGTATTTTTTATTTTTTCAGCTAAGTATCTTTTACTCATTTCTAAACAAGCCTGTAACTGTACATATTTTGCGGTACCAAGCCCATGTTTAGCACAAAAATCTTGCTGATTTGCTGAAAATATAGCCCCTAAACTGCCGAAGCTAGTTAATAACTGCCTTGATAAATCAACTACATTACAGCCTTTTACACCTGTGCGTAAAAAAATAGCTAATAACTCTGCATCACTTAAACTCGCAGATCCTAGCTGTATTAACTTTTCACGAGGACGTTCTGATTCAGGCCAGTCTTTTAATGTATGTTGTGTTATTAACGAGGCATTAATAGTTGGCTCATTAATACTTATTTTATTCGCTACTGATTTTACAGCGACCGAATCACTATTTTTTGAGTTATTTAACATCTGCGCATCCTTGCTTGTCTATTTTATATAATTATGGAGTCCAGCTTAAAGGCTTATTTAGCATCACTATTTCTAAATATTGTGAATAAATGTTATCTTATCCGCCTTATTGCTTACTTTTAAGATTAGCAGCTTATGCAAATTCTTCAGGACAAAAAAATATTACTAGGTATTTCAGGTGGCATCGCTGCTTATAAAACACCAGAATTAGTACGTCGACTTAAAGACCATGGCGCTAATGTACGCGTGGTAATGACCGATGGCGCTAAAGCATTTATAACACCATTAACTTTGCAAGCAGTCTCTGGCAATCACGTTTCCGATAGCTTATTAGACACACAAGCCGAGTTGGCTATGGGCCATATTGAATTAGCAAAATGGGCTGATTTGATTATTATAGCACCGGCGACTGCTGACATTATTGCGCGTATAACCGCAGGCATGGCAAACGACTTATTATCAACATTATGTTTGGCTACTGATGCTCCTATTGCTATAGCTCCGGCAATGAATCAACAAATGTGGCACGCCAAAGCAACCCAAACAAATATCAACACTTTACAGTCTTGGGGTCACCATATTTGGGGACCCGGAGCTGGAGAGCAAGCGTGTGGTGATATAGGTTTAGGTAGAATGCTAGAAGTTGCTGATTTAGTAACACTCACCAGTGATTTTTTTGCCGATAAATATTTACAAAATCAACATTGGGTTATCACTGCAGGTCCTACGCGCGAAGCAATTGACCCTGTGCGTTACATATCTAACCATAGCTCAGGAAAGATGGGCTACGCTATTGCTCATGCTGCGTTACGCGCAGGTGCTAAAGTTACCTTAATTTCAGGCCCAGTAGATATTCAAGCTCCTATTGGTTGTGAACTTATTAAAGTAACAAGTGCCGAGCAAATGCATCAACAAGCATTATCTTATGCCGCACAAGCTACAACCTTTGTTGCTTGTGCCGCTGTCGCAGATTATAGAGTGGCAGATATTGCCAGTGAAAAAATCAAAAAAGATAGCGACGCTATACAAATAGCGTTAGTTAAAAACCCTGACATTGTTGCCGATGTTGCTCAATTACCAGAAAAACCTTTTATTGTCGGCTTTGCTGCAGAAACGCAAAACGTTGAACATTATGCGCGCGGTAAATTAATGCGTAAAAATTTAGATTTAATTGCAGCTAATGATGTAGCTAAAGCAGGGCAAGGCTTTAACAGTAATGATAATGCCTTAACCGTGTTTAGTGCTATTGATAAAATAGAAATTCCGTTAGCCAATAAAAATATTATAGCCAAACAATTGGTGTCGTTAATTAATCAGCATTATTTATTAAAACAGTCAAAAAAATAAGTAACAATAGATTATAGTAATTAGCATTAGCACATAAAAAATTCATTTATTTCAAATGCTCTTATTAATTGCTATAACTATATGTACAGCACAATAGAGAATATTTTATATGGTCGCCCCACAAACTAAAAACCCAAAACCAAATCGTAAACACCAAATATTAGAATGCTTAGCGTTAATGCTACAAAACAGCCCCGGTCAGCGTATTACTACAGCTAAACTTGCTGCAGAAGTCGGTTTTTCAGAAGCCGCTTTATACCGACATTTTCCATCAAAGGCTCGTATGTTCGAGGGGTTAATCGACTTTATTGAAGAATCTATTTTTTCTCGTATCAACTTAATCTTAGCCGACCATAAAGAAACCTTAGTTCGCTGCCACCATATACTACACGTATTATTAGTATTCGCAGAGCGTAATCCAGGTATGTGTCGTATATTAGGTGGTGATGCGTTAATGGGCGAAAATGAACGCTTACGCGATAGAGTACATCAATTTTTTGAGAAATTAGAATCACAATTTAAGCAAGTATTACGCGAACGAAAGTTACGTGAAGGTAAAACATTCAGTATTAGCGAAGCAGCACTGGCTGGTTTATTGGTATCTTTTGCTGAAGGTAAAATGAGTCAATATGTTCGCTCTGGCTACAATAAAAAACCAAGTGCTGATTTTGCTGAACAATGGCAATTTTTAATGGCTGATAAATAAATTCACTAATTATAATCGCTACCAGCATATAAATAGTCACACAGCAACTAAGCTTCTCTATTCGTTATACTTATCGGTAAGTAACAACACTTGTTACTTACCGTCTATTCTTCTAAATTATTGAGAAACCCATGAGTAATATCTCACAATTAGCACCTGCCAACTTGTGGCAATTATTCGATAAAATTTGTAGCATTCCTCGTCCATCAAAACATGAACAAGCTATTTCTTTATGGATCCAAACTTGGGCGAAACAATTAGGCTTAAGCGTTAAAGAAGATACTGTTGGCAATTTAATTATTCAAAAAGCCGCTACCGCAGGGTTAGAAAATCGTAAAGGCATTATTTTACAAGCGCATATGGATATGGTGCCGCAAAAAAACAATGGTGTTGAACATGATTTTTTAACCGATCCTATCAAACCCTATATTATTGATAACGAAGGTAATCCTGCTGATAATAATGACAATGGAATATGGGTTACCGCCCAAGGCACAACATTAGGAGCCGACAATGGCTTAGGGTTAGCCTCTGCTCTTGCGGTTTTAGCTAGTGATGATATTCCCCATGGTCCTATCGAAGTACTGATAACTATCGATGAAGAAGCAGGAATGACAGGCGCTTTTGGTTTAGCATCAGGTTGGCTTGATGGTGATATTTTAATTAATACTGACTCAGAGCAAGAAGGTGAAGTATACGTGGGGTGTGCTGGCGGCATTGACGGTAAAGCCTCTTTCTCTCTAGCTTTTGAAGAAGTCCCTAATAATTATCAAGCGTTTAACTTATCTATTTCAGGTTTGAAAGGCGGCCATTCTGGTGTAGATATTGATACCGGTCGCGCTAACGCAAACAAGTTATTAGTTCGCTTTTTATTAACCGCCTGTAACGAGTTTGATATTAGGTTAACAGAGCTAAATGGCGGTAGTTTACGTAATGCTATCCCTCGTGATGCAGATGCAAGCTTTGTTATTGCTACAGAGAATGTTGCAGCTTTAAAACTCGCGTTAGCTGATTACCTAACCACAATTAAAGCCAATTATAGTGTTGTAGAAAACAACCTAGAGCTGTTATTAATTTCACCTGAAGACTTTGCACAGTGTTGGACAAGAGCCACACAAGCTGCCATTTTACGCGCGCTTAATGCTTGCCCTAATGGTGTTATAAGAATGAGTGATGATATTGCAGGTATTGTTGAAACGTCATTAAACTTAGGGGTAATGCAAACCCGTGGTCGTAAATTTAATGCTATGGTTTTAATTCGTAGTTTACATGATGATGGCCGCTTAGAAACACAACAAATGGTGCAATCGGTATTTGAACTTGCTGGTGCTGATGTTAATTTTTCAGGGGCATACCCTGGCTGGAAACCAGATAATGAGTCTGCCATCATGCAGCTAGTTGTCGATACTTACCAAACATTATTTAATAAGATGCCAGAGATAATGGTAATTCATGCTGGCTTAGAATGTGGTTTATTTAAAGATGCTTATCCACAATGGGATATGGTGTCTATTGGCCCAACAATTAAATACCCGCACTCCCCCGATGAAAAAGTTGAAATTGCGAGTGTTACCAAGTATTGGCAACTGTTAAAAGCGGTATTAGCTAATGCTCCAACTAAATAAATTCAGTAGCGTTTAAATTTTTACAACAACTATTTACCAAAATGGTTTAAGCGCTGAGTAACCTGAACTCGATTTAAAATATTTTAAGTGCTTGAAATAATAGGTAATAGGATGTTTAGTTATTTAGAACTAACAACTACATTTCTTCCTGAATTTTTTGCTTTATAAAGTAATGCATCAGCTAACTCATAAGCTTTTTCTAAAGTTAAATCTTGCTGGGCATGAATAAATAACAAGCCTGCAGAAACCGTTATTTGTCTTTCTAAATCACAATTTTTATCTAAATTAGCTACCGACTTTCTAATATCTTCAATAACTTGTAATGCGTCATTTTCATTTTTAGTTTGATATAGTAAGGCAAACTCTTCGCCACCTATACGAAAAATAGTATCAGTAGAGCGTTTCATTTGTGCTTTTAGTAAATCAGCTAAAGAGATTAATGCAAAATCCCCCGCAGGATGACCAAAAGTATCGTTATAGCTTTTAAAATTGTCAATATCGATAATAACTAAAGCCAACAACTCTTTTCTTCTATTGGCATTACTCATTTTATTAGGGAGCATTTCATCAAAATGACGACGATTAAAAAGTCCCGTTAAGGGATCTGTTTTAGTTAAAGCCACTAACTGAGTCTTTGCATCGATTAATTTTTCGAATGTTCGAGCGATTAAAGCTTCTGTTAAATAAGCAAAAAACACAATAAAAACAGAAACAATCACAAATCGGATTAGCTCCATCATAGTAATGCTTTCATTTACAAATAACGATAATATGTAAAAGAGTATCGATAAAAAAACGATACAAATTCTCACCCCGATTTTATCTCCATATAAAGACATAACGATAAAAATATACAGAAAAGACCAAATAGGCGTGTATTCTTTAGCTTGTTGTATATAAACCACAAACAAGATACCCAAAGCCATGAAATGCAGAATAAAATGAGGGCCATAACGACGTCTATGGCCTGAAATAGACAATAATATTGACATGCCAATAAATAAAACTAAATTGACATAAAAAAGTGCTATATTTCCGTAAATTAAATTTCCGATCATAAAAATTAATGGTATCGAAAAAGACAATAATAGGATAAATTTGCTGGTGACTATTTTTCGATAGGCATTGTTGTCAATACCGTTATCTAACTCTAGATAAGCTTTAAACCACTGCTTCATTAAAAACATCCTTTTACTAATAACACTCGTTCAACTTTATCATAAAACGTACAAAATAAATAAAGTTTAGTACTCAAAAACATTTCATCAAAATAAAAATTAAAAACCTAAAAA
This sequence comes from Colwellia sp. E2M01, assembly GCF_018860585.1. GTDB lineage: Bacteria > Pseudomonadota > Gammaproteobacteria > Enterobacterales > Alteromonadaceae > Colwellia. Next base: position 80,746 of record NZ_JAHKPR010000015.1, read on the forward strand.
TACGCTTAGTTAACTAATCTGAGTGCGATTTAATAAACTTTGTTATTCAATTTTTTTCCGTTAGAATGAGTAATCATTTTTTAGGAAATTAGTTATGATTCAGCCAGAAAAAATAATAATAGCTGACGATCACCCTCTATTTAGACAAGCTTTATTAGGGACATTACAAGCTAAACTAATGTCTACTGCTTGGTTAGAGGCTGAAACAATTGAAGAGCTTGAACAGCAACTTAGCACTAATACTGACAGTGATTTACTGTTATTAGATCTCAATATCCCTGGTGCACATGGTTTTAATACACTTATTCATGTACGCAATCATTTTCCGCAAATTCCTGTAGTTATTGTTTCAGCACATGAAGATCACAATACTATTAGTAAAGCTATGTCTTATGGCGCTGCGGGTTTTGTACCTAAATCAACACCTGTTGATGATATTTATTCAGCAATTATTGCTGTGTTATCAGGAGATATTTGGCTACCTCCTTCATTTGATCAATCGCAAAGTGAGCATAATATTGACGATATCGCCGAACGAGTTGCCAGCTTAACTCAGCAACAATATCGTATTTTAATGATGTTTGCTCAAGGCATGCTCAACAAACAAATTGCATATGACTTAAATGTATCAGAAGCAACGATTAAAGCACATGCCACAGCTATTTTTCGTAAACTTGATGTGCGTAATAGAACGCAAGCAGTTATTGCTATTGCACAATTAGATTTAAGCGAAGCAGGCTTTCAGCAAGCCTAAACACTTACATCCTTTAAGTACTCAGAAAGCAAAAAAGCACATCATCGATGTGCTTTTTCATCTAAACAAAATAAATAATATTCTATTTATTTTGTTTATCTACCAACTTTTTATTAGATATATGCAAACGCGTCAGCATACATGTGCTCTAGCTTAGCGCCTCGTTCAACAAAGTCACTACGAATTGCGCCAACCATATCAAAGCGCCCTGCTAAATAAATATCGTATGCTTCAAAGTTTTCAATATCTTGCATAGCAACTTGGTGTACTAAGCCTGTTTTACCTTGCCATGGTGTAGCTGAATCTTTATCTATATTTTCAATAACCGGAATAAATTTAGCATCACCTAACTTTGCCAAGGTTGCTGTAGTTTCAGCAAGTTCATAAACAGCATTCTCTTCACGCAACCCCCAATAAACAACAACAGAACGTTTTGAGTTGGTTTCCGCTAGATACTCAAACATAGATTTAATATAAGAAAAACCTGTTCCGCCTGCTAATAATACTAACGGTCGTTCGCTATCAGTACGTAGTTGAGCTGCACCTAATGGGATCTCTACGGTGATGGCTTCACCCGAAGCTTGGCTTGCTTTAATACGTTCAATAACTTGCATTGGGTAGCTGTCAGCAACAAAAGCGCCTATTTGTAATTCAATTAACTCGCTATTAGGAGAACTAGCAATTGAAAATGGGCGTTTGTCTTGATCTGTCATGATAAAGTTTAAATATTGACCTGCAATAAAATCAATTTTTTCACTCGGCTTTAATAACACTTTATACACATGTGTCGTTAGTGGTGTTAACGACTGTACTTGGCAACTCACTGTTTTCATTGTTCAAACCTTACTTATAAAATATCTAATTCATCCCAAAGTGTATCAACCTGTGATTTAACTTCTTTGGTCATTTCAATGGGCTCGCCCCATTCTCTATTGGTTTCGCCTGGCCATTTGTTGGTAGCATCTAAGCCCATTTTTGAGCCTAAACCTGATACCGGTGAAGCAAAATCAAGATAATCAATTGGCGTGTTTTCTATTAAGACAGTATCACGACTTGGATCCATACGCGTGGTCATCGCCCAAATAACGTCTTCCCAACTGCGCGCATTAACATCATCATCACAGACAATTACAAATTTGGTATACATGAATTGTCGTAAGAATGACCAAACTCCCATCATCACGCGTTTTGCGTGACCCGCATATTGTTTTTTAATGGTAACAACAGCAAGCCGGTATGAACAGCCTTCAGGTGGTAAATAAAAGTCCTGAATTTCAGGAAACTGCTTTTGTAAAATAGGCACAAACACTTCGTTCAAAGCGACACCTAAAATAGCTGGCTCATCTGGCGGACGTCCGGTATAAGTACTGTGGTAAATAGGGTTTTTACGCATAGTAATATGTGTAACGGTCATCACCGGAAAGTTATCAACTTCATTGTAATAACCTGTGTGATCGCCATAAGGACCTTCTGGTGCCATTTCTTCTGGATCTAAATAACCTTCTAAGATTATTTCAGCGGTTGCCGGAACTTCTAAATCATTGCTGATTGATTTAGCTACTTCGGTTTTAGCGCCGCGTAATAAACCTGCAAAAGCATATTCAGATAAAGTATCTGGCACTGGCGTTACCGCGCCTAAAATAGTAGCCGGATCTGCACCTAATGCGACTGAAACAGGATATTTTTCGCCTGGATTTTCTTTTTTAAACTCTTGAAAGTCTAACGCACCACCACGGTGTGATAACCAACGCATGATCACTTTATTTTTACTTAACACTTGTTGGCGATAAATCCCTAAATTTTGACGGGCTTTATGAGGACCTCGAGTGACTGTTAAACCCCAAGTAATAAGTGGCGCAACATCGCCTGGCCAACAGGTTTGAATAGGTAATTTTGTTAAATCAACTTCATCTCCGCTTAATACAATTTGCTGACAAAGTGGCTTTTTAATCACTTTAACTGGCATATTTAGCACTTGCTTGTACACAGGGTATTTATCAAATGCATCACGAAAGCCTGTTGGTGGCTCTGGCTCTTTTAACATAGCCAATAATTTACCCACATCACGCAAAGCGCTAACATTCTCTTGCCCCATAGCTAAAGCAACTCGCTCTGGCGTGCCGAACAAATTAGTAAGCACTGGCGTACCATAGGGTTCACCATTTTCATTAACGGCATTTTCAAATAATAATGCAGGACCTTTAGCGCGCAAAGTTCTATCACTAATTTCAGTCATAGTTAAATGCGTAGAAATAGGTTGGGTGATGCGTTTAAGCTGTCCTATTTTTTCTAGCTGACTGATAAAGTCTCTTAAATCGTTATATTTCATAGTAACTACCTAACATAGGCTAAATAAGGAATTAATAAAGTGGGAGATAAAATAAAAAAACCAGCCGTGTAGACTGGTTTTCATCATGACTTTTTTGACAAATAAAACCTCTATTTATCGAGTAATAAATGATTACTGACGTTTCATCGAGTCAAAAAACTCATCATTAGTTTTGGTCATGGCTAATTTATCAATTAGGAACTCTATCGCGCCTATTTCATCCATTTCGTGAACAACTTTACGTAAAACCCACATTTTTTGTAATTCATCAGGTTTAGTAATTAGCTCTTCGCGACGAGTACCACTGCGGTTAATGTTAATAGCAGGGAAAACTCGTTTTTCAGAAATTTTGCGTGACAGGTGTAATTCCATATTACCTGTACCTTTAAATTCTTCGTAGATAACCTCATCCATTTTAGAACCTGTTTCTACTAACGCGGTAGCGATAATAGTTAAACTACCACCTTCTTCAATGTTACGTGCTGCACCAAAGAAGCGCTTTGGACGATGTAAAGCGTTAGCGTCAACACCACCGGTTAGGATTTTACCTGACGATGGAATTACCGTGTTATAAGCACGTGCTAAACGGGTGATTGAATCAAGCAAAATGACTACGTCTTTTTTGTGTTCAACTAGGCGTTTGGCTTTTTCAATTACCATTTCAGCCACTTGTACGTGACGACTTGCTGGTTCATCAAACGTTGAAGCTATAACTTCACCTTTAACAAGGCGCTGCATTTCTGTTACTTCTTCCGGACGCTCATCAATTAATAACACCATTAATTCAGCGTCTGGTTGGTTGTAAGCAATGCTTTGTGCAATATTTTGCAGTAAAAGTGTTTTACCCGCTTTTGGTGGCGCAACGATTAGACCACGTTGGCCTTTACCAATTGGTGAAGCCAAATCTAAAATACGCGCAGTAATATCTTCGGTAGAGCCATTACCACGTTCCATCGACAAACGATCGGTTGGGTGAATCGGCGTTAAGTTTTCAAATAAGATTTTATTGCGGGCATTTTCTGGACGGTCAAAGTTAACTTCAGTAACTTTTAATAAGGCAAAATAACGTTCGCCTTTTTTCGGTGAACGGATTTTGCCTTGAATGGTATCACCTGTTCGCATACTAAAACGGCGTATTTGGCTTGGTGATACGTAAATATCATCTGGGCCTGCTAAGTATGAAGAGTCTGCAGAGCGTAAAAAGCCAAAACCATCTTGTAGAATTTCTAAAACGCCACCGCCGAAAATATCATTATCGCCTTCAGCATGGGCTTTTAAAATAGCAAAAATTATGTCTTGTTTACGTGTTCTAGCAAGGTTTTCAAGCTTCATTGTTTCGGCAAGCTTAACCAATTCATTAATGGATTTTTCTTTCAGTTCGGTAAGGTTCATAGGGGTTTCTTAAACTATTTTAAGTGATAGTGTCTTTGGGAATTGCAGACACGAGTGTGTTTTCAATATTGTTTGTATTTATTAAATTAATGAGAATAGAGATAAAGCGATGTTATTTTGTACTCAGGAGGTAAATTTAGCACTAAATCTTAGCTAGGTAAAGGCTGAATAATTATGTAACTAAATATTTTATTCAGCTGTTATAAAAAAGCCTGCTAACTTAAGGGTAAGTTCTCAGGCTTTTATGTTCAATTTATAAATTTTTATCTAAAAATTCTTTTAATTGAGTTTTAGATAATGCGCCAACTTTCGTATCAGCAATTTCACCATCTTTAAAAAGTAATAATGTTGGAATACCGCGTACACCATATTTAGGAGGTGTAGCTGAGTTATCGTCTATGTTTAATTTACCAACAGTAACTTTGCCTTCATATTCATTGGCAATATCGTCAAGTACTGGGGCAATCATTTTACAAGGACCACACCATTCAGCCCAAAAATCAACTAATACTAAACCTGATGCTTTTAATACATCTGCTTCAAAACTATCATCAGTTAGCTGAACAATTTTATCGCTCATTATATTCTCCGTTTGTTGTGGCGAAACCGCCTTTAAAAGTAATTATACCGTGATTTTTCACTTTTCCAATACTGTTTTAAGTAACAATTAGTATTACTTATATCGGTTCAGTGAATTATTTATTTAATAAGCAACCATTTCGCAAACAAAAATGTTAAGCTAGCGCCATGAAAAAAACACACTTAACAGAAACGAAATTCGCTGACCTAAATCTTGCTCCGCAAGTTGTTACCGGATTAGAAGCCATGGGCTTCAATTATTGTACCTCTATCCAGGCACAGTCTTTACCAATTTTGTTGCAAGGCACTGATATTGCAGGCCAAGCACAAACAGGTGAAGGTAAAACTATTGCCTTTTTAGCAGCTACTTTCCATCATCTGCTTCAAAAAGAAGCGCCTACCCATAATCAGCCGCGTGCTTTGATTATGGCGCCTACGCGTGAGCTAGCCATTCAAATTGCTCGTGACGCAGAAGAAATGGCAAAAAGTACAGGATTACGCCTTGGTGTAGTTTATGGGGGCGAAGGTTACGAAAGTCAACGCCTAGTACTTGAACAAGGTGTTGATATTCTTATCGGGACTTGTGGTCGTTTAATTGATTACATGAAACAAGGTATATATAACCTTAATAACATTGAAGCGATTGTGCTTGATGAAGCCGATAGAATGTTCGATTTAGGCTTTATTAAAGATATTCGTTATATGTTTAATAAAATGCCACCTGCGACAGAACGCTTAAGCATGCTATTTTCAGCAACCCTATCATTCCGTGTTAAAGAACTTGCGTTTGATCACATGAATGAGCCAACAAGTGTTGAAATAGCGCCTGAGCAAAAAACAAACACTCGCATTAGTGAAGAATTATTTTATCCATCAAACGAAGATAAAATGACTTTACTACAAACGCTAATCGAAGAGGATTGGCCTGAAAAAGCGATTATTTTTGCAAACACAAAACATGTTTGTGAAAAAGTATATGATCATTTAGTAGCTGACAAATTACGTGTTGGTTTATTAACCGGTGATGTTCCACAGAAAAAACGTGTAAAAATACTCGAAGAATTTACCGCAGGTAAAGTTGATATTTTAGTAGCAACTGATGTCGCTGCGCGTGGTTTACATATTCCAAGCGTTACTCATGTATTTAACTATGACTTACCTGATGATTGTCAAGATTACGTACACCGTATTGGTCGTACTGGTCGTGCTGGTGAAACAGGCCATGCTATTAGTTTAGCCTGTGAACAATATGTTTTTAATTTACCTGAAATTGAAACCTATATTGAGCATGAATTACCGGTAACTAAGTATGATCATGATGCATTACTAACTGACTTACCTAAACCAAAACCTCGTCAACGCCGTCCTAGAGGCAATAACTCTAGAACAGGTAACAGACAAGGTGGACGTTCTAATTCTCGCTCACAAGGTAATCGTGGCGGAAATAGTCATAACGGAAACAGAAGTTAAAACTTAACTTTTTATGGGTATTCAGTACATTGAGTGATCTAGCTAGCCTAAACCAAGCCACACCTGAAGCAATAAAAGTGGCAATTCCACAGTATGATGAATCCCATTATGCTGTGGTTGATTTAGGCTCAAATAGCTTTCATCTCCTTATTACTCAATTAGTTAATACACCTACAGGTAAAACAATTCAAACGGTTAATAAAGTTAAGCAAAAAGTACGCTTGGCTGCGGGTTTAGATAGTAACAACCTACTAACCGACGATGCCATTGAACTTGGTCTTGATTGTCTTAGAAATTTCGCCTTATATCTCAACACCATCCCTGTTAACAATATATTAATTGTTGCTACTGCGGCATTACGCATTGCCACAAACAACCAGTTATTTTTTGACGCTGCGGCAAAAATTTTGCCTAAGCCAATTAAGTTACTTTCAGGCGAGCAAGAAGCTGAAACCATTTATGCCGGTGTTGCACATACTGCAAAATGTAATTTACAAGCTGCTCAAAAGCAATTAGTTATTGATATCGGCGGTGCTAGTACCGAAGTTATCGTAGGCGTTGGTTGCAGCGCTAAAAAAGTTGTTAGTTTAAATATCGGCTGTGTGAGTTTTATCGGACAATTTTTTTCTAATAACACTTTATCACAAGAAAATTTTAACTCTTGTATTAGTGCGGCTGAAGCTATTATCACGCCTATTAAAGACGAATTTATTCAACTAGGTTGGCAATATGCGGTAAGTAGCTCTGGTACCATGCAAGCTTGTGTTGAAATTTTACAAGCTCGGCAACAAAACCCCGTTGTTACTCTCGACTTTCTATTAGAAATTAAAGCCGCGCTTATCCAGTGTAAAACCATAAATAATATTAAAATAGAAGGTCTTAGAGACGATCGCGCAGCAGTACTCGCCAGTGGTTTAAGTATATTAATTGCGTTGTTTACTTGTTTAAATATTAAAGAGTTATGCCTGTCTAGTGGCGCATTGCGTGAAGGTTTATTTTTTGAATTAGTGCCTGACGCTAAAATAATATAATCCTACTCGGCTTTAAAATTTCGAACTGAACTCATAAAAAACGCGACATAATTGTCGCGTTTTTTATAGCTAACATTTTAAAATCAATATTCTGAATTAAAGTCTTAAGTTACTTCTCTTCTTTTAACCAGCGCGCTACTTGTTTAGCAAAATACGTTAAAATACCATCTGCACCGGCACGCTTAAAGGCCAATAAACCTTCCATTACGCATGGTTTTTCAGCTAACCAGCCATTTTGAATGGCGGCCACATGCATGGCATATTCACCACTGACTTGATAAGCGTAAGTTGGTACTTGAAAAGTATCTTTAACGCGACGAACAATGTCTAAATATGGCATACCAGGCTTAACCATAACCATATCAGCACCTTCAGCAATATCTTGGGCAACTTCATGTATTGCTTCATTACTATTCGCAGGATCCATTTGGTAAGTGTGTTTGTTGCCACCTTTGATATTACCCGCTGAGCCAACCGCATCACGAAATGGACCATAGTAGTTGGACGCATATTTAGCTGAGTACGCCAATATTTTGGTGTTCACAAAGCCGTTTTGTTCCAAACCTTCTCTAATGGCGCCAACACGTCCATCCATCATATCTGATGGCGCGACAATATCAGCACCCGCTTCAGCGTGAGAAAGTGCTTGTTTCACTAGAATATCTTTAGTTACATCGTTAACAACATAACCGGTTTTACCCGCTTTGTTGTCATCACTTTCACTTAAAATGCCATCTTGCCCGTGCGTAGTAAAAGGGTCTAAGGCAACATCTGTAATAACAGCAAGCTCAGGAAAATTGGCTTTTAGAGCACGAACTGTGCGCTGTGCTAAACCTTCTGGGTTATACGCTTCCTCTGCCATTAATGATTTTTTATCACTCGGTGTTACTGGGAAAATAGCAATAGCAGGAATACCTAAATCCACTAATTCTTGTGCTTCTACTAATAATAGGTCAATACTTTTACGCTCTACACCGGGCATTGAAGTAATAGCTTCTCTTTGATTTTCACCTTCTAAAACAAAGACAGGGTAAATTAAATCATTTACTGTCAGTTGTGACTCTGCCATTAAGCGGCGAGTGTGATCATCTACGCGCATTCTACGCATTCTTCGCGCAGGAAACTGCCCAAAGTTAGAGTTACCATTGTGGTACATAAAAATTCCTAAATTTATTCGGTGAAAAATTGTTTATTCGGTTATCGCCTGTTGTTGCGTTTGGTTCCGTCCATTATGTTTAGCTTGATACAAAGCTTTATCGGCAGCAGCAAAAATTTCTTCTGGGCCAATACCTTTTTGTTTGAAGTAGGTACTAACACCACAACTAATTGTTAATGGGATTTCAGTATCTTGAAATTGAAACGCTTGCTCACATACCTGTAAACGTAATTGTTCAGCCATAAGTAATGCACCATCAGCGTCGGTGTTAGGTAAAATTAAGCAAAATTCTTCTCCGCCGTAACGGAAGGCTTTATCAGTACTGCGCTTTAAGCTTTTAGTAATTATTTTTGCCAGCCAAACCAAGCAGTTATCACCCGCAATATGGCCATGATTATCATTAACCGATTTAAAGTGATCAATATCAATCACCACTAAACTCAGTGGTGTTATATTGCGACGACTGCGACGATGTTCAGCTAATATTTTTTGATCATAAAAGCGGCGATTATGTAAACCAGTTAATTCGTCTAATATATTCTTACGTTCTAGCTCTTGATTCGCACTTTCTAACTCTTGTAGAGCGATATTAAGTTCAATAGTTCGCTCTTGTACACGCTCTTCTAACAAGTCTTGATTGTCTTGTTGTTCTATCGCTAACTTATCCATTGCTTGTTGAATCACTTTAGCGTTTTTTTTTGCTGATTTAAGTTTTTGCATCATTTTTTGATATTTATGACGATTGTGACGGTGCAAATATTTAAAAAATAGACTCGATATAAGTATGCCGATTAAAAACCCTAAGCCTAAGTTTAATGATGTATTGCTTTCAGCGACCATTGCTGTAGCCACAGGTACATAACTCAGCAATAAAGCTGCGCCACTAACTATCCGAAATAAAAACAATAATTTCATTAAAAGGATTCTTTTATGGCTGGTAAATTAAATACATTTTGTGCATTCATACGAGTTTGCCTAGCAATTTCTGCCTGGTCAATACCTGTAATATTAGCTATTTCTTTCAATATATAAGGGAGATAACTAGGCTCATTACGGCTACTTTTAGGTTTAGGGCGAATTGTTCTTGGCGTTAAGTATGGTGCATCGGTTTCAATCAATAGCCTATTTAATGGTATTAAACCTACAATGTCTCGTAATGCTTGCCCACGGCGTTCATCGCAAAGCCAGCCCGTGATACCGACATACATATCGGCGGCTAAACACTGAATTAATTCATCTTTAGTACCGGTAAAACAATGCGTTATCATTGCAGGAATTTTGCCAACATAAGGTGACAAGGTTTTAAACCATGGTTCAAAAGCATCACGTTGATGTAAAAATAACGGCATATTTAACTCAGCCGCTAATACTACTTGCTCAGCAAATACTTTCTGTTGTTGTGCTGGAGCTGAAAAATTTCGATTGAAGTCTAAACCGCACTCACCAATAGCCTTAACTTGTTCATTGTCAGCTAAAGCTTTAAGTTTATCTAAATAATCATCACAAACATGATCAGCATCATGAGGGTGAACACCTGCAGTACAATACAGGTAATTTGGAAAGGTATGCTGATACTGCTTACATAAAGCTAGTGCTTTTTGGCTTTCAAAAACACTAGTGCCAGTAATTAATAAATGACTTAATTTTGCCTGTTGGCTACGTAAAATAACGTCTTCACGATCTTTGTCAAAGCGTTGATTAGTCAAATTAACACCAATATCTATCAAGCTAATATCAGCCTGATCACTCATAGTAGTATCTGCAATGGTATGGCTTAAAATAGTGTTATTCAAAGTAACCTCGCGCTATTGGAGTCTTTTGACTTTTATACGTTTAGTGGTATTTTCTTTTTGCAAATATATAGCACTTAATGCCCCTTTAGTTAGCGTAACACGCTGACCTACTTTCAAGCTTAATTGGTTACTATCTTTTTGCTGCCATTTTTGTTGGTTTTCAAAATAAATAATCCACTTACCGTAAGGATTTTTACTTAAGTCACTAATGGTTAAAGTGACTTTTTTTATTTCGTTAGCTCGCTCTACATCACTTTTTTTTAAGTGCTCTTTGGCAAAATTATCTTTAATTTGATTAGGTTGAATAGCTATCTCGTCAAAACAGGCTAACCGTGCTGAATTCTCTATTACTTTATTACACACCACTAGTTGCTGATTTAAAGAGATTTCATCAGCAACCCCGTTATGTGTATATAAACTTACCAATAAGTAGAAAAAAATACAGCCGACCTTATATCCGCCGCGAGTTAATAATGCTTTTTTACTATTGCTGAGTAGTTTCATTGGTAATTTCTTCATCATCTTTATGATAAAGGGAGGCAATAACAATGCCTATTTCGAATAAAATGAGCATAGGTACAGCAAGCATAGTTTGCGAAATAATATCAGGCGGAGTTAATAACATGCCAATAACAAACGCACCAACAATAACATAAGGACGTTTTTCTCTTAAACTTGCCGGTGTTGTTATACCTGTCCAACACATTAAAATAATGGCAATAGGTATTTCAAACGCAACCCCAAAAGCAAAGAATAATTTTAGAATAAAATCTAAATAACTACTTATATCTGTAGCAATAACCACCCCTTCTGGCGCAACCGAGGTAAAAAAAGCAAATACGACAGGGAACACAATAAAATACGCAAAGGCTATACCTGCGTAAAACAGCATGGTTGAACCAAGCATTAACGGTGCAATTAAACGCTTTTCATTACTATATAATCCTGGCGCTACAAATGCCCACACTTGATATAAAACAAATGGCATAGCAATAAATAATGAGAGCACTAAGGTAAGTTTAAAAGGCGCAAAAAAAGGAGATGCAACATCTGTAGCTATCATTTGGGAGCCTTCAGGCATCACGGATAATAATGGCTGCGCTACGTATTGGTATATGTCTTGTGCAAAGTAAACTAAGCAACAAAAAACAATAAGCACCCCTAAAACAGAACGTAATAGACTATTACGTAATTCTAAAAGATGATCAAACAGACTGGCAGGTTGTGTTGGAGGCGTACTCATAATTGAGGTTTATCACTTACTTCATTTTGCGGTTGATCTACAGGCTTGGTTGTCGTCTTACCGACTGCGCTAATTTTTTTTTCTTCAGGCGAAGGCTCACTTGGGTTAATCTCTGCCTCTTGAGTATCCACTTTTTTAAACGGTTCAGTTACTGAATCTGCAGCTTCGCGCAATGTTTTTAATGACGCTGCAACCTCAGGGCTAAGATTTTGTAAGTTACTTTCTTCTGCTTTTTTCAAGTTAGTATGCAGTTCATGAACACGTAACTCTTCTGTTAATTCTGCTTTTACAGTATCGCTAAATTTACGCGCTCCAGATATCCAACCACGAATGGTGCGAATAGCAACGGGTAAACGTTCTGGACCTAGAATAACTAAGCCCATAATTGCAATGAGTACTAACTCCCAAAAACCAACATCAAACATAAATTAAGCCTGATCGTTTTCTTTAGTTTTATTGGCAGAGGCCGTATTAATATCTTCAGCTGACTTAGTGCTTGTATCTGCAATAGTATCTGCAGGCTTTTCATCGTCACTTTGCTTTTTATCTTCACCTATAGCACTTTTAAAGCCTTTAACAGCTGAGCCTAAATCACCACCTAAGTTACGCAACTTTTTAGTGCCAAATAAAAGTACAATAATAACGGCAATAATAACTAGTTGCCAAATTCCGATTCCACCCATAATAACTCCACTCCTAATATTTGATGTTCACAAGACTAATTTCTGTTTAGCCTATGTTATATGTATTTGCATTATATACCCAAATTGACTTAGGAAACGAGCAAAAGCCTTAATGAATGGCTAACTTATGCGTTAAAAAAAACTTTAACGTATATGTTGCCAACTCTTTATTTAAATTGAACTAAATTTTAGATATAAAAAAACCGACATTGTGTCGGTTTTTTTAATAATAAGATTATAAGCGCTAATCAAAAACCATAGTATTTTTTAATTTAGATAACGCATTTTTTTCTAACTGTCTTACACGCTCTGCTGAAATATCATATTTATTCGCAAGCTCTTGTAATGTTGTTTTATCTTCGGTTAACCAACGCGTTTTGATAATATCTTGGCTACGTTCATCAAGTGCTACAAGCGCTGTTGATAAGCGTTGATTCGCATGATCTTCCCAGTTATTATTTTCAACTTCAACCGCTAAGTCTGACTGCTTGTCTTCAAGGTATTGTGCTGGAGAAAAACTACCCGCTCCAACATTATCGTCATCATCATTTGATAATTCAAATGCTTGGTCATGGCTACTCATACGAGATTCCATTTCTATTACATCTTTAGTCGTTACACCAAGAGTTTCAGCTACTGTACTCACTTCTTCAGCGCTAAACCAACCTAAACGTTTTTTATTTTTACGTAGGTTAAAAAATAATTTACGTTGCGCTTTTGTTGTCGCAACTTTAACTATGCGCCAGTTTTTAAGCACATATTCATGAATTTCAGCTTTGATCCAATGCACAGCAAATGAAACTAAACGTACACCTACTTCTGGATTGAAACGTTTAACGGCTTTCATCAAGCCGACGTTGCCTTCTTGTACTAAGTCAGCATGTGGTAAACCATAACCAGCATAGCCTTTTGCAACATGAATAACAAAACGTAAGTGCGACATGATTAATTCTTGTGCCGCTTGTAAATCATTATTTTCGTATAGGCGAGTAGCCAGATCATGCTCCTTATCAGCTGTTAACATTGGAATGTTATACGCTGATTGCATGTATGCTTCGATACTACCGCTTTTAGGTAAAGTAAGTTGCATTGACTGATCCATAATGACTCTCCTTTATTCTCTTCATTCTTTAATTATTTCTTGAAATCACCCGAGGTAAATAACATGTCGTCAAGAACATATTTTGCCGAACTATCAGCAACGGGGATATGAACATTAGCTCAATAAACAGGGTGGTACAAGGTGATCTTACATTTTTTTAATGAATTAAATGTGACTATTTGTAATCATATTTAATTATTAATATTAAACAGTAGCTTACACTTATTAGTGAGTACTTTTTTATTGCTCATGTTTACATACTAATGTTAAATGTCAGGCTTATTATGAGCAATTCCGGCTAATCTGCATTAGGCTCTATGTCTTTAATATGTTGGTTCACAGAAATATAGCTACCCACTAAAGCTAGTGTAATAGCAAAAACAATTAACATTAACGCTTCACTGCCGTTCAAACCAACTAATTGAAAGTTACTTTGATATAACTCACTTAAATCATTAATTGCATAACCTAAATACCAAGCGAGTATTGTTACGGTAATACATGAAAGAATACCGCCAAAAATCCCATACCAAATACCTGAGTATAAAAATGGACGTTGAATAAAGCTGTCGGTTGCACCGACTAGCTTCATAATAGCAATAGCATCTTTTTCATTTAAAATTGCTAAACGAATGGTATTACCAACAATCAATACAACTGACAAACACAGTAACAAAGCAACACCAATAACAATATCTTCAATTAAACGTGTCATTGCCTCTAAACGTGTTAACCACTCTAAATCAAGCTTACCCTGATCTACTTCTCGTTCATTACTTAGCTTTGCCAATAAATCATTAGCCGCTTCCGCCTGGCTAGCTCTTTGCGTCGGAGTAACAAGCACTGTTGCTGGTAGCGGATTTTTATCTAAATATTCAAGTGATTGGCCAAACCCTGATAATACTTTAAACTCTTTTAATGCTTGCTCTGCAGAAATATACTTTACTTCAGCAACATCATTATCAAGACCAATACGTTTAACCAAATTTTGAGCGCTTTTTTCACTAGTAGACAACTTTAAAAACAAGGTAATTTGTGAAGCGCTGTCCCACTGCTCACTAACCTGCTCAGCATTCTTGATGAAAAGATGTAAAGTTGCCGGTAAGGCTAAACTAATACCCAATACAAAAATGGTCATCACAGTCGTAAAAGGTGTACGCCATAATCCTCCTAAACTGCCTATTGCTTGTTGTGCGTGCCTAATAGGCAAAGTCATTAAACGTCGAAACATACTTGAACGCTGATGTAAGCCACTACGATGTAAATTACTCATCAGCAACACCTCGCGCTTGTAAGCCATCAACAATACCATCGTTGATCATGGTGCCTTCTTTTAAGGTTAAGGTGCGATATCTCATGCGAGCAATCAAACCTAAATCATGAGTAGCAATTAATACGGTTACACCGGCAGCATTAAATTCTTCAAATAAACGAATGATGTCTAAAGATAGTTTTGGATCTAAATTACCAGTAGGCTCATCGGCAAGCAAAATAGGTGGTTTATTAACAATAGCGCGAGCAATACCAACACGTTGTTGTTCACCGCCTGAAAGCATGTGTGGATAACATTTTAATTTAGTCGTTAAATGTACTTTTTCTAACGCTGTTTCAACACGTTTTTTAATTTCTTTACTACTAACACCTTCAATAATAAGCGGTAAAGCAACGTTGTCAAAAACGGTTCGATCTTTAAGTAAGTTATGACTTTGAAATATCATGCCAATACCGCGACGCACATAAGGTACTTGCTTGTATTGAATGTCTGACAATTCAGTATGGTTAACCTGAATACTACCCGAGCTTGGCTTTTCCATTAATGAAATTAATTTTAATAAAGTACTTTTACCTGCGCCAGAATGACCCGTTAAAAACGCCATTTCACCACTTTCAAGACTAAAACTCACTTGTTTTAATGCTAGAAAACCGCCAGGGTAGGTTTTGTTCACCTTATTGAATTCAATCATATTATTTTATTTATTATCCAAGTAAGTAAGCTTAATGAGTAATTTAAGCAAGAGAATAATTTAACACAGTTATTCTAGTATCTCTAATTACTAAAAATAGCATCAATAAACTCTTCACCATTAAATGGCCTTAAATCATCTATTCCTTCACCAACACCTAAGTATCGAATAGGAATATTATGTTTATCGGCAATAGCAAAAACAACGCCACCTTTAGCAGTACCATCAAGCTTAGTAATGGTTAGCCCTGTCAAACCAACAGCATCATCAAATAATTTTGTTTGGCTTAAAGCGTTTTGGCCAGTACCTGCATCAAGGGTAAGCATCACTTCATGTGGCGCATTTACGTCTAACTTTTTCATTACACGCACTACTTTTTTCAACTCTTCCATTAAATGCGCTTTGTTTTGTAAACGCCCTGCCGTATCGGCGATAATCACATCAACTTTACGTGCTTTGGCGGCACTAATAGCATCAAAAATAACAGAAGCGCTATCTGCACCAGTATGTTGAGCAATAACAGGAATGTCATTCCGCTCACCCCAAACTTGCAGCTGCTCAACAGCAGCGGCTCTAAAAGTATCTCCTGCAGCAAGCATTACCGATTTACCTTGTGCTTGAAATTGCTTAGCGAGCTTACCAATGGTGGTAGTTTTACCAACACCGTTCACACCAACCATTAACATAACAAAAGGACCGTCACCTTCGGGAATAACTAACGGCTGGCTTACTTCTTCAATAACTTTTTTCAATTCTATTTTTAATAAATCATATAAAGCTGAAGCATCTTTTAACTGTTTACGACTAGCACTTTGCGTTAATGAGTCGATAATTTTCATGGTGGTTTCTACACCCACATCAGCCATAAGTAAGTGAGTTTCTAACTCTTCAAATAAGTCATCATCTATTTGCTTACCACGAAACAGATCAGCTAAACCACCGCCTAAGTTTTGTCGTGTTTTACTTAAGCCTTGCTTTAAGCGCGCGAAAAACCCTAGTTTTTCCTCAACTTCTTCCGCCTCTGCAATTACAGCTGGCTCGTCAATAGCGTTAACGTTTTCATTTAGCGCTACAGACTCAGTAATGTTATTTTCTTCCTCAACAATTTCTTCAACTGTTTTTTCAGCGTCTTTTTCAAAATGCTCCGCATCTTCAACAGCCTCAACTGCTTTTGCTGTGTCATTAACGTCGGCTGTAACTGTAGTATTGTCCTGCTCAACCGGCTCAACTTCTTGCTCGGTAACAATATCAACTGTTTTATCAGCAGGTTCAATTTCCGTTACAGGTGCTTGCTCCGCAACAACGACTGATTCTTTGTCATTTTCTTCAGTGCTTGATTGCTTTTCTTTCTGACCAAAGCCTAACCAAGACAACATACCTTTTTTCTTCGACACTTTTGACTACCTAACTATATTTCAGTATGAATTTGTTTGGTATAAGAGCCAAACAAGGATAAAATTGCCGTTATATTAGCACTTAAATAGTAAAATTGTCAGTGATATGAAGCATGCAAAGAAACAAGTAACGAAAAATAGTCTATCTCGATCGGGCCAAGGCACTCCTGCTGGTAAAATTCGTATTATTTCAGGAAAATATCGTGGTCGAAAGTTGCCCGTATTGATGGCTGAAGGTTTACGGCCTACGACCGATCGAGTGAAAGAAACTGTTTTTAATTGGTTAATGCCTTATTTACATGACGCAAACTGTTTAGATTGTTTCGCAGGCTCTGGTAGCCTAGGCTTTGAAGCCTTATCACGTGGTGCTAGTGAGGTAACTCTCATTGAATTAAACAGAACAGCAGCAAAACAATTGTCTGCCAATAAAGAATTACTTAAAGCAGAAAACCTCAATGTGATTAATAGTGATGCGCTTTCTTTCCTGAAAGAGAAACAAACCGCTACATCATCGATAATTGATGCAAAACCGTATGACTTAGTTTTTATTGACCCACCATTTAGAAAGCAATTAGTAGAGCAAACAGCGCTATTATTAAATCAAACCTACTTAGCTGACCAAGCACTTATTTATGTAGAAATGGAATCAGAAAGTAGCCAAGTTATTCCCGCTAACTGGCAGTTATTAAAAGAAAAAGTTGCCGGCCAGGTGATATATCAGCTTTACCAATATCAAGCTTAATCCATTTATACTTTTCATAATAACTACTGAGGCCTGCATAATGTTCATTGATTATCTCGACACACCATTAGGTTTATTTGAAATAATGGCGACCGAAAAAGGCATTTGTCAGGCGATATTTTGTGGTGACAAACTTGTTTCTGCACGAACACATGAGACTAAAGTAAATGATATTACTAGGCAGTGTAAGCAGCAATTAGTTGAATATTTTTCGGGTGAACGTCAAACATTTACTGTGCCGTTAGATGCTCAAGGAACCCCTTTTCAACAAACTGTTTGGGACTGTTTACTCAAAATACCTTTTGGCGAGGTGAGGTCCTACGGAGACGTTGCGCAGCAACTCAATAAACCTAAAGCATCACAAGCGGTTGGTGGTGCAAATGGTAGAAATCCTATTGCGTTAATTGTACCTTGCCACCGTGTAATTGGTGGTAATGGCTCATTAACAGGTTATGCAGGAGGAGTTGAACGTAAATTATGGTTGTTACATCATGAGGGTGTTGAATTAAAAGATAACACTGCTAAGTTAGCTTCAGAAAAGCCGCTTAATATTAATAATATTATTCATAAACGCCAAGCAAAAACACAATTCCTACGATAGAAACTCATTATCGTTACAGCCATAAACATAACGATATAACGACACTACCAATTAGTATTAAGTAGAGATGATAGTTATGCTATTTCTATACCTAAGCTAGAAAGCCCTTCAGATAAGCTCATGTTTTTAGCCATACCACAGCTCTTTTTATCTTCGGCGGCAAACTTCAAGAAATCAAAAAGCTCATTTTGCGTATCTTTTTCCCATTGCACTAATGGATGTTCATTCATTTGTACTTCACTAATAACAATCTCTTCGCCATCATTAACAGCTTCTGACTCATAAGCTTCATCAAGTAAAAGTAACTCAACGTAATAGCTAACACTGTTGAATGAAAGACGACTAATGCTTTTGATATCTTCTATATCAATGTCTGCGGGTTTATTCTTTTTAGGGGCTTTTAATTGCATAAGTTGCCATAAAGCCGTTAATGCCATACAAGCATCAAGCGCAGGAAATACACCAAAGGAATCAAATACTTCAGGATCAGGTGTTTGTGGTTCCAGCTTCAATAATTGCGCATCAATATTAATTTTTACCGCATTACGATTAGCAAGCCACTGCCAAATAATATCAAGTTGATTACGTAACACTTTCGCGTCACCAAAATCAGATGCCTCACTAAACATTTGATAATTAGGTAACATGCGCTCAAGCAGTGCGGCAGAAAAGGCAATTTGTTGCCAATGACTTAGTTTGACAAAAGGAAGGTGAAGAGACACTTAGATATACTCTATTGTAGAATTGACACTGTGTATAATTAACACGCTAACAACCAAGCTCATTAAACATTTCAATAAACTTGGTTGTTACCGTTATTACATACTCAAAAACTAATTAGCTAGCTGTTTTTGCGCATATTCGAATTTCAAGCGATACTCTGTTAACTTATGCTCTAACTCATTAAGTTGAGCTGTAAACTCTGCTTTTTGTTCAGCACTAGCCGTAATTAGCTCATGGTTTTCATCACGTAAGAACTTAATAGTATCCCTGACTTTATTGTTTTCTGCTTCTTGTTTATCACGATTATTATTAAAGCGTTGTAAGGTACTTTCTTGGCTATCTTGAGCGACTTTTAATTGCTCATTAAGTACGGTAACTTCTTGCTGATAGTTTTCTATTTCTTTTTGTCCAGCTTCGAGTTTATTGATTAGTTGTTCTTGAGCTTTTTCTAACTCAATAATTTTTTGCTGTGCTGAAGATTGCAAGATCTTAGCTTCTTCACCAGCTTTATTAATGGCACTAATCTCATCCAGGTGTTGCTGTTTAACTTTAGCGGTACCTTCATTAAGTGCTTTAATTTGATCAAGCGACGTTTGCTTGTCTTTAGCTGCTTGCTCTGTAAGCTTTGCAATTTGCGCTTGGTAATCTTTATCGCGCTGCTCTGCTTGTTTGTTTTTATCTTGCTCAGTATCAATTGCTTTTTGCTGCGCAGACAGCTGCTGTTGTAATTCAGCCTTACCGTTTTGCTCTTGCTGAATTTGTTCAGTTAATTGAGCTATTTTTTGATCAAGCTCTTTTACTTTATTATCACTGCTTTGCTGTGCTTCAGCCTTAACTTTCGTAGCTTCGCTTTCAAGTTGTTTAATTTTTTCATTTAATGCATCAACTTGCTGTTTAGCTGATGCTTCTGCTTGAGCCTTACTTTCCGCAATAGCTTCTGTTTTTTGTTTTTCATTGAACTGTGCACTTTCTTTAGCTGCAACGAGTTCTTTATTTAAACTTTGCTCTTGTTCAGTTAACACCATGACACGACCTTTTAAACCATCAATTTGATGATCTTGATCTGTCAGTTTTTTCTCAGCTTCAAGTAGTTTTTCTTGTAACTTATTATCAGCGCTTTGTTTATCAACAACTTTCTTATCATCATTTTGTTTTAACTGATTGAGCTCTTTACGTAGAGCTTCGATTGTCTCAGTATAATTGATGGTTTTTTGTGTCAGCTCTACTTGAAAATTTTGTTTGGCTGTACTTTCATCCGCACTTTTTTCTGCTAATAGCTGTTTAAGTTGTTCAATTTCTTTAGCTTGTAATTGTTGCTGCTCTGCAAAGTTTTTTTGCAATGATTGTTCTTTATCAGACAATCCTTTGCTTTCTTGAGTGGTATTTTTACTCAATTCTACTTTTACAGCCGTAGCGATCAAATGTGTTAATTTTTCTTCTACTTGTATATAAACATCACTTGCTAAACTCTGTATTTGCTCTTCAATATCTTTAGAGAGCTTATTATTATCGACCATATTATTATTCTCACTACTATAATTCATCACGAATAGGATTCATCATTACTGATCCTAAATTAACACAGGCTTATCTTTACAGGTATATTAAAATAGTTTTATTTTAAATAAAGCACAAAAAAGGGGCAAAAGCCCCTTTTATTTACATTTAATTAACTATTATTTACAGCTTAATTAACTCGCTGTAGTTTCAGCTTCTGCTGCCGCTTCTTCTTTCTTAACCGGAACAATTTGAATTGTTGAAATTTTTCTGTCTTCTGTCTCGTTACGAAGTTGAACTAAACGATTAATTTGTGCAAGTGAACTTAACATTGAATAGATTGGAACGAAAATACCACGTTTATGAAAATCTAATACTTTTTCATCAGACAATGCTTTTAATTTAGCTTCATCAATAGTGAAGATACCAGTAAGTTTTTTCTTCTCACCTGAAGCAAAAGCCATATTTAATTCAAGCTCTTGCAATAAGTCATTCTCTACAAGCTCTTTAATTAAATTCTCTGTTCTTTTTTCGTTTTCGTATAAACGACCAAGAGAATTTTGTACATTATTTAATAATTCTGTTTCTTTACCTTCTTCATCAAATAAAGGTAGTTCTTTGTCTTCGCCAACAAACTCACTATCTAAGTTGATATAAGGTACTAAAGTGTTCTCTTGATCAGGATCTAATCCTAATGAAAATGGTGCTAAACCTGCATTTTTAGGTAGCATTAAACCAATCCATTCATCATTTTTGTAATATAAATTTTCACTTGTTTCCAAGCCTAACATCGCAACACTTTGGTGACGTGGTGAATCAGGAGTTTTAACTAACACAATAGGGAAGCTTGAAGAAGCCTGCGCATATTCATCTGCAGTAACTGAAATGATGTGCTGTTTTGCAATATGCCCAAGATGACGTTTACTTGCAATTTTAGTGTTTTGTAATTGTTCTTTTCTAATTGGTACGAAGTTAGCCATAATTATTCTCTTATTAATGCCTCTGTTGGACATATTTATTAATACTGTAATTTATACGATGAAATTACTGCGTTGTTATAAGTTATGGAGACACAAAATTAACTTTCAATGCTAAACTTAATTTTATTTATATAAATTCTTTAAATTTAATAACGGCCTTTTAAAATGACAACAAGATTTCTAACATTTTTCACACTAATATTACTGACCATAATAATGTCAAGCGCCGTATTAGCTATGCCTAAAATAAGTATTAAGCACCAAAGAAATACAAATGGTTTTGCGCAAGTACAAGTTCAAAATGAAACCACAGAAAATTTACTTTGCCACATAGAAATAGACGGTTATAAACTTCGTTTTCGCTTAAAACCTAGGGCATTTTCTAATTGGCATACAGCAACAGATACTCGATTTAATCACACCCATTTTAGTGTTTGGTGTGATTATTTAAGACTATACCCTCAGCACCAATAGCCCTGAATATTTTGCATAAATATTAACCACCAAGATTTAAACGTCATTTTATTGTAAACTAGCGCCGTTTTTAATTATCTTCACGGACGTTTATTTTGCATACTCTTTCTCAACTTCGCTCTGGCGAGCTTAATGGTGTTAAGCGGCTAACATTATCTGAAAACTTATTTTGCTTTCCTTTAGAGATATTAACACTCGCAAACAGCTTAGAGATTCTCGACTTATCAAATAATAACCTTTCTGAGTTGCCTGATGAATTAACTCAGCTAACTAAGCTGAAAATTATTTTTGCTTCTCAAAATAATTTTGATCATTTGCCTGAAGTGTTAGGAAAATTACCTAATTTAGAGATGATTGGTTTTAAATCAAATAAAATTAAAACCGTTGCCGAAGAGTCGTTACCTAAAAAATTACGCTGGTTAATATTAACCGACAATCAAATTGAATTGTTACCAAACAGTTTGGGAGAACGACCAAGATTGCAAAAACTCGCTTTAGCTGGAAACCAGTTAACTGACTTACCGCAAACCTTAGCCAATGCCCACAATCTAGAGCTAGTGCGAATTTCTGCCAACAAACTGACTGAATGTCCTGAGCAATTATTAAACTTACCTAAGTTGGCTTGGTTTGCTTTTGCCGGTAATCCGTTTAGTGCTATTAAAGAGACTCATAATACTAAGTCAGTTCCAAGTCTTTCCTCAGCAAGTTACACCCTAGAAAATGTATTAGGCCAAGGTGCTTCTGGTGTTATTTCAAAGGCTCACTGGAATACGCCGCAAACACAATTTCCTGATGAAATAGCGGTAAAAGTATTTAAAGGGGAAGTCACTAGCGATGGTTACCCGCAAGATGAGTTACAAGCTTGTTTGCAAGTAGGTATTCATCCCAATTTAGTGCAATCATTAGCCTTGGTTAAGGAAGCAAATACCTTAGCTTTAATAATGAACTTAATTCCATCGCACTATAAAAACCTCGGTTTACCGCCTTGTTTTAACAGTTGTACACGCGATACCTTCCCTGAAAATTTCAGTCTCTCTATTACTTTAATTGATAAAATTGTTAAGCAAATGGAACACGTTTTTACGCATTTGCATCAAAACCAAGTGTGTCATGGTGATTTATATGCTCATAACACTTTATATGATACCGAAACTGGCGATATGATTTTTGGCGATTTTGGCGCAGCGACAAGCTACCAAATGCTAACGCCGGCACAGCAACAAAAAGTACAAGCTATTGAACATCGTGCGCTTAATCATTTTATTGATGATCTATTAAGTGTTTGCGTAGAAGAAGATAAAGAAAATGAATTGTTTATCACGTTAAGGCAACGCATAGCCTCTTAGAAATAGGATTTAATATGAGATTAAAAGGTAAGTTAGTGCAATGGAATACCGATACAGCCTTCGGTTTTATTGCGCCTAATGGTGGCGGTTCGCAAGTATTTATTCATAAAAACGCTTTTGTAAACAGAAAAAGAATACCTCAAATAAATGATGTAATAACTTTTTCTATTACAAAGGATAATCAAGGCAGAAATTGCGCTGCTCAAGCAACATTTTCAGGTGAGAAATTAGTAAAGAAACAGGCTAAAAAAGTAAATCGATTTTCACTGTTGTTATCAGTATTTTTTCTTGTCTTATTAAGCGGTGCTTACTTGTTAGAGCACTTACCTCAAAAGTTACTATTTCTCTATTTAGGTGCTAGTTTTATTACTTTTTTTAGCTATGCCAACGATAAATCAAAAGCACAACGTAATGCATGGCGAACACCAGAAAGTACACTGCATTTTTTAGCGTTAATAGGTGGTTGGCCAGGTGCTGCATTTGCACAACAGTTTCTGCGCCATAAATCGAAGAAAACTGAATTTAGGAATGTTTTTTGGTTAACCGTTGTCGTTAATATTTCAGCATTCGCTTGGTTAATGTCTTCACACGGAGAAGTGATTTTAAACCTATTTATTTAATAACTTACTTAATGGCTTAAGTTATTAAGTAAATAAAACCATCAAGGAAAATAGACTCCCGACAAGACACCTCGGGAGTGACGCTTCACCTTGATATAAACTCAACTCCTAGCACAGTCATTCCCGCGTTCTCTTGGCGGGAATCCATTAGATTGTTTTTTTTAAGCTTATTTAACAAACTAAAACATATCGCTAAACGAAAAATCGCCTATAAAGATAGCCGACTTTCATTAATGATTTCTGAACTTAAATAAAATCACATCTTAAATTCAAAAGAGAAATTAATTCACTTCTATAACAATTTTTCCGCGCGTTCTGCCAGTCTGGCTTTGTAAATGTGCGTCTGCTAGCTTTTCTAACGGAAAACTATTTTCAATAAACGGAATTAATTGTTCTTGTTCAACTAAAGCATTCAGTTCTTCTAAAATACGACGACTTGGCTGAATAAACACAAAAGCACCTTCCACGTCATGTGCTTTTGCAATAGCTTCATCAGGCTGATCAACCACAGAAACCAGCATACCGCCTTTTTTCAATAACGGCCAAGATTGTGCTTGTACTTCACCACCCATAGTATCAACCACTAAATCAACGGGTTCTATCTGTTCAAGCAAAGTGCCTTGACTATAATCCACCGCTTGATCAGCACCTAACTCAACAAGTAGTGCTTGATTTTTAGTTGAAGCTGTTGCAATAACGGTAGCACCTTTAGCTTTCGCTATTTGAATAGCTAAATGACCAACACCACCTGCGCCAGCATGAATTAAAACACGTTGCCCATCTTGAATATTGCCGACATCAACTAAACATTCCCATGCCGTTATACCAGCAAGAGGCAGCGAAGCCGCTTGAGCAAAATCTAATTTTTTTGACTTAAGCGCCACTTCATCAGCTTTCACCGCAATATAATCAGCAAAAGTACCACTACGCGTAATATCAGGGCGGCTAAACACTTCATCGCCAACCTTAAAATCAGTAACATCACTACCAACAACGGTCACAACTCCTGCCACATCCCAGCCTAAGGTAAGTGGTAGTTCATATGGAATAAAGTCTTTTAAATAACCTTGTCTTATCTTCCAATCAACGGGATTAATTGATGAAGCCTTTACTTCAATTAATACATCATCAGCATTAATAGTAGGTTTATCTATTTGATCTACTTGAAGTGCTTCAATTCCACCGTATTGGTGAATTCTAACTGCGCGCATAAGTTGTTCCTTGATGAATTGAAAAAGATATAGTACTTAATAGCACTATACCTTTCTTAGGTGTTCGTCACTGCTTTATCGTTATAACGCTACACCATTAACGATTAACTTCACATCAAGATTACCACGAGTAGCATTTGAATACGGGCAGACTTGGTGCGAAGTTTTAACTAATTGCTCTGCTTCTGCTTGGGGTAAATCTAATTCAACTGATAAGGTTACTGCTAAAGCGAAACCGCCTGTTTCATTTGGACCAATACCCACAGTTGCGGTTGTTGGTGCTGATTTAATAGCTACTTTACCTTCACTCGCTACGTGTAAAATAGCGTTAGAAAAACACGCTGAATAACCCGCTGCAAATAATTGTTCAGGGTTAGTACCTGCACCACTACCACCCATTTCTTTTGGGTAACTTAATGCTAAATCTAATTTATTATCGTCAGTAGTTACTTGTCCATTACGGCCTGCTTGTGCTGTTGCTGATGTAGTATATAAAGTAGTCATATTTGTATATCCTTTTTCTGTAAATGATTTAAGGGAGTAATTTGTGTCGTGAATTATCGCACAATATAAATTGACAACAACTAAATTGTGCACAATTTATTTAAGGTTAATATAATTGATGTTTTTGTAAAACGCAAGTATATTGTGCACAATTTAATTTAAAGAGGATAAATTATGGCTAAGCAACTCAAAGCTAAAGAAAGCGAATCTTCAAACTTAATGTTAGACAAACAAGTATGTTTTTCACTTTACAGCGCCTCAAATGCAATGAGTCGAGCTTATCGCCCTCTATTAAAAGAGTTAGATTTAACTTACCTGCAATATATTGTCATGATGGTGTTGTGGGAGCATTCAACCATGAATGTGAAAGAGCTTGGCATTAAAATCCATTTAGACTCAGGTACTTTAACGCCTTTGTTAAAACGTTTAGAAGCAAAAGAGTTAGTGACAAGAACCCGTAGTCAGGAAGATGAACGCGTAATGATTATTCATATTACTGCTGACGGAGTCGCGTTAAAACAAAAAGCAGAAGCTATACCTAATAGCATGATGTGTAAATCAAAAATGGCATTAGAAGAACTAATAGCCCTTAAACAAGGTTGCGATCGTTTACTCGCCAACTTGAGTGAATAACAAAGCTAATTAACCTGAGCTCGGTCATTATTAGCATTACGGTTAAACACAACTAACACATCTTTTCCGCCAGCAATATCTTGTGTGCTATATTGCCATTGATATTGCTGCACTATGCGTTTAGTTAAACTTAAGCCTAAGCCAAAACCTAAATTATCTTGCCTCAGTGTATTGTCTGTTGTCTCGTCAGCGTTATTTTGATTAATAATAGCTATTTGGTAACCACTTTGTTTTATTACCACAAAGCCCTCACTGGTGTGTTGTAAGGCATTTCGAACAAGGTTTGCAATAATTATTCTACACACACTTTCAGGAAGCTCGCATACGGTATTATCGGTTTCTACACTAACATCAACGGTTTTATCTATCGTTAAGTAATTAAGTTCGCTCACCAGTTGTTTAGTTAACTCGCCTAAATTAAATTTTTGCGCGACAAGTTTTTTATCTTCACTACGATTTAGCCAGAGTAAAGTTTCGGTTAAATCAGTCATGTTCACATTCGCGCGTAATATTCTCGCTAATACCGTTAACTGTTTATCTTTAGGTGCGTCTGCTGCAATTAACTTTTCTAATAATTCAGTATTAGAGCGTGAGGTGGCAATAGGAGTCCGAAGCTCATGACTTGCATAACCTAAGAATTTTTTCTCTCGCGCTAAACTCTCTTGTACTGAAGTTAAACTATTGCGTATTAACGTCGCTAAGGTGTTTAATTCGCTGTAATGAAAATCAGGTGTCGGTTGCAATAACTGTTCATTATTTAAATTTTTAGCCCAATTTTTTAGGCGTGTAACGGGCAAAGTAATTTGTCGCATAACAAAAAATAAAATTAACGCAAATAGCGTGATTACCAGTAAGCCTGTTACAGTAATAACGACAGCATGACTTATATTTGACAAATTTTTAAGGTTTGAGTCTGTTTTTGAAATAACTAACGATACGTAATACTCTTCATGGTCTTTGATGATTTTCATCATGAACGAGCCAGTTTTAGGTCGCTCAATTAACGAGGGTATTTCTAAATGTTTATAAAGCGTATTCAGTGAAAGCTCATCAACCTTGTATTCTTGTTGAAAAATCACTGGTACATTTTCCCAGTCTTTCACTAATGAGTAGGTGATAATACGATCTGTTGGCGCATCAACAGCTTCTGCAGTACCTTGAAAACTCAATTCATTCTCGCCTGTTTGCTGTTGGGCGAAAGCAAACATGCTATTACGCATCGATATTTCCATGCCTGAAATAAAGTAATAATTACTCAATACAGACAACCCCCATATAATAGTGATCCCTGTCATTAGCATGGAGAATAAAACAAAAATTTTAATACTTGGTGCTATTTTCATGCACTTTTACCTTCTCTCATCGCAAAACCAGATCCAGATATAGTATGGATTAATTTATTAGCTGCATTTCCATCAAGGTGTTTTCGCAAATTAAAAATATGTACTTTTAAACTATTACTATCAGGTTGCTCGTCACCCCAAATACGTTGCATTATTTTTTCACGGGATACCGGCTCTGGGCTGGCCCGCATTAATAGCTCTAATATTTTTAATGCCGTTGGCGACAAGTTTAATGCTTCGCCATGACGAAAAGCTTGCTTCTGCTTTAAATCTAACATGACATCAGCAACAGACAGTTGTGATACTTGCCCGCTGCGGCGCTTGGCTAATACTTTTGCTCTAACAATCAGTTCTTCCATAGCAAAAGGTTTTACTAAGTAGTCGTCAGCGCCTTTTGAAAAACCAGTAAGCTTATCGTCGAGTGTATCCCGTGCGGTTAACATTAAAATAGGCGTATCAACACCACTTGCCCGTAATTGAGCACAAACCTCTAAGCCACTTATTTTAGGAAGATTTAAATCTAAAATAATCACATCATAAGCATTAGTGTTTATTAGATTTAATCCTGCAGCACCGTTAGCTGCATGATCACATTGCATACCTTCAAGCTCCAAGTAATCAATAACAGCCGCGGCAAGATCAATATTGTCTTCTACTAAAATAAAACTTAACTTTTCAGACTTCATAACGTTCTCTTTTAAGCGTTCTTTTCAGTTTCAGTTTTGAATAACTTAACAATTAATACAAAAAACAATGGCGCAAAATAAATAACTAATAATGTTGCCGCTATCATACCGCCCATTACCGAAGTACCAATAGCATTTCGTGCATTAGCACCAGCGCCCGTGCTAATAACTAATGGCAACACACCCAAGACAAAAGCTAATGACGTCATAATGATAGGACGTAAGCGCATTTCACAGGCTTTAATACTTGCGTCAATTAGGCTCATGCCTTTTTCCATCAACTCTTTGGCAAATTCTACAATTAAAATAGCATTTTTAGCGGATAACCCTATGGTGGTTAATAAGCCTACTTGAAAGTAAACATCGTTTTCCATGCCTCTAAACATAATAGCTAATACTGCGCCTAATACGCCTAAAGGCACCACTAGAATAATCGCAATAGGAATACTCCAGTTTTCATATAATGCTGCTAAGCATAAGAAAACCATCAATAATGAAATACCATATAAAATGGGTGCTTGTCCTCCAGACTCTAGCTCTTGGTACGACATTCCTGTCCAGCTTACTTGAATATCACTTGAAAGCTCAGCCGCTAGTTTGTCTATTTCAGCCATAGCGTCACCCGTACTGTAACCTTCAGCCGCTTCACCTAATATTTCCACAGCAGAGTTACCGTTATAACGTGACAATTGCGGTGAGCCTTTACCCCAATGGGTGCTACTAAATGCTGATAATGGCACCATTTCATTTTGGCTATTTCTAACAAACCATAAGTTAAGATCTTCAGGAGTCATTCTAAATTCAGCGTCAGACTGAATATAAACCTTTTTAGAGCGGCCTCTATCAATAAAGTCATTAACGTAAGCTGAACCCCATGCTATTGATAGCGTGTTGTTAATGTCTGATATCTCTAACCCTAATACTTTCGCTTTTTCATAATCAATATCAAGAAAAAACTGAGCATTATCTTCTAAACCGTTTGGTCTTACTTTCTGCAAAATCGGGCTTTGAGCCATTTTTGCTAATAACTGATTACGTAGCTCAATAAGTTTGTCATGACCAATATTACCAACGTCTTGCAAGTAAAAATCAAAACCACTGGCTTGACCTAATTCGCGAATAGGTGGCGTGTTAAAGGCAAATATTGATGCTTTTTTATAATTAGCAAAATGTGCAGTAGTGCGTTGAATAATAGCGTCTATATCAGTGCCTTCATTGGTTCGCTCAGACCAGTCTTTTAAGCCAATAAACGCCATGGCTGCATTCTGCCCTCTACCTGCAAAATTAAACCCAGAAACGGTAAAGGTAGTATTCACCGTATCAGCTTCATGTTCTTCAAAATATTGTTGTACGTCTTCCATCACCGAAGCGGTTTGATTTAGCGTTGAGCCATTAGGTAATTGCACCATTACCATCATTTCACCTTGATCTTCATTTGGTAAAAATGAACTAGGTAACGAGGCAAATAAATAACCGCAAATAGCCAGTAATAACACATAGATTAAGCCAAAACGAATAGGTCGAGTTAGCACATGCTTTATTGACGAAGTATAACGAAATAAAGTTGCATCAAAAAAGCGGTTAAAAGCATTAAAAAAATTAGAATTAGACTTTTCAGCACTCGGTTTAAGTATTGTTGAACACAATACCGGCGTAATGGTTAATGCGACAAATACCGACAATACCATGGCTGACACTATGGTTAATGAAAACTGTTGATAAATAACGCCAATAGAGCCGCCCATAAATGCCATAGGAATAAATACCACGACCAGTACCATGGTAATACCTATCAGTGCACCAGTAATTTGTTTCATTGAACGTTTTGTTGCTTCTAACGCTGAAACATTATCTTCGTGCATAATACGCTCAACGTTTTCTACAACAACAATGGCATCATCTACCAGTAAGCCAATCGCTAACACCATACCAAACATAGTTAAGGTATTAATTGAAAAGCCCAATACTGACATAATAGTAAAGGTACCTAGCAATACTACAGGTACCGCAATAGTAGGAATTAACGTTGCGCGTAAGTTTTGTAAAAACAATAACATAACAAGAAAAACCAAGCCGACAGCTTCAAAAAGTGTTTGTACAACTTCAGAAATAGATAAACGAATAAACGCATTACTGTCTGTTGCTTTTTGCAGCTTTAAACCATCAGGAAAACCTTTTTCTAATTGCGCAAGTTTTAAATCAACTGCCTCTTGCGTATCTAATGAATTAGCCCCTGAGGCTAAGGTAATCGCAATACCCGACGTACCATAGCCATTAAACACCGGAATAACGCTTGAATCTTCACTGGCTAATTCAACCCTAGCAACATCTTTTAGGCGAATTTGCGAGCCATCACTATTAACCGAAATTAAAATACTCTTAAATTCATCTACGCTGGTTAATAAGCTTTGTGCGGTAATGGTGGCGTTAATTAATTGCGAGTCAGTTGCAGGCGTGCCGCCTAATTGCCCTACCGTTACTTGGCTATTTTGCTCCGACACAGCACTAGAAATATCAACCGGCGTTAAGTTATAGCTATTTAATTTAGCGGGATCTAGCCATATTCTCATTGCATACGAAGGACCAAAAATAGTGACTTCACCTACGCCATCGACACGGCTAATAATGTCTTTAATACTTGAGTTAGCATAATCTTGAATATCTTCGGTACTCATTGTGCCATCAGGTGAATAGATATTAGTAACCGACATAAAGCCAGATGAACTTTTAGTCACTGATGTCCCTTGGCTTTGTACTGTTGCCGGTAATCTGTTGGTTATTTGCTGAAGGTTATTTTGTACTTGTACTTGTGCAGTGTCTGGGTCTGTTTCGGCACTAAAAGTTAAGGTAACCGAAGCATTTCCTGAAGAGTCACTAAGTGATGACATATATAGTAAGTTATCAAGCCCCGTCATACTTTGCTCTATGACTTGAGTCACACTGTCTTCAATTGTTTTTGCTGAAGCACCAGGGTATGAGGTACTTACTTTAATTGATGGCGGAGCAATAGAGGGATATTGTGCTATCGGTAAATTAAGTACTGAGGCAATACCCGATAACATAATTACAATGGCAATAACCCACGCTAAAACGGGTCTATTTATAAAAAATGTAGACATAAATTACCCCTTATTAAGTTGTGCAATGTCAGTTGTATTGCTATCAACAATAACGTTTTGGTTATTTTTAACTTTTAGTAAGTTATTAATAATAACCTTATCGCCTACCGCTAAACCTTTCTCAACTACCCAGCCGCTATTTACTTCTCTACCTAAAATAACCATTTGTTTACGCGATAACCCTGCTTCATCGACAATAAATACAGAAGGCTCACCTGACTGACTTCTCACTACGGCTGATTGCGGCACAACTAAATAAACTTTTTCAGTGGGTAAAGCTATATGCGCGCGTACAAAAGTACCAGGTAATAAAACATTTTCTGGATTTGGCATTAAAGCGCGTAAAGTTACACTACCTGTAGAGCTGTCTACATGAGAGTCTGCAAATTCTAAATAACCAACTTCGTTGTATTGAGTCCCATCTTCTAAGGTTACGGTCACTGGTACTGTCGGCTTTTCTTTGATTTGTTTTTTAAACTCCTGTCTTAACTTATATAACGAAACAGAAGATTGCTGCATATCAACGTAAACTTGGTCTGATTGAATAATCGTTGTTAGATATGAAGCTTGTCCAGAGGTTAACAAAGTACCTTCATTTATTTGGGAGATACCAATACGACCACTAATGGGTGCTTTAATGTCAGTGTAAGACAGTTGAATTTGCGCATTCTCTAATTCTGCTTGTCTAATAGCTACTTCGGCTTGTGCTTGTAGGTAAGTTGAAAATGACTCATCGTAAAGTTGTTGGCTGGTTAGCTTTTGTTTAAGTAACTCAGCGTAACGATCGGCTATTTTTTTTGTCGATTCTTCATTTGCCAACGCTTTATCTAATTCCGCTTTGTTACTGTTAACCGCAGCTTGATAAGTTGTTGGATCAATTTTATATAAAACTTGTCCACGCTCAACAATGCTTCCCTCTTTAAATTCACGGCTTTGCACAATACCCGAAACTTGCGGGCGTACTTCCGCTTCTTTAAATGCTGAAATTCTTCCTGGTAATTCATTTGTTAGTCGTAAGGTAGTGGCCGACATGGTTAACGTGTCTACGTGAACAGCTTGTGCCATTGGCGGTGCCACTTTTTCAGTAGCGTCACAACCAAGTAATAAGATAGGAAGTAGTAAAAATATAATATTCTTTGCATACTTCTCAAAGTGAGTAGGGGTAAACATAATAACGCCTTAATAAAATCAACAAGTCCAATATGGCTATCAAAATATCAAACTGAGGGTTAAGGCGAGGTTAAGGTGTATAAAATATTTTACTTTGTAGATATTATTTATTTGAGAACATTCATTTGAGAGCAATATTGCCAAATGTTATTTACAAACTTACCGGTAAATCAGTGATCAATTGCTGCGAAAACTTAGCTGCCGCAACAGGTAAAGTGCGCCCTTTTAATTGTGCTAAATACAAAATACCTGCAGGCACATCACGTTCATCAATGGGAATGGCTTTTAAATTCATCACATCGAGATGTTTAGGCAAACCTATTTCAATTTGAAAACTAATATATTCACCAAAACGTGTACTGTGACGTAAAAACTCAAAACTGTCAGACTCAATCATTGGCTCTAACTTTAGCCCTAAGCTATCGGCCTTTTTATTCAAAATACGACGTAAACCATATTGCCCTGTCGGTAAAGCTAACGGATATTGCAAACAATCACTAAATTTAATTTTTGATTTACTCACTAACGGGTGATCTTTCGACACTAAGGCATAAGTTGGTTGCCGTGATATTGATAATATTTGAAAATCCGCCAAAGATTGTGGCTCAAAAACAACGGCTAAATCTGCACTCATATCTCTTAATGACTCTTCCGCTAAACCACGATCTCGCTTTTTAACATTAAAGGTCACCTTAGGATGTAAGTGACGATATTTGGCAATTTGCTCAGGCAAGAAAAAAGGCAATAATGCTTGGCTACAAGCAATATTAATGTGACCTCGTCGCTCTCCGTATAAATCAGAAATTTGACTTTTTACACGCTCTATATCAATTAACTGCTCTCTCACATGATGTAAAAACACTTCACCTGCTGACGATAACCTCACCCCTTTAGGTAAGCGCTCAAATAACTCAACCCCTAACTCCTCTTCTATTGCAATTAATCGTCTATTTAACGCAGTAGAGGTAATCGTTAATGAGTCAGCCGCTTTTCTAATAGAGCCCGCACTCGCAATAGTTTTAAAGAATAAATAATCTTGTAAATGGCGCATATTATGGATAATCCAAGCGTTAAATTGGTCGGTACAGATACATTGACACTAGCGGTGCATTTTTTGCACACCTATCATGTAAAATAAACAGTATACATAAAATGATGTGATTGGTTAAATGAGTAATTAACTAACATAATTCGGGACGACCCGAACAGTCATCAATGAAACATCATTTATCACTGCATTAATCTGGACGACCAGCATTCACTCTATGCTTAATAAAGGAGCAAAAGATGACAGCACTTGTAAAAAACACCCATACCGCGTTTACCGAACTACCAGTAGTTGATATCTCATTATTATTTTCAGATGATCTTGATAAGCGCATTACCGCAAGCAAAAGCTTAGGTAAAGCCGCTCAAGATGCAGGTTTTTTATTTTTAAAGGGACACAATGTTAGCCCTGCCTTGATTGAAAACTTAAAACAGTCAGCAAAAGCTTATTTTATCGAAGAAGATGAAGACACTAAAATGTCTAATTACATCGGCTTATCCAAAAATCACACAGGTTATGTCCCTATTGGCGAAGAAGGTTTTTACAGCACAGAAAAGAAAAAACCTGATTTAAAAGAGGCCTATGACATTGGCCCAGACTCACCGAGCTTATTAAGTCGCTTTGAAAAAGAAGCGAGCACTCAATGGCCGAGTAATGACAACTTCAAAAAAGGCGTGAAACCTTACTACGAAGCAATGCTTGAATTAAGCCGTGTATTATTTAAAGGCTTTGCGCTTGCGTTAGATTTACCTGAAGATACATTCACTAAACACCTCACTCAGCCACCTAGCCAGCTTCGTCTAATTCATTATTTTGACAACCCTGAAGCCAAAGAAACCGATTCAGGTATTGGCGCGCATACTGATTATGAATTTTTTACTATTTTATTACCTACTGCGCCCGGTTTACAGGTACTAAATGGTGCTAGCGAATGGATAAATGTACCGATAGTTGACGGTTGTTTTGTCATTAATATTGGCGACATGATGGAAACGGTAACTAACGGTCGCTACGTAGCAACATCACATAGAGTAAGACAAGTCAAAGAAGAACGTTATTCATTTCCATTTTTCTCAAGTCTTGATTACAACACAATTGTTGAACCTAATACTACCATTATGAATGACGATGAAAAGCCATCTTACGAAGCTATTATTTGTGGCGACCATTTACTGGCTCAAACCATACAAACCTTCAGCTATTTGCAAAAAAAAGCCGCACGCGGCGAGGTGAATTTACCTGACAATGCCCGTTCGCTTTTATCTTTTGGCCAAGCTGCAATTAAAGAAGGTTAATCACATGCATATTCAACAATTACTTGAACAACACCAAATCATCGCAAAAAACACAGTACCAGAGTGGATGATTGGTTGTTTCAAACGCCGAAGTATTTCATTTGCTAGTGGCGAAACCGACTTACAAACCCATGTATTTTGGCTACAAGGAAGAAACTTAACCATAGATTTACGCTTGCCCATTGAAAGTGAAATGGTGACAAAAGCATGGGACAAATGCGACGAACAAGAATTGTATCAACTGGCTAATTATGAAGGTTGGTCGGCTGATAGCACTTGGCAAAACGAGCAACTAAGCTGGTCTGGCGGAACATCATTTCAAGTACATAATCGTTGGCCAGAGCCAGCCATACTCTCTCGTGTTGGCGACTGTATGATAGAAGCCTCGCCTTATGAATCTTACATTGAAGATTGGCGAATTACCTCGCGTAATGCCGGTGCTTTACTTAGCCTAGAACTAATTAATGAAACAAACCTCACTACCGGTGAAATACGTCATCAAGGCGGCGCGCTCATTATTAATAGTGAATGGGCCGGTTTAGTATTAGGTCGAGCAAATGAACTTTCATTATCAGAGCAAAGTAACGCATTAAGAGAGCAAGTTAAAAAATCAGTTAACGACAAAAATTTTCTCACGCAAGTGTTTAATTTTGAAACCTCTATTGCAAAAGGCAATTTAACCACTGGCTTTGATGTACAATTTTCTACGCAACCTGAGCGCGTTGGTAAAACGCTTTTCAGTCTTGAAGGGTTTGAGTTTGATGAGCAAGCCAATGAAATAACCCAATGCTTTTTGGAAGGCGATCAACAAATAAAACGTCGTTTTTCAATTGACACCATAGAAGCAAGTTTTGCTTATTCAGGAAAAACCCAATGGAACAAAAGTGCTAAAAAGTGGTTTGATGCTGAACAAGAAACCATTGGTCGCTATTTGCAGAAACTAACTTAAAAAACGCACCTTATATTTAATACCTTAGGTTATCTTTATTCTCAGCCTTTATCTGAACACTATTCAAATAAAGGCTTTTTTATGAGTATAAGCTTCCACTTAAATATGAGAGAAAACATTATGTTTATATGACTTATCTAACGTCCAGAATGATACGATAACGGACGTTAGCTTTCTTATCGAAGAACTATAGATTCGGCATAGACACCTCATCTTTAGTTAGATTTTGGTGTCCGTTTTATCGAGGGATGATCATTGTCCGTTTGATTGCCTTGTTAGTTGGTTGATAGTTAAACACATTTTACTCACCAACAACACTGAAATTTAATGGAGTAAATAAGAACTAAAAAGCACAGCACAACTTGCCGCCAACCGTGAATTTGAGCCTTAACACTTTTGCCAATTGGATTTACCAAACTAGTTTGGCGAAAACTATTTAGCAAAGAATACTAAACTACTTTTTCACGAAAAAATTAGCCACATAAAAGAACTGAAACAAATGCAGTTTATGCGAGATAACTTTCCTATTTACACAAAATTATTCTTGAACAAGTTGTGCCAACTAACGCCACAATAAGCGGCTAATTGCAGTTGGCTAAAATAGTGAGGCACGAACGGCAGCCAACTGTAATTTGTCCGTTTGATTGCCTTGTTAGTTGGTTGATAGTTAAACACATTTTACTCACCAACAACACTGAAATTTAATGGTGCAAGTAAGAACTAAAAAGCACAACACAACTTGCCACTAACCGTGAATTTGAGCCTTAACACTTTTGCTAATTGAATTTACAAACCGAGTTAGGCGAAAACTGTTTAGCAAAAAATATTTAACGCGTTAGTGACAAAAAAGTTAACCACATAAAAGAACAGAAACAAGTGCAGTTTATGCGAGATAACCGCCCTATTTACACAAAATTATTCTTGAACAAGTTGTGCCAACTAACGCCTCGTTAAGAGGCAAATAATATGTTGGCTAAAATAAGCGACGCAGGAGCAAAAGCCAACTGTTATTTGTCCTGCTTTAACGACTTGTTAGCATTCATTTCCCCGGTGTCTTTGTGTTCTTAACATCTACACTGAACAACAATTGAGAAATATCACATGAACGCAATTCTTTTTCAGACATTCCTACTGATTTTCGGATCTCCATACATAGCCGAGTAAAAGATAAAATCTCTAGTTCAGTTTGTAATGTACCGCCTTCTCGAAGAAATTCTGCTAAATGATGGACTACATTGGAATCACCATAAACACAAATTCTTGATTTGGCATCAGCTAAATTTGAAAGTTCTTTTTCAACGGTAGAACGCTGATCCTGTCGTTGTGCGACAGCAATTTTTGAAGCTGCATTTAAGAAGTCGGCGTAAGCTGAATTTTGTAACTCTGAGAGGTTATTTACTTTTTGATTTTTACGGTTAAAAATTGCTTGGACTACCGCACCAATGATAACTCCTGAAAATCCAATTATAGGAACAAGTATGCTTAACTCTTCTTTCACACCAAACCTTCCATGAATGCTAACGCCTCGCTAACGGGCGCAAAAATTGTTGGCTAAAATTAGCGAAGAATGAGCGCAAGCCAACTGTTTTGCGTCCACTTTGAGCGACTTGTTAGCTTTTCATATGGCATGAATAAGTTATATCAAGTGAACCACTTTCTTTTCCTTTGTACTTTCCTGAAGGATACACTACGTTAGATTTTTTAAGACTAACAGCCCAGTAATCTTTTTTATCATAGTTGTCTGATAAAAGAAGAAATGTTTTATTTTCAAAGGTAAAAGGAGAAACGCGAACTAACATCATAGAAACGGTTGAGCCAGGCCAAACTTTAAATGGCCAGTGGTACATCGATTGAAAATACGGCCTATCTCGAACATAACTCAAACTAAACTTTTGTTCTGGTTTATTTTTGTAATCAATTTCTTTGTTGTGTATAACAAGTTCATCACTGCAAATACCTCGTAACATACTACACCTAAGAGAGGCGGTGATGAGACTTCCATCATTAAAAAAATCTCCCTTCATCCATTTCACTTTAAGAGACGCTTTATGCCCATCGACAGAGTTATATGAGTATCTACCAGAAGTTTGGGTTATTAATGAAATTCCATCTTGTATATTTGATTCTAATGGTGCTTGAGGCTTGTTGGATATCCTATCTTTTAGGTTACTACACAGTCTATCATTGGTACTATTTACGATTTTTACATCTATTTTTTTTAAATCTAGATCTGAAGCGACAACAAGGTTGGGCATAAATATAATTAGACCATAAAGAATGTTTTTCATATTGAATGTGCTACTCAAGTTAAAGATGTAAAGCTAACGCTTTGCTAAGCGGCTAAGTACGGTTGGCTA